>NZ_DAMACX010000015.1:61070-82377 GCF_031998825.1 Pseudescherichia sp.
GCCTTCCTTACCACCTACTGCGTCGGCAACCTGATCGGCAGTGCGCTGGCGAAGCCGCTCACCGACTGGAAGTGCAAGGTCAGCGTCTTCTGGTGGACTAACGCGGCGCTGGCGGTGCTGAGCGTGGCGATGTTTTTCGTGCCGATGAGCGCCAGTATCACCATGTTTGGTTTTATCTTCGTGATTGGCGTCCTGCACCAGCTGGTGACGCCGATCCAGTGGGTCATGATGTCCGACACCGTCGACTACGGCGAGTGGTGTAACGGAAAACGCCTGACCGGGATCAGCTTCGCCGGCACGCTGTTTGTGCTGAAGCTGGGCCTGGCTCTCGGCGGGGCGGTGATCGGCTGGGCGCTGGCGGGCGGCGGCTACGATGCGGCAGCGAAAGCGCAGAACGGCACCACCATCACCATCATTATTGCCCTCTTTACTCTCGTCCCGGCGGTCTGCTACCTGCTGAGCGCCATCGTTGCCAAACGCTTCTACACCCTGAAAACCCCATTCCTGACCGCCATGATGCAGCAGCTCGCCGTAGGCGCACGCCGCAACCAGCAGGATTTTGACCAGGAATCGATCGGCAAAGAATTAACGCATTAAAAGGAACAGAACATGAAAATCAGTGATGGAAACTGGCTTATTCAACCCGGCCTTAACGTGATCTCTCCGGTGCAGGTCTTTGACGTGGAGCAGCAGGGGAGCGAGCTGCTGATCCATGCCGCGCCGCGCGACGTGCGCGAGCGGACGTGGCAGCTGGATACGCCTCTATTTACCCTGCGTCTCTTCTCGCCGCAGGAAGGCGTGATTGGCGTGCGGATGGAACACTTCCGGGGCGCGCTGGATAACGGCCCGCACTACCCGCTGAACGTGCAAAAAGGCGTTGAGGTCGAGCTGCATAACAGCGAGGCGTTCGCATCCCTGACCTCCGGCAACCTCACCGCGCGGGTGACCAAAGGCGAGATCTGGTCGCTGGATTTTCTGCGTAACGGCGTGCGGATCACCGGCAGCCAGCTGAAGAACAGCGGCTACGTGCAGGATGCGCATCATGGGAAAAACTACCTGTTCGAGCGGCTGGATCTCGGCGTCGGAGAGGCTGTCTATGGCCTGGGCGAGCGCTTTACCGCCCTGGTGCGCAACGGCCAGACGGTGGAGACCTGGAACCGCGACGGCGGCACCAGCACCGAGCAGGCGTACAAGAATATCCCCTTCTACCTCACCAATCGCGGCTACGGCGTGCTGGTGAATCATCCCGAGTGCGTCTCCTTTGAGGTGGGATCGGAGAAGGTGTCGAAGGTGCAGTTCAGCGTTGAGGGCGAGCATCTCGAATATTTTGTGATCGACGGCCCGACACCGAAGGATGTCCTGAACCGCTACACGCAGCTCACCGGACGTCCGGCGCTGCCGCCTGCGTGGTCGTTTGGCCTCTGGCTGACCACCTCGTTTACCACCAACTACGACGAGGCCACGGTAAACAGCTTTATCGACGGCATGGCGGAGCGCAACCTGCCTCTGCACGTCTTCCACTTCGACTGCTTCTGGATGAAAGCCTTTCAGTGGTGCGATTTTGAGTGGGACCCGGTGACCTTCCCGGATCCAGAGGGGATGATCCGCCGCCTGAAGGCGAAGGGGCTGAAAATCTGCGTCTGGATCAACCCCTACATCGGCCAGAAGTCGCCGCGCTTTAAGGAGCTGAAGGAGAAGGGCTACCTGCTCAAGCGCCCGGACGGCTCGCTCTGGCAGTGGGACAAGTGGCAGCCGGGGCTGGCAATCTATGACTTTACCAACCCTGAGGCCTGCCGCTGGTACGCCGACGAGCTGAAAAAGCTGGTGGCGATCGGCGTCGACTGCTTTAAAACCGACTTTGGCGAGCGCATCCCTACCGACGTTCAGTGGTTCGACGGCGCCGATCCGCAGAAGATGCACAACCACTACGCCTATATCTACAACGAGCTGGTGTGGAACGTGCTGAAAGAGACGGTGGGCGAGAGCGAGGCGGTGCTGTTTGCCCGCTCGGCCTCAGTGGGGGCGCAGCAGTTCCCGGTGCACTGGGGCGGTGATTGCTACGCCAACTATGAGTCGATGGCGGAGAGCCTGCGCGGCGGACTGTCGATTGGTCTCTCCGGGTTTGGCTTCTGGAGCCACGACATTGGCGGCTTTGAGAATACCGCCCCAGCGCATGTCTATAAACGCTGGTGCGCGTTCGGGCTCCTTTCCAGCCACAGTCGCCTGCACGGCAGCAAATCCTACCGTGTGCCCTGGGCCTACGACGACGAATCTTGCGACGTGGTGCGCCACTTTACCCAACTGAAGTGCCGGATGATGCCCTATCTCTACCGCCAGGCGGCGCTGGCTCGTGAGCAGGGTACGCCGATGCTGCGGGCGATGATGCTGGAGTTTCCGGACGATCCCGCCTGCGACTACCTTGACCTTCAGTATATGCTCGGCGACGCCGTGCTGGTCGCCCCGGTCTTCTCAGAGGCGGGCGACGTGCAGTTCTACCTGCCGGAAGGACGCTGGACGCATCTGTGGCGCAACGATGAGCTACAGGGCAGCCGCTGGCACAGACAGCAGCACGACTTTATGAGCCTGCCGGTCTATGTGCGCAACAACACGCTGCTGGCGCTGGGGAGTAACGACCAGCGGCCGGACTACGCGTGGCACGAGGGAACCGCCTTCCAGCTCTTTGCCTTTGAGGATGGTCACGAGGCCACCTGCGAGGTACCGGGTGACGACGGCGCAGTAATATTTACCCTGAAGGCGACGCGCGAGGGCAATACGCTGCACGTAGTGGGTTCCGGCGAGGCGCAAAGCTGGACGCTGTGCCTGCGTAACGTAACGCAGGTTGGCGGCGTAAAAGGCGGGACGTTCGCTGGCAGCGAGTGGGGCGTGGTGGTGAGCGCCCAGGGGAGCACACTCACCATCGAGCTGTAGGCTCGGCAAGCTTACTGCACGATTTCGCCGTTGCGCATCGTCTGGGTGAGCTGCTGCTTCATGACGTCGATCGCTTTCAGCTCGCCGTTTACCGTTGGCTTCAGCGGTGCTTCGGCGTTGACCCTGCCGGTGGCGGTGAGCTGGATATTACCGCCGCCGGAGAGGGGCAGTGCGGGCCAGCCCCACTGCTGCAATATGCTGAGCGGAATGCCGCGTCCGTTGAGGTTAACGTTCACCTGCCGCTCCGCTCCCTGCGAAACGGTAGCGGTTCCCTCCAGCAGGCCCTGGCCGGTAAAGGCACTCAGTTCGCTGATGTTGACCGTGCTGCGGTCGGCAGCCAGCGCTAGCGAAGGTCGGCGGACGTCAACGCGGTTAAAGGTTGCGGCAGCGGCGTTGAGCTTGGCGCTGCCGCCCCACACGCCCCACTGGCGATCCCTTGCCAGCTGTAAGTTTGCACCGTAGCCATCCAGAGCGGTGATCTGCCACGGAAACGCAGGATCGATATCGATCACCAGGTTACGGCTGGCACTAAACCTTTTTAGCGTTACGCTGTTCAGCCAGCCGGGAAGCCGATCCATCCACAGCTGTTTCCAGTTAGCTGGCAGAGTATATTCCAGGCCGGCTATCGCCGCGTCGTCCAGCACCAGCGCTTTGCCATTTCGCAGCCAGTTGCCCGAGGTGCGCACCATGCCGCCTTCCCAGCGGGAGGTGAACTGGCGCAGCGCAATACCCTGCGGGGAGAATTCGGCGTTAAAAATCGGATCGAAGAGGTGCAGCGATCCAAAGATAAACTCGCTGGCGTTCATTGCCAGTCGGCCATCCTCGCTCTGCCAGTCGCCCTTCGTCAGGGTCAGAGCGCGAGCGCTGAGGTCGAGATCGGTCACCGCCCAGTCTGGCCCCTGCAGGCGAGCATCGGTCACCTCAAGACGGCCAATCTGTAGCGAGGGCAGGGTGGTTAGCGGGGCGAAGAAATCGGTCAGGGATTTATCACTCTGTAGGCGGATATCGTTCAGGCGCAGGCTATCGACAATCCAGCCTCCGTCGGCGGTGCGACGGGCCGTGCCGGTGAGCGAGCCGCGCGCCATATCTGCGCCAATCGTGCTCAGGGTCACGTCACTGTTATCGATGCTGCCCTGAATCAGCACGTTGCTGACGGGGACGCCGTTGAGCGTCATCGAGCCGGCGCTGAACTGGATCTGCGCTTTGCTGCCCATCACGTTGCCCGCTACCGGCTCCCAGGGCGTGATACCCCCGGTTACCCGTTGAGCGCTGAGATCCCAGCCGGTGGCAGGGCTATTAAAGGCCATATCGCTCAGCAGCAGGCGGTCGGCCTTGAGCGGCAGCGGCGCGGTGGCAGGTGAGAGGTTGAGCGTTCCCTCCTGAAGCAGAATGGTGTCCGCGTGCAGGGGATCGGTGAGCTGACGGCTGCTAAAGCCGATATCCACGCTCTTTGCCTCCAGCGTCGCGGGCTGGCCTTTGCGGCCAAAGTTGACGTTTTTGAGCAGCAGATGGGAAGGTGAAGAGAAGCGGTGATCGGCGGCGTCAAAGGCGAGGTGATAGTCGGTATTGCTGCTGACCCACTTGCCGACCTGCGTTGCCCCCCAGCGCGTCTGAACCAGAAAATAGCAGGCCAGGATCACCAGCAGCAGGGCGATCGCGATGTAGAGCAGCATTTTTCCAATCAGTTTCATGGTCTTCCTTCCCGGTGAGCATACAAGGAATTTATGCACGATTTATGCGCAATGCTCAAGGAGGGAATGGTGAGACAGTGTTACGGCGGCAGCGGGTGAATACCGCTGCCGCGAGGGGGGCTAGTTCTTCTCTGGCGGGAAGACGAGGTTCAGCACGATAGCGGTAATACCGCCCGCGGCGATGCCGGAGGAGAGCAGGTTTTTCAGCCAGTCAGGCGCAAACTGCAGGATCAGCGGCTGCTGGGATACGCCGAGGCCAACCGCCAGCGAGAGGGCGATAATCATGATTGCGCGGCGGTTCAGCGGCTCGCGGGAGACGATACGCACCCCGGAGGCGGCGATAGTGCCGAACATCACCAGCGTTGCACCACCGAGCACCGGCTCAGGAATGTGCTGGACGAAGCCGCTCACTGCCGGGAAGAGGCCGAGCACAATCAGCATCAGCGCCACGATAAAGCCTACATAGCGGCTGGCAACGCCGGTCAGCTGGATCACGCCGTTGTTCTGGCCGAAGCAGGAGTTCGGGAAGGTATTGAACACCGCCGAAACAAAGGAGTTCAGGCCATTAGCCAGCACGCCACCCTTCAGACGCTTCATATAGAGCGGACCGGAGACCGGCTGCTCAGAGACGTCGGAGGTGGCGGTGATGTCGCCGATGGTTTCGAGGGAGGTGATCATGAATACCAGCATCAGCGGCAGGAGCAGGCTCCAGTCGATGCCCAGACCGTAGTAGAGCGGGGTCGGGATCATGATCAGGTCGCTGCTGGTCGGGGCGCTGTTCTGCGGCAGCATGCCCATCCACCAGGCCAGCAGGTAGCCTACCGCCATGGCGATCACCAGTGAGGCCACACGCAGGTAAGGGTTACGCTGGCGGTTCAGCAGGATGATGACGGCCAGCACCACGCCTGCCAACAGCAGGTTTTTCGGTGCGCCGAAGGTGTGATCCGCCATGGCGCCGTAGCCGCCGCCGATGGAGGTCAGGCCGACCTGAATCAGCGACAGGCCGATAATCATCACCACCACGCCGGAGACCAGCGGCGTGATCACCCGGCGAGCCAGGTGCAGCACGCGGGAGATGACCATCTCGGTGCAGCTCGCCAGCATCAGGGTGCCGAACAGCGCCGCCATCATTGTCGGGACGTCCGCGCCGCCGGTTTTCAGCGCCGTGCCGCCCATGATCAGCGGGGCGACGAAGTTAAAGCTGGTGCCCTGAATGGAGAGCAGGCCTGAGCCCACCGGACCCCAGGCTTTAATCTGGATAATCGAGGCCACGCCCGAGGCGAACAGCGACATGCTGATGATGTGCTGCGTATCCTGCGCGGGCAGGCCCAGCGCCTGGCAGATCAGCAGTGCCGGAGTGATGACCGCAACAAACATCGCCAGCAGGTGCTGGCAGGCGGCAAAAAGGGTTTGCGCCAGCGGCGGACGGTCTTCCAGGCGGTAGATCAGTTCGCTGTTGTGTGGCTGCGCAACCGGTTGCGCATTTTTAGACTCGAGGGTGTTAACGGACATCTCAGGCAATTCCACGGTGGAAAAGCGGGCATTTTAGCTGAGCAACTCATAAAAGCAAACGATTGCATTTATAAATTTTACAAGGTGTTTCCAGGAGGGGTTATCAGGCGTTGGAATAACGCTCGGTTTCCGGCATCCAGCGTTCGATTAATGCAGCGGCCTGCTCCGGGTAGCGTTCATGAATATGGCGGGCGAGGCGCTGTACTTCAGGGATCATCGCCCGGTCGCGTAGCAGGTCGGCGACCTTAAATTCAGCGTTACCTGTCTGGCGGGTACCGAGCAGCTCGCCGGGACCGCGAATCTCCAGATCCTTTTGCGCAATTACGAAGCCGTCATTACTGTCGCGCAGCACCTGCAAACGCTTTTGCGCCGTTTTAGAGAGCGGGGATTTGTAGAGCAGCACGCAGTGAGAGGCAACCGCGCCCCGGCCAACGCGGCCTCGCAGCTGGTGGAGTTGCGCAAGACCAAGACGCTCAGGGTTCTCAATGATCATCAGGCTGGCGTTGGGTACGTCTACGCCCACTTCAATGACCGTGGTCGCCACCAGCAGATGCAGCTCACCCTGCTTGAATGCCTGCATGACCGCCTGCTTCTCGGCAGGCTTCATGCGGCCGTGAACCAGGCCAACGTTCAGCTCTGGCAAGGCCAGCTTCAGCTCCTCCCACGTCGCTTCGGCGGCCTGGGCCTCCAGCAGGTCGGACTCCTCGATCAGGGTGCAGACCCAGTAGGCCTGACGGCCTTCATTGGTGCAGGCATGACGCACGCGATCGATAATTTCGCTGCGGCGCGTATCGGCAATCGCCACGGTGGTGACCGGGGTACGTCCCGGCGGCAGCTCGTCGATCACTGAGGTATCGAGATCGGCGTAGGCGGTCATCGCCAGGGTACGGGGAATAGGGGTAGCGGTCATGATCAGCTGATGCGGATGGAAGCCCTGCTGCTGGCCCTTCTCCCGCAGCGCCAGCCGCTGGTGGACGCCAAAGCGGTGCTGCTCATCGATAATCACCAGCGCCAGGCCGTTAAACTGCACCTGCTCCTGGAAAATAGCGTGCGTGCCGACCACCATCTGCACCTGGCCGCTGGCAATCGCTTCCTGTTGCGCAAGGCGGGCCTTGCCCTTCTGCTTGCCCGCCAGCCAGCCCACTTCGATTCCCAGCGGTTCAAACCAGCTGCGGAAGTTATTGGCGTGCTGCTCGGCCAGCAGCTCGGTGGGCGCCATCAGCCCCACCTGCTTGCCGTTGGCAATGGCGCGCAGGGCAGCGAGAGCGGCCACCAGCGTTTTACCCGAGCCAACGTCGCCCTGCACCAGGCGCATCATGGGGATATCCAGCGCCATATCGTGTTCGATCTCTGCCGTGACCCGCGCCTGTGCAGCGGTTGGCTTAAACGGCAGGGCCGCCAGCAGCTGATTTTTTAACGTATCGTTGGCCTTCAGCGACTGGGCGTGGAAACGCTGCGCCCCGGCGCGTAACGCCAGCATACTGAGGTTGTGCGCCAGCAGCTCTTCAAGGATCAGGCGGCGCTGGGCGGGGTGCTGGCCATGCTCTAAATCAGTCAGCTGTAACGTCGGCGGCGGGCGATGCAGAGTGCGCAGCGCCTCCGGCAGGCTCATCATCCCCTGTGCCAGCTCAGGCGGCAGCAGCTCTGAAATGGCGCAGGTGTCAAGCAGATCCAGCGCCTGATCGGTCAGCTTGCGCAGCGTTCCCTGCTTGATGCCTTCGGTAGTGGGGTAGACCGGCGTCAGGGTCTCCTGCAGCTCCGGGGTACTGAGATCGCCCTGAATACGGTACTCGGGGTGGATCATCTCCGCGCCGTACTTGCCGCGCTTCGCCTCGCCGTAGGCCAGCACGCGGCGGCCTGGCGAGAGGCTGTTTTTCATCGCCGCGTTGAAGTTGAAAAAGCGCATCGTCAGGATGCCGCTGCCGTCGCTGATCTGGCAGGTCATCATCTTACGACCGCCAAATGTGACGTTGCTGTTGAGCACTTCGCCCTCAACCGTAGCATAGACGCCCGGCAGCAGGTCGGCGATAGGGTAGAGATGGGTGCGGTCTTCATAGCGCAGCGGCAGATGCAGGAGCAGATCCTGGACGTTCACCAGGCCGATTTTGGCCAGCTTGTTGCTTTGCGCCGCGCCAACGCCGGTTAAAGAACTGAGCGGAACAGCATCTAATAACCGACCCTGCATACGCTTACCTTGCCGCCTGCATGGTGGCCCACCACGCGGCATCGGCGTCTATTTCGCCATGCGCGTTAAGGTCGGGATAGGGTAGCCCCTTCTGCTTCGCCACGCGGGCGAGCACCGGGTAGCTGCCTTCAAACAGCAGTCGATGCTGGTCGTCATAATCTATGAGGCTGGTCTCGCGAGTGTACATGCCCGCGTTCTGCCGCTGGCGCTGCGCCTCATAGAGGATCAGCGCAGAGGCGACCGAGACGTTAAGCGACTGCACCATGCCGATCATCGGAATAATGATATCCTGGTCCGCCAGATCCAGCGCCTCTTGGGTGATGCCGGTCTTCTCCTGGCCCATCAGAATACAAGTCGGGCGGGTGTAGTCGATATCACGAAAATCTACAGCTTTCTCAGAGAGATGGGTAGCCAGCACCTGCATCCCCTGGCCTTTCAAATGCCCAACGGCATCGGCAATGGTACGGTGCGTTTTGACCTGTACCCAGCTGTTGCTCCCCGCAGCGGAGGAAGCCATGATGCGCATCCGGTTTTCCGGCCAGACGGCGTGAACTTCATGCACGCCGACGGCATCGGCGGTGCGAATGATTGCCGAAACGTTATGGGGCTTGTGAACCTGCTCCATGCAGACGGTCAGATCAGGCTGGCGCCTGGCGAGCATCTCACGTATACGCGTATAACGTTTCAGAGTCATAGGGCTAGTTTCGGTTACGGGTGACCTTGATCACGTCCGGCAGTACGCGAATTTTGCGCATGATATTCGCCAGATGCACGCGGTCGCGGCAGGTCAGGCGGATAAAGGCGCTATAGACGCGACCATCTTTCTCTTCCGTATTCAGACTCTGAATATTAGAAGAGGCCGTGTTGATTGCCGCCGTCAGGTTCGCCAGCGCGCCCTGATGGTTGAACATATCAACCTTGATCTCGGTGATAAACTCCTGCGCCGTCTCTTTATCCCACTCGACCGCCATAAACTTCTCCGGCTCTTTCTGGTAGCCACGGATGTTACGGCAGGACTCATGGTGAATAACCAGCCCTTTGCCGGGGCTGACGTGCGCAATAATCGGGTCGCCGGGGATCGGACGGCAGCATTTTGCAAAGGTGATCAGCACCCCGTCCGCGCCCTTAATCGGCAGATGGCCGTGGCTCGGCGCGGTAGACACTGCGGAGGCTTCGCCCTGCTGCAGGTTTTTCGCTACCACCACGCTCATGGCGTTGCCAAGGCCAATCTCCGCCAGCAGATCGTCGAGGGAGACCAGCTTCATGCGCACCAGCTCACGCTGGATGTTCTCAGATGGGATCTCAGCCAGCTTACGGCTGCCGCCGAGGGCGTGATTCAGCAGACGACGACCCAGGCTTACCGAGTCGTCGCGCTTGAGGTTTTTCAGCATCTGGCGAATTTTGGCGCGTGCTTTCGAGCTCACAACAAAGTTAAGCCAGGCGGCGTTCGGGCGTGCGCCCGGCGCGGTAATAATCTCTACCGTCTGCCCGCTGGTCAGCGGCTGCGACAGCGGGTAGGGCTGTCGGTCAACGCGTGCGCCAACGCAGGCGTGGCCGATATCGGTGTGCACCGCATAGGCAAAGTCGACCGGGGTCGCACCGGCAGGCAGCTCAACGATGCGCCCTTCCGGTGTGAAAACGTAAATCTCATCCGGGAAGAGATCGGATTTAACGCTCTCGATAAATTCAAAGGAGCTGCCCGCGCTCTGTTGAAGCTCAAGCAGGCTCTGCATCCAGCGCTGGGCGCGGATCTGTGCGGTGGTGCTGCTTTCACCGTGCTCTTTATACGCCCAGTGTGCCGCCACCCCCATCTCTGCCATCTGGTCCATATCTTCAGTACGGATCTGCACCTCAACCGGCACGCCGTGCGGGCCAATCATAGAAGTATGCAGCGACTGATAGCCGTTCGCTTTTGGAATGGCGATATAGTCCTTCATGCGTCCTGGACGCGGCTTATAGAGGCTGTGCATCTGACCCAGCACGCGATAGCAGGTGTCGAGATCGTGGACAATCACCCGGAAAGCATAGATATCCATGATCGAGTGAAAACGCTGCTCTTTCAGCACCATTTTGCAGTAGATGGAGTAAAGATGCTTCTCACGACCGCTGACACGGCAGGCAATTCCCGCCTCCTGCAAACGCCCTTCGATCTCCGAGAGGATTTTTTGAATCATCTCTTTACGGTTGCCGCGCGCGGCCTTCACGACCTCTTTGATCACGCGGTAGCGATTCGGGTGCAGCGCCTCAAAGCCCAGCTCTTCCAGCTCGGTTTTGATGTGGTGAATACCTAAGCGGTGCGCCAAGGGACTGTAGATTTCGAGGGTTTCACGGGCGATGCGGCGACGTTTATCCGGGCGTAGCGAGCCCAGCGTGCGCATGTTATGTGTGCGGTCAGCAAGCTTGATGAGAATGACGCGGATATCCTGCACCATTGCCATGATCATCTTGCGAAAGTTTTCGGCCTGCGCCTCTTTCTTATCGCGGAAATTCAGCTTATCAAGCTTTGAAACCCCTTCCACCAGCTCGGCCACGGTTTTGCCAAACAGCTGCTCCATGTCCTGGTAGGTGGCGGGGGTATCTTCAATTACGTCATGCAGCAGGGCGGCCATCAGCGTTTCGTGGTCGAGTTTCATCTCGGCCAGAATACAGGCCACCGCTACCGGGTGCGTAATGTAGGGTTCACCGCTTGAACGTGTCTGGCCCTCGTGAGCGTCACGTGCAACGAGATACGCCTGCTGGAGACGTTTGATCTGGTCTTCCGGCAGGTAGGTGCGAATCAGTTGATTCAGGCTTTCAAACAGATACAAGGGTGACCTGCAGCGTTATTAACGACGACCTTCAGCAATAGCGGTGACGGCCTGTAACTCAGCGGCTTCCTGCTCTTGCTGCTCCTGGCGCTCACGTACGTCGAGGATCTGGTTGTTGATCAGACCTTCTTCGATTTCGCGCAGCGCGATAACGGTAGTTTTATCGTTCTCTTCCGCTACCAGCGGATCTTTACCGCCAACCTGCATCTGACGAGCGCGACGCGCGGCCACCAGTACCAGGTCAAAACGGTTACCAATTTTCTCTACAGCGTCCTGAACAGTTACGCGTGCCATACTTAAAGTGCTCCACAGATGAAGAAATGACTGGGCATGATACTGAAACCCGGTTCAATCTGCCAATAGTTTGCTGATTAAAGCGTCATGTCGCTGCATTTGGCGGCCCATGCGCAGACGTTCAGCACGGATGATGGTCTTCATATCGCCGATCGCGGTATCAAAATCATCGTTCACAACCAGATAATCATATTCGGCGTAATGGCTCATTTCTGCAACTGCCTGAGCCATACGCTTGGCAATAACCTCTTCGCTATCCTGACCACGGCCACGCAGGCGGCGATCCAGCTCCAGCTTCGACGGCGGCAATACAAAGATGCTGCGCGCCTGGGGCATTTTTGCGCGGATCTGCTGCGCGCCCTGCCAGTCGATATCGAGGAAGACGTCTACGCCCGTAGAGAGCACCTGCTCGATGGCTGCCCGGGACGTACCGTAGTAGTTACCAAACACTTCCGCATGCTCAAGAAACGCATCGTTGCCAATCATGGTTTTGAACTCGTCATGATCCACAAAGAAGTAGTGTTCACCGTGCACTTCACCGGGACGCGGCGCGCGCGTGGTGTGTGAAACAGAAACCTGAGTGTCGTACAACGGTTGGGTCTTTAACAAAGCCTGAATAAGGCTTGATTTGCCCGCGCCACTAGGAGCGGAAACGATATAGAGCGTGCCTTGAGCCATGAGTATCTTTATATGTAATGAACGAACGGAAATGTCTACATACGTGCCTATTATACACGTCGGCACCCTTTAACGTAGTTTTTGTCACATTTTCGCCCGAGATTATTGCATTTTGCGTGCTCTCTTCCCGATCCAACTCTCGTTTGCAGCAACGCTTTAAAAAGTGCTGAAGCCGCCTCGCAGCCTGCTTTTTTGCCAGTCGTCAGCCGCTTCGCCACGCGGTATACCGTGCTGGTCGAGGCAAGGGAGGCAGAAAATGTGGAAGCGTAGAGGATTAGCGCTCGGCTTAACTATCTGGAGCTGTTACAGCACGGCGGCCTGTCCATCATGGTCACCCTTTCGGGCACAGCTGGAGATCGCCCGGCTCCAGCGGCAGGTCATCCAGTGGAACGCGGCGTACTGGCGAGAGGGGAGCAGCGGAGTAAGCGATGCGGTGTACGATCGCCTCAGCGATCGGCTGGCGCAGTGGCAGCGTTGCTTTATGCCTCAGCCGCAGCCAGACCTTTCGGCCCCGCCCGTGAGCGGTTCTGTGCTGCATCCGGTGATGCATACCGGGGTGCGCAAGTTGGCGGACAAGTATGCCCTTAAACGCTGGATGAGCGATCGCCGCGATATATGGGTGCAGCCTAAGGTCGATGGGGTAGCGGTGACCCTGGTCTACCGTAACGGGCAGCTTGTGCAGGCAATCAGCCGGGGCGATGGCCGCAAAGGTGAGTCGTGGACGGAGAAGGTGCGCCTTATTCCGTCTCTGCCTAAACGACTTGCCGGGCCGCTGGCAAACAGCGTGCTGCAGGGGGAGATCTATCTGGCGCGGGATGGGCATATCCAGCAGCGGACGGGCGGTGTCAACGCACGAGCAAAAGTAGCGGGCGCGCTCATGCAGCGGGAGAACTCTCCTCTGCTGAATGAGCTGGCGCTCTTTGTCTGGGCGTGGCCAGACGGACCTGCCGTGATGGAGAAGCGCCTGACGCTGCTGAGCGAAGCCGGGTTTAGCACCAGCGCGCGTTTCAGCCTGCCGGTGAAAAACGCGGATGAGGTTGAGACTATCCGCACCCGCTGGTTCACCTCGCCGCTGCCCTTTGTCACTGACGGGGTGGTGATCCGTAGGGCGAAAGAGCCTGAGGGCAAGCGCTGGCGGCCCGGCGAAGGCGAGTGGGTTGTGGCCTGGAAATATCCGCCCGTTGAGCAGGTCGCCGAGGTGATGAACATCCGCTTTGCTACCGGGCGCAGCGGTAAGATCGCCGTAGTGGCCGAGCTTGAGCCAGTGCAGCTGGATGACAAGACGGTGCGTCGGGTGAACCTTGGCTCCGTCCGCCGCTGGCATGAGCTGGATATTGCCCCGGGCGATCAGGTTCAGGTGAGCCTGGCGGGCCAGGGGATCCCGCGCATCGACCGGGTGATATGGCGCACTCTGGCGCGGGATAAGCCCGAGCCGCCGCCCGCACATTTTAATGCTCTGACCTGCTTTTATGCCTCGCCTGAATGCCTGCCGCAGTTTTTTGCCCGGCTGGTATGGCTCAGCTCGAAGCGGGTGCTGGATATTCCAGGGTTGGGCGACGCGGGCTGGCGGCTCCTGCATCAGACGCACCGCTTTGAGCACATCTTCTCCTGGCTGGCCCTCACCCGACAGCAGCTAGAGAGCACGCCGGGGCTGAGCGCAGCCAGAGGGCGGCAGATCTGGCACCAGTTTAACCTGGCCCGCGAGCGGCCGTTTATCCGCTGGGTGATGGCGCTGGGCCTGCCGCTCACCCAGACCGCGCTGCGGCTCTCAAGCGACAGCAGCTGGTCAAAGTTTACCGAGCGCAATGAGCTTAGCTGGCAGCAGCTGCCGGGCGTGGGTGCAGAGAAGGCGCGGCAGCTGGTTGCCTTTGTGCACCATCCGCTTGTACACAGCCTCACCGCATGGCTGGCAGCGCAGGGGATAAAGGGGTTTTAAATTGGGAAGCTAGCCGATGCAGGTGATGACCGCGTCGTTGAGAAACGTATAGCTGCCGCTAAAGGCGGTGTCACATTTTAGCTCTGGAGTTAAGGTCTCGGTGAGCGTCAGGGTAAAGCGCTGCTCTGCTTCATCGATGTGGGTGACCTTTGCAGCCTGGAAATCAAAGTAGCGCCTCACTTCAGGCCACTGCGATTTGTACAGGCTCTCCTTAGCTGAAAAGAGCGTTAATAGCGCCTGCGGGTAGGGCATGGCTAAAGCGGAGAGCAGCTGTTGCTCGTCGGGCGAGGCGAACATATCCGCCGTCTCCAGCATGATCTCGGGCTGCCACTGCTCGATATCGATACCGGGCATAAGTCCCGCTGATTCAGGGGCGATAACAACCAGGGCGTATTTATCGCTATGGGAGATACTGCCCCGCCAGCCAGACGGCCACTGGGGAACGCGGTCATGAGTGCCAATCACCGTTGATGCGGCCTGCGCCTGTTTGAGCAACACCTGCCCGCAGTAGCGGCTCGCCAGGTATTCGGCCCTGCGCTTCGCCACCGCATTAGCCAGCGCCGCCGGGAACGGCTGTGCGAATTGCTGAAACAGTTCGTCGCTGTAGTGCGCCCGGTCATACTCCACGAGGCAGTAGGTCAGCGCAGGCAGGTGGCGGATGTAGCCGGACTCCGCACGCCGGATAAAGGGCGAGGCGTCGAAGGTGTGAGTGGGGCAGAGTAGGGTGTTTGTCATGGAGTAGTTAAACGTGCTTTTGCTCTTCCTCAATCAACCGGTGGCACACGGCCAGATTTAAGGCCACGAATTCTTCCCAGGTATACAGACGGGCATAGTTTAACTGAAACTGTAGATCGACCCGACAGATATCCGGACGGCGATCGTAAATATTGCAGCCTTTACTGACAGCATTATAGTGCTGGCAGGTACCGTCACCCCTATCAAGGAAACGGGTCTCTTCTGCCAGATTTACATGCTGGCAACACAGTCCGCACTGAACGCAGGGAAATGGTAGAAGCTTTTTGTCGCAGTACATTATCGTCACCAGCAATCAGGCTCGCCTGTAGCAGCGAGCCTGATGTCATCATCACGCTTCTACCGCGTCCAGCTGAGATTTCTCACCTGCTGATACGGCAGCAATATCGATAACGCGTTTTTCGGTCGAGAGCACCAGATTGCCATCCTGATCGAGGATGGGGGTATCAATCATTGCTTTCAGCAATTGCGCGTACTTAACGGACATAAATACCGCTTCTTTGCTTTCCTGTGGGAAATCACGGAAGTTTTCACCATAGTGTTCCAGCGCGTCCTTCATATTGTGAACCGTGCCGCGCAGGCGACCGCTGGTCAGGGAGAAGACGTTATTTGCAAGAGAGGTCACTTTTTCAATGGCCTGAAGCTTAGCAACCATCAGCGCACCATCCTCGCAGAAGGTTTTAGCCTGCTCCATATTGCTCCGGGCGTTATTCAGCGCCTCTTCACCTTTGTTACCCAGGATATGACCAAAAATAGCCAGCGCCGGACCCGCGACAATGCCACCCAGCACCATCATCCCACCGGCCATACCAAAACCACCGGTTGCCAGGGAGCCACCGCCAAGCCATGCCAGCGTTGCGTTAGTGGCAGCAGCACCGGAGAGAGAGGAGATCGCCGTGCCGGTACTTGCCGTAGCTAACAGCATGGTGCCGTTATAAGCGCCAAATGCTAATGCGGCACCGCTGCCCATTCCTGCCCCCAGACCCAGTCCTGCATCTTTCAGCATCTGGTAATCCTGACGTAGATCTGCCAGCGTCGTCTTAGTGAAATCTCCGGCCTGAAGCTTTTCCAGCTCGGGGCTGGCAGACAGCTCAACGTTTTTAATACGGCCAAAGGTTTCGATAAATTCGCTGATCACGCCGTTAAAAGCACGTAGTTTACGCTGACCATAATCTTCAATAACGTTATTAGTCGCTTCACGATTTTGGTTAATAAGCGTGCTAGTCTCATCTACTCTATTTTTCGCACTTTGGTTAATATTTTTGGCATTGCTGTGATCTTTTGCACCGCTCACGCCTTTTGCGATGCCGTAGAGGCCCGCCGCTGCGGCTACTGCACCGATAATAATTGGAACTGGCATGTTATAACTCCTCTATTCAAGAATAAGGGCAAGCGTTTTATTGATTTCGCTATGCATCGCTTCGGCGCTATTGAGCAGGTCTTTAAAAATAAAATCTGGCAGCTGGTAGTGGAGCTGGATCTCCTTTAGCAGCATCCATTCAATGCTGGAAATTTGGCCTGCCCGCAGTGAAAACAGGAAAAGCTGGAAAATAACGATCTTTGGCTCCGCAAGCGAGTCCGTTTTTTTACCCTCAAGTAAAGATCGCAATACTGCCGTGGCGGCCTGGACACGACTTTCAGGTGCATCTATTTTTGCCAAAGGAAACGTTTTAAGCTTTTCAATTAGCCTCTCTTCGGTCGCCGTGTTCCAGGCGTGCTCGTATATGCCAATCAGCGGATAGTAGCGCGGTGAGGTATAGTGCCCCAGCTCTTCTAGCAGCTTGGTTTCCAGCTCGGTTTTTTGAATAGATAACTTACTGAGGTCGGAGTCCGAGGTCAGTTCATCCTTGCTCTTACCGTCCCATAGCAAAGGGTTATTGGATAGCGCCAGAAGCCTGGCAAGCTCAACAAGAAGGACCTTTTTATCTTCAGATAGCATGTTGATAAACATAGTGATGCCGCTTTCCTTACAGTATTAATGGCTTATCAGAGTCCATAAAATCCTCGAACTCAGACATCGTCTGGAATTGCAGTTTTTTGCCTAACAGGGTGGCAAAATCATTTATCGCAAATACAAGGTCATCAATGTTATCGGAGCCGTTTGACATGACTTTAAAAAGACGTTCCGTATCATGACGTAACTGCGGCATCTCCCGACGGGTAAAGTCATCGAGCAGGGCTTTCTCTTTCGCGATTTGGGCACGCGCTTCTGTCTCAATAGCGTTGATACGGGCCAGACGCTCCCGGGATAACGCCGCGCCGCGTGCAGCCTCAAGCGCGCTTTGATAAAACATGGAGGAGAGCGTATAGCCAATCATGCCGCCAATGGCCGCGCCCACAATCGGAACAGGGATAACAATCTGGCCTAGCGCAGCCATCATGCCGCTGGAGAGCATTCCGGCTCCTTTCTCACCGACTTCCGTCAGCAGCTCGGCCTCATCGATTTCATCATTAACATAGCGTTTGATAGAGATGCCTAACGATAGACAGATGTTCACTGCCAGCGCTGGCGCGGTCGTACCGGAAACGGCCCGTAGCAGCTGGCTTTCAGACTGCTGTAGGCCGGCTTTAATAGCGGAGCCAGCGAACGCAGTACCATAGCCCAGGGCCGCTGCTTTTGCCGTATCGATGGCAACATCCTGCATCGCTTCGCCCAGCTCTTTTTTCTGCTGCGCCACGTTAAATAGGTTTACGAGCAGCGAGATTGTTCCGCCAACCGCTGCGCCTGATTTCGCGCCTTCTAAACCTGCACGATGGCTGGTGCGTGCAATATCCATGGCCGTCGCGATCTTAGGGTGCTCGCGATAGTAAATAGCCTGTTCAGTGGTCAGACCGCTATCACAGACATTGTCAGCGAGCTGGTCGTAGTTTTCTGCTTCACGGCGAAGCTTAGCGGCAACATCGGTTTTACCCTGAGCTTCAACTTTGTTTGCCCGCTCGCGCAGCGTAGCGGCTTTATTACGACAAAACGTCGCAGCTCCCTCATACTGCTCAGAGGGTAATTCCAGTTTAACGCCACGATAACGAGCAAATTTACCATCGTCCTTAGCGATATCGCTGAAAAGCCCATCCCTGTCGCTCACAAATTTCATCTGGCTCTGAGAGCCTTCGATAATAGTGCCATCCAGGATCTGCACGCGGTCGACAACGTTGTGATTTCTGCCATATTCCGGCAAATCATCACTACGTATGGTGCGAGCCGGACTGCGGTTGATAATGGCTTCTGCATTATCCCGGCTGGTGGTGGCGATTTCAGCAGAAAAACCAGCCTGTTGCTTAATATTCTGCGCTGCGTAATCAGGGTTAACCTTGTGCTTCGCAACGTCAGCCAGGCCTTTAGCCATTTTCTGGCCGGTTTCGTTATCGACGCCGCGATAACCTTTCAAATATTCAGCGCCTGCGCTGCCGAAGCGTTTGACCACTTCATCTTCCGCCAGGGCAGTAGCAGTACGAAATCGATCGCGCTCTATTTCATGCCGATCGAATTGTTTTTTGGCCGCCTCAGAAAAGGGTGATGAGCCATTATCTTTTTTGTTCATATAACATCCCGATCAGGTATATTTGCTTATTATTTGGTTAAGGACGAGATATCGTTCTTCTGCTATTTAAGGCGCTTAATTGATAGAGATATACCAACACTGTGTATCTAGAATATGAAGCCTGTATAATCTTTACCATACTGTATAGATAAACATGTCGCATTTTGGAGCAGATATGACTCTAAGCTCACTCTCATGGGAACAAAATCAACGGTTTCGCTTTCTGGAGATCGTGCTGTTTTGGGAGGGATGTCTTAACACTCACTATCTGTGTAACGCTTTTAATATTGGGCGTCAGCAGGCATCCAGAGATATTAATCGTTACATTAGTGAAGTATCCCCTGATGGGCTGTTTTACGATCGACACGCTAAAACCTATAAGCCGACCGCTCATTTTTCGCCGCGCTTCATCAAGGGTACGGTTGATGAATATTTGCATTTGCTTCAGGGTAAAAAACCACAGTATGAGCACCAGGAAAATGCAGAGAATCTTCCACTGATTGACCTGCGTGACGGCCATATAGCAATACTCGATGTTCCACCGCGGCATATTGAACCCTCGGTAGTTCGCGGCCTCGTTCAGGCGGCACGCCATCAGCTCAGGGTCGATGTAGATTATATCTCGTTAAATTCAGGCGAGCAGGTTGGCCGCAATATTGTCCCCCACACGCTTGTGTATGACGGAATACGCTGGCACGTACGGGCATACTGCGAGAAGAAAAAGGATTATCTCGACTTTGTTATGAGTCGCTTTCGCGGCGTACCCGATCTTCTTGACGCATCTGAACACGGCCTTAACGGAGATGTTGAATGGAATACCTGGTTAAGCGCAGTTGTGGTGCCCAACCCCTGCCTTAGCGTAAAGCAGCAGACTATTATTGCTAACGACTATGCGATGGCAAATGGAGAATTAAGACTTTCTCAGCGTATTCCGCTGATGCACTATGCCCTGCAACGATTGCAGGTCAGCTATGATGGAGATTACGAAGAGAACCCGCAGCTGCACCCCCTGGTATTAGCCAATCGCGATGAGTTGATTGCTCGGGGCTGTAGCTTTAAACTTCGAAACGCCGATTTACACGCTTTATCAGTTGAACGGTTGTAGATAGCATTAAAAAAGCCACTATTATTAGTGGCTTTTTTGGTTAAGACATTTCAGGAACGTCTGGAATATCACTCAATATTCTGGATCTGCTCGCGCATCTGCTCAATCAGCACCTTCAGCTCGATAGCAGAAGTGGTGATATCCGCATTAATAGACTTAGACGCCAGGGTATTCGACTCGCGGTTGAACTCCTGCATCATAAAGTCCAGGCGGCGGCCCACGGCCTCTTTCTTCTTCAGAATGTTGTAGGTCTCTTTGACATGCGCGTCGAGGCGGTCCAGCTCTTCGGCTACGTCGATGCGCTGGGCCATCAGCACCAGCTCCTGCTCAAGGCGGTTGTTCTCCAGCTGCACCTGAGCATCTTCCAGCTTGGCAACCAGACGCTCGCGCTGCCACTTCAGCACTTCCGGCATCTGGGCGCGTACTTTCGTCACCTCTTCGCTAACGCCTTCCAGACGCTGCTCGATCAGGCTCTTCAGCGCCTGGCCTTCGGTTTCTCGGGCAACGATAAAGTCGTCCAGCGCGCCGTCCAGCGCGGCGAGGATCTCAGCGGCAATCGCATCCAGATCCTGCTCCTGAGCGGCCATTACGCCTGGCCAGCGCAGAATATCGACCGGGTTGATTTCACCCTCGTCGCTCTGCATTTTGACCCAGTTCGCGGCTGTTACCAGCTGCTTAGCCAGTTTTTCGTTCAGAATCAGCTCGCTTTGCGCGCTGACATCAGGCTCGAAGCGCAGGTTACATTCGATTTTGCCACGCGTCAGTCGGGTACGGATACGCTCGCGTACCACTGGCTCAAGGCTGCGGAACTGCTCCGGCAGGCGGAACCAGGTTTCAAGATAGCGCTGGTTAACCGAGCGCAGTTCCCAGACTGCGCTGCCCCATTCACCCTTGATTTCACGCCGGGCGTAGGCTGTCATACTGCGGATCATAGACATTCCTGTTTTTAAAGAGGAGATGGGGGGATTATAGCTTTCGGGGCCTTCTCAAGATAGGAATAAGCGTATTTAGTCCGTATAATGCGCAGCCACATTCGTAGAAGCCGGAGAAATCATCATGCGTCCAGCAGGCCGTAGCGCTAATCAGGTGCGTCCCGTCACCCTGACCCGAAACTATACAAAACACGCTGAAGGTGCCGTGCTGGTTGAATTCGGTGATACCAAAGTTCTGTGTACCGCCTCTATTGATGAAGGCGTGCCGCGTTTTCTGAAAGGCCAGGGCCAGGGGTGGATCACCGCTGAGTATGGCATGCTGCCGCGCGCTACCCATACCCGTAACCCGCGTGAAGCCGCGAAAGGCAAGCAGGGTGGCCGTACGCTGGAGATCCAGCGCCTGATCGCCCGCTCTCTGCGCGCTGCCGTAGATTTAAAAGCGCTGGGTGAGTTCACCATTACCCTCGACTGCGACGTGATCCAGGCCGACGGCGGTACCCGTACCGCCTCCATTACCGGGGCATGTGTGGCGCTGGCAGATGCGCTGAATAAGCTGGTTGCCGCAGGCAAGCTGAAGACCAACCCGATGAAAGGGATGGTGGCAGCGGTCTCCGTGGGCATCGTCAACGGCGAAGCGGTATGCGATCTGGAGTATGTTGAAGACTCCGCCGCCGAAACCGATATGAACGTGGTAATGACCGAAGATGGTCGGATGATCGAGGTGCAGGGCACCGCCGAGGGTGAGCCGTTCACCCATGAGGAGCTGCTCTCGCTGCTGGCGTTAGCCAGAGGGGGCATTGAATCTATCGTAGCGACGCAAAAAGCGGCGTTAGAGAATTGATTTTAAGGGCGACAATGTCGCCCTTCTTTTTGTCTGTAATAAAGTGAGATGAGGAGCGAATCCATGAAACCGTATCAGCGCCAGTTTATTGAGTTTGCGCTTAACA
>NZ_DAMACX010000016.1:0-81328 GCF_031998825.1 Pseudescherichia sp.
TTCAGGTGTTAGTGTCCTTAGGATGTGGGGGTTCGAGTCCCCCCCCTCGCACCACTTATCTTGCTCTCTCCCGGTACGACCTCTCCCGCTTCACGCCATTTTCAAATTCATTATTACCAGCATCATCCCGCCAACCAGGGCGATACCCGACGGTAGCAGCACAAAGTGGCGCAGACGCTTGTGATAGAGCATGGCAGGCGTCAACAGCAGGCCGGGCACAATAACCGCACACCAGGCATCAACAGAGAGATCGGCACACGCCAGTCCGAGCGCGACGATGCCCGATAATACGAATCCCCAACCACTTTCCAGCACGCGCTGCAACATGCTCCCATCCTCACGGTGATAATGATAACCAATATCATATGATATGTTTTCTCATTTGTCAGCATGCGGTCGCACCAGTGCGTGAACTTTCTGCATCTGTTAATGACAGACATTCATGAAGGTGATAAATTGTGCGCTTCGGAAAAATACATAACAATTTCTTACTATTTTCGCGAAATTTTATTCACGCGTTATTTCTCATTTTGCCAACCATAACTTTTTATATATTGCAGATTAATAACGACATTACACATGACAGCACAATCCTGGCATAACCTCTGCAACAAGAAATATCAATTATCCCTGCGATTATTCTTGTTTCTCAATGCCGTTTCGGCCCTCTTTTCCTTCCTGCTGCCGCTAAACAGCGTGATGAGCATAACTCTGCCGCTTGGACTGCTCTTTACAGCCAGCCTTGCGCTGCTGCTCTGGCACAAGTGGCAATCAGAAAAGAAAATAAATATTCCTCTCATTTCACTCTTATTTGGCTGCCTGTGGGCATGGCATGTTAACGTGAAATATTCAGCTATTGGCCATCCAGATCCGGTTTATCTTCTCGTTGCGCTGTTAAGCGTATTATTTATTGGCACTATCGCTTTCTCTAACAATATCAGCGCGTTTATTCTGCATTCGCTGCCGGTAGGCCTGACCTGCCTGTGGTTAACTGACGGCAGCGCCTGGATAAGAGTGCTCTACTGTTTCGCCCTGCCGGTGGTAGGCATCACCATACAGCATGTTATTCAGCGGCGTAATGATAGCTTTGCCCGGGACCTGATGTACAAGCTGTTGGACGAGCGCAAGACGCTGAAAGATTTAAGCATGCTCGATCCCTTGACCGGCCTCTACAATCGCCGCGGCCTGCAAAATAAGATTGATAACCTGCTAACGCATGATGCCGGCAGGCAGTTCGTGTTGCTGCTGGATATTGATCACTTCAAAGCTTACAACGACCACTACGGTCATATGATGGGCGACCAGGCGTTGATCCGTGTCTCTGCCGCCATTCGTGATGCGGTGCGCTCCCGGGATATCGTTGCCCGCTTCGGTGGGGAAGAGTTTATGATCCTGCTGAGCGATGTCGATCTGGAGCACGCCCGCGTGACCGCCGAGCGTATTCGCCAGCAGGTTTTCGATCTTAAGATCCCGCATATGTTTAACGAAAGCGTGGCAACCAACGTCACGGTAAGCATCGGTATCGCTCCTCTGCTGGACGAAGACATTGAGGATGCACTGGGCAAAGCGGATAAGGCGCTGTATGAAGCGAAGCATTTAGGGCGTAACTCTATTCTGGTCAGCGGCGAATTGCAGATGGCTTAAACAAAACAAGCAGGCATTTCGCGACAAAAATGTTGCGCTTGTTCCTGCTGGTGGTTAGGATTGGCAATCATTATCATTTAGATTCCGGTCTAATCTCCTATGGCCCAACGCTCTGAACTATTGGCAAACGATCTCATCTGGCGAGCCCCGCTGCACACCGCAGCACCTACGCTTGCCGATGCCGTGCGCGAAACGATGTCCAGCCAGCGTCCGCACATGCTGGAGATTATCTGTCTCGACGAGCCACCGCCGCATCAGGCTATGACTCTGGCGCAGTGGCAGCGCCCCGCCGCGCTGCGCACGCTGCTGGCCGACTACTCCGATCATATCTACCGCAACCAGCCACAGCTGCCGCGCGAGGGGAAACCGCTTATCTCGCTGTGGGCGCAGTGGTATCTGGGCCTGCTGGTTCCACCGCTAATGCTGGCTCTGCTGGCGCACGACACCGCACTGGATGTCTCCCCGGAACATTTTCACGTTGAATTCCATGAGACCGGCCGCGCGGCCTGCTTCTGGGCCGACGTGCATGCCGATCGCTATACTACGCTGTTAGACGATCGTGGCCGCATTGAGAAGCTGATCGTCTCGGCGATGCTGCCGGTAGTCCAGGCGCTGGAAGCCACCGGTGAGATTAACGGCAAGCTTATCTGGAGCAATACCGGTTATCTTATCAACTGGTATCTGAACGAGATGAAGCCGCTGCTCGGCGATGCGCGGGTTAATGCGCTGCGCCAGCTCTGCTTTTTTGACAAGACGCTGGCAAACGGCATGGACAACCCGCTTTGGCGCACCGTCGTCCTGCGTGAAGGTGTGCTGGTGCGCCGTACCTGCTGTCAGCGCTACCGCCTGCCGGATGTCCAGCAGTGCGGCGACTGTACGCTGAAATAATCTTTACGCGACCTGCTGGCTCTCTCCCTCTGCACGCTGTGACTCCTGCGCCTCCTGCTCCAGGAGCTGTTTCTCGTAGACCTTAAAGAACGGGTAGTAGATCACGGCAGAGACCACGGCCAGCAGCACAACGAGGATCGCCGCCCGGTAGTCCCAGCCCAGCGCCCAGGCCGCGCCGATTGGGGCCGGTGCAGTCCATGGGACCACGGCAATCACCCGGCCAATCAAATCCATTTTCATTGCGCCCCAGGCGATCACCGAGTTGATCAGCGGTGCGAGCAGGAAGGGAATAAAAAAGACCGGGTTCATCACAATGGGCGTGCCAAAGATCACCGGCTCGTTGATGTTAAAGAAGCTGGGCACAATGCTGAGCCGCCCGATAGAGCGCAGGTGCACGGATCGGCTGCGCAGATAGCAGATCACCAGCCCCATCGTTGCCCCGGACCCGCCTACCACAATGAAGAATGTCCAGAATGCCTCCATAAAGATGTGCGGCAGCGGCGCGCCCTGGGCCAGCGCAGTCTGGTTCATCCCCAGGTTGGTTAACCAGAACATTTGCAGCATGCCGGAGACAATTGCTGCCCCGTGGATGCCGGCGAACCACAGCAGGTGGCCAATCAGCACCGCCAGCAGGATGGCAGGCAGCGAGTCAGCGGCGGCCACCAGCGGCTTAAACAGCGCCATAATCGCCTGCGGGATCAGCACCGAGAACTCTGACTGGATAAACAGGCTCAGCGGGTAGAGCGTCAGCACGACGACCAATACCGGGATCAGCAGATCGAACGAGTTTTTGATCATCGGCGGAACCTGGTCCGGCAGGCGGATGCCAATGTTGTGCGCTTTTAAAAAACGCATCAGCTCCACGCAGTAGATGGCAACCAGGATCGCGGTAAAGATCCCGGTGCCGCCCAGGCTATGCACCGGCAAGGCGCTATCGGTTTTTGGCGCAGCCACCAGCAGAAAGGCCATCAGCGAGAGCATGGCACACATGAAGGGATCGAGCTGGTGCGACTTCACGTAGTGTTTGCCAAGGTTATAGGCGATAGCGGCACAGATGTAGATCGACATGATCCCCATGGTCATATCGAACGGAGTGAGGATCCGCCCCTCATACTGCTTGGCCAGATCGAGCCAGCCGCGAGCAAAGCCCCAGGTGGTATCCGGTGAGAACGGCGGGTAGGCAAAAATCAGCAGAAAGGAGCCGACAATCATAAAGGGCATTGCCGAGATAAAACCATCGCGAATTGCCATCACATGACGCTGGGCAGAGATGCGTCCGGCGATGGGGCTGACATAATTTTCAACAAAACGGAAGATCAGGTTAAACGCAGCGTGGTTGGCAGACATTTGGCTCTCCGGTCAGGCGAAAAATGGAATGGCAAAATGAGTATCAGCCTCCGATCTGCACTGTGCAACCGGTTACTGTAACCGGTTTCCGTGATTGTGAAGAGGATCGATAATCGGCCTATCCTACTGTGAATAACCAGGATTTACCTCACAGTCAGGCCGGTATCTGCCACCGGGCGTCAGGATTGTCCTTAAGCGCCTGCTGCATCTGGACGAGTATATCGGCCGCATAGAATAATCCTGCGTCGGTATCGACGCCCAGCTTCGCCATCAGACTAAACTTATGCGCCCGAATGTTTTTACAGTTGCGGTTAAGCTGAACGGCGATATTAGCAATCGGATAACCCAACGCGGTGTAATAGAGGATCTCCTGCTCGGTCTGGCTCAGGACGCGCTCATGGCCGTAATACCATAGGTTGAGGATATTCTCATTCACCCTCTGCTTATCACTCAGCCACTTCTGTAGCTGCTGGCGCATCAGCGCCAGCGGGGCGGTTTTACTGATGACGCCGTGCAGCGACGCGGCCGAGAAACGACTCACCAGCCGCGCCTCCATGTCATCTCCTGCCAGCACAATGCGCTGCCGCCCAGGACTGGTTCGCTCCATGTCGTACATCACCTTCAGGCACTCCAGCCGCTGTGCTCTAATGGCCGATAGCGAATAGATTAATGAAAAAAAGGGTGTCCAGGCCAGCGAATTAAGAAACGCGGCGTAGTCTTTAAAGAAATAAAACTGATATTTCCCGACCATCGGTAATAGACTCCGCAGCCCAGCCTCGCTCAGGGGGCATCGCTCAATAATGGCAACGTGTCTTCTTGATCCGCTTTTTTCCATTGTCTATCCTCGCCATACGTTGGATTTAAATTTAATATTTTCGCCCCGTCACTGCTATTAATCCAGGCGTACAACTCAGCATTGCTACGTAAAGTGAGGCGCCGCATAGCGCTATTTTTTTGCGCACTCACCGTTTTATTGCTTTTTTTCAGCATTGAAGCGATCTGATTAATACCCCATCCTTTACCAAGAAGCCGTAATACCTGTCGTTCAGAATAGGTTAGTGATAGCGCTGGAGGGCTTGCCTCCTCTTCATCATAAGGATTTCCTGATAAAAGCGAACGGCTAATAATTTCTGCACGCCGGTTACCGCTACGCACCGCGTTAATAATTCCGTCGACCGGCTCCATGCTCGAGAGCAGCGTGCTTTCCGAACGCAGCAGCAGCTCTACCGCCAGCGGGTAGATAGGTAAAGGTACGATAAAAACCCAATGTATATCAATTGATTGCATCATAACGGAGTAGTATTTTTTACAGGCGCTGCGGGCCTGCCTTAAATCGTTAGTTAAATCGACAATGATCACATTCGCGTGCTGTAGTAAAGAGAGCGTCACCTCCTCTGGGGTGGTGCAGTAGATAATTTCATATTCACAAAATGATTGCGCCATAATAGCGCCAAGGCCAAATTGTATTATAGGTGCTCTGCTTATTATTACTGCGCACCTGTACTTTTCTGACAGCATATCCCCTCCGCTTACATTCGAGAACTCAGTGTGTTAATTCATCACGATAACGTTCATGAATAAATAAATGCCAGAACAAAAGCGTTACTCAACATCACAGCTGTTAACACAGCATGTCATTATCTCTGTATGTCACACTTACCTCTTTCAGACTAACGGTGGCCAACTGCGGTATTAATCTTTTATCCCTGACATAATATCGCATAACTTTGTTAAAAAAATAATGGGTGGTACGGCAAAAAAAATAACATATTGAGAAACCAGATCTAAATATATAAACATGATGAATGATTAATATCTTTCATATAACGTAAAAGGCCGATACTGCGGGGACAGGCGGCCAGAAACAGATTAAATCAATTTATTAGCTAAATATTGATCTACCACAGCGCCGGGCAGGTAGCACGTTGTGTTAAAAATAGGTTTTCTATTTCACCACATTGCTATTTCGCTACGTTACCAGGGCAAACTATGCAAACAGATCGGGATAAACAGCGTGCCGTAACGCGACTGTGCATTCAGTGCGGCCTTCTCCTGTTGCAGCACGGGGCAGAGAGCGCCCTGGTGGAGGAGCTCTCTACCCGTCTCGGCCTCGCGCTGGGAATGGATAGCGTAGAGAGCGCCATCGCTGCGAACGCCATTGTGCTTACCACCATTCAGAACGGCCAGTGTCTGACCTCCACGCGTAAAAACAGCGATCGTGGCATCAATATGCACGTGGTCACTGAGGTGCAGCACATCGTCATTATGACCGAACATAAGCTGCTGGATGAGAGAGGCGTAGAAAGGCGTTTTAAGCAGATTACGCCGCTGCGCTACCCACGCTGGCTGGTAACGCTGGTGGTGGGCCTCTCCTGCGCCTGCTTCTGCAAACTGAACAACGGCGGCTGGGATGGTTCAGCCATCACCTTCTGTGCCAGCAGCGTCGCCATGTACGTACGCCTGACGCTGGCCCAGCGGCATCTGCATCCGCAGATCAATTTCTGCCTGACGGCCTTTGTGGCGACTACCGTCTCGGGGCTGTTGCTTACCCTGCCCGCCTTCGCCCACACGTCAACGGTGGCGATGGCGGCCAGCGTCCTGCTGCTGGTTCCCGGCTTTCCGCTGATTAGCGCCGTTGCCGACAT
This sequence comes from Pseudescherichia sp., assembly GCF_031998825.1. Lineage (GTDB taxonomy): Bacteria > Pseudomonadota > Gammaproteobacteria > Enterobacterales > Enterobacteriaceae > Pseudescherichia. The sequence continues at coordinate 6,525 of NZ_DAMACX010000016.1, forward strand.
GTTTAAAGGACATATCAATACCGGGCTGGCACGCTGGGCTATCGCCAGCCTGCTAACGCTGGCCACCTGTATCGGGGTGGTGATGGCCATGACGGTATGGGGGCTACGCGGATGGGTATAACTGATTTTCTGCTGGCGCTGGCGCAGGACATGATCCTCTCCGCGATCCCAGCCGTCGGCTTTGCCATGGTGTTCAACGTGCCGCAGCGTGCCCTGCCCTGGTGCGCCCTGCTGGGCGCCATCGGCCACGGCACGCGGATGGTGATGATGACCAGCGGCATCAACATTGAGTGGTCCACATTTGTTGCCGCCATGCTGGTTGGCTGCATCGGCATCCGCTGGTCGCGCTGGTATCTTGCCCACCCCAAGGTCTTTACTGTCGCAGCGGTGATCCCCATGTTTCCCGGCATTTCGGCCTATACGGCGATGATCTCCGCAGTGAAGATAGGTCATTTAGGCTACAGCGAGGCGCTGATGATCCTGCTGCTGACTAACTTTCTCAAGGCGACGTCAATCGTCGCAGCGCTCTCTGTCGGCCTGTCGGTGCCTGGATTGTGGCTCTACCGTAAGCGCCCCCGCGTTTGAGATTTGTGTTCTGCCTGCGTCGTGGTAATAATCCCTGTTCCTGTTGCGGCCAAAAAGAGGCGGATGTGAAGCACGACGGCGTGTATTTACCGGAGAAACTGGACGAGTCCAGCCTGAAGGACAAAATCTTCACCAGTGCCATTGAGCTGTTTGCCGAGTATGGTCTGAACGGCGCCCGCATGGAGCAGATCGCCGAGAAGGCGGGCACGACCAAACGGATGGTGGTTTACCACTTTAAAACCAAAGAGAACCTCTATCTGCAGGTGCTGGAGTATGTCTATACCCAGATCCGCGCCAGCGAAACGCGGCTCAACCTGACGCGCATGCCGCCGGTAGAGGCGATGGTAGAGCTGGTGGAGAGCACCTTCGACTATCATGCTGCGCACCCCGACTTCATTCGCATTATCTGCATGGAGAACATGCAGCGCGGACGCTACATGCAGCAGTCGGAATATCTGCGCAAGGTTAATCGCAGCGCGCTGATCCTACTGGAGGATATTTTACAGCGCGGCCAGCAAAAGCAGCTCTTCAGCCGCAGCGTGAACGCCCGGGACGTGCACCGTCTGATGAGCAGCTTCAGCTTCCATTACGTGGCGAACAGCTACACCTTTACCCTGCTGTTTGAAGAGGGGGCGGATAGCCAGGCTCAGCAGGCGCACTACCGCGCCATGGCGGTACAGGTTGTGCTGCGCTATGTCTGTCCCTGATTGCTCAGCTGCAAGGTGAAAAAAATTACTTGTAATTAAATCGCGCACTATCTATATTCACTTCATGAAGACGAAATCGACGGCTCCGGCGAACGCGCCGCTAGCCCTGAATAACCAGCTCTGCTTTGCGCTCTACTCCGCAAACCTGGCGCTGAATAAACTCTATCGGCAGCTGCTGGCTCCGTTAGGCCTGACCTACCCGCAGTATCTGGTGATGCTGGTGCTGTGGGAGCGGGACGACATCACCGTGTCTGAGATTGGCGAACAGCTATTTCTGGACTCGGCGACCCTGACGCCGCTGCTGAAGCGTTTGGCAAGTGCCGGGCTGATTGTTCGCCAGCGTTCGCGCCAGGACGAACGCCAGGTTGCCGTAACCCTGACCGAATCGGGACGCGCGTTACAGCAGCAGGCATTCACGATCCCGGAATCGGTACGCTGCGCCGCTGCCTGCGATACGGATTCCCTGGCCGCCCTTCAGCACGAGCTGGAGACGCTGCGCCACCAGCTTCATAAGGCTTAGGTTTCACCGTCCCTGACGGTCCTGAGCTTAACATATAAATAGCGCGCTATTTTATAGCGAATGTATTGATAACAGCGAAAATAAGGAACCTGCCATGTCTTTAGAAAAAGTAGTTTACACTGCAAAAGCCAAAGCAACCGGTGGCCGTGACGGCCGTGCAACCTCCTCTGACGGCGTGCTGGACGTACAGCTGGGCGTACCGAAAGAGATGGGCGGCATGGGCGGCAACGTCACTAACCCAGAGCAGCTGTTTGCTGCGGGTTACTCCGCCTGCTTCCTCGGTGCGATGAAATTTGTTGCTGGCCGCGACAAGATCGCCATGCCAAAAGAGGCTTTTGTTGAAGGCGAAGTCGGTATCGGGCCGCTGCCGACCGGTTTTGGTATCGAAGCTAAGCTGAATATTCACCTGCCGGGTATGGATGCGGCCGAAGCGCAGAAGCTGGTCGACGCAGCGCATATCGTCTGCCCTTACTCCAACGCCACCCGCAATAACATCGACGTGACGCTGAACATTATCGCCTAAGACGTTCGAAGGCCGGGCGGCGCGGCGCTTGCCTGGCCTATAAAAGCACCCCCTCTCTGTGCTACTATGAGCAGATATCACCCGCGGATCTTTCCGCTCTGTTTTTAGCTTGAGATAGCGCTATGTCTTCCAGAATCCTCTCCACCAATGTCATCGGTATCGACGCGTTTATGCACGATCACGCCCGCGTCCTGACCCAGTCCCGTGAGGGGACGGTGGCCGTTTTTGCTGATAACGCCCCGGCGTTTTATGCCCTGACGCCTGCGCGGCTGGCCCAGCTGCTGGAACTGGAAGCCCGATTGCAGCGCCCGGCCAGCGATATCGCGCTCGATCAGCAGTTCTTTAGCGAGCCGACCGACGCACCGCCCAGCGTGCCGATGGGCAAATTTCCGATGTACGCAGGCTGGCAGCCGGACGCCGACTTTCAGCGCCTGGCGGCTCTGTGGGGCATCGGCCTGAACCAGCCTGTTACCCATGAGGAGCTGGCCTCGTTTGTCACCTACTGGCAGGCGGAGGGCAAAGTGTTTCACCATATGCAGTGGCAGCAGAAGCTGGCCCGCAGCGTACAGATCGGCCGCGGCAGCCTGAGCGGCGCGGTTAAGCGCGACGTGAATGCCGTCTCCGAGCCGGATAATCAGGTTCCCCCAGGCTTCAGAGGTTAATCATGAAAGACGTCGGCGAAATGATGAAGCGTTTGCAAAAGATGATGCCTGCCCATGTGAAACCGGCGTTTACCACCGGCGAAGAGCTGCTGGCCTGGCAAAAAGAGCAGGGGGAGATCCGCTCGGCGGCCATCGCCCGCGAAAACCGGGCCATGAAGATGCAGCGTACCTTCAACCGCTCCGGCATTCGTCCTCTGCATCAGAACTGCTCTTTCGATAACTATAAGGTCGAAAACGAGGGGCAGATGAACGCCCTGAGTAAGGCGCGCCATTACGTCGAGGAGTTCGACGGCAACATCGCCAGCTTTGTCTTCTCTGGCAAGCCGGGCACCGGCAAAAACCATCTTGCGGCGGCCATCTGCAACGAGCTGCTGCTGCGCGGGAAGTCGGTGCTGATCATCACCGTGGCCGACATTATGTCCGCCATGAAGGAGACCTTCAGCAGCCGGGAGACCAGCGAAGAGCAGCTGATTAACGATCTCAGCATAGTCGATCTGTTGGTGATCGACGAGATCGGCGTTCAGTCGGAGTCTCGCTATGAGAAGGTGATCATCAACCAGATTGTCGATCGCCGCTCCTCCTCCAAGCGCCCGACCGGCATGCTTACCAATAACAACGTGGCGGACATGACCCGGCTGCTCGGCGAGCGGGTAATGGATCGCATGCGCCTCGGCAACAGCCTGTGGGTCAATTTTAACTGGGATAGCTACCGCAGCCGCGTGACCGGCAAAGAGTATTAAGAGCTTTCCTGGCGCGGCCTGCCGGGTGTCCCGTTATATACTGACGCGATTCACCACAACAGGTTATGCCACATGAAATCAGCTAAACGTTTACTGTGCAGCGTCGCGATTGCCAGCGCCCTGCTCTCTTCTCTCTCTCACGCCGCCACCTGGCAGGAGCAGCTGACCAGCGCTGCCAACCAGCTGAGCCAGAACTCAGGTTCGACCACGTCGTCGCAGCAAAGCAATACCTCTATCTCTGCCCTCGGCAGCCTGCTGAACGGCGGCAACCAGGCGCTGAGCGCCGACACCATGAATAACGCCGCGGGCATCCTGGAGTACTGCGCTAAAAACAAGCTGGCCTCGGTCACCAGCGCGGAGAATATCAAAAGCCAGGTGCTGGAGAAGCTCGGTCTGAGCGCGCCGGAGCAGAAGGAAGATACCAACTTTATGGATGGGTTACAGGGGATGCTGAACACCAAAGATGGCGAGCAGCTGAACCTGAATAATATCGGCAGCACGCCGCTGGCGCAGAAGGTGAAAACCAAAGCCTGCGACCTGGTGCTGAAGCAGGGCATGAACTTCCTCTCCTGATAGCTCTCCCCCCTGTCGCGCCTGCCCTGATACACAGCAGGCGCGTCTGTCGCATATAAATGAGACATTGCTCATAAAACGCCCCTCTCTAAACCTTTTCTTAATAGAATTCAGGCTTTGTGACGCTAGAATTGCAGCTATGTGAATTCGCCATTAAAGTGTTATTCCTGCAAAATTCCGGCTGCTGCTATTGAGGATCGACCGTTGTCTGAATTTCTCTCTCTTGTCCTGTTTATTGCCTCGATAGCTATCTACTCTCTGAAGGCAGGCCGCAATACGTGGTGGTTTACCGCCATCCTGGGTGTGCTGGGCCTGTTTGTTGTGCTTAATATTGCCCTCTACGCCAGCGACTACTTTACCGGCGACGGCATTAACGATGCAGTGCTCTACACCATCACCAACAGCCTGACCGGCGCGGGCGTCAGCAAGTATATTTTGCCGGGTGTGGCGTTGGTCATCGGCCTGCTGGCGCTCTTTTTTGCCCTCGGCTGGATCCTGCGCCGTCGCCGCCATCACCCGCTGCACGTCGGCTATAGTCTGCTGGCGCTGCTGCTGGCCCTGGGATCGGTGGATGCCAGTCCCGCTTTCCGCCAGATCACCGAGCTGGTTAAATCCCAGTCCCGGGCGGGGGATCCGGATTTTGCGGTCTGGTATAAAGAGCCGGCCAAAAGCATTCCGCAGCCGGCCCTTAACCTGGTCTATATCTATGGCGAGAGCCTGGAGCGTACCTACTTTGACAGCGACGCCTTCCCGGGACTGACGCCGGAGCTGGGCGCGTTGAAAGATGAGGGGCTGGATTTTACCCATACCGCGCAGCTGCCGGGCACCGACTATACCATTGCCGGGATGGTCGCCTCCCAGTGTGGCATTCCGCTGTTTGCTCCCTTTGAGGGCAACGCCTCGGCCTCAATGTCGAGCTTCTTCCCGCACAATCTCTGCCTCGGCGATATCCTGAAAAACTCCGGATATGAGAACCACTTTGTGCAGGGGGCGAACCTGCGCTTTGCCGGGAAGGATGTGTTTTTAAAATCCCACGGTTTTGACCACCTTATCGGGGCGGAAGAGCTGAAAGGCCGCGTCGCCGATCCAGCCTACCGCAACGACTGGGGCTTCTACGACGACACCGTGCTGGACGAGGTGTGGCAGCAGTATCAGCAGCTCTCCCAGAGCGGCAAGCGCTTCTCGCTCTTTGCCCTGACCGTTGATACCCATCACCCGGACGGCTTTGTCTCGCGCAGCTGCGAGCGGAAAAGCTATACCATCGACGGGAAAGCGAACCAGTCCTTTAGCGCAGTCACCTGCAGCCAGCAGCATATCGCCGCGCTGATTAATAAGATCAAAGCTTCACCGTGGTTTAAGGATACGGTGATCGTCGTCTCCTCCGATCATCTGGCGATGAACAACACCGCGTGGAAGTACCTCAGCAAGCAGGATCGCAACAACCTCTTCTTTATCCTGCGCGGCGACCAGCCTGCGCAGGACATCATCGGGCTGAAACGCAACACCATGGATAACGGCGCAACCGTGCTGGATATCCTCGGCGGGGATAACTTCCTCGGCCTCGGGCGCAGCAGCCTTTCCGGCCAGTCCCTCTCCCAGTCGTTCCTCAATATGAAGGAGAAGGTGCTGGCGTGGAAGCCGGATATCATCCGCCTGTGGAACTTCCCGAAAGAGATGAAGGATTTCACCGTTGAGCGCGATAAAGAGACGATCGCCTTCTCCGGCAGTCGGTTCCGCCTGCCGCTGCTGATCCGCGTCTCGGACCAGCGCGTAGAGCCGCTGCCGGAGAGCGAATACTCTGCGCCGCTGCGCTTCCAGCTGGCCGATTTCGCACCACGAGATAACTTTGTCTGGATCGACCGCTGCTACAAGATGGCGCAAATGTGGGCCCAGCAGCTGGCGCTCTCCACCGACTGGTGCGTTTCACAGGGTCAGCTGGGCGGCCAGCAAACGGTGCAGCACGTCGATAGCGCACAGTGGCAAGGCAAAACCGCGTTTAAAGATACGGTCATCGACAGCGCCCGCTATCAGCGCAACGTGGATATGCTGAAGGTGGTGGATAATGACGTTCGCTATAAGGCAGACAGCTTTATCTTCAACGTGGCGGGCGCGCCGGAAGAGGTGAAGCAGTTTAGCGGCATCTCTCGCCCGGAGAGCTGGGGGCGCTGGTCCAACGCGCAGCTGGGTGAAGAGGTGAAGATTGAGTACAACGCGCCGCTGCCGGAGAATTTCGATCTGGTTATCACTGCTAAAGCCTATGGCCCGAACGCCAACAAACCGATCCCGGTGCGGATAGGTGATAGTGAGCAGACACTAACTTTAGGCAACGAGGTCTCTACCACCACGCTGCGGTTCCATAACCCGTCGCATAGCAATACGCTGACGATTGTGCCGCCGGATCCGCAGTCAACCAACGAAGGGAATATTCTCGGCCACTCGCCGCGCAGGTTAGGGATTGGGATGGTGGAGATTAAAGTAGTAAAAACCGAGGGCTAGCGGTTTGGTGTGAGTAGGCCGGGTAAGCGCAGCGCCACCCGGCGTTACCGTAATGCCGGGTGGCGGCTCTCGCCTGACCCGGCCTACGGTCCTACGATGCTGCTACAGCTTAGAACGTTTCCCAGTTATCGCCTGCGTCGGCGACTGCCGGTTTGCGGGTCGCCAGCGGCGCAGCGGCTTTGGCGATGATAGCCTGGTCGCGGGCCTCTTTACGCTGATCCTGCATAATGCGGAACACCGCTACGGCCTGGGTCAGACGGCTCGCCTGCTCTTCCAGCGCGGCGGCGGCGGCGGCAGACTCCTGCACCAGCGAGGCGTTCTGCTGGGTAACGCGATCCATCTCGGCAACGGCCAGACCCACCTGGTCGATACCGCGGCTCTGCTCGTCGGAAGCGGAGGCGATTTCGCCCATAATGTCCGTTACGCGGGTAACTGCATTAACGATCTCATCCATGGTTTCACCGGCGCTCTCTACCAGGGTTGAACCCAGCTCGACGCGGCCTACGGAGTCTTCGATCAGGCTCTTAATTTCGCGAGCGGCCTGGGCACTGCGCTGGGCCAGGTTACGCACTTCCCCTGCTACCACCGCAAAGCCACGACCCTGCTCACCGGCACGCGCCGCTTCTACCGCTGCGTTCAGCGCCAGGATGTTGGTCTGGAAAGCGATACCGTCGATCACGCTGATGATGTCAGCGATTTTCTGCGAGCTGCCAGCGATGTCGCGCATGGTCTGCACCACGTTATCCACCACTTTACCACCCTTCTGCGCGGTCTCAGAGGCGCTGAGCGCCAGATGGCTGGCCTGACGGGCGTTTTCGGCGTTCTGCTTCACGGTCGCAGTCAGCTCTTCCATGCTGGCAGCGGTCTCTTCCAGGGAGGCAGCCTGCTGCTCGGTACGGGAGGAGAGATCGTTGTTGCCCATCGCAATTTCGCTTGCGCCGCTATAGATCTCGTTCGCACCGGTACGCACGGTACCTACGGTACGCATCAGCTCACCCTGCATGTGGCGCAGGCTTTCCGCCAGCTGGCCCATCTCGTTGGCACCGTGCACGTCGATCTTCTGCACCAGATCGCCACCGGCGATATGGCGGATGCTCTCCACCAGACGGTTGAGCGGGGAGATCAGCACGTTTTTAATACCGAACCAGACGGCAACAATCACCGCCAGCACTGCCAGCAGCACGCCAACAATGATCCAGATAGCCATGCTATAGGAGCTGTTGTTGTCCGCAACGGCGAGGTCGTACAGCTGGTCATTTTGCTGCAGGAACTCAACGTACTGTTTCTCGAACGCGTCCTGGTAGCCCTGGGTCGGCTGGTCAAAGAACTCGTTGATTTTGCCTGCGCCCAGCAGCTGGATAAGTTCAGCCAGCGCACCGTGGTAGATATCGTACTGGCGCTTGATTTCCTGAGTTACAGCTTCGTTCTGGCGCGGATCGTGCGGCAGAGTCTGGTACTCATTCCAGTGCAGCTCCGCCTGCTTCAGGGAGACGCTGGCAGTCTGCATCAGCTCGGCGACGGTGGTGCCGCTGCCGATGTTGTTCTGATCCATCATGTAGCGGATCCCGGCACGGTTAAGCGTGTTACGGGTCTGCAGCAGGGCAACCCAGCTGCCGTTAAGCGTAGACTGCTGCTCACGGATGGTTTGCAGAACGGTGAAGTTGTCTTTGTCGTGTTTCAGCGCGTTGAAGAACAGACCGCCGGAGGTGATTTGTAACAGGCCAAATAGTGCAAGGACCAGAAGTAAACTGGTCACAATTTTGATACGGTTCAACATGTTTTCTCATTCCTTTAGAGGGATAACAGTTTTTCGGCCTGGAACAGGAAAACTTTACCGAATAGTTGTGCGTTGCGACGTGGTCTGGCCTGCTGGCTTAGCTCTTAGCCAGTGATCCACATCACACTCTTTTTCCCGTTCACGCCCCGTTAAAACCGCTTATCGCTCCCCTGCGACCGCTCACCCCTCACATTCTACCGCTCGGCCACTTATTGCCCGTTTTCTGCTCGCCGTTTGCCATGATCCTCAGGGAAAATTTATCAATTTAACGCCCCTACTCCTGTAATCTTTGTCATATAGCCAGGTCTGATATGGATAATAAAAAGCTACTCAAGCACGTACCCTGGATGATCCTTGGGATCATCGGTGCTTTCTGTCTGGCGGTTGTCGCCTTACGGCGGGGTGAAAGCGTAAGCGCCCTGTGGATCGTCGTCGCGTCGGTCTCCGTTTACCTTGTCGCCTACCGCTACTACAGCCTCTACATCGCGCAGAAGGTCATGAAGCTCGACCCGACCCGCGCTACCCCGGCGGTCATTAACAATGACGGTCTGAACTATGTCCCGACCAACCGTAACGTACTGTTTGGCCACCATTTTGCCGCTATCGCTGGGGCAGGTCCGCTGGTCGGCCCGGTGCTGGCCGCGCAGATGGGCTACCTGCCCGGCACGCTGTGGCTGTTGGCGGGCGTGGTACTAGCCGGTGCGGTACAGGACTTTATGGTGCTGTTTATCTCCTCTCGCCGTAACGGCGCTTCTCTCGGGGAGATGATCAAAGAGGAGATGGGTCCGGTACCGGGTACGATCGCCCTCTTCGGCTGCTTCCTGATCATGATTATCATCCTCGCCGTGCTGGCGCTGATCGTCGTTAAGGCGTTGGCGGAAAGCCCATGGGGGGTCTTCACCGTCTGCTCCACCGTGCCGATCGCCCTGTTTATGGGGATCTACATGCGATTCCTGCGCCCAGGCCGCGTGGGCGAAGTGTCGGTGATTGGTATCGTGCTGCTGGTGGCGTCCATCTACTTCGGCGGCGTGATTGCGGCCGACCCGTACTGGGGCCCGGCACTGACCTTCAAAGACACCACCATCACCTTTACCCTGATTGGCTATGCGTTTGTCTCCGCCCTGCTGCCGGTGTGGCTGATCCTCGCCCCGCGTGACTACCTGGCGACCTTCCTGAAGATCGGCGTGATCGTCGGCCTGGCGATTGGCATCGTGATCCTCAACCCAGAGCTGAAGATGCCAGCCATGACCCAGTACATTGACGGTACCGGTCCGCTGTGGAAAGGCGCGCTCTTCCCGTTCCTGTTTATCACTATCGCCTGTGGCGCCGTCTCCGGCTTCCATGCGCTGATCGCCTCCGGCACCACGCCGAAGCTGCTGGCCTGTGAAACCGACGCCCGCTTTATCGGCTACGGCGCGATGCTGATGGAGTCCTTCGTGGCGATTATGGCGCTGGTGGCGGCCTCGATTATCGAGCCGGGCCTCTACTTTGCCATGAACACCCCGCCTGCCGGTCTGGGCATCGTGATGCCGAACCTGCACGAGCTGGGCGGCGCGAACGCCCCGGCGATCATGGCGCAGCTACAAGACGTCACCGCTCATGCGGCCGCTACGGTCAGCTCCTGGGGCTTTGTCATCTCCCCTGAACAGATCCTGCAAACCGCGAAGGATATCGGCGAGCCGTCCGTGCTGAACCGTGCCGGTGGTGCGCCGACGCTGGCGGTAGGTATCGCCCATGTATTCCACAAAATCCTGCCGTGGGCGGACATGGGCTTCTGGTACCACTTCGGTATTCTGTTCGAAGCGCTGTTTATCCTGACTGCGCTGGATGCCGGGACCCGCTCCGGCCGCTTTATGCTCCAGGATCTGCTGGGTAACTTCGTGCCGTTCCTGAAGAAAACCGACTCTCTGGTCGCGGGCATTATCGGTACCGCAGGCTGCGTCGGCCTCTGGGGCTACCTGCTCTATCAGGGCGTGGTCGATCCGCTGGGTGGCGTGAAGAGTCTGTGGCCGCTGTTCGGCATCTCCAACCAGATGCTGGCCGCCGTGGCGCTGGTGCTGGGTACCGTGGTGCTGATTAAGATGCAGCGTACCAAATACATCTGGGTGACCGTGGTTCCGGCCGTCTGGCTGCTGATCTGCACCACCTGGGCGCTAGGGCTGAAGCTGTTTAGCGACAACCCGCAGATGGAAGGCTTCTTCTACATGGCGAACCAGTACAAAGCGCGTATTGCCGCCGGTGGTGAGCTGACCGCCCAGGAAGTGGCGAACATGAACCACATCGTCGTCAACAACTATACCAACGCCGGGCTGAGCATCCTCTTCCTGGTGGTGGTTTACAGCATCATCTTCTACGGCTTTAAAACCTGGATGAAGACCCGCAGCAGCACGGTGCGCACGGATAAAGAGACCCCGTACGTACCGGTGCCGGAGGGCGGCGTGAAGACCTCTTCACACCACTAGTCGTTAACGGAACGCCGGATGGCGCTGCGCTTATCCGGCCTACGTTTCTCGGCCCGGCAATGCTGCCGGGCTTTTTCAATTTCTGGATGGCATTATGTTTGGTAACTTAGGCGAAGCAAAAAAGTATCTCGGCCAGGCCGCGAAAATGCTGATTGGTATTCCTGACTATGATAACTACGTCGAGCATATGAAGACCAATCATCCGGACAAGCCTTACATGACCTATAACGAGTTCTTCCGCGAGCGACAGGAAGCACGCTATGGCAGCGGCGGAAGCAGCTGCTGTTAGGAGACACTATGACACCCATTGCAGTAACGCTTCTTACCGGTTTTCTTGGCGCGGGCAAAACCACCCTGCTGCGCCACATCCTCAACGAGCAGCACGGCTACAAGATTGCGGTCATTGAGAACGAGTTTGGCGAAGTCTCCGTTGATGACCAGCTGATTGGCGATCGCGCTACGCAGATCAAAACCCTGACCAACGGCTGCATCTGCTGCTCTCGCTCTAACGAGCTGGAGAGCGCCCTGCTGGATCTGCTCGACGGCCTCGACCGGGGCGATATCGCTTTTGACCGGCTGGTGATCGAGTGCACCGGCATGGCCGATCCCGGCCCGATTATTCAGACCTTCTTCTCCCACGAGATCCTTTGCCAGCGTTACCTGCTGGACGGCGTTATTGCCCTGGTGGATGCGGTGCACGCCGACGGGCAGATGAATCAATTCACCCTTGCCCAGTCGCAGGTAGGCTACGCCGACCGTATTCTGCTGACCAAAACCGACGTGGCGGACAGCGCCGAGGCCCTACGCGAACGGCTACAGCGCATCAACGCCCGCGCGCCGATCTACACCGTGACCCACGGTGACATCGATCTGGCGCTGCTGTTTGACACTAACGGTTTTATGCTGGAGGAGAACGTGGTGCCCGCGAAACCGCGCTTCCACTTTATGGCGGACAAGCAGAACGCTATCTCGTCGATTGTGGTGGAGCTGGACTACCCGGTAGAGATTGGCGCGGTCTCCCGGGTGATGGAGAACCTGCTGCTCAGCTTTGCCGAGAGGCTGCTGCGCTACAAGGGAATGCTGTGGATCGACGGCGAACCCAACCGCCTGCTGTTTCAGGGCGTGCAGCGTCTCTACAGCGCCGACTGGGATCGTCCCTGGGACGACGAGCAGCCGCACAGCACGCTGGTGTTTATCGGCGTTCAGCTGCCAGAGGATGAGATCCGGGCGGCGTTTGCGGAACTGAAAAAATAATAATCATTAGAGGCCCGATGGCTTAACGCCTGTCGGGTCTCGGCTATTTTTTATTTTGATCGCGCAGCATGGCTTCACGCAAAATCGCGTTCAGGCGCGTCTGGTAACCTTTCCCAGGCCGTTTCAGCCACTCCATGACATCTGCGTCGATACGCACAGATGCTTGCGTCTTTAGCGGCCGATAAAATTTACCCCTCGCCGCATCGGACCACTGCGTGTCATCCGTTGCGGGAATATCACTGTAGTCGATATCCGCATCGGGTTTGGCTGCCAGAGCGTTAAGCTCCGTTTCTCGCTGAGTACTCAGCATGGATGCGCTACCGCGTTTATGCTTAACAATACTCATAACGGTTCCTCTCTTTGCGATCTGCTTTTCGCGCGCTGATGATCCGGATAACCTCTTCCCCGCTCTCAAAGCGAATCGTGTGTGCAACCAGAATAACAACAATGCCATGCACTAATCCGATCGTCTGCCAGCGATGTTCACCATTTTCATATCGATCCTGCATTGATAAATGTCGCGGATCGTCGAATACAAGAACAGCATCCTCAAACCTGATTCCATGCTTACGCAGGTTACTTTTAGCCTTGTTGACATCCCACTCAAACTCCGTTGGCATAGTCTACTCTTCCTTGATTGTATATACAAAAAAGCATATACAAAAAGAGTGCTACTCACACTATCTTTGTGGGTTAACTATTCAGATCTGGAAGCTAGCTTCAGCAAATTACAAGGCTATATTGATCTTACTGGAAGAGGTACTCTGCACTGGCCTGTGATATAACAGTTAAAACCCCGTTGCGGTCACGCTCATGATGCATCCTCGCCACATCAATCAGAGCTTTATCTACAAGCCCGGCATAGAGCTACGCTCCACCTGGCAGAGCCGCCAGGCGTATAAAACGCACAGCCACGCCCAGCTGTCGGTCGGTGCCATTGTTGAGGGGCAAACCTGCTGCGTCTGCAACGGTGAAACCTGGCTCCTTTCGCCTGGGGATCTGATCGTTATCCCCGCGCATGCCCCGCACAGCTGCAATCCGGTGGATGGGCAGCCTCGCAGTTACCATATGCTCTACATCGAAACCGATTTTCAGCCTGCGCCGCAGATCGTGCGGAGTGAATCGCTGTTTCATCACTATCTGCAAACCATTGAGGATCTCTCTGCTCACGCCGTCGAGACGCTGCTAGCCGCGCTTCCCGCTGGGCCAGTGCAGCCTGTTACGCTGCGCCCTACCAGCCAGCAGCTCAGGGAAACGTTTCTTGAAAACCTGGTGGCCCCACCTTCGCTGGATGTGCTGGCCCACCGGTTTTCGCTACGCAAGGAGACGCTGATCCGCACCTTTAAGCAGGATACCGGCCTGACGCCCGTTACCTTTCTGAATAGCGCCCGCATTGAGTTTGCCAAAACGCGCCTGCGCGCCGGGGCGGATATCGCCGATGTCGGCTACCAGAGCGGCTTTGCCGATCAGAGCCACTTCCATAAAACCTTTGTCAGCTACACCGCCGCCACGCCGCGCCAGTACGCCACGGGCCGATCAATATCTGACAATAATTAACGCCTTCTGCACCGTAGGATGGTCTCAGTTTTCTTTTCTGAGGCCGCTATGGATCTGTTACACACCCTGTTTCCCGCCGCGTTTGCCATGCTGGCACTATCGCACTTTGTCGCTCTGCTCAGCCCCGGTCCCGACTTTTTTCTGCTGACGGGCTATGCCATCCGCTACCGCCTGCGCGGCAGCATGGGCCTCTGCATCGGGATCGCCGCAGGCAACGCCGTCTACATTGCGCTGGCGATTATTGGCTGGAGCGAGCTGCGGCGCTCGCCGGTGCTGTTTTCAATTATCGAACTGGCGGGCGCGGCGTACCTGCTGTGGATCGGCAGCCATCTTATTCGCAGCAGGCCGGGCAACCTGGCGCTGCGGGGCGTCGATGCGGGCTGCCCGTCATTGGCAAAGCAATTGCTGATGGGCCTGGCTTCGGCGTTGCTCAACCCAAAAAATGCCCTGTTCTACCTGGCGCTAATGACCTCGCTGCTGGGGGCTAACGTCACCCTGCTTCAGCAGTCGGTAAGCGGCATCTGGATGGTGAGCGTGGTGCTGGTGTGGGATCTGCTGGTGGTGATGCTAATCGGTTTGCCGCCGGTGCAAAAACGCCTCTCGGCGGCGGTAGTGATTATCGAGCGGATCGCCGGTGCGGTGCTGATGGGATTTGGATTATGGATTTTGGCAGCAGGGTTTTTTGCCCTGACGTAAGCCCGGCAAGCATCGTGCCGCCGGGCAAACAGGTGCATGTTACCCCAGCACCCGCCGTACGCAGGACTTAAATACCTTCACGCCGAGGGCCAGCGCGTCGCGGTCAAAGTGCATCTCCGGGTGGTGCAGGCCCGGCGTCAGGTTGGCCCCCAGCCCCCAGAAGCCGCCTTTGATCTGCGGACGCAGGCGCAGGTAGTGGAAGAAATCTTCGCTGCCCGGCGTACTTTTCGGCTCGGTTAACCCGGCGTCGCCAAGCACCTCGCGAATAGCGCTGGCGATCACGCCGGTGGCGTCCTCGTCGATAATCGCCGCTGGCATCTCTTTCAGAATGCGGATATCAACGCTCGCGCCGTAGGCCTGAGCGCTGCTTTCAATTGCCCTCAGCACGCGTGCTTTCAGCTCCGTCATGCCTTCGTTCTCTGCCGAGCGCAGATCCCAAACCACCGTCGCCTCGGAAGGGATCGAGTTGGTTACCCCCGCGTCGCAGAGGAAGCGGGTCGCTTTGGCGCTCCAGGTCAGGGACGGCGACAGGTGAATACCGTTGACCGCCTGCACCGCATGCGCCCCGGCGTCAAGAGCGTTAACCCCCAGATGCGGACGCGCGCCGTGGGCCGCCTTGCCGTGAAAAATTGCTTCCACCGTGGCGGATGCAGAGTAGTACATGGCCGGAACCGCCTGCCCCATCGGGCACTCCTCCAGCGGGCGCAGGTGAAAGCCGAGCAGCATATCCACATCGTCGATCGCGCCGCCTTCGGTCATGGCAATCGCGCCGGTGCCCAGCTCTTCCGCAGGCTGGAAGAGGATCTTCAGCCGTCCCTGCTTAATGCCGCCTTCGGCAAGGATCTCCTGGGCGGTGGTCAGCACCACCGAGGAGTGGCCATCGTGGCCGCAGGTATGGCGTGCTACGTGCTGGCCGTCGATAATATGTCCGAGGGCATCCATATCGGCGCGCAGGGCCAGCACCGGCCCTGGACGTCCGCTCTCCAGCACGGCAACGATGCCGGTCGTGCCGTTGATGTTGCGGGTGACCTGGAACCCAGCGGCCTCCAGCTTATCAGCGATATAGGCTGAGGTTTTGAACTCCTCAAAGCCCAGCTCGGGGATGTGATGCAGATAGTTAAAGTGCTCTACGGTTTGCGACACGGCTGACTCCTTGACTGCCAGGCAGGTGAATTTATAGTTTTCAGGCAATAACGCTCATCACCAGCATGGCGATAACGGCGTTGAGAATGCTGACGCCCATCAGCAGCGGCCAGTATTTTTTCGGCACGTCAGCGACGCCGAGCAGGCGTCCCATGTACTGTAGCTGAGAGCCCATTAAAAAGATGGCCGGAGCCAGAATGGTGATCGCCGTGATATCCAGCGTGCCTTTGGTCAGCAGGCTCACCGCCACGCCGGTTCCCGCCGAGGAGGAGAGCCAGGCCGTCAGCAGCACGGTGATCGCCTCCCCCGGCAGGCCAAAAAGTCCCATCAGCGGCGCACAGATCTTACCGATAATCTGCATCACCCCCAGCAGGTTGAGCATCTCGGCAATGACGTAGGCCATCAGCACGTTCGGCATCAGGTTATTGATGGCGATATTAAACCCTTTGCGGGCGCCAACCACGAATATATCAAACGGGTTGCCGGAGACTTTGGCTTGATTACTCATGGGTGAAATCCTTCTTGTAAACAGTATTTAACGCCAGACGCACTATGGCGGCACCAACAAATTTCAGGACAAACATTAATATCAGAGGGATAATAATAGGGATGGTGAGCGAGGCGAACATCGCCGAACCAATAGAGAAGTAGTTATTAATCAGGCCGGCACCGGAATATTGCCATGCCCCCATAATCACCACGTCCTTCTGGCTAATTTTATTGCTGTCGTACAGCTCTTTGGTGAGTGCTGCCCCCGCATCGGTGCTCTGAAGATCGGTAATCAGCGCCAGGCCGGTATAGCCAGGAATACCGAGCAACGGACGCAGCAGCGGCGTCAGCAGCTTATGGGCCGCGCGGATCGCGCCGTAGTGGGTGAAGATTTCCAGCAGCCCGAGTGCCAGCATTACCGTCGGCACCAGCGACAGAGCGAAGAGGAAGCCCGCTTTGGCGCTGATGCCGCCGCTGCCGATGAAGGTGTTAGTCTCCGGCGACTTCATGGTGCCGAATGCCCCGCCGAGTGTAGTGAAGTCAAACGCCCCCAGCCACGCCATCCCCTCGACTTTAAAAAAGAAGCCGGAAAAGACCAGCAGAACAATAATCAGGGCAATCCAGGCTCCCGGCCCGACATGCCACTCATTTGCTTCTTCCTCTGCTGGACGCTCCAGCGTTTTTGATTCGCTCATCACTCCCCCTCCCATAACAAAAAACAGGTTTAATTTTCTGTGCGTTTTCAATTAAGCAGAAACCATGCCTCAATAATCGGCAGCGAAAAAATAATTTATTTTAATGGTGACGATTAAGAGATAAGTAAATTAACTTCTCTCACCTATGCAGGGCACCAGCCTGGTGCATCTGTCTTTTTATGGTGCGTATATTTTCTTAATTTTTTCGCGGCTACAAAAAATAACCGGAAATTCGATTATCTATAAACATTGGGGATTATAAATGCCTGGCGATGAATGTTATTGTTGCTTTCAGGTCAACAGACAGGAGCCAGGCGCGATGTTTCATGAACGACAGGTAGGCTATCTCTACGAAGTCAGTATTCAGGGCGGCATCCGCCGGGCTGCGGATATGCTGGGCATCAACCCCTCCGTCGTCAGCCGCCAGATAGCCCAGCTGGAACGTGCGCTCCAGCTCCCCCTGCTGGAGCGGCGCGGGCGTTCGGTGGTGCTGACCGAAGCGGGACGCCTGCTGGCGGCAGACTACTTCGAGGGCCGCCAGCGACGGGAGAAGCTGGAGAGCCACCTGAAGGATCTGCGCCATATGCGCGGCGGCAGCGTCTCGGTAAAGATTGGCGGCGGGTTGATTACGACCTTTATTGACGAGGTGATGTGCAGCTTTGCGCGCTCTTATCCGCACGTGTTTGTGGATATCACCGTCGGCAGCATGCAGGAGATGCTCAACGAGATTGCCAGCGGCGACGCCGACATGGCGCTGGCGTTCGGCCCTATCGGCACGCCGGAGCTGAAACGGCACAGCTTTCAGTGGGGGCCGATCTGTGCGGTGGTCTCCCCCGATCACCCTATCGCCACCCGTCCCTCTATAACCATTCAGGCGCTGATCGAACACCGGCTGATCGCCCTGACGGAGAACTTTGGCCTCCAGCGCCATATGAACGCGATGTTTAAAAGCGAGGGGTTGCAGTTCCACCCGGCCTACCGCTGCAACCTCTTCTCCACCGCCATGAGCCTAAGCCAGGCGGGGCTGGGAATCTCATTTATGACCGAATACGCTGCCGCGGGGCCGATAAGCCAGGGTTGGCTGAAGGCGGTGCCGCTCGATCACCCCATCGCCAGCAGCGCTCAGTGTCACCTGCTGCGTAATTCGGATCGTCGATTTACCCCGGCGGCGCACCATATGTGGCGACTGCTGCGGGATGCTTTTAGCGACAAGTGAAGCCGATGCGCAGAGTCAATTTTACCTACTCCACTTCTCCCCGCCGCAGCCCGATATCTCTTAGCTGCTCGTTACTCATTTTTTGCAGGATACGCTGCGCTTGCCTACGAAGATGCCACTTTTTGACTGCTCGCCAGAGCAGCACAAAGCCGATAAAGGGCCTTTTTGCCCTATTTTCATAAAATTCCATTCTCTGCCTCCTCGCGTTGACTGAAGCACTATTTTCAGCGAGAGCGGCATAAACAATACAGACTCACAAAACAGTTTTGTTTTCCATACAGATGCGCTAAAACGCTATCTGAATAGCGTCATCAGCACGGATCTGTACTGGTTTTTTTATCTGTATGGCAAGAGAGAGAGATACAGCATGGCACGTTACCAAAATCTGGCGAATATGCTGGCTGAGCGCATTGAGCAAGGGTTGTATCGCCACGGAGAAAAGCTCCCGTCGGTACGCAGCCTGAGCCAGGAGCATGGCGTAAGTATTAGTACCGTTCAGCAGGCGTACCAGACGCTGGAAACACGACAGCTTATTACCCCGCAGCCGCGATCCGGCTACTTTGTCGCGCCGCGCAAGGTTCAGCCGCCGGTTCCCCCTATGTCGCGGCCGGTACAGCGTCCGGTGGAGATCACCCAGTGGGATCAGGTGATCGACATGCTGAAAGGTCATAAAGATAAAGAGGTCATTCCCTTCAGCAGCGGCGCGCCCGATATTGAGCAGCCCAGCCTGCAACCGCTCTGGCGCGAGCTTAAACGCCTGGTACAGCACAATCTCAACGAGGTTCTTGGCTATGACTCTCTGACCGGCCGTCAGGAGCTACGGGAGCAGATCGCCCGCCTGATGCTAGACGGCGGATCGGTGGTGAGCGCGGAGGATATTATCGTCACCAGCGGCAGCCAGAGCGGGCTATCGCTGGCCCTGCTGGCGGTGTGCCAGCCTGGGGATATCGTCGCTATCGAGTCCCCTACCTATTACGGCACCATGCAGCTTCTGCGCAGCCTGGGTTTTAAGGTCATCGAGATCCCCACCGATCCGGAAACGGGCATGAGCGTGGAGGCGCTAGAGCTGGCACTTGACCAGTGGCCCATTAAGGGAATTATTACCGTGCCGAACTGTAATAATCCTCTCGGGTTTATTATGCCGGACGCACGCAAACGAGCGCTTCTCGCCCTTGCCCAGAGTCATGACATCGTGATTTTTGAAGATGATGTCTATGGCGAGCTGGCGACTGAGTATCCTCGTCCACGCACGATCCACTCCTGGGACATTGATGGCCGGGTAATACTGTGCAGCTCGTTCACCAAATCCGTCGCGCCTGGCCTGCGCGTCGGCTGGGTTGTGCCTGGCCGCTATCACGATCGTTTTCTGCAGATGAAGTACGCCCTGCTGGGTAGCAATGTCCCGGTCACCCAGCTCGCGGCGGCAAGCTTTATCAAAGAAGGTCATTATCATCGTCATATCAGACGGATGCGCCATCTCTATCAGCGTAATATGGCGATCTATACCTGCTGGGTACGGGAATATTTTCCGGAAGGGATCTGCATCACTCGCCCGATGGGCGGGTTTATGCTGTGGGTCGAGCCGCCCGAGCAGGTCGATATGGTGTGCGTGGCTAAGCAGCTGTGCCAGCTGAAAATCCAGGTTGCGCCGGGATCGCTGTTTTCGGCATCAGGCAAATATCGCAACTGCGTACGCATCAACTGCGCGTTGCCGCCAAACGAGAAGCATCAGGCGGTGATGGAGAAGCTGGGCAATGCGGTAAAAGTGGCAATGGAATAGCCCCCTCCCTGGCAGGAGGGGGACAATCGTTTATTTACTGACAACTACTTACTGACAACGACCAGCTTCTGGTTCACAAACTCTTTGATCCCCAGATCCGACAGCTCACGACCAAAGCCGGAGCGTTTGACGCCGCCAAACGGCAGCTCCGGCGCGGTATCGGTCAGGGAGTTGATGTAGACCATACCGGTCTCAATCCGCGACGCCAGCGCTTTTGCCCGGTCGATATTCTGGCTGAAGATGGACCCGCCCAGGCCGTAGTTGGAGTCGTTGGCCAGCTTCACCACCTCGTCATCATCTTTGACCACATAGATCTGCGCTACCGGGCCGAAGAACTCTTCGAAATAGGCCGGATTGTCGCGGGTAATGTGGGTCAAAATGGTCGGCTCAAAGAAGTTACCTTCGCGCTCAACGGGCTTACCGCCAAGATGCAGCTTCGCACCGTTTTTTACCGCCTCGTTAACCTGTTTGGTCAGGGTCTCCAGCGCGTCCTTAGACGACAGCGGGCCTAAGGTGGTGGACTCATCCATCGGGTCGCCAATCTTCACCTGGCGGAAGGCTTCGGTATATTTCTCCAGGAACTTATCGGCAACCGCCTCCTGCACAATAAAGCGCTTCGCGGCGGTGCAGACCTGCCCGGCGTTTTGCAGACGCGCCGTGACGCCCACCTCAACGGCTTTCTCCAGGTCGCTGTCGTCCAGCACGACAAAGACGTCGTTACCGCCCAGCTCAAGGGTGGCTTTCTTGAGCTTTTTGGCCGCCTGCGCCGCGACCGCGCTGCCCGCCGTCTCAGACCCGGTCAGGGCCACACCCTGGACGCGATCGTCGGCAATGATGTTGGATACCTGATCCGAAGAGATAAACAGGTTGGTGTACGCCCCCTCTGGCGCGCCCGCCTCCCGCACCAGCTGCTCGAAGATTTCCGCGCAGTGCGGCACGATGCTGGCGTGCTTAACGATAATCGGGTTACCGGCGGCCAGGTTCGGCGCCAGGACGCGCATCAGCTGATAGTAAGGGAAGTTCCACGGCTCCACCGCCATCAGCACGCCGATAGGGTGATGCTCAACCCAGGCGTCGCCCAGATCGGAAACGTATTTTACCGGTGCAAGGAAAGTATCGGCATTATCGGCGTAGTAGCGCGCAATATCGGCGCAGAGTTTCACTTCACCGCGGCTCTGCTCGATCAGTTTGCCCATCTCCTGGGTGGCGATCTTCGCCAGCTCTTCGCTGCGCTCCTCCAGCAGATTGGCAAGCTTAAGCAGGACGGGTAGACGCTGCTGAATATCGCCCTTCGACCATGAGGAGTGATATAGCGCATCCGCTTTACTCAGCGTCGCCTCGATATCCGCGTCACTATGGGATGGATACTCTTTAACGAGCTGATTTGTAAATGGGTTCACTGTCTGATAGGCCATCTCAAATACCTCCTGGTTAGCAGTAAAAGATGCTGATAAGGTTAATAAGGGTAGTTGAAATGCATGATGATGCATGGATTATCCGGCATAAACGGACGGTTCCGAATCCACCGTGAAGTGAAGAATAGCCCAGCGTTTGCGCGATGGGGCGTTCACCTTCTACGCTTAAACGCATGGATAAAATCACTGACCAAATATCGGGAGAGATCATGAGTGAAGCAACTATTCGCGGTATGGACCACATTGGTATTACCGTTCCGGACATCAAACAGGCTACCACTTTCCTGTGCGCCGCCCTGGGCGCGGAGTTGCTCTATGAGTCCGTCTCGCCCGGCCAGGAGATCGACCAGGACGCCCAGCAGCATACGCTGCGCCTTGCCCCGGGTACTCAGGTGAAAGCGGTCAGGATGCTGAAGCTGCACAATGGTCCAGGCATCGAGCTTTTTGAGATGCAGGGGCCGGATCAGGATCGCCCGCCACGGGCCAGCGACTACGGTCTACAGCACTTTGCGGTCTATACCGATAACATTGAGCAGGCAACGCAACGCTTCGAAGAGGCCGGGGGGAAGATGTTCACCGAGCCTAAGCCGCTTACCTTCCCTACCGAGTACGGCGACGGCAACCAGTTCTGCTACGGCAGCACGCCCTGGGGCGGCATCATTGAATTTATCTCTCGCCCTACGCCGATGCCCTATGAAAAAGAGACCGCTTCGCGGCGCTGGAAACCCTGATTCGGATTTCTATTTAATCGTCAGGGATCTATGATGAACAGATGGATAAATTAGCCGAACTTAAACGCGCCAAGCGCCTGGCCCTGTCGCTGCTGCTGATCGCTGCAGCAACCTTTGCCACCACGCTGTTTCTGCCGCCCACCCGTCTGGTAGGCGCAGTGAAGGCGGTGGCCGAAGCGGCCATGGTTGGCGCACTGGCCGACTGGTTTGCGGTGGTGGCGCTGTTTCGCCGCGTGCCGCTGCCCTTCATTTCCCGCCATACGGCGATCATCCCGCGTAATCAGGAGCGGATCGGCGACAATCTTGGCATCTTTGTGCAGGAGAAGTTTCTCGATACCCAGTCGCTGATTGCGCTGATTCGTCGCCATGAGCCCGCGCTGATGATCGGTACCTGGTTCAGCCAGCCGGATAACGCCCGTCGCGTAGGCCAGCACCTGCTCCAGGTAATGAGCGGCTTTCTCGATCTCACTGATGACGCGCGCATTCAGAATCTGCTCAAGCGCGCCGTACACAAGGCGATCGACAAAGTCGATCTCTCCGGCACTACCGCGCTGGTGCTGGAGAGCCTCACTAAAAACAACCGTCACCAGGTGCTGCTGGACTCGCTGATCGCCCAGCTGCTGACGCTTATCCAGCGCCAGAGCACGCGGGACTTTATCGCTCACCACATCGTGCGCTGGCTGAAGACCGAGCATCCCCGCAAGGCGAAGCTGCTGCCCACCGAGTGGCTGGGGGAGCAGAGCGCGGAGATGGTCTCCAGCGCCGTAAACTCCCTGCTGGATGACATCAGCCACGACCAGGCCCACCAGATCCGCCAGGCGTTTGACAAAGCGACCCTTAAGCTTATCGACCGGCTGAAGAACGATCCGGAGATGGCTGCCCGCGCTGAGAGCACCAAAACGTACCTGAAAGAGGACGAAGCCTTTAACCGCTATCTGGGGGAGCTGTGGGGAGATCTACGCAACTGGCTGAAGGCCGATATGGAGGGTGAAAATTCAAAAGTTCAGCTGCGCATTGCCGAGGCCGGGCAGTGGTTTGGCGAGACGCTGGTAGCGGACAGCGCCCTCCGTGCCTCATTTAATCAGCACCTTGAGCAGGCCGCCCGCAGCGTCGCGCCGGAGTTTGCCCAGTTCCTGACCCGTCACATCAGCGATACGGTCAAGAGCTGGGATGCGAAGGAGATGTCGCAGCAGATCGAGCTGAACATCGGCAAAGATCTGCAATTTATTCGCGTCAACGGTACGCTGGTCGGCGGCACCATCGGGCTGATCCTCTGGCTCCTGTCGCAGCTGCCGGGGCTGTTTGCCGGCTAATCAGGCCGGCGGGGGTATCACGTAGCGCGTGGCCTCAAAGCGGTTGAGCAGCAGATGCACCAGGAACACCATTGTCAGGGTGATGAGCAGCGACAAGGTAACCGAGATAATGCGGTAGAGATCGCTGAACACCAGATCCTGGTTCGGGTGCATGTTCTGGCCGAACATGATCCCGAGGGTGGAGATGCTGGCAAAGCCCACCCCGGCACCCACCTTCTCCATGGTATGCAGCCGTGCGCCCACCCCCAGTCCGAGGCAGATTAGCGGCATCATCAGCAGCATATGGCTGCTGTGATCGTAGAGCACCAGCTGGATCAGCAGAATATAGAGACAGCCCAATACCACCCCCGCTATTCGCCACAGGGAGCTGAGCACCGCGCCACGGTAGCTCATCGGGAAGAGGCTCAGCACGCCCGCCATCAGCGCCGACAGCGAGTCACTGAGGTTACACACCTGGAAAACGATAAAGATCAGCGTGGCCACCGTGCCGGAGAGCAGCGACTCGTGGCGGATCCGCGCGGCATCTTTCTCAATAACCGGCGGGCGCATACGCGGCTCAACGTCCGGGATCAGGTAGTGCAGTAGCGCGCTCAGGCAGACCGCCAGCACGCAGGCTTCAATATTCGAGAAGAACAGCACGTGCCAGTCGTTGGTGGGATAGCTCATGAAATTGAGCATCGTGCTCTGGCATACCACGCCCATCGAGCCAAAGAGAAACAGCGGTCCCTGGCTCATAAAGCGAAAGCGCACCACGTACAGAGCAAAGACCACCAGCGTCATGATCACCGGCCAGTGCGACAGAAAGCCGATGATCAGCACCATCTCAATGCAGTTGATTACCGAGCTGAAGATAAACTGCCTCGCCACGTGGCCATTAAAGACCGGCACCAGCGACATCAGCATCAGCGGGTAGACCACAAAAAAGACGCCGTACTGCACGTTGTAGAAGCTCGATATACTCAGGGCCAGCGTCCCCGCCAGGGCAATGCGCAGCGTCTGGCGGAAATCGTTAGCCGAGTAGACGACCTTGTCGTGAGGCGAAAAAAACCGGGCCAGCGTACTAATAGACATAATGCAGCAGGCTAACCAGATGAATTTGCAGGCCCGAGAAGAAGTGGGCAAACGGGCCTTCGCTGTTGTAGAGCTGAACGGTGGCGCGCGCCCCGGTCGGCAGCGGCTGCGCCAGCGGTTCGTCCAGTACCACGTGGATGCGCATCCGCTGGGCATCGCGCACCCAGCGGTTAGAGGTCTCCGGCTGGGAGAGATCGCCGTTTACCGCCTCCTGACCCGCCAGGATCCCAGCATCGCGGGAGGTGACTCGGGCATGGAAGACCTGGCCCGGCAGGGCGTCAAAGACCACCGCCGCATCCGTCCCCGGTTTGGTGTGGCGCAGGCTCTTCTCACGGAAGTCGGCCACGATATCGGTATTGTTGCTCACTAGCGCCAGCGCTGCCGATCCGGCAGAGGCGTACCAGCCAGGGCTAAGCTGCAGGTTACTGATGGTCCCGTCTGCTTCGGCGCGGATCTGCGTCCAGCCAAGGTTAAGCTGCGCCTCTTCCAGCGCGTTCTGGTACTTCTGCAGGGTAACGTTACGGCTATCGTCCCGGTCGCCACGCTGAATGTGCAGCGCGCGGATGTTTGCCAGCAGGTTACTGACCGACTGCTCGCTGGACTGCCACGCGGTACGGACCTTATCGAGATCCTGCTGGGAGACGTTCTGCGTAGCGCTCAGGCGCTGATAGCGATCAAAGGTCGCCTTATCGTTACGGGCCGTAAGCTGGGCGCTGGTCAGGCTCGCCTGCGAAGCGGCGATCTGCGCATCCAGCTGCTGATTGGTCAGATGCGCCTGACGCAGCGCAATTTGCGCCGCCTCGACGCGGTTGATAAACGGCGTGCGATCCAGCTCAAACAGCAGGTCGCCCTTCTTTACCTGGCTGTTGTTGTGCACATAGACCTGCGCGACGTAGCCAGAGACGCGGGCGGAAACGGGCGACACCACACGCATCACGGTGGAGTCCGGCGTCAGCGGGATCCAGATATCCGCAACGATAAAATAGACAAACATCAGCAGGAAAGAGGCAATACTGACCCTTACCCAGCGGGCGAATTTTTGTTCAGGCGTCATCATAATTATTATGTCTTACGGTGTTAGTGCAGGTGATGCAGCGGCGCAGGCAGGCGTGCCAGCGGCGTCTGTTGACAAAAGCGGGGTAAGCTAATGCTTATCAGGGGAACTATCAAGAAGTGGTCCGGTTAAGAGCATGGATTGCGAAAGGCTGCGGCTACTGTCAGCCCGGCAAGCCTGCGCCGCCGGGCATATCGAGCTATCCTCGCACACTTTTACTCGTCGAAGTACCAGTAGCCCTGGTTAATCAGCGCGGTGAGCTCGGCCACGCATGTTGGGTTACCAAGCGCCGCGCCCAGCTCGCTTTTACCAAGCGTGGTGTAGTGGCAGAGCGCATCCGCCGCTGCGGGATCGGACATCTCCAGCGGTTCGCTGTTGATAAACACGCTTTCGCCGACGTTCAGCACCCGCAGGCCGCTCAGGCGGGTCAGACACTCCCCCCCCATCAGGGCGTCCAGTACCTCATCCTGCGCATAGGGCGGCTCGGCGGGTGCGATATCCAGCTCGTGGCGCGGCGTGGTCACAAAGCTGCCGAACCACTGCTTAAACGTCTCGGGCTGCTGGATCATCTCGATCATCATCGTACGCAGACGATCGAGCTCATAGGCCTCTACCCGCCCCGGATGATCGCGGCAGGTGAGATCGGGATCGCTGTAGTGCTCGCCGCCGAGATCGTTTTCCAGGGCGTAATCAGCAAAGCTGCTGAGCAGATCCCTGCCGTTGGGTCCCCGGAAGCCGACGGAGTAGTTCAGCGCCGTAACATGGGTAATGCCGTCGTGCGGGAAGCCAGGCGGAATGTAGAGAATATCGCCCGGCTCAAGATCCTCATCGATAATCGGCGTAAAGGGGTCGACGTGCAGCAGCGCCGGATGCGGACAGAACTGACGCATCGGCAGCTTGTCACCCACTCGCCAGCGACGGCTACCCATCCCCTGAATAATAAAGACATCGTACTGATCAATATGCGGACCTACGCCACCGCCCGGCACGGAGAAGGAGATCATCAGGTCGTCCAGGCGCCAGTCCGGCAGCACGCGGAACGGACGCACAAGCTCGGCGGCGGGCATATGCCAGTGGTTGACGGCCTGGGCCAGCAGCGACCAGCCGGTTTCACCCAGGTTATCAAAGTGCTCAAACGGCCCGTTGCTGGCCTGCCACTGGCCGTTGTGATAGCTAACCAGGCGGCTGTCCACCTCCGGCTCCATCGCCAGCCCTGCCAGCTCGTCGGGAGTGATAGGATCAACAAAGTTGCGCAGCGCATTTTTTAAAACAACCGGTTGTTTTTGCCAGTATTTTTCCAGAAATTCCGGCCAGTTCAGATCGAGTTGGTAAGCCATAGGTTCACACCAGAGAGAGGACAAACGACCCTGATTATAAGGAGGTCGTTACCACCGCCGCCTTGTCATGGGTCAAGAGTCTGGCGAACCCACTATTTCTAAATAACTCTTTGAGTTTTTCTAAATAGCCAGCAGAGAAGCACTGTATATAATGACAGTCATTCTCTTTCGGCGTATCGCCTTTGTCTCTTTAAGGAGCCGTTACCATGGCAGATGAAAATTGTCTTGTAGATCCCGTTACGCAACGCCGTTTAACCGTCAGCTATGCGACACGCTTTCACGACCATGCTCATGTGCCAGCCATCGCCATAAAGGGCCAGTGGCTGGAGGAGGCCGGCTTCTCAACCGGCACAGAGATGGATGTTCGGGTGCTGAACGGCTGTATTGTGCTGATCGCCAAACCCGTAGAAGAGGAGCTGGTTCGCTCGGTACGGAAAATCAGCAAGCTTTCCCCCCGAAAGCAGCGCCAGGTACAGGACTACATCGACCTGGTCGCGGCGAAGAAACGGGTAAATTAAGCGTCTTGCGGCTGTTCGCTGGTAGCCGGCTCGCAGCGCGCCTGTAGATCCTGCATAAAAGCGGCGCTCAGCGTCGCCGGGGCCACTATGCGGATGTCAGGCAGCCAGTAGCGTAACCAGCGAAACAGCGTGTTCTGGTCGCTGATTGCCGTTGTAATGGTAATGCTCCCGTCATGGTGCTCCTTCAGCAGGCGCTGAGCAGGAAAAAACGGTCGGCGCGTCACGAACGTGGCCGCATGGGCAGAGACATGCAGCGTCACGTCGGCGCTGTTTATACCTTTACGCAGGGACTGACCCTCATGATGCGGAAAAAGATGCGCAACGCCAGCAAAGCTGGCGAACTCGGCCAGATGGCCCGCATGGAGCGATGGCAGCAGGTCCGCTGTCAGCTTAAAGCGCCCGCTCGATACCTCGTCCAGCACGTGGGCAAGCCTGGCGAGATCCCGGTAGGCCGTTCGCTCCGCAATGCCAAACCGCTCGCAAAGCCAGGTTTTATCGATGGTGACGCCCTGATAGAGCGCGCCAAAGGTTTCGCACAGGCGCTCAATGAGCAAATCGTATTTTGTACTGCCGTTATCCTTCATTGTTTACGTCCCGAAAGAGAAGGTCTTGAAAGGCGTTAAGATCTAATAATTAACGGCAGGCGCGTTGAAAACTATAATTATTTTTTTTAATTGAGTATTTACTCACTATAAAATTCATACTTTTTATTGATGGCGCGCTACATATATGAACAATTCTAATAATTTTTTATCACTCTTTAGCAATACTCAACTGGAAAAAGGGATTGCCAGCACTATACTTAACCGAAATTAACAAAATATATCTATAACTCTTTTTCTATTAAAAATTGCTCATGCAAAAGCATGAGGGAAAATATAACCCCTTGGATATACGCTTAAATTTCTTAAAGTTTTAACCGTTACCGCTTCGGTAAATTACGCTGCCCGTTATAAAAATTGATATTCGTTGGTTACGGATCACAAAAAATAAAAAACGCAGGAGAGAACGGGATGCCTATATTTGACAGCTTTTGGCAGGGGGGGTATGAGGGTGCCGATCACCGTAACGGTCAAGGTATGCCGCTCTCAATGAACGACATTACCGGGCACAATGCCAGAGTGCTAAGCGATTATATTTCTTTAAAGAAGTTAAATATTTCAACGGTACGGGAGAGCGTAGGCTGGCGTCTCGTTGAGCAGCCTCACGGATATGATTTTTCATCCGTTGCCGAAAAGATGCAGGCCGCAAACGAGGCCGGAGTACAAATCTGCTGGACGATCTGCCACTACGGCTGGCCGGACGATACCGATATTTTTTCACCCGATTTCGTGCCTCGCTTTGCGCGGCTCTGCGGGGCATTGGCCCGTTTTTTAGCGCCCTGGTACGTCTCTTCGCCCGTCTACTCCCCGGTCAATGAGATCTCGTTTACCAGCTGGAGCCTCTCGGTAGGGTTTTTCCGCTGTTCTGCGCCGCCGAGCATGGCTACGGGAGAAGAGAGCAAGCGCCAGCTGGTACGCGCAACGATTGCAGCCTGTGACGCTATCTGGGCTGCCGATCCCCGTGCACGCATTTTACACTGCGACCCGATTATTCATCTGGCCGCGCCGGACGAGAGTCCGGAATCGCTGGCCGCTACAGCAGGCCATTACAATTCACAGTATCAAACCTGGGACATGCTCTCGGGAAGAGTAGAACCGGAGCTGGGCGGGGCACCCCGTTACCTCGATCTCATTGGCGCGAACTACTATCACGATAACCAGTGGGAGAGCGGCAGCAACGCACGCCTGTGGTGGCATCTTGGCGATCCCCGGCGGGTCCCCCTTAGCCACATGTTACAAACGCTTTACCGTCGCTATGAGCGTCCGATCCTGCTGGCTGAGACCAGCCACGTTGGCAGCGGACGCGGGGCATGGATAAGCCAGATAGCGACAGAGGTAGCCCAGGCGCAGCTGGCAGGCGTCGCGCTACATGGGGTATGTCTTTATCCCGCCATCGATCGGCCCGACTGGGAGGATTTGAGCCGTTGGCATCGCAGCGGACTATGGGAACTTGACCATCAGGGCACGGACCCACTGGCACGCATACTTGATCCTGTTTATGCCGCCGCTTTGCAAAAGGCGCAGCACACACTGGGTCTGTTCCAATCCCGATTATGCGATCTGAATGACGCTAAGAATAGTAGCGACCCTATGAAAAAACTGTATATCTTTAGCCATCTGCGCTGGGACTTTGTCTTTCAGCGCCCGCAGCACCTCCTGACCCGGCTGGCGAAGCACTACCAGATCTACTTTATTGAAGAGCCCACGTTCGCGCCTCCGCCCGCCAGCTTAAGCCTGACGCACCCTGCGCCCAATGTGACCGTGATAAAGCCGCATACGCCGCTTCAGGTGCATGGCTTCCATGATAGCCAGATAGCCTACCTCCAGCCGCTGCTGGCAGATATTGTTGATGAAAATGAGTCGCCGCTGGTCTGGTTCTACACGCCGATGGCGCTGCCGCTGCTGGCGGTCTTTAACCCTTCGCTGGTGATCTACGACTGCATGGATGAGCTGGCCGCGTTTGAAAATGCGCCCAGGCAGCTTCTGCAGCGTGAATCCGCCCTGCTCAACCGGGCCGAGCTGGTCTTTACCGGCGGGCCCAGCCTCTATAATGCAAAGTCGGGGCGGCATGAGAATATCCACTGCTTTACCAGCAGCGTAGACGCCATCCACTTTGAGCAGGCGCTTGACCGCAATAACTATCATCCGCTGATCAAGGATCTGCCGCACCCGCGTCTGGGGTATTGCGGCGTCATCGACGAGCGGATGGATCTCGATCTGCTGGCGGCCATTGCCGATGCTCACCCGGAGTGGCAGGTCATTATGGTTGGGCCGGTGGTCAAAATCGATCCGGCAAGCCTGCCCCAGCGCCCTAATATTCACTATCTCGGCATGCAGCCTTACCAGGCCCTGCCTCATTTTCTGGCCGGGTGGGATGTCTGTCTGATGCCGTTTGCCCTTAACGCTTCAACGCGCTATATCAGCCCGACCAAGGTACTTGAATATATGGCTGCGCTACTCCCGGTGGTCAGTACAGCGATCACCGACGTGGTCGAGCCCTATAAGCATGTGGTGGCCATCGGCTACGATCGTGCGGGCTTTGTGCGCGCCTGTGAAAAGATGCTCGCCCTGACCCCTGAAGCCAGGCAGACGATGCAGCGTGAGATGAAGCGGATCGTTGATAGCACCTCCTGGGACGTCACGGCGCAGGCCATGCACGGCCTGATTGAGAAAGAGCTGGCAAAATCGGCCCTGCAACGCGTAGCGACCCCTACCCCACAGGCGGCAAATGATGCAGCACGTAAAAACACAGCGCTGAAGCTCAAACCTTCTCGCAGCGAAAATGCTATTCCTGCCCGCTGCCTGATCCTCGGCGGTGGCCCCACGGGCCTGAGCGCGGCATATCACTACGGCTCGCAGGCGGTTCTGCTGGAGCGCAACGAGAGCGTCGGCGGCTGGTGCCGCTCCATTCAAGACGGCGGCTTTACCTTCGACTACGCCGGGCACATCATGTTCTCGAACGATCCCTATGTGCTGGAGCTGTATGACATGCTGCTGGGTGACAACCTGCACTGGCAGATGCGCGAGGCCTGGATCTATACCGATGGCGTCTACACGCGCTACCCCTTCCAGGGAGCGCTGTATGGTCTGCCGACCGAGACCATCAAAGAGTGCATTCTCGGCGCAATTGAAGCCAAGTACAGCAGCACGGCGCAGATGCCACCGGAGAATTTCGAACGCTTTATCTATCAGGTCTGGGGCGCGGGTATCGCCAGGCATTTTGCCATCCCCTATAACCAGAAGCTGTGGACCGTGCCGCTCTCTGAGATGGAGACCTCATGGCTTGGCGGGCGCGTGCCGCTGCCGGATCTGGCTCAGATTGTTGAAGGTGCAGTAGAGCCGGTCGGCAAGCCGATGGGTCCCAACGCCCGCTTTGGCTATCCGTTGAAGGGTGGCTTCCAGGCGCTGATGTCGGCTTTTCTACCGCATATCAAAGGCGTAGTGGAGACCAGCAGTGAGATCACCCATATTCTGGCCAACCAGCATATCGCGGTTCTCGCCGACGGCAGGCAGTTCCATTATGAGCAGCTGATCAGCACCATGCCCCTGCCGGAGCTGATTCGCATCATTGGCGATGAGGCCCCGGACGAGGTGGTTGCGGCGGCGAACGGGCTGCACCATGTCTCGGTGCGCTGCGTAAACCTCGGCATTGGCCGGGCCAACCTCACCGATAAGCACTGGATCTACTTTGCTGGCGACACCATTTTCCACCGCATCTTTGTGCAGGGTAATACCAGCCCTGAGTGTAATCCGCCGGGCGGCTGCGGCCTGACCTGCGAGATCACCTACTCCGAGCATAAGCCGCTGCCGGTTGATGGTCAGGCGCTGATCGATCGCTGTATTGCCGAGTGCATTGAGATCGGCATCTTTACTGCGGAAGATGAGGTGCTGGTGGCTAACCAGCTGGATATTCCCTATGCCTACGTAGTTTACGATCACGAGCGGTCGAAAAACGTCGAGACGGTGCGCCAGTGGCTGCTGACTCAGGATATCGTGCTCGCGGGCCGCTACAGCGAGTGGGAGTACTACAACTCCGATCATGCGTTTATTGCCGGGAAAAATGCCGCTGAGAAGGTGAAGAACAGCGTCAGTCGGCGCGGAGCGGGCGCTTAACGCCATAAAAAAACCCGGAAGATATCTTCCGGGTTTTTTGTCTCTTACCGACGATTACGGCGCTTTTTTAGCGGCGTCATTTTCAATCGGTGGAACAGAACCCAGGTCAGTACCGGTTACCGGGTTAACCGACGGGTCAGATGCGGTACGCAGCTTCATAGCGTCCAGGTTCGCCTGCTGCGGCCCCGGCAGCACGACGCTTGGTAAGCCATCGCCACCGTCCACGGCCGGCGGTGGGTTAGATACGTACTCAAAGTTCTCGTCTGAGTTCCAGCTACCGCGCACTTCACCACCTTCAGACATATTGAAGTAGGTGTTAGCGTACTTCTCGATCGGCGGCAGTTTTCCTGGCGGGAAGTTGTTGCGGATCGAGTAGAGCGCTTTTTCAAAGGAGATCTGGTGTGCCACTTCGCGCGTCATCAGGAAGCCCAGCGCATCTTTCACACCTGGATCGTCGGTCATGTTGATCAGACGTTCATAGATGATTTTCGCGCGCGCTTCAGCGGCAATATTAGAGCGCAGGTCAGCGGTTACTTCGCCGATGGTATCGATATAGGCTGCGGTCCACGGGAAGCCTGCGGAGTTCGTCAGCGACGGGCCACCGCCGTACAGCAGCGCGGTCAGATGGCTGTCATTACCGTTACCGGTGATTTTACGATAAAGATCGGCTTCCTGATCGGTACCTTCCGCCAGGTCGCCTTTCGCGCCCTTGTTAAGCATCCCTACCAGAGAGCCGATAATTTCGAGGTGGCTTAGCTCTTCAGTAGCGATGTCCATCAGCATATCTTTACGGCCCGGATCGTCATCCCCTAGCCCCTGAGTAAAGTAGCGGCAGGCTGCGGCCAGTTCGCCCTGTGGTCCACCAAACTGCTCAAGCAGGAGGTTAGCTAAACCGGGATTCGGCTCAGCAACGCGTACTGTGTACTGTAATTGCTTTACATGTCTGAACATAGGCTCACTCCAGTGATTATTTATTTTTTCAGCATCTTCACAACTACTGAATGATTAATAAATAAATGCTTAAATATGAAAACGTTAAATTTTCATATAAAGTCGTCGTACCGCTTATAAGGATAGCCCATGTCAAAAAATTGGCAGTCATATTAATCCAAGCTTGACTTTTTAAGATAATTCCTAGCCAAAAATCACAGTAAAATATTCCCTTACAAAAAAACGCAGAAATTACTTTATTCATGCTTTTGCTAACAGAATAACGGTATGTAAAGCGATCTGCAGCATATAACTAATCACATAAAGATCGCCTACTTCATTCGTAGCTTAACCTTTTAAATTATATGTATCCACTCGCTTGCCCCTGCATTTTAGACCATGAATGATCAGAACCATTAATGACATATTTATTTAAATTCTTTATCTCTTTATACGGTTTATATAGCAACATTAGCTCTTGTGGATCCAGTTTTTTTACTTTACTCCCTAACATTTTTTTCTTTTGTTCTACCAGTCGATTTATTGTCTCGTTTAATTCCCTAATATTCAATCCTGAAAAGGCTTCATACATTGCCTGAGTAAATACATCAGGGCCAGCCAGCTTTAATATATTCGTCTCACCTGCCTTATAATTTTCAACCGCTAACTCGAGCGTTCTATCAATAACAGGGTTATTCGCTGACGCAGCAATGGGAGTATTAGGTATGGCCTGAGCTTTATCAGCAGAAGCGGCGTACTCTTCATTGACCATTACACCGCCCGGCGCGGAGAGCTGCGCAAAGGGCTGTTGCTGGGTATCATCGACATCTTTATATACCCCGCCCTCATATTTCAACAATAACAATCGCAGTATATCACTGGCCTGAGCATATCTTTTAGCTGCAACAGCCTCTTCATAATATTGAAAGGCTGGGTGCTCTTTCATTTCAGCATAATGGGCATGTTGACGAATATCTCTAAGGTTTATTTTATCAGTTTTGAATGCATCTTGCAGAAATTCCAGAGCAGGCTCGTACCCCTGAATCCCACTATCAAAATAGAGCGCCACATCGTAATCTTCATTCTTACTAGCAGTCTCTTTACTCAGGTCTACATTTGTACTATTCATTTTATTGGTGCCAATCCAAATCATGTGGATTTTCTTTGGGATATCTATTATTGGATATTTAGTACTTTCTTGTTCAATGCTCTGAGCAAACATCTCTTTTTTAGCCTGCCCTTGCCCAAAACAAGCAAAAACAGGCTTATTCCCATCTGGATCATAAAGAGAAACAGGGTTATTCCTTACCATCCGGAACAGATTCAAACCATCCACCTCGCCTGCCGGATCGGCGCTCACCCATCGGCACAGCCACGAGGCATAATAGCGATGGCCATAGTAGTACAATCCGGTGCCGTCTCTTTCCTTGCCCGAGTAGCGCACGGTTTTATACTCTGCTTCCACTTCATTGCGTGCCGCCCACACCGCCGTGCCGCCAAAGGGATAGTACTCCTCCCGGCTGATAACCTGGCCCTCACTGTCCAGCTCCAGCGACAGCGAGCCGATGTTGTCGTCCAGGCCCCAGCGCACCTGGTTGTTACCGATACCGTCCGGTTTTCCGGTTTCCCAGTGCAGTACCCGGATACCCGCCCGGCCCGCCTTTCCGCTAAGGACATGCAGCTCCTCGCTCAGGGACGGTGAAGCGCTGCTGCCCGCCGTCTCCTGCCAGCTTTTACGCAACTCCAGCCCCGGCAGGTAGCGTACCTCGTCGATATTCCACAGTTCGCTGCTGCCGTTCACCAGGGTTCGCGTCTGCTTGCGCACCCGCTGGCTGCCGCTGTACTGGTAAATTTCCCGGTCACTGTCGCCGCTGCTGCGGCTCACCAGCGTCACCGAGCGCAGGTTATTGCTGCCGTCCCACGCCAGCCCATCGGTGCCTGCGGCGCTTGCCTGGAGAGTTAACAGATTGCCGTTGCTGTCGAACCAGTTTTTCACCTCATCCGGGGTCTGCGCTCCGCCGTCATTCTGTTGCACGCTGCGGTTGGAGGTGGTCTCCGTGGTCATGGTGCGGGTGAAACTCCCCGCACCGGTATGCTTCAGGGTGGACAGATTACCGCTGTTGTCATACACATAACTGCGGGTGTAGTTTACATACTGGCTGCCATCCGGGGACATCACAGCTGGCAGGCCGCTGTACTGCATGCCGGTGTTGGTTGCGTTCTCGCGCCCGGTGGCGCTCAGCAGCTGGTAGAGCGCATCGTAAGTGAACAACCGTGCCCCGCTGGTAGCCTGATTCCGGTAATAGCGCGATGCCACGCTGCCGTCGCTCATCGAGGTAACATTGCCGGTAAAGTCATAGCCGTAGCTCAGCGCCTGAAGCGTGGTGTTATCCACCCGCTGCGCCGTCATGGTGGCGAGCCACTGGTTCTGCGGATCGTAGCCGTAAGTGGTGGTCACCCCGTTACCGGCCGCCTCCGCCAGCACCTGGCCCGCCGCGCTCCAGGTTATGCCCGCCAGCAGGGTCTGCGTCTCCCCGCCTGCCGGGGTCACATCCTGATAACAGACGTGGCCGCTGACATCATTTCGCCAGGCAAGTTTATGCCCGGCAGCATCCGTCTGGCTCAGCGTTGCGCCGCGGGCGTCGACGGCAGTGGTTGTGGTATACACATCTGCCTCCAGCAGCGTTTCCCGCGCTGTGCCATCCTTCGGCCAGTCCGGTAGACTTTCCGCCGAAGCCAGAAAGCGCTGCGTCTGGCTGAGTACCGCTCCGCTGAGCGCCACTGAATTTATCTGCAGCAGGCCGCCGTCATTGTACTGTGCGACATTTATACCGCGCAGGTTGTTACCCCGGGATCCATCATCCGCCGGACCGGCGTCGCCGTAGCCGCTGCGCCAGCTGACGCGGATGTCCTCGCTTCCGCTCAGCTGCTCGCAGCCGCTCTCAGGGCGTCCCAGCTCATCGTACGCCACGGTCTGCACCGTACCGCGCCCGTCACGGGTCCACGCCGGGCGGCCCGCTGCGTCAAACAGCGTTACCTGCTCGCCGCTGTCACTACTCTCCCGCTTCAGTAGCTGGCCTGCCAGCGAGGGCATGGTATGCAGGTTTGCCGGAGACGCGCTGTCTGTTGTCCAGGCGGCAAAGAGGCGCGGATCGCGGTGTATCGCCGCTCTGCTGGCATCATCCACGTACGTATGACTGACCAGCAGGCGCAGCGGATCGCCAGCCTGTTCCCGGTTCCAGTTAAGGGCGCGTACGGCCAGCCCCCGATTATCAGTGACGCTGACTACCGGCGTACCGGTGCCAACAATTGGATTGCTCATGGCTGACTCCCTGGAGAAAAAGCAGAATTAAACAGAAGGAGAGATCTTATTTATCAGGATAAAGAAAGAGGATGTATTAAGGCGTGCAATTAAGAGGTTATACTGCCTCAAAAGATAGTGTCTTTCCTGTGGGAGTTAAGGAGTCCGTAATGCCCAAGCGTCGCAAATATGATGAAGTGCCCGCGTGCGCGATGGTTGCTACGCTCAACCTGCTTAACGGTCGCTGGAAGGGGGTGATCCTCTACTATCTGCAAACCAAGGGCACCATGCGCTTTAACGAGCTGCATCGCCAGCTGCCCGGCTGCACGCCGCGCCTGCTGGTCAAACAGCTGCGCGAGCTTGAAGAGGATGCCTTTATCACCCGCACCGTCTACCCGGTAGTGCCACCGAAGGTGGAGTATGCCCTTACCGATGAGGGACGCAGCATTGGGCCGATTCTTTGCCAGCTCAATGAGTGGGGAACCGGCTGGCTGGAGCATCGCGGATTACGCGAAAAAGCGGAATAACGATCCCGTAGCTCTGGTAGGCCGGGTAAGGCGAAGCCGCACCCGGCGTTTCCTGGCTTAGCTCAGCGTGACAACGATCTTGCCAATCTGCGCATTAGATTCCAGGAAGCGGGTCGCCTCCTGTATCTCATCAAATTTGAAGGTACGAGAGATCAGCGGCACAAGCTTGCCGCTCGCGAGTCCATCATTAATAAAGGCCTTTGCCTGCTCCAGCAGAGCATCGTTGCTGGTCACCTCGATATAGAGATAGCCCTTTAAGATCAGGCACTTAACCAACAGCGCGAACTGTGGGAAGGTGCCTTCGTCGGTGCTCAGCGCCATACTCCAGTAGAATCCCGCCAAACGCCATGCACTCTGCAAGCTGGGCGATAGCAGGCCCGCCGATGGGATCAAAGACAACGCGAGCGCCCTTGCCGTCTGTAATCTGCTGCACACGCGCCGCCAGATCGCCCTGCTCCGTCGCGATAACGTGGTGCGCCCCGGCATCACGCAGCGCCTGCGCTTTAGCCTCAGTGCGAGTGGTGGCGATAACGGTAGCGCCAACGCTGCGGGCGATCTGGATGGCGGCAACGCCAACGCTGCTCGATGCCGCCGAGACGATAATAAAATCATCCGCAGTCAGCTTCGCCTGGGCTACCAGCGCGCCCCACGCCGTGACGTACTGCATCCATGATGCCGCCGCTTGCTCAAACGACAGGTTCGCTGGATGCTTCACTACAAACTTAGCGGGGATATTGATGACTTCACCATAGGTCGGCCAGCGTGCCATATCCAGGGTAGGGATCACGCTCACTGCATCGTTTTCTGCAAAGCCGGTCACCTCTGCGCCCAGCGCCTTCACTACCCCCGCCGCTTCATAGCCCAGCGGCGAGGGGAAGACGGCCTCCTGCAGATAGCGACCGGTACGGAACATCACCTCGGCCCGGTTAAGCCCGATAGCGTGAACGGAAATTTGAACTTCATCAGCGGCAGGCGCAGGTACGTCTACGTTTTCGATACGCAGTACGTCAGCACCACCATACTCATGAAAGCGAACAACACGGGTCATAATGCACTCCTTAAAAATTGGCCCAGGAACAACCAGGCAGTGACTACATTGTTTGCCCGGATGCCGTGGAGCGCAATACGACACTTTTTTACACATACTATACAAAAGGGTAGTGTGGGAGGGGTTTATAGCAGGCTTATAACATCGCCGGTATTGATCTCTTCTGCACCGGGTAACCACTGCTTTCCCCATTTTCCAGTACAGTGACAAGTAAGGATCCGCTCAGGGTTAACGGCTTTTATATAATTCCGTAGGGATATCAAACTCCACGGCATAGCGCGTCGAAGATGCATCCCGCCTACGACTGCATAGATAGTGCTTACTCCAGTAAGCTGTTTACAGTGTTCGATAATATTTCTCAGGCCTTTATGGCCGCAGCCGGTAAATATCACTAACCCTTTTTCACACTTATATATCAGAGCACCTTCATCATTAAGTGTATCAGGCTCTACTTTCGCCCTTTTTACATAGCCGTAAGATTTCACTGATGCAATTTCACCTGACCAGATAAACCTGTCACTTATCTCGTAAGGCTTTTTTGTGAAATAGAAATTATGTTTAACCGAAGGTAGCTGGGTCGATATCTTCTTGATTGCTATAAAACGATTTAATATTCTCACACCAGCATATTTATGGTCATACACGCCCGGATGACACAGCACCTTAGGGAGCGTTTGAAGATGCCTCAGCCCACCGCAGTGATCGTAGTGGCCATGAGAGAGTACAACCCAGTCAATATGCTCAAGCGGCACGCCCATCTTTTCAGCGTTGCTTATAAACGAGGCATCTGGCCCGGTATCGAATAATAACCTCGTTATGCCATCCTCAATTAACAGGCTTAGCCCAGGCCGACAGATTAGAGTCGCAGCATTTCTTGTAATGTGGTTTTCAAGTAAAACTGTAACTCTCAGCATTACAGACAATCTCCGTGTTTTTAAAAGCGCTAAAAAATTCTTATTGCGATTGGGTTAGATTCGTTAAACAATCATAAACAGACTAGTTTATCATCGTCATTAACGATTTACTGTGAACACGATCCATAAATAGGGTGGTAATAAAATCATCCTCTACTGTTTTTTATATTGCGTGAATAATCCGCGTCTCCATAGGCCCTGCAATAATTTGTTTTTTTTGATCGTTTTCGTGTGATTTTAAGGCACATAATTTAACCACAAAAAATATTATCCCATTACCAGACGGTACTAATTTAATGTGTATCACCACCTTTCAATAAAAACTGATAACGAGGTAAATCATGGCCCAAACAAAAAACAAAATCATATACCTGAAAGCGGATTTTGGTGCTAAAGGGAATAGTGCTGATAATGATACTGAGAGCTTCAAAAAGTTCCTGAATGCGCTAAATACAGATGGTGGCGTTGGCATTATCGAGCCTGGTATTTATTTGATAGATAATATTTATCTAAAAAACTCCAAGTGCCCTTTTAAAATAATCGGCAGCGGCGTTAGTTCAACCATATTCCATAGCAATACACCTAACACTTTTTTGCGATTCCAGAATTGCCATGGAATCCAAATTAGTAATTTAGCTGTTAACTGTGAATTTATGTTTTTCCCTCCTGCTAGTGGAAAGCGTAAACACGGCATGGTTTTTGAGTCATGCACAAACATTCTCGTAGAAAACTGCCATGTAGAAGATTTCTTAGGCACTGGTTTTATGGCGTTAAAATCCAAGGACGGTGAGCCGTGTACTAATATTACATTTAAAAGATGCTCTGCTCGGGCAACATTCGCATTCAACGCATGGAAAATAGCATCAGATTCAGATAAGAAAGCCAACCTATGTAATGGTATACTCCTTTCTGACTGCGACTATAGTGAAATAAGCGACTGTGTAGCGGAAGATATTACACTTTTTGGTGTTGAACTTAAGAACGACTCTAAATGGAACAAAGTGATAAACAACCGGGCCCTCAACTGCTTCTATGGCTTTGGCATGGGACAGGAAACGAAGGGTGACATTGGCTGCGAGCATAATCTTGTGACAGGTTTCCAGGCAGAGAAATGCTATATGGGTGGCATTCTCGGCAAGGCAAAATACAATGTCATTTCTGATTTTATAGTAGATTTTAAAGATCAGGATGTTAAGACAGTAAATAATGCCTTTAGATTCCAGCTAAGTTCGCGTTTTAACTCTTTAAATAATTTACTGGTCAGCGCACTTCCTAAATCAAAAGTTGCTGTTCGCTATGAAAGCAGAGCAAATAATAATTTTTGCGCCCTCTCCTTTTGTGAAAAAAACACTACTAACAATAATATCATTATAGCCGACTACAGTAATACGACTGCGCCAAAAGATATGCCAGCAGGCGACACCAGTAATAACTATACCTTACTTTACCTTTCTGATGCAGCTAAGGAAAAATTGAAGATATCTGGTAATGCTGCGACAAAAAACAAAACTAAATATGCCTGGGACAATAGTGACATTCCTGTAAGTGATTAAGCAGTTTTATATGAATTTATAAAATCACATTGAGGTTAAAGTGCGTACCTTGACCTCCACTTTATAGATTTAATGTATATAATTTAAGCTTCGCTTGCCCGGCCTACTGGACATATAAGTCTGTAGATCCGTGCAAGCGAAGTGCCACCCGGTATTATCTCTTGCGTTCAGGAGAGCAAAAGTGCTTTAACCTGGCGCTTATCCAGGCTGCTTTGGATCGCCTGTATCTCTCGCTTCAGATTACCGCCGTCGTAGACCATCGAGGTATCATATTTTTCATACCTTGCCTCGCGTGTCGCACTAAACCAGTTGAACGATCCGACGCACAGCAGGCCATCGTCACCGATAACAAGCTTACTGTGCACGCGGTCCACCAGCCGGGTAGCGATGCCAACGGCGTTTAACTGCTCTAACGCCGCCGTCAGGTTCTGCTTCTTCTCATGGCGTTTCGCATAGTCCTTGTCATAAGTGTTGTAGCTCTTATCCGTGACGACGGTGACGTCTATGCCCCGTTCGCGGGCCTCGAGCATCGACGCTAAAAAGCCCGTCTCCTCCAGCTTCTGCCAGGTTAGCGGAAGATTTTGCCGATAGAGAACGACCCTTTGGGCAGCGGCTCAAGCAGGTCGCGGGGAATGGAGGTTGCAGGGGTGGGGAATAAAAACCCTTCGCGGTTCACGACCGCCGAGGTCACGAGCGGTGTGATCACCTCCGGCGCGCCCGCGGTGCGTTCCTTGCCATGCTTTAGATATATCCGTAATGGCTCAACGTTTGCTGTCCACTTAAAGATAATCATGCTGGTTGGCGCATACCCATCGCCGAGCTGTGCTTTAAAGTAGTAATCGCCGGATATACGGGGGGCTTTCTCAATGTCTTTGCCCGGCAGCGTATGGTAACTGAAGAAGTCGTTCTCTGTGTAAGTCGTCGTCACCGATACCTGACGCAACCAACCAGACGAACAGCCACCTCAGGATGAGTACGGTGAGGATGGTGAGGATGGCTGCGCTAACCCACCTTACTATTTTCAGTATATAATCCTGACTCTGGTTTTTTCATAGTGATCATACACGTTATGTTTTACTAAGAAAGTTAACGTGAATTAGTAATAACTCCTGTAATAATCGAGCAAACATCCTTGTATATAAATAAAATTCATTACAATTCGGTTATTGCTATAGCTTCATATACATTTCATAGTTTATTCAGATTTTAAAGAAGCAACGTTAAGGAGTTGCATAAAGCTCAATATTCAGTTTTTGCATGGCCAACGACTGGATCCACTACAGGTAGTGTCCGGTATAGTTCCTCCTAAACTAGAGTGGACTTTATTAATGGATTCATTAATGCGCGTTAACCGTATAGGTATATTTAAACCGTGCAGGCTCTGCAATCGACGATGGCGGCGCTACAAGGAATAGTATGTTTCGTGATTACCAAGCAAAATCGCTGGAGGACGTTTACCTTGAAGACATTCCTCACATACGGCATCCTGGTATGGCAGCAGTTACGCTGGCAAATGCACTATCACGCCCCGGGTCCAAAGACAAATGGCTGATTATCCGCGCACTTAACCTTCACCCTGCGGAAATCTGGCCGAGTCGTTATGAAGATAAAAGCGAACTACGGCAACCAAAAAATCCGCTCCCCGTCAGGTGCAAGCTATGATTATTCCAGACGCCAACATCCATAACATCTCTACGCCGGTTCAGATTCAGCAAGTCGCCATACCACCGCCTGTAGAAATGCCGTTTCTCAAAGCACCCACTCGCAACCACTCCGCCTTCCACCACACTCACTTTTCCCGCCACGCCCTGCTACGTCCTATCGTTCGTGAAGCAGGAAGCAAAATCTATCTACAAGAAGAATCCATCTGTGGTTTTTGGTATCTTAACCATGGCGTCGTCGGTTTACACCACACGCTGGAAAACGGCAAAGAGATGCTGGTCCGCGCCTGCCAACAAGGGGACTGGTTTGGCTATCTGGGGTTGTTTGGCTCGGAGTTCTACCACTGTCAGGCCTGCGTTTTGCAGACAGCATCGCTGTGCCACATCATTCCTCACTCCAACAGCGATTTCCTGCATCATCACCCGCAGTTTGCCCAATTTCTGTTAAATCAGGTGGTGGCAAGTCTGTCTGACTCAGAGCATCGCATGACCTGGATAGCTCGTTATCGCACCCGTCACCGGGTACTGAGCAGCCTCTGGTATCTGACGCAGTATTTTCCTGGGTATGACTGGACGTGGCGTGAAGTGGCAGAGTTTGCCGGATGTGAGACAGAGACGGCGTTACGGTTCAGTAAGGAATTAAGACAAGCTGGAATATTGGATGACTCACAGCGTCGCCTGCATGTTCGTTATCCAGAGCAACTGGCTGTATTGATGAAAGGTAAAGTAGCCAGTGGATAAAGCTAATCACTACGCTGGCTATTTATTACAAACCGAACAATATTGTACTCTTCATTGAATCAGATCATTACGACACAATTCGTCCGCCACCGTCATCACCCCAGCCGGAGACTGCTGCAAACGAATTTGCCGCGCCATATAGGCCATATACGGATCCATATGACTGAACATCATGCGATACCCGGCACAAAGATGATTTAACCGATCGTTTACCCGGTGCTTCGGACAACCACCCTGGCAGGCAAAGCGCCACGGGCAGCGGTGGCAATCATCCGGTAGCTGC
The DNA here is from genome assembly GCF_031998825.1 of Pseudescherichia sp. Classification (GTDB taxonomy): domain Bacteria; phylum Pseudomonadota; class Gammaproteobacteria; order Enterobacterales; family Enterobacteriaceae; genus Pseudescherichia. Next base: position 49,512 of record NZ_DAMACX010000016.1, read on the forward strand.
GCTTTCCGCTGGCCGAACCGCCGTTGTGCTTTACTCACAACCAGCCTTTCCAGCGGCTGCTGTAGCAGATTGCCCAGCCGGTGTTCCGCATCAACATAGTGATCGCAGCTGTAGACATCGCCGTTCTGCTCAACCACCAGCCCGCGCCCACAGGTAGGCTGCATCACGCACAGCGCCGGGCGTTCACCCAGCCACGCCGCCAGCGTGTTATCAAAAAGCTGAACGAATACCCGCCCGACATCATGGCGTACCCACTCATCGAAGATGGCGATCATAAATCGCCCGTAATCTTCCCCCGTCACTGACCAGGGCAACAGCCCGCGTTGGTCGTCATACTCCACCACCGGAATAAACTGAAGAAATTCAGCTCCCACCTCACGCGTCAGGAAGCGATAAATGTCCAGTGGAGCCTGTGCCGTCACGTTGTTCACCACCGTCAGGATATTGACGTCCACACGATGACGCTTCAGACAAGCCAGCGCCGCCATCACCTGATCAAACACAGGCTTACCGCTGCCCGTTTTGCGGTAATGATTATGCAGATGTGCCGGGCCATCCAGCGATATGCCTACCAGAAACCGATGCTGAGCCAGAAATGCCGCCCATTCATCGTTAATCAGTACGCCATTGGTCTGAAGGCTGTTGGTAATACGCTTATCCCCGGCATAGCGCTGCTGGAACGCCACGGCCCGGCGATAAAAATCAAGCCCGGCCAGCGTGGGCTCGCCGCCCTGCCAGGTAAAATTCACCTCCATGCCGGGCGATGCCGCGATGTACTGGCGAATATACGTCTCCAGCACCTTATCGGACATATGCCGCTGTCCGCAGGTATCACGCAACACACCCTGCCCTTTTGCCAGGTAAAAGCAGTAATCGCAGGCCAGATTGCAGCGCCAGCCTGCAGGCTTCGCCATCAGATGAAAAGCGTGTTTCATAGCGTCACCAGAATCAACGTGGCTATCATCAGCAATACTCCGGAGAAAATGCGCTGTAACCAGCATTCCGGCAAAAGAGTGCGAAGTCTCATGCTGACAGGTTGAAACGCCACCGTGCAGAGAAAGATCACGGCCACAATAGCCATATTGACGTAACCAAACTGCATCGACAGTGGCAATCCGCCGGTATCAGGCGCAGTGTGATACAGATAGCTGATGACCGTTCCGGCGCTGCCAAACAGCATCAGCCAGTTGCAATACACGGCGATATGCTGGCGTGGGAGCCCGGAGAGTTGTGATATCAGCGGCGCGAGTACGGAACCGCCGCCCAGCCCGGTTAACCCAGCCACAGCACCGCCAGCGGTACACAACAACATCCCGGTACTGCGCGTCCGGTTATCCGGCTGTACGTTTTCCTTGGTTGTCTGACGTGAATATCCACAGCGCAAGGCCAGCCCCACCAGGACCAGCGCAAACAACATCAGCAGCACCCTATCCGACAGCAAAAAGCTGGCGTACACACCTACCTGCATTCCCGCCGCCATCCCCAGAGACCAGAGTATCAGCAGCCTCGTATTCAACCGTATCCCCTGTCGCCAGAAGGCGCAGACGTTAATCAACGCACTCAGCATCACCACCGTCAGGGACGTCGCGGCCAGCACTTGCACAGCACATTGCGGAAACAACAAATGCAGTACCGGCACGAGCAGGATACTGCCCCCGACGCCAAACAGCGCCGAGAGCAGACTGGTTGCCAGACCACAGCCGCAGAGTGCGACAATCATCCATGCAGTCATCGCTTACTCCACCGCAACGATGGCAGGCAGGTCTTCACCAATTGCCGTCATTTTGCGGCCAATGTCCTGACGTAATTTCTCGCGGATCCGCGCATGTTCCGGGCTGGCAATCAGGTTCTGGCGCTCCCATGGGTCATTCAGAAGATCGTAAAGCTGGCTCTCTACATAGATCTCTGCGGCTGCCTCATTCCACGGATCGCTGCTGGGCGCGACAATTTCATATTTCCAGCGCGGTGTACGTAGCGCCCGCCCAACCTCCGACTCACTAATTTGGATCAGCACCTCCTCGTCCCAGTGCTCAGCATCCAGTGCGGTTTGCAAATCACGCCCCACCATGGCATCCGGCACTGTAATACCTGCGGCGCTCAACATCGTGACCGGGATATCCAGCAGCGTCACCAGATGATCAACCGTCCTGCCGCCGCTGAACGGCCCGCCCCGCGCCACGCAGGGAATACGAATGCTGGACTCATGGCACGAGCGTTTGTATTCATCATTGCGGGTGCGGAAATGGCAGCCGTGATCGCTGAAGAACAGGATAATGGTGTTGTCGTATTCGCCGCTGGCCTTCAGGTAATCCACAATACGCCCGAGGTTTTCATCAAGATTCTGGCACATGCCGTAATAATCAGGGAGGTTCTGCGGCCAGTCGCCGGGGCGGTTAATCAGATCTGGCGGCACCGCTGCGGTCTGGAAGCGTTCGGCGTAGCCATCCGGGGCGACAAAACGCGCCATATCATTTTGGAAGTGCGGCTCCAGGTAAGAGAGAAACAGCAGGAAGGGGTTATCTCGCTGGCGATTTTTCAGGTAATCGAGCGCGAACGTGGTCTGGTCATCCACCCGGTAGCCATCGAAATGCACAGGCTGGTTATCTTTGTCAAAAAAGTGACCGCCATAAGGGTGTGATGTATGTTCCAGTGCATCTGCCGCCAGCCAGTATTGCCAGCCGCCGCGCAATTCTTCTGGAACTGGCTTTTCATCCAGATCAGCCAGGTGCCATTTTCCGATGTAGGCAGTGTCGTATCCCGCCTGATTGAACAGCTTTGCCAGCGTCATCTCATCCTGCCGCATGGCGATATTGTTGCGGTAACAGCCGTTCTGCGTTGGGTAACGCCCAGTTTGCAGGCAGGAACGTGCCGGGCCGCAGACTGGCTGGACGGTAAACGCATTTTCGAACTTTACGCCCTCGCGGGCAAGCTGGTCCAGCACCGGGGTGGTACTGACGGCAGGGTTGTAGCAGCCTACCGTGTCCCAGCGCTGTTGATCGGTGAAAAAGACCAGAATATTCGGTTGCATAAGGTTCTCTCCATTAGAGTGTGGCGGGTGTACGCGCGTCCGCCGTTTTCTGGCGTGGGGTTGAAGTCAGCAGGAAAGCGGACAGCAGAGTGAACGCGGCGGTGATACTGCCGAGGATGAGATAGGCACTATGGAAACCAATAGTGTCGTAGAGATGACCCGCGACGGTCGATAAAATAATAGCGGCGGACTGCTTGATAAACATCACGCCCACCAGATAGATAGTCCCGGACAGGCGAGTATCAAAAACGTCAGTAATATATTTGAAAATACCAATCAGCAGGAAAGGTACTTCAAAATTATGCAGCATCCGTAAAAAGAGCACTTCAATCGGCCCGGTGGCAAAAGATGAACCAATAATCCGAACCGTCATAATAGTGCCGGTAATTAATAATGCATTTTTACTGCCAATATATTTATTAATCAGCAGTGGAATAAAAAACATTACGGCGGCATCGCCGAGATTCCCGGCAGTCGTAATATAGCCGAATGCTCTTGCCGCCTCTTCCTGATGGTCAAAAAAACGGGTGAAAAAATTAATAAACTGCTGGTCGAAAACATCATAAATACAGGCCACACCTAATACATATAATGTGAAATACCAGAACCGGCGAAGTTTAAACAACTCCCACACGCTGACCTTCTGCTGGCGGACCTGCTCCGCTTCAATGCCCGGCAGCGGCTCAGAACGGGCAACCAGCAGGATCACCACCAGCAGTAAAGCCAGCGCCGAACCAATCCAGTAAATCCATGTCGGATCGAAACCATAAAGAATACCGGAGATAGTCGCGCAGGCCGCCGATCCAAAGCAGCCAAACAGCCGTGGACGCCCATACTCAAAGCCCCGACTACGACTGACTTTCTCGACAAAGGCTTCCACCGCGCCATAGCCCGCGTGGAAGATAAATCCCAGATACAGCCCGCCCACCACCAATCCAATCGCAAAATGGCTTTGCAGCAGCGGGGTATACACGTAAATAAAGAACGGCGCGAAGAGCACCATCAGGATAACGATCAGCCACAGCAGGTGTTTTTTCGGCCCTAGCTTATCCGTTACCCAGCCCAGCAGCGGTTGCAGGCAGATAGCCGCCACTGCAAAGGAGGAGAACACCATACCTATATGCGTTTTATCCAGCCCCACCATTCGGGTTAGCCACATGGGTAAAAACAAGAAGCAGGAAGACCAGTTGTAGTAATAGAAGAGGAAAAAAAATCCCCAGAGGATCACATTCCATCGGGTGTCATGTGTTTTAATCATTGCCGCCACCTTAATAAGCATCATCAAACAGAGGCACTGTTTTCCGAGGACAACTGCGCAGAACAGTGTGCGGGAATGGTAAAAAGAAAGGGCCAGAACGCTTATAACAACCGTCATATCAAAACTGATTATATTGTGACCCTAACCACATTCGTGAGCAGAAACTTTATTTTCCCCCGGCATTTACCGTCTGTTTCAAACCGTAAGCAAATGGCATCGCGTGACCGGCTTGGCAATACTCTTTTCATAATTTTGTTAATGATCAGCAGCCCGTTTCATCATCCCTATTCATTCATAAATGAGGCTAATATTATGACAACTTATTTATTAAACAACATCAGTCGTTATAAGAGGAATAATTTGCGGCGCAGATTATTCCTTATGATACTCACGCTGTTATTTTCTTTTTCCATTCACGCACAGTCACTTTATATTGATTGCTCCGCTACCGTTGACGGTGATGGAACCGCCAGTAATCCTATTAACTCTATCGGTACGCTTAACAATCATGAAGTGCGACCGGGGGACAGCATTCTGTTTCGCCGTGGTACCACCTGTAATGGCGAAGTAGTTGCCACAACATCTGGCTCAGAGAGTGCCCCTGTTATCTATGATGCCTGGGGTGAAGGAACGGCGTTACCCCGCATAGAAGCAAACGGCAACGAAGCGGCTTTCCACATGACCGATGTCAGTTGGGTAACGGTACAGAATCTGGAGCTTTCGGCCAGCGGTGATGGAAAATCCCCTCGCCGGGGATTATGGGTTAGCGCCACCAACAGTGGAGAACATCAGGGGATCCGCCTTCAGCACCTGAATATTCATGATGTCCGTGGAGAAATGCCAGCCACAAAAAATCCTTCGGACAGCAGCATCGGCAAATATGCCCATGCCTCCGGCGGCATTGTGGTGGAGGCGCTCGGCAACACGATCCCCACCTGGTTTAGCGGGCTGAATATCAACGATAATATTATTCACGCCGTCGATCGCGAGGGTATCTATACCTGGTCCAACTGGTGCCAACGCCCGGAACTGGTCGAGTTCTGGTACAGCTTATGTACGGCGAAGTGGCAGCCATTCAACAATACCCATATCAGCCATAATATGCTTTCTGACATTGGTGGCGATGGCATCGCGCCCATGACCAGTACGGACAGTACGGTGGAATACAACGTACTGAACGGTTTTAATATGCGCTCCGGCTCGCCAAATGCAGGAATGTGGTCGGCCAACAGCGACAATATCGTTTACCAGTACAACTTCGCTTCAGGAGGCCATACCACTCAGGACGGTATGTCTTATGATGTCGATCACTCAACAAATGGCATTGTCTATCAGTACAATATTTCCTCGGGCAATGAAGGCGGCTTTTTCCTGCTTTGCCCCTATGGCTATGATGTCCCCGGCAAATCGCGCAATTTCCTGATCCGCTATAACCTGTCCGTAGCGGACAGGACCCGCACCTTCCAGGTATGCAGCGGCGGCGTGATTAACGGACAAATCTATAACAACACAATTCTGCTGCCGCCAGACTCAACCAGCGCTCATCTCATTCTGACAGAAGGGGCAACCAACGATGGTGCAGTTGAGCTTAAGCTGACTAACAACATCCTGATGGGCGATGGCTCCGGCGTTACTCCAGTCTGGGACTACAACGACTCCGCTATTACTGGCGACCACAATCTCTACAACAATGTTCCGGTAATGCCCTCTGACAGTTATGCGTTAATCGGCGATCCGCGACTGGCTAACCCAGGTCCAGAAAATGTGCTCTGGCGGGACTATTTACCGCAATCCGCTTCACCGGCCATTAATGCGGGGGTCGCTGTTACTGGCGCACCTGCACACGATGCGTTAAATCAGGCTATCGGAACACCACCGACTATCGGCGCACTGGAGCCGGAAAGTAGCTCCCGGCGATAACCACAGCAGTATAGCTTTCCAGGCAGTATTGAATTTCTTACTGCGCTAAATGCTTCCTCCGCGTACACCATTTTGTATTCATCGTGTCGCGGAGGAAGCATCTTCAGGCGTAAATTCATCTGACACGCAGCGTGATTGAGGCGCTGCGCGACTATCCTGATGCCGCGGTACTTATCCAACGTCTCTCTGGTGAACTCGCACTCTCCCGTGTGATGGAACAGGCGCTGGTGATCTGTATTCCGCTGATAACGCTCTGCTCGGCATGGGACGTGAAGGTGGTGATGACGCTGACGTTTGTGCAATTCGCGCTATTATTCCTGACTTCCTGTTGGGAACTGGCGCGGTGGCTCGATAGCTGATTGTTGGATGTGCTCTATAACAGCGTTACCCACAGTAGCTGGGATCTCGCCGAGATTCAGAATACGCAGGATGACGTGATTATCAATCTGGTGATGGGGTCGATGTTTCTGGTGCTACCGACGTTCTGGATGGGTGCGATGACGTGGGCTGAAGTGAGAGCTGGCGTGGCGGTGAAAGGGGCGCTGGCGGGCGGGGTTAAGGTGGCGCTGAGCTATATTGAAACAATGCAGAGATGCTCAGAAGTTGCGTGGAGAGAGATTGATAAAACAGGGAGTGAGTGAAAAGATCTGGCCCAAAGCTTTATAAACAAAAAGTCGGAGATGCGGCCATTTTGTAGTTGCCGTCAACGCTCAGCTTCATTGTACAAGCCACTGATTGTGGTACTTTTTCAGATTATAACAAGCGTTTTTGGCGAAGGCCGGACTCGAATGCTTCATTCAACCAACTGATTTCAAAGTTATTTATTTTTAACACTTAGATCTTATACCCGCACTTGTACCCACAAACAAAAATCCGTACAAAAATCAGACAATGCAAGTGGGTACAGAGCCATATCAGTACAACACCGTTATGGCTAACCGTATGAAAGAGAATGACACGGTTTTAAATCAATATTTTCCCATCAGGGAAACGCACGCCAGAACTTTGCAAACTGTCACCAATGAAAAATGGCACAACCCATAAACGCAGCGGGTTTTCCTTTTGATGGCTAAATTCATATGGATGAGCTAACGGCTGACTAAAATCCTCATGGGAAGGGTAAATCAGAAGCATATCCCCTATCCCCTCCTGATAGTTCATACCGTAGGCTAGCATCTGGTAGAGGTCAGTCTGCGACTGTTCAAGTGTCGCCTTTCCGCCCTCTACCATTTTCCATTTAACATCACAAATCTTCGGCTGATCCCAATTATCATCACGAGGTCGTAGACGGATATCGGGTCTAAGCTTAAATAACCCTTTGCCATTGAGACGAACCAAAGTATGTGAATCCACCTGTGCCTCTACATGCCAGTTATCGTTATAACGATGACGCATCCATGCAGTCACAAAAGATTCGAACACAGCTTCCATTGGAAAGAGCAGTGAAATGGCGTTGGCGTCTCCCTGCATGCAATGGGGAGACTGTCCCATCAAAATCAGCCGCGCCCACGCTAAGGCAAGTTCATAGTGACGCATATGTCGGTCGAGACGTACCTGGTCGAAGGCGATGCGAACATCTCCGACAGGTGCAATATCGTCAAAGTGTACCTGCAAAGAGTTAACTTGTATTAGTAGCTGCGGATTGCTGATCTGACGGCGGATCTTATCGATGGCTGTTTTCAGTATCCGGTTTTCCGGACGTTCGGCGCTGTAATCGTCAAACTCCACCTGAAAACGATCCCGACGCACATAGTTTTTGCTTAATTGAGAGGAGACCCTTAATTTCCCTTTCATCCACGGCAGATTGTCCTGCTGACGTATGTAATCACGCTTTAGACCCTGGCGCACAATCTGCTGTACGCTATCGATAAACTGCTGAATAAATACATCCATCAGCGGCATCTTCGAGGTTCTGACTCGGGATGCTGAAGTGGCAATATGGCGAAAAAATTTTAGTGTGCGTAGCATCATCAAAAGCTGCTGACGTGCAATATCAATGTTGTCTTCACGCCGCCCCGTTTTTGGCAATACTTCAATAAACGCATTACCCGGAAGAGAAATAACACCAGCATAATTTTTTACTTGAAGCGTTTTTACACTACCCCGACTGCGCAGGGTTAGCAGACGATGAGTGTTATCCGCGTCATCTTTCAGACACCGTTGCTCAAGCCACTCAAACAGCCTGGAGGGCAGAACGACCGCATTATTTATGCGGCCCCTATCTTTCTCATCAACCAGAAGCCCGTATTCGAAGACGGTAAAGTTTCGACGAGACGTCATTCCCTGCTCCCAGGATTACTATTTTTTGGTGCATAAATTTGTTGCCAGGCGAGCGGATTATCCCAGACATCGTCGCTCTCAGAGGCCAAATGGAAACTGGCACCGATATCATGCAGATCTTCAGTTCCGCTATTGCCAAAAAGATCCGCAAACTGTTTCTGGTCTTTCACCTCACACACGAATTGTAGGTGCGGGTTTTCGCTTTTTTGATTGTCGCCCAGCACCATACGGATTTTTTGCCAGTCGTTGTAGAAGTACTCCTCCAGCAGTGGCAGCACCTTGTTTCGCATAATCCGCTTGAGCCTTTCAAATGCCAGCTCTTCGTCCTCTTTTACCTGAACAACTGGGATGAAAAAGGCATGGCCTAATGTATGTTCTCTATCGTACAGTACCTGAATGCGGTCATTCAAAGTCTGCAGAAGGCGTGGCAAATCAATCCCTTTGATAACCGTATCTTTCAGGACATTGATATCCGGCAGCATAGCTTCAAACTCAAATCTGCGGCGCAAGGCGGTATCCAATGCCGTGAGCGAACGATCGGCGGTATTCATGGTGCCAATTAAATAGAGATTACTCGGCACGCTGAATGGGGTGGAAGAATAAGGAAGCATTACGCTAAGAGCCTCCGTTTCTCCGGCTCGTTTAGAGGTTTCTATCAGGGTGATCAGTTCGCCGAAGATTTTGGAGATATTTCCACGGTTGATTTCGTCAATAATTAAAACGTAGTTTTGCCGTTTTTCAGGTACAGAATCTTGTGGGTTGGAAGGTAAACCTTCGTGTTTAATCAGGTAATTAAGGATACTACGTACATATGACGGATTATGTACCTTTGCCTGAGGGTTTTGGTAAACCAGACTGATATTCTTGAGGTAAGCATTGTAACCCTGGCCTAAATCCTCTTTTTTCGATTGCGACGGGAAGATACCAAAGGTGGTCTGGCTCTTGTAAGCCAGTTGGAAGGCTTTGCCCTGCAGCGTTTCAAGGGTAATGCTTCCACTTTCAGATAAACGTTCTTGTAGACGGGCAAGTGCCTCGTCAAGCTTCTGCTGAACACCTGCGTGACCAAAAGCAGCATCTTCACAAATTTGCTTAAATATGCCCGCTTTGATTTCGTAGCGCACATTGCCGTCGTCGGTAGTCTCTGCTCTTAGCCCTTCGATGAACTCTTCATAGCCAAAACTCTGATGGAAGGTGATAAAGCGCACCCGCTTTTCAGCAATCAGGCGGTCATAAATCTTTTTCAGCTCACGGCGTTTTTCGTGCTCCTCTTTACCTTCCTGAAGCGAGTAGGCTGCCGGTTCGCAAGCGCGTACGGCCAGATCGATTGTGCGGTAAGTTTTACCAGTGCCTGGCGGACCATAGAGGATAGTATTTTTGGCAGTTGCGGGGTGGTAACTTCCTCGTCTTGATCGTCTTCCGGCAAAGTAGTCTCGTTACCAATTAATCCAATATCGTTCTTCTTCTGAATAACCTGCGTATAGAGATGCCAGAGCGACATATTCAGCTCGATAGGATCGACATCATCACCCAGTGCGCGGTGCAATGCTTTCTTAAGATCAAGATTGCGCGCGAACCACTCCTGATCCTTTGAAAGGCCAAGTTGAAAATGGTTATTGCAGTAGTTATAACTGCTAAAAAAATTGCTGATATTTACGACGTTCGTAATTTTAGACGGATAGAGAGCGGCAAAGGCGCGATGGCAGAGAGCCCAGTACACCTTGTTCAATATTCCATCCGTTTTAAGTTTAATAAGGCGCTTAATCACCCGGTCGTAATTCTCCTGCGTACACTCTTCTGCCATCAGGCGAGTGAGAGCGAGCAGCTGTTTTTGCGCCGTTTCGAATTCAAACTGGGACATTCCACCCTGTCTGAGGCTGGAGATGCCATTGCTGCGCTCGTACCAAATCTGTCGAATTGTATCCGTAGAGAAGTTGGGTTTTTCGGCTTGGATCTGTTCTACGAGCTGACGATAGTGCTTGCCCCAGTTTGGGTTGTATTGATTGTTTTTTGCGATATGAGAACGAAAGAAAGGGGCTAATGTAGAGGAATCCTGAACCATCACATACTCCGTTTAAAGGGCAATCAAAGCAAGATAACCGTATCTTATCGGATTAGTCTGAACTTCGTTACTGCCTGTTTAGGGGAGGCAGCGAGGAATTCAGTTAAATGTAATTCAAAATATATTCAGTAAGTTATACCTCACCAATGCAAGTCGATAGAAGTTTGTACAGGAGGGCCGCAACGCGTCATCTCCACAACATAAAACACTTGGCTAAGCATTTAATGCTCGTGCGGGCTGGTTTGCCTTCACACGTGCATAGTCTGCTACGTTACTTCTGATCTTTAAGAAATAAAAAGTGAGCTTATAGCTTTCTTAACTTACTCTTTAGTGCGTCAGGCAAAATTGGCGGATCCTGTCGGTGCAGCATTGCATGGCAGTTGGGGCAGATAGGGATGAGATCGGTTTTAAGGTCAACCTGGTAGTTCTCTTTTATCTCTGACAAAGAAATAAGGTGATGCACATGAATGAAGCCCTTCGCGATTTCACCGTACACCTTTGTCATGTCGAGACCGCATACTTTGCACTGATAACCATGCCACTCTATTGCTGCTTATCGAGCCTTGCGGTCACGTTCTTAGCGGTTAACGGTTACCTGCACGACGGCTCCTTCGATGTAGGTGGCTTCCTGTTGGATCTCGTCCGGGAAAAGGTTTGGTTCGAGGGGTTCGTTTTTATGGACGATCTGAAAGCCTTGCTCGGTGAGCAGCCTAACGTACTTTGATTTTATCCCACCGGTGAAGTCGGATGGCGTGAAATTGAGGCCGGTGAGTGCAGAGGCAGCGATGCCGACTATGGCTTTCGGGGAGGTGCATGTTTCATCAAGCAAGGCGGCCTGCGCTTTACTGAGATAAAACGCCTGTGCATCCTCAGTGTACTCTTTTAATCCTATGCGTTTAAAGAAATCTTCGGTTTGATACTTTTAGAGGCTTCCATGCCCCTTCCCTAAGGCCTCGATGATATTAATGACCGCCTGGTTGTTGGTGAATGTCGCCACCATTACCGTCGGGTCACTTTTATCCAGCGCGGCCCCGCCTCTGGGCAGCGATGATGGGAAGCATCAGCGTGGTTTTACCCGTGCCAAGAGGCCCGTTAACGGCCAGAATGTTGCCATCCCTGCTACCGATAAAATGGCTTAATGCATCCCGTTTGGCCTCCGCCAGCGGGAACCGATCCCCGGAGCGGCCCAGCCTCTCACTGAATGTCCATCACCTGTCCTATGTTTGCATGCAAGCTGTTGATTTAAGCGTGATAAAACAGAAAATGGATAAACATTCTCCACTTTGGGGAGGTATGCGCAATGGGTGAGGGAGGTTTTAACGGCTGGAGTCTTTCGCGCATGATTATGTAATGGATAGGACGAAAGAAGAGTTGTAAGTCATGAAAATTTGAATTTATGATCATTGTACGAACAGTAATCTGGGAAGCAGTACGCAAAATATCTCGTCGGAACACTGTAAATTTCATCAGGAATTACGTAAAATATTACGTAATCGAATTAACCTGAAATTTTATACGGATTACAGTATGGCTAGTGTTGATGCAGATTATTGCTACTCGTTTCCGGCTATACGTGGCATTCAGGCAGGTCGTCCCTTCTATATTGCCACGTGTCCGATGCGTATCATTCCCAAAATATTCAGCTTTGATGAAAATGACGTACCGCCTGAGCTACGCGCGCAACGTACCTTAAATAAATCACGTATTCCTGAAATGGTCCGTTATCTTCTGGAAAACCCTAAAGATTATGTGTTTTCAGCTCTGACGGCTTCTATTGCTGTAGACGTCCAGTTTGATGAGTTTCCGGGTTCCAACAACCTAGGAACATTGTGCGTTCCCATGGATGCGCAAATTTTGATCAATGATGGTCAGCATCGTCGTAAAGCGATTGAGGACGCTCTGGATGCTCGCCCGGAGCTGGGGCAAGATAACATTCCAGTACTATTTTTTGTCGATGAAGGATTAAAACGCAGCCAGCAGATGTTTGCCGATCTGAATAAATATGCCATTCGTCCCAGCCCGTCGCTGGCATCGCTGTATGATCATCGTGACGCCAGTTCAAATCTGGCGCGTTATCTGGCGATGTCCGTAGAGCCATTCGTCGGGATGACTGAGCTGGAAAAATCCGGCATTAGTCAGCGCTCCAATAAATTATTTACGTTAAGCAGCATCAAACAAGCCACCCGTGCGCTGTTGGGCAAAGATCCCAAAGAAGACAATTTTGAAGAATGCACTAAAGTAGCTATCCGCTACTGGCAGGCTATTTTTCACGTAATGCCTGATTGGCAGTTAGCGGCGAAAAAAGAGGTCTCTCCTGTTCAGCTACGACAAGACTACGTCCACGCTCACGGTATAGGTTTACAGGCGCTTGGACAACTGGGGAATGCCCTGCTGTCAGACTACCCGGAGCAATGGCCGGAAAAAATTGCTGCACTCAAAACTTTTAACTGGCGCAGAAATAACCCAGATCTGATTAAACGTGCAATGCAGCATGGTAAGCTAAGTAAAACCAGTACTGCGATCCAGCTCACCTGTAATGCGCTAAAAACCGCACTCTCAATTCCGCTCACTCCTGAAGAACAGGAGCTTGAAGATCAAATGGTTGCCTTATGAGTAAATTAGTTCAGGCCTTCGATCTGGCCGAATACGAAGATTTTATTAATCAGGAGCAATTCGCCGGACGCCCTCTTGCCGAATATGTTGCCGAAGTACAAAGAATTTATTGTGCGGACAAGCGTCCGTGGGTAATTGGCTACAGCGGTGGGAAAGATTCTTCCGCCGTGATCACGCTTGTGTATCTGGCGTTACTCGGTCTGCCCCCAGAAATGCGCAGCAAAGATGTTTTCCTGGTTTCCTCCGACACTCTGGTTGAAACGCCGGTAGTAGTTGATCTGATTAAGAAAACCATGGTGCAGATCGAAGCAGGTGCAAAGCGCAATGGTCTGCCGATCACTCAACATGCTGTTATGCCAAAAACCAATGAAACGTTCTGGGTTAACTTGCTGGGGAAAGGCTACCCGGCACCAACCCGGAGTTTTCGCTGGTGTACTGAACGAATGAAGATCAACCCGGTTAGCGACTTTATCAAAGATAAGGTCAGCCAGTTTGATGAAGTTATTGTTGTCCTCGGCTCACGTAGTAGCGAGAGTGCTTCCCGTGCGCAGGTAATCGCAAAACATAAAATTGATGGTTCACGCCTGGCCCGGCATACCACGCTGGCAAATGCATTTATCTATACTCCTATCGATACCTGGGATGTAGAAGACGTCTGGAAGTTACTACGCGGCGCTTTCCGTTACGCCCCTGAAGATATCGATGAATGGGAAAGTCCGTGGGGTGGAAACAACCGCCCTCTGTGGACGCTCTATATGGACTCTTCCGCACAGGGAGAGTGTCCACTGGTCATCGATGAAAGTACCCCCTCTTGTGGCAACTCGCGTTTTGGCTGCTGGACCTGTACCGTTGTGACTAAAGACAAGGCAATGGAAAGCCTGATTCAAAACGGTGAAGAGTGGATGTCTCCGTTGCTGAAATACCGTGATCTGCTGGCATTTACCACCGATCCAGTAAATAAAGATACGTTTCGCAACTATAAACGTCGTACTGGCAAGGTCAGTTATCAGTATGCCAAAGATGGCGAAGAAATTAGTGCCGAGCGTAAACATGTTCCTGGCCCCTACTGGCTTAAGTATCGCCAGCAGTGGCTAAAAGAGCTGCTGGTAATCGAGCGTGATTTAAATGCTCAAGGCCATACGATTACGTTAATTACCCAACCGGAGCTGCATGCTATCCGTCAGGAATGGTTGAAAGATCCTAATGAACCAGACTGGTATGACACACTACCGGGTATTTACCGAGAAGTGTATCAGCAGGATTTAGACTGGGTAGTGGACGATCAGTCGCGCTTTGACGCCAGCGATGCAGATTTGTTGATACAGATAGCTCAGGGATTTGACGTTGCACCCGAGATGGTCATGAAGCTGATTGAACTGGAAGTGTCAATGGAAGGGCTAAGCCGTCGTCAGGGGATTTTTGACAAACTCGGTACCATTCTAAAACAGGACTGGGGTAGTCTCGAAGAGATCCAGCAGCAACAAGCAGCACTACAAAAACGTAACGACCGGGATATTCACCAGGAAGAAGTCACCAGGCTGGAAGCTGAACTTCAGGTTCTACAGCGAAGAATTGTCGATGCCAGTGAATCCTCTGTTTTAGTCGAGGAGGAAAACGAACGTGCTCATTAAACAACTAGTGTTACATAATTTTCGGGTATTTAACGGTACTCATACCATTGATCTGGCCCCCAGAAAGCGCCCACACGATTTGAATCCACGACCTATTGTACTGTTTGGTGGTTTAAACGGTGCAGGGAAAACGTCGATCCTATCAGCGATCCGTCTAGCACTATATGGTCGGCTGGCGTTTGGCCTTGCCACTCAACAACAGGAATATGTCGAGCAACTTAGTTCGTTAATTCACAACGGTGCGTACGATATTGAACAACCTGAGGAAGCCGCTGTCGAATTGACCTTTACCTATAATAAGGGCGGCCATGAAGCGGAATTTACCGTTACGCGAACCTGGAAAAAAGGTAAGAAAGATCGCCTATCTCTGCAACAGGATGGACAGCCACTCAGTGAGCTGGATTACGATCAGTGCCAGGGGTTTCTTAATGAATTAATCCCGCATGGCATTGCCGATCTGTTCTTTTTTGATGGCGAGAAAATTGCGGAGCTGGCGGAAGATGAATCCGGCAATATTTTGCGTACCGCAGTGCGCCGTTTATTAGGTCTGGACCTGATATCCAAACTGCGTAATGACTTAATGATTTTTGTTAAGCGCCAGCAATCCAGCCAGTTGGTGGGTTCTCAACAACAGCAGATTGCAGAGCTTGAAAAACAAAGTAAAGAATTGGCCTGCCAGACTGAAGAGATACTGGAAAGAGCCGATTTTGCCAAATCGCGGATTGAGTTTATTTCTAAAGATATCATCCGTTATGAAGGTTTGCTAAATGCTCAGGGGGGGGCTTTTGCCCAGACAAAAGCGCAGGAAAAGCAGAAAGTTGATGCGTTATTGAAAGATAAGGAACGTCTGGAAAAAGCACTGCGTCAGGAATGTGATGGGCCGCTACCTTATGCGCTTGCGCCCACTATTTTGTCTCGTTTACTGCAACAAATTACTGATGAAACGCAGATTAAACAGGCAAAAAGCTTTGAAAAAGAGCTGAGCCAGTTTTTAACGCAACTCAGAAATGATATTGCATTTCGTTCTGAGGGAACTGGCAAAATAGCAGCTGAAGCGATTACCGATAATCTAAAAGAGTATATGGCAACTAAGCCTAAAGGCGATTTGCTGTTTGATATCTCTGAACGTGAAGCCGGTATGCTCCAACAGTCGATTGAACAAGACAGCAAAAAGGCATGGCAACGCTTCGATCTTTACCGTACCCAGTTATCAGAGACTGAACAGCAGTTAGAGCAGGCTGCTGCAAATATTGCCCGCGCCCCGGAAGACGACCAGTTAATGGAGCTCTTTGAGAAGCTACGCGAACTGGATAAGCAACGTGAAAAACAGCGGCAAAAATATCTTTCATTGCTGGAAGATGCTAAACGAATTAAGCAACAGCAACTGGATTGCGTTCGTCAGGTACAAAAAATGCATGATGTTGCCCGAAGTCAGCATGGCTTGAGTAGCGCCTTTAAAAACGCTCAAGAAACGATTAATTTACTCGATCGATACAGTGATGTATTAACGCAGGCAAGAGTGAAAACACTGTCAGCGAATTTCGAAATAGCCTATCGCAAACTGGCCCGTAAAGAAGATTTACAACTTAGTGCGCACATTAACCCAGAGACGTTTGACGTAGAGCTGATTGATGAACAAGGATCCGTCATAAAACGTAAGCTGCTTTCTGCCGGTGAAAAGCAAATTTATGCAATTGCTATTCTTGAGGCTTTAGCAAAAACCTCAGGCCGTGATTTACCGGTGATTATCGATACGCCATTAGGACGTCTGGATTCTCAGCATCGGGATAAACTGATTAACCACTATTTCCCGTTTGCCAGCCATCAGGTAGTGCTGCTATCTACTGATACGGAAGTGGATGAGCGTTATTTTGTTGATCAATTGCGTGATGATATCTCTCATGCTTATGAGATTGTGTTTAATGCAAATACCAAATCGTCTGCACTGAAACCTGGCTATTTCTGGGAATTAACTAAGGAGGCGATCTGATGCTCCCGAATCGAATGGTGCTTAGTCGTCAGACTGAAGAGCAGCTTAAAAAATTGAAAGGATATACAGGGATTACGCCCAATATCGCTGCTCGACTGGCATTTTTCCGTTCGGTAGAGAGCGAGTTCCGTTATTCGCTTGAGCGGGATACCAAGAAGCTGGATGGCTCGCTGGTACTGGATAAAATTACGTGGCTGGGGGAGACATTACAGACTACAGAATTGGTGTTGAAGATGCTTTATCCACAGATGACGCAGAAGGATATGATTAAAGCCTGGGCAGCACATGTTGAGGATGGGATTACGGGGTTAAGAAACTATCGCTCGGTAAAAGATTTTGTATATGGAGTATACAAATAATGGAAAATAATAAGTCGATATTCACCCCATCTTTGCTAACAAAGCATGAAAATGGCACACTAACAACGGTAATCTGTATTAGTCGCGACTTGATCTGACATATGGTAATCCCCCCGAAAAATCGATGCAGGCATAAGTAGAATTTTCTCCTAACCTGAATGCAGGGGGGATTACCAGTGCATATAACAACATCAAAGGATTATGAGGGGCCCTTTAGTCCCCTCGCCGCCAGCACGAAATTAACTAAATTTTTCAGAAAGCTAAGATCCATAGACCTACCAGGCTCAACCCTTAGAATTGTTCAGGCGGGATAACATGGAGGAAACCTTCACTTTCTTAACACTCATCTTCAACTGACAGTTATCCAAATGGTAGCCAACTGATAAACACTGTCCTTTGGATAGGTCTCCTAGTTGCTTTTCCCACTCAGCCTGCTTTGTACCTGGCATGCTCAGTTCAAGAATTTTCGCGTACGTCTTTGTCTCTGTTTTTGCTGGTGCAAAAATCAGCTTGTGACACGCCTGGAATAAACGATCTTGCTCATCTTTACGCAGCATACTTAGCGTTTGAGTCGCCAGAATTAGGGATACCCCAAACTTGCGTCCTTCCGTTAACATTTTGCCCAATGGGCTCTCCAGGCGATGATCGAGGTTCTGCACTTCATCCAATACAATAGGAATCGGTTTTTCCTTACTACCGTAACTACATGCGTAGGAGTATAGATCCCAAAGTAAAAACTCAGTACAAAGCATTGAAATATCGTGGTTAAGCGACGCAAGTTGCATAATTGTTGAGCGGTGATGTTCACTCTCAAACACATCATTCCAACTTTTATCACTGTCAGATGAAAACAAGTTAGACTTAACAAGAGGAGCCAGCTTGCTTGCAAGTGCTGGTCCTGCAGTTTCTTCCTCGTTTAGGTCATCCAACATATTCTGTAAGCTATAAGCACTACCATATCGTTGGACACCAGATTCAATCACTTCATTGAGCACTGCGATCTGGCGCTCGCCAATTGTCGAATATACCTTGTTAAAAACAGAGGCTACCCTTCCAGCCACCATATGAGGCTTCTCTTCGAGAAAAATCCCGCCAAAATCTTGCTTTTGAGCTCTAAATGGCGACATACCGAATGGCTCATTACAAAGAATATTGGATTTAGGATTTGTTCGTTCAATAAACTCCGGCTCAAGGTGATTCGGCAAGAATCCGTTTGTATAATCAATCACCAGCGACCGAATTTGAGCATCGGCCAAGCTCATCAACAAACCTTGTATACAGTAGGTCTTACCCTGCCCTGAGCTACCAAAAATGATCAGGTGACGGTTTGCTAAATCCTTGTGCCCGTACTCCCAGAAAACTTTTTCGCCGGTAAGCGTATTCTGACCAATTTCAACTCGGCATTCACTCGCATAATCTGGGGTTGGCTCTGCAGCTAACTTTGACGGCTCCTCTGTTTGGAGGTTCGGTTTTAAATCCTCTGGCTTATCGACCACAACGTCTAATGGAACGAGCGACTCTCTTTTTTTCAAAGCTGTCTGCCCCACCAACATATACTCCGCCGGCACATGGCAGATCTGTGCGATGTCCTTTTCGTTCATTAATACTTGAAGCGGGTGTTGCACCAGTGAAGGCAGCAAAGACATAGGAAGGTCAACCTTCAACACGCCATCCTGCATGTTATAGCCAGGTTCGAAACAGCTTCCGCTTTCAAGGTGGCTAACCACTAGACCTGCTGGATAGTTCTCAAGCTCCGCAATCGCGTAGTTACCGCGTAGCCACTCTTCTTTCTCTGCCAGCAGGGCTTCGAAATAGTCATTGCTGAATACGTTGTACAGACGGTATTTGTCGATTTGCATCAACACTTGGCGGATAAACAAGCCTCGGTATAGCTTCGACGCCAGTGTCTCGTCGCTCAAAAGCTCTGTTAGATAGCGGCGAAGCTCATTCGCTTGCTGTACTGCTTTTTTGTAGTCTGGCGTGGAGCCTGCTTTCACTTCGACAGGAAGCAAATAAAGGTTACCCTCTTTAAAGCCCACCAGCAGTATATCATCTGAAATCGCGCCTTTTTTATATCTCTGCACATTGCGTGAGAAGTCACTGTCGGTCATTTTCAGGCCGATGTTACCCGACACGCGGATCATTTCACCAACTGAGAGCGGAACCCAAGTGATATCAGATTGGTGCACCAGACACGTCGCAAATTTATAGGCGCCGATAATGCCAGTTCGCTCTTTGCGAATGGTGTCGTTGCAAGTCAACATCTTCAGTAGCCAATCACCATTGAAGGCATTGAACTCGTTAATCTGCTTGCCGCCACTTTGTGCAACCACCCTTTCGAACAAACCACGCTGTGCCGTCACGGTTATCGCATCGTAGCTGGCTGAGCTGGTGTACTGATCAGAATAATGAATAAGCACTATACATTGATTGGCGTGGAAGAAGTCTAGCGTCACTTTCGGGTCGATGATGGTGGTCCAAATTGAGCTGTCATAAGAGCGCGCTAGCAGAGATTTAAAGTCTTCACTGACCGCAAGAGCAGGAGCATTGGCCCCCGTGTATTGTGTGCTGGGCTTAAATGCTGGTTCTATTAACGAGCCAACATACTTCGCTATTTCCAAGTGTGGTTGGTTACTATATTGAACGTTTTGCAAACCAAATGCAGTGAAGTATGAGCCTTCATCACTTTTAGAAGCGTCGCCCGTCAGCAGACCATCACACGCAATACCACTAGGCATGTCGTCAACGCTCAAGGTCGTTAACTTCACGTTGTCGTTGTTTCTGAAAAAAGACAGGTGCGAGTAGGCTTGCCCTTCGCGTTCACTTTGAGCATTGGTAAACTTGCTGTAAGTTAGCCGGGTTCGCAGAATATCGATAATGGTGTCGGCATTTTCTCGCACTTTCTCTCGGTCCAATTCCAACCAAGACTTTAATTCTTCGTAATTGAACGTTTCTGCAAACTGGTCAAATGCATTGAAAACCAGCTCATCATCGTAGAGGTTGACATGAATTGATGCCGCTTTATCGAGGTTATCTTTTACATAGTCAACCAAACCGAGGAATAACTCTTCTGCACGATCTTGATTCACGGCATTCACCAACACACTCTTCTCTGAGCCGGTAAACAAGTGGCGAAACGCTTTTTGGAACTCGTTGATCTTTTCTTTAACCAGCTTGCGAACGAACTTCAGACAACTTTTCTGGTGAGGGACACTTTTAACCCAAAACCCGTTTTCTGTTACTTGCTGGTTGTAGGCAAACCCATGCTTGGGATGATAGACATACGGAAGCAGTCCACTTGGCCCCAAGCGATTGAACGTGACAGTTGGCAAGTCAGCAAAGCTGTCATCTTTTTGCATTTCATTACAAAGATTTAAGTAGTAAGCCAACACCATTGGGTGGAATGGCGAGTAATATTCTTCACCATTCTCGCGAACCAAACCGATTTGCATCACAAGCTTTTGCTCTTTGGTAAGCATGCCACCAGTTGGGATCGCGTTGAAATAATCAAGGAATGCATCCACGGTCGCTTTCACGAGTGCCGTAAATATAGGCCCCCACGAAACCAACGAAATAGTTGTTCGTCGGCTCGCTAGATAGTCAAACAGTGCTTGGTATGCTGAGTGAAGACCGTCATCAATAGACTTTAACTGTTCCAACGCCATGCTGTTGGATTCCGCTAGGTAGACTTGCTTTTGCTGAACGAAACACTCTTCCCAACGAAGTAGGCTAATGCGCGGCTCCATGACGCGAAATTCACTATGATCGATCGCGACAACGTCTTTACTCGGATAAAGCTCGCCAAACACGTGATCGTCAAACAATTTGTGGAAGCGAGATTGGTTAAGCAGCAATGGGAAGGACAGGCTGCTTTCTACCTGTTCACCCTCAATATAAAATGTCAGGGAATTATCACCTGATTTCACCACAAAGCTGATTTCTTCTGACTCGTTGGCCAAAGATTCAAAATCGACAACACCAAATTCTGCGCGGTCAACCACTTCACCGACATCATCTAGGCTTCGGTTTGCAGTTAGCGCCGGGTTAATAACCAAGCTGTTGTCTACCGTTTTCAAGGTAAGGCGTTTTTTTGAAGGCTCAACGGCGAAAATGTTTTTGAATGCCTCGAGGTGAAACTCGCCTTTTCTGACAACCAAGCAACGGAAGTTATGGTGTTCAGAGGTATTGTCACGCTTCAATGCTAGCGTGAAAAACAAAGGCTCATTGGCATAACTAGCTGCTAGAGTAGCGTTTGCCCCTTTACTAGTTAGGCGCGTGCTGATGACTTCGTGTTTGCCAAGTGCATTCGCTGGCGAGACTTTAAACTGCTCTTTTCTTAAATCGCTGATGCCAGAAAAGCTCAGTTTAAGTTCAAACTCACTTTGCCCTTCTTCCAGTGCAATAATCAAGTGACGGTCACGCAATCCTGCTTTAGTTTCTTTTGGGTAACGACCAATCACTTGCGCATTATTGGTCTCGTCTTCACCTTCATGCTTAAGGTTCTGAATCTTATTCCTTTTGATCTCTTCTCGATAAGTTTCAAACTCCACATCTTTCCAACCATCGTCAGAAAAATGTTCTTTGATAAACCTACTACTAAAGCCTTTCAGCCTTTCTTCAAGTTGCTGACCAAAATGCTCTACTTCAAACGACAACTCTTGGTAAAGCGTACGGTTTTCTTCTAGGCGCTGTTTGATCTGTTTTTTATTGCCCGATAACTCAGCAACAAAAGGATCCTCAAACATGCCTAGCTCGCTGAAACACAGCTCGCCATCCTCAACTGCCTTGTATAAAGACTCGAAACCGAACATGGTCGCACCATCTTCCAAAATCGCGTCAAATTGGTCGTCCAAAAGGCAAAGCGAAACGTCTCGAGATTTGTCAGATTGCTCAATAAAGCCACTAAGAGCGAATTTGATTTTCCCTGGACTCCACACCTGGCCAGACTGGCCAAGATCTTCCGCCGAGTTGATGAGAGTATCTAGGCGACTATTGTGAATCACCACCAGTGCACAGCCCTTCAACGGACCTTCCTGGCTTGCTATTTCGTCACGCAAATTAGAGATGTAGTTTTCGGTAAAGCCCGTTTCACACGCATCTTCGCTATGAAGCACTGGCACCACTTTGCAGTCTTCTAGGTCTAAATAGCTCAGCGCTACACCATTGCGAGCTTCGCTCTCTCCTCCTTTTCGCGCTAAGAGCGCATCGAAAAGTCGCTGACTATTAGCATGGTCAGGAGAGTTAAACTGGTAGCGATAGCCTGCGCGGATGTTTCCTTTCGCGTGCAGTAAAAACTGCTCAACCAGAAACGATTCAAATTGTTTTGCGCACATACACTGCATCTCCACTATCACTCATGCGTTCAACGTTGCCAATTCGCTCATAGAACTTAATAAGCTCTTGTTCTGTCTGCTTATCAACAAAAATCCCCCTTTGCTGTAAGCCAATTATCAGCTCATGGAAGCGAAGCTTTTCTTCCTTACCCACCACCAGGTTAGTAAGCAAAATAATGTGGTCTTGAGTGAGTACTAACACCCGACCAGAGCGACCACGAGCTTGCACGAAGCCAGTAGCCATGTTTTCTTCAACCGCTTTAATATATTTTTTGATAGTCCCCGGACGGTCGGTTTTAGGGTCTCTGAACTGTTCTTCAGCAAGCTTCAAAGCATATTCCAACCAATCAATTGCGGTTTCTGCTTTTTCAGGTATTGCTGTTTCAAGTTTTCTGTTGTGGCGAAACATTTTTGCGTAATTTTCAATATACCCAGCTAGATCACTCCGCTCTGAACTCTTAATATCCTTTGCCAATTGCCACAAAGGTTTTTTTAATTTTTCTGGGTTTGGTTGAAGATTTTCCAGCATAGAGAGGAAGGGAAACAGCTTGAAAGACGATTCGCTAAAAAGCTTGTAACCGTGCTTTTTGATATGGATACGTTCACTGCTGGCGCGCTCATGATCCATGATGAAATACAGCGGTTTCGCGGTTGGGGCTTCACCTGTTTTCCAATCCGACAACGATAGGCTTAATTGAGCCGTGTAAGCAAAGCCATAGAATGCCAAGAAACGCTCGAACTCATCCAACAGGTATTTCGGATAACCAGTTAAAAACTCGAGGTCACGTTTAAACGCCTCTGCTATATAGGGCAAATATGGTGACTCGGTCACTTGGAATTCCTTGTCACGATCTGACTTTGTTTTCTCTAAAAGCGTTTTAAGAAACTCCTCTTCGAGGAAGTTCAAGTTAGATTCAAATCGTTCAATTTGCTGTCCTTGAAGTAAGTTAATAAACAAGGATGCCATTCGCATGTCGCGCGTGTACTTGTTATCTTGACTCTTCTGGCTCTTAAACAGCAGAAACTCAGGGGTTACCGAGAATATATTTTCATTAGTGAAATACATATCTTCAAGTACACTCCAAAATTCCTCTTCACCCAATTTGTTTTGTAAGTTGTTTTTGCAATCCGCATTAAAATCTTGGTAATTGTACTTTTCTATTTTTTTACAAAGTAATCCACGCAGGACTAAGCCCACGACTGATGACCAGTCAAAATCATTGCCTTGCGTACGAATGGGAATGTAACTGCTCAACGTATTCTTATTTTGGAACTTATCAGCTACCGTTTGTGGCAAACCGGCCTTTATCGGTAATGTGAAATTATCGGTCGTCATTAGTGCATACCACTCACTTCAAAATAGTCACTTTCTTCTTTCACGATTTTGTAGCGCTTATCACCCTTGAGAATAAAAAAGGTCTCTTTTTGCTTAGCTACTGTCAGCATCTGTTCCAATGCTTCATCAAGCAACAAAACAGCATTTTTGTCGTGCTTGTTAGGGCGATACCCCTGCCCAATCTTGACCAAAAGCTCAAGTAGTTTGACGCTAATTGGCATTGGCTTAAGCGATTGTTCATCGACTTTCAGATACACATTGAAGGTGCCTATTTTTTCGAGTGTACTGTTTTGTATTGCTGAAAAATCGGCCTTAACTTCAAGAGACACCGCCGTTTTGTAGCCATTAAGCTCAGAAACTAAATACTCGTCTTTGTCGAGTGTTGGGGCATGACGATTACAATAGCGGTGAAGCGCTGCGATCAGCGTTTCTTTGTAGAAACTGCCAAGCAGTTTGCGCATCTTTCCTGAACCATCGAAATCACGATGTCGCATCCAGACAGATGCATAGGTTTCTACCAGATTGTTTGTGAACTCGTTTTGGATAGGCGTTACAAACTCATTGCTGAGCTCTTTGTCACCCCGAAGCAAATAGAAAAGGCGAAGAAAAGACGTTGCTTTGGTTACCTCGTAAAAACCAAGCTCGTTAATTTTAGATCTAAACGCATTGAAACGCTCATCTTCAATGCCCAGCTCATGCTGAAGCACAAACTCATCGACGGTGCGCGTGTGCAGATTACTTGGGTCAAAACCCTGTATACGGGATAACAGCTCGTTATCACTGCCTGCAAACAAGTTGTCGAACAAGTAGCCATCCGCCGCGAGCAACTGGAAAATGAAATCCAGTAACGCTCGGGCCGTGAGGAACTGATCTTTGATAAGACGGGCTTTGAGTAATAAGCCGATCAGAGATTCCTGAACTGAAGGGCGACTCAGCAGCGCATAGTTTGCCGTCAGGCGAGTATGACCTAGAGATTTGAGCTCTTTGTCATAAAGCGCATAGAAAGGATTCTCAAGCGTTTGTGCTGTCAATCTTTTTAGAAATTTTTCTGCAAAGTCTGATGCACAGCCCTCAGCATTGAAGGTGAATTTTGGATAGTCTTCAAAATCCAAGAATACGTACTGCTTTGGAATTGCTGATCGCTTACGAGAGAGAAAGTCTCTGAGCACCTTTTTGATGTCGCTATGCTCTTTGGAACCTTCTTCTGCATAATTGCCGAGCATACCAACGTTAATACCCACAACAAGTGGTTTATGACTTTGCTTGAACTGGGTGAATCTTTGATCAAGAGCTTGAATGGCTGTCTGGCTTGGATTGAAGCTGTGAGTCGCATCCAAATGGAAGTCATGAGTCACTTTGTGCTTTTGGCTGTACTGCGTCAAGATCTCAGACTTGCCATCACCACTACTTCCGCATAGGAAGATGACTTGATTGGACTTAGCAGATAGGAGTGCTTTTTTAAAATCCGCTTCTATATCTGTCGTGATGTATATGTATCTCTTGAATCCAACGAGGTGATCTTGATAGTGCTCTCTCTCGGTACTGACCGCATACGGTGAAGACTTTGAGAGAATGCTGAGAGCTTGTGCAAATTTCAACGGTCATTATTCCTTGAAATAATCAATAGGTTAAATATTACTAATAAATGCACTGTATTACTATGATTTCAATACGAATATAGAGTGTCATCATAATGGACAAAAATCGATGAAAGAGACTGTAATTTAAATTGTGTATCTGCCTGTTTTTGATATGTTCCTCCTGTGACCTGCTCCCGATTGATCTTCGCATAGTCAAACGGCGTAATCCCTTTCTCCCGGTTCGCATCCAGAAAATCAGCCCACCACTGCAACATCAACTTGCGCTCATCCAGATGTTCCGCTTTATGGATATACGCCGCCCGCACCGAATTGCGTTCCATATGGCTCATCTGCCTTTCAACCGCATCCTTCGACCATAGCCCTGACTCAATTAACGAACTACAGGCCATTGTACGAAAGCCGTGACCGCAAACCTCAGCTTTAGTGTCGTAACCCATAACCCGTAGGGCACTGTTAACCGTGTTTTCACTCATGGGTTTACGCGGGTCGTGATCGCCAATGAAAATCAGCTCGTGCTCCCCACAAAACTGTTTTATCTGTTTCAGGATCGCCAATGCCTGCTTAGAAAGCGGAACCAGATGCGGTGTGCGCATTTTTGAACCGCGATGAGAATGTTTCACTCCAGGAATAGGCTCTCGTTCCGGCGGGATTGTCCACATTGACGTTTTAAAATCTATCTCTGACCAGCGAGCAAAACGCAGCTCACTGGAGCGAATAAAGATAAGCAAAGTAAGTTCTGTTGCCCAGCGGGTTAGCGGCCTGCCGGTATAGCCATCTATTTTCTCAAGTAACTCAGGGATGCGCTTTAACTCCAGTGCCGGACGATGTTGCCTGTTTCCAGAAGCAACTGCCCCAGCCATCTCCTGAGCGGGGTTATAATCAATCAATCCACTCTGCACAGCATAACGCATGATTGCTGTGGTTCGCTGTTGAAGACGGGCAGCAACCTCAAGACGTCCAGACATCTCCACGGCTTTAATAGGTGCTAATAAATCGCGAGTCTTTAATTCCGTGATATTACGCTCCCCGAGCTCTGCGAAGAGATTATCTTCCAGGCTTTTTAGCACACGATGGGCATGATCTTCAGACCACTTTTTATTGGTGCTATGCCACTCAATCGCCACTTCTTTAAAAGTATGGGCTTTTCTCTGCTCAACCTTATCACTTTTCTTTTTGTCTCCTGGATCGACGCCATTCGCCAACAGCTTACGCGCTTCGTCGCGGCGTGATCTAGCATCCGCCAATGTGATTTCAGGATATACCCCAAGTGCCAGCATCTTTTGCTTGCCGTCAAAACGGTACTGCAAACGCCAGTACTTAGAACCATTAGGATGGACGAGAAGATGCATACCGTTGCCATCGGTCAGCTTATATTGCTTATCCATTGGCTTGGCTGTTCTGACTTTGATATCTGTTAGAGCCATGCTTATCCCCTCCCTGTTGGTACAAGCATTATCGAATCGGAAATACCATCATCTGTACCAACATGTGTTGGTAGATGTACGTTGAAGTCGGTTGACCTTGAGAGAGTTAATATAGCGAGAAAGGTAGGTAAATGCTGGATTTTAGACATAAAAAAAGACCTCAGTTGAGGTCCATTTACATACTTGTGGTGCCGAAGGCCGGACTCAAACCACCAAATAACCCAATGATAAATAACAAATAAAAAATTCAATCCATGATATATGCCCCCATTTGTGCCCCCAACCATTTTTTACCCCCACTTCACCTTAGCTATCTGATATGACTCACTAAATAAAATTGAAAGCTTCTTTCGGTTAGGATCCGTCACTCGGAACCTAACCAGGACAGAGAGCCATAAAAATCTTTTTTTGCTTTTAACTGTTCACACTGTTCACCTCGAATATTTACCAATTAAAATCATTAAGTTAAGTGGTGATGAGTTGGTGAAGAGTGAACAGTCGACTCTTCACCTTTGTAATTTGTGCGCGCTAAGGATGCACCGTGTCATGCAACGAGGGAGGGGTAAAAAGTTTTTTTGGGTTTTACTGTTCACTCTGTTCACCTCTGTTTTTTTATCAATAATTTCATAATGATAAAGGGTGAATATACGGTGAAGGGTGAACAATGGATTGTTCACCTTGAGGCAATGGTCAGAAAGAAAAAGACCGGCTGTTGCCGGTCTGAGGTGGGTTATGTTGCTGCGGGTTCGTCGCACTTTGGCAGCCAGTCGCCGTTGCTGTCCTCCCTGAGCGTCAGGTTAGTCTGCGTCCCCTGTTTGGTGTGTCGCTTCTCGTAATTCAAGCCGTATTCTTTCAGCATCATCGGCAGCCCCAGCCCGAATGCTTTCAGGCTCAGCACGTGCCTGTAACCGTTGGCCTCCATATAGACCAGATAGGCGTGATAGAGGTAGTTACGTGGCTGCCGCGGGATGATATTGGCATTCCCCATAAACATACCGTTTGTCTGCGGCAGCGCTTCCAGATAGCCGCAAAAATCAAATGTCGGGTCAGCGTCGCGCTTGATGCTGAGCGCCTCGCCGGAGTTCTGCTGTGACTGGAGCAGTGCGCGGGCGCTCATCGGGTCGCTGAACTGCTGCATAAGCTGGCGCACAATGACGGCCAGCTCGAACGCGATTTTATCGCAGAGTTGCGGGTCGCGCTCATCGGGTGCGATTTGCTCCGGGAAATGAAGAATTACCCGGCGACGTGACACACCGCCGCTGCGGTCGGTGAAGCGCATCGGGTTGTTATTCACGGCCAGAATCACCGCCGGAATATGGGTTGAATATGGGTTCTGGTATTTCGGATCAACAGATACCGCATCGCCGCCGGTAATGGCCTTAAGCCCTGCGCCGTCACCGCTCCATTTCTCCTGGTCAGGCAGACGTATCAGCGAGAAGCCAATCAGGGAGGCACGTTTGCGCGGATCTTCCAGCGTTTCAATGTCGGCGGACGTTGCATTATCCTTACCGGCGAGCAGGGTCGCGATTTCGGCGAGGATACTTTTCCCGCTGCCGCCCGGCCCGGTCACTTCGAGGAATAGCTGCCAGTCGTAGCGGTTCGCCAGCACCATAAACAGCGCGGCGAGAATGACGTCGCGTTTATCAGCACGGCCACCGGCAGCGCGGTCAAGCCAGCGCCAGAAGTTCGGCGCGTGGGTTTCCAGCGTTTCGCCCTCCACTGGCGGGGTAAAATCAACATCGCACAGCGTACGCAGCCAGTGCGCTTTACTGTGTGGGCTGAATATCCCGCTTTGGGTATCGAGCACCCCGTTACGAAAACCTATCAGCCGGCGCGCCGGGGCGGCCTGCTGGGGAATTATCAGCTTCAGGGTTTCCACCACCGAGGCGATTCTCCCGGAGGAGAACGGGGCGCGCAGGCGCTGGAACAGCCCGGCCACGTCGCGTGCAAAATCGGAGGGCGGTATCACTTTCCAGATGCCGTTTTCGTAGCGGGAAAGGAGCTGGCCGTTAGCGTCCACGGCCAGCGCTTCGCCGTAATGCTCATGCACCCGCATCGCCTTTTCGCTGGCACTCATGGCGGTAAATTCCGCCTCGCTCATGGTATCGAACGGGCTTTGTGTGGCTGGCTGGACGGCGCCATAGACAGCTTTGCGCGTGGCGTCCTCACCCTGCTGCATAAACGCATCATTCCAGTCACCAAATACCGGCGGCAGGGCAACAATCCCCTCACAGGCTCGTGCGGCCGCTGCGGCTTTGGTCTGGCCGTCGCCGCTGAGGTCGCGGTCGGCGGCGAGGACAATCTGACAGGCCGGGTGCTTTTGTCGGGTAAGGCTCGCCAGAGAAAGAAGGTTCACGGACGACAGCGCCACCATGACGGTTTCTCCGGTCAGATGATGCACGGTGAGTGCTGTCGCATAGCCCTCTGCTATCCACAGGCGTTTTCCTGCCTGTTTCTGCCCTGCGATGATATGGCATGCCCCTTTCACCACGCCGCCCTTCAGGGTGCGTTTGAGACCCTCAGAATTAATGAGCTGAAGGTTAACCAGCGTACCGGTATCGTCATACAGCGGCACCACCACATCACCGGCACTGTACGTCACACCGCCGGTTTTATGCGTGGTCGTCAGCATCACACATTCACTATCGGGGAAGCCCTTGCGGGTCAGGTAGGTATTGCCGGTAGCCGTGCAGGTTTTCACCATCAGTTTTGCGGCCATCGCGGCCGCCGCTTTGCGGTTTGCATCGGTTTCCGCCTCTGAGACCGCAATCACCTCTGAGCCAACCGGCGGCAGGTTGCCGGTCAGGGCTCCCACCTTTCCGGCAGCCTCTGCGGCCGACACGCCGAACACCTTCTCAACCAGTTTCAGGCCATCACCCGCGCCGCACTGGTTACAGAACCACGTGCCACGCCCCTCTTTATCATCGAAGCGGAAACGGTCAGAGCCGCCGCACACCGGGCAGGCCTGATGCCGGTTTTTAATGACCTTCACGCCCAGCGCCGGGAGAATGCGCGGCCAGTGGCCGCACGCCTGTTTAATGGTTTCCGTTACGTTCATTTTCATTGCTGTGGTCTCCCTCAGTGCAGTACCGGCGCGCTGATGTGGCGGGCGCATAACTCATCCATCACGGTCAGCCCGAGAAAGGACAATGACGGGGCGGCTTTCAGCGGCCCGGCCTCCATTAAATCTTCCAGTAAGGCACAGGCAATCAGGCGGCCCTTTTCCTCGCCGTGCTGGCGCAGGTAGAAGCCCTCCAGCTCGGCGACAATGGCGCTTTCCAGCGATTCAAGGGTGAGGTGTGGATAGCGGTGCTGACGCGCGCACAGGGTCAGCCAGGCACAGGCCACGGCACGGCGATAAAGCGCGGCGCGTAATACGGTGGGTAATGGCTGTTTCACGGACGTACCTCCTCATTCATCCAGCGCTCATTGCAGCGTTCGACTACGCCGTCAAGCTGGGTGGTCATCAGATAAATCACGGAAGTAAGCCGGAGCTGCTGCGCCGGATCGGAGGGAACCGCATAACATTCGAGAATATGTGCCACCTCATTCACGAACTGGCCGACGTTACGCACATGCTCCAGACACTGAAGGTCTGCATGAGTGATCGTGTGGGTGATTTCTGTCATGCACGTACCTCCGCAACTGGCAGACGACCGGCGAACGAGAGGACGTAATCACGGACGAGGGGAAGGCGCGCAGCATGTTCGTCACCGGCTACGGTGCGGAGCATACGGATACAGGGCTTGCGATCTGTGCGACGAACAGCGGCAAATATGAAGACAAACTGTGGGTGTGACTGGATGAGGGTCGTAGCCATAAGGCAACCTCCGATGGATAGCAGATTGTTGCTATCGCCGGAGTTCTCACGCTCAATGGCGATAGCCCAGACGGGGGTGAGAATACCGGCTCCATCGAGTACCGGCCAGCCCGAGGGCTGCCCCGCCTGAGCTACCATTGACATGACGGCATAATGTACTAACACGGTCAGGAGACTGAGAGTCACACCTGCACGAATGTTCGCACACCACACCATTATCTGGCGCTCTATGGCGTTGATTGCGACACAAAAAAAGACGCATGGCGCGTCTGGTATCGCCGATGGATTGCTCGGGTTCTCACGCCCGGCTGCCGATTTTGCGGCAACAGCAAAACTGTACCAGGAAACACACAACGGATGCAAGCCAGAAAAAGGGGCTTTTTGCTGAGCGGCCATCATCATGCGTCGCAATCCCGGTTACGTTCGGCAATGCGATCCGCCATCCATGCGGTGATTTCCGACTGTGCCCACGCCACGTTTTTACCCCCGAGTGAGATTTGCTTCGGGAAAGCCTCCCGGCTGATGAGGTCGTAAATCGTGGAGCGGGACAGGCCGCACAGGTGCATGACTTCAGGCAGGCGTAAAAAACGCTCCTGAACCGCATCCGGGACCGGCATTAACGGGGCTGCAGGGGCAGAAGAAGGGGAAGAAAAAGTGGTGTGCATCGGGCTACCTCATAAAGTCCATACAGTGCCGGTCATGTTCGTCCGGCCTCGGGTAGCTCCCTATTATGTGTATATTTTTCTTCAGGTCATGTTTGTTTTTTCTGAAATAAACATTGACTTCGGGTCAGGTAAAACGAAGTAAAATAATGTTAAATCACGTCAGAACAGACAAACCTAAATCACATATAAAAGGAGCATTAATTCCTAATTGTTATAAAAGGTGCGGTGCCGCGAGCCATTAGTCGACAGGCTTACAGATGCCATGAGGTGCGGTAGGGAAAAAATGCTGCGGCGTAAAATTTGTGGGAAATAAAAGAAAAAAGCAGTGTGCATCGGGCTACCTCTTAAAGTCCATACAATGCCGGTCGTGTCCGTCCGGCTTCAGGTAGCTCTCTATTTTCAGCATAAAAATAGTTATTGCAACAAGGCGAAAATCCATTGTAACCATGACAGGACTGGTCAAAAAAAAAGCCACTCGTCGAATATTAGCGAATAATGTG
>NZ_DAMACX010000017.1:0-81004 GCF_031998825.1 Pseudescherichia sp.
CGTCGGGCTCATAACCCGAAGGTCGTCGGTTCAAATCCGGCCCCCGCAACCACTTCAACAATAAACACCCTGACGGGTGTTTTTTTGTTTCTGCCTCCCGGCAAATCTCCTGGAAAAACCGCCCGGAAAAAACGTTAGCCCCTGCGGGCCAACGTCACACCATCAGCA
The DNA here is from genome assembly GCF_031998825.1 of Pseudescherichia sp. Classification (GTDB taxonomy): domain Bacteria; phylum Pseudomonadota; class Gammaproteobacteria; order Enterobacterales; family Enterobacteriaceae; genus Pseudescherichia. Next base: position 169 of record NZ_DAMACX010000017.1, read on the forward strand.
AAGTACGCCTTGATCCCTGCCAGAATCGACTCCGCGACCTCCTGCTGAAACGCCGAGGTTCTGAGCTTACGCTCCTCTTCTACGTTACTGATAAAGGCCGTCTCTACCAGGATAGACGGAATATCCGGCGCTTTCAGTACCGCAAAACCTGCCTGATCGACCCGGTTTTTATGCAGCTTATTGACGCTGCCGAGACGGTTCAGCACCTCTTTGCCAAACTTCAGGCTGTCGTTGATGGTCAGGGACTGCACCATATCAAACAGGGTGTGATCCAGATACTGATCGCCACTCTTGCTTACGCCACCGATCAGGTCGGCGGCGTTCTGCGTCTGAGCGAGGTATTTTGCCGCCGTACTGGTCGCCCCTTTCGTTGACAGCGCAAAGACCGACGAGCCGCGGGCGGCCCGGCTGGTAAAGGCGTCGGCGTGGATAGAGACAAAGAGATCGGCGCGCTGCTTCTGCGCCTTAGCGACCCGCACCTTCAGTGGAATAAAGACATCCTCGTTGCGCGTCATGTAGGCCTTCATATTAGCCTCTTTATCAATCAATGCGCGCAGTCGGCGGGCAATCTGTAGCACCACGTCTTTTTCACGGGTCTTATATTTGCCGATCGCCCCTGGATCCTCTCCCCCGTGGCCGGGATCGAGCATGATCACCACCGGTCGGTCGCGCCCGGCCTTGCCCGGCTGCGGACCGCTCTGGGCAGGCGGCACCTGCTTATCCAGATTACCTTTGTTGTAATCCTCCAGCAGCGCCAGGAGCGGATCCTGTTCATTCTGCCCGTTAACCGGGTAGAGATCCATCACCAGACGCTCTTTGAACTCCGCCACCGGGGCCAGCGAAAAGAGGTGTGGGCTCACGTTCTGCTTAAGCTCAAACACCATGCGCACGGTAGTGGGATCGAACTGGCCGACACGGGCGGACTTGATAAAGGGATCGTCGCCGTGGATTTGCGTTCCTACCCCTTTTAGCACCGAATTGAGGTTAACTCCTTCGATATCCACCACCAGCCGTTCCGGGTTGCTTAAGGCGAACTGGCGGTATTTCAGCACCCGGTTCGACTCCACGGTAATGCGCGTATAGGTCGATGCGGGCCAGACGCGGACGGCGATAACCTGACTAACCGCGGCTAAACCTGCCTTGCTTACGCTAAGCAACCACAGAGCGCCAGCGCCTTGTAACAGCTGGCGACGGCTAAGAGCTGAGTTGGATCCTGACATGCCTCTCCCGAGCAAAAAATCTGACAATTATTATTAAAACGGCCTGCTTGACGAAAAACTTTAACGAATGATGCATAAACTGTCATCAACAAAAGGGTAAACATTGATTTAACAGCGGCGGCGACAGAAAGATTTTTTCTCACATCCCGATGAAATTTTGACTTGCGCCCACGGCAATAAAAGAATAAAAATACAGAAATTACGAATAATCATGCAATGAGGGTAGTGCCGTGGTGAAGGAGCGTCGAACCGAACTGGTACAGGGATTCCGCCACTCTGTTCCCTATATTAATGCCCATCGGGGAAAAACCTTTGTCATCATGCTGGGCGGTGAAGCCATCGAGCATGAGAACTTTTCCAGCATCGTCAACGATATTGGGCTGCTGCACAGCCTCGGCATTCGCCTGGTCGTTGTCTATGGCGCACGCCCGCAGATCGACGCTAACCTGGCGGAGCACCACCACGAACCTATCTATCACAAGCATACCCGCGTCACCGACGCGAAAACCCTGGAGCTGGTCAAGCAGGCGGCGGGGCTGTTACAGCTTGATATTACCGCTCGTCTCTCGATGAGCCTGAACAATACGCCGCTGCAGGGGGCGCATATCAACGTGGTGAGCGGCAACTTTATCATTGCCCAGCCGCTGGGCGTGGATGACGGCGTCGACTACTGCCACAGCGGGCGTATTCGTCGCATCGATGAAGAGGCGATCCACCGTCAGCTCGACGGCGGCGCGATTGTGCTGCTGGGGCCGGTAGCGGTCTCGGTCACCGGCGAGAGCTTTAACCTCACCTCAGAAGAGGTGGCCACCCAGCTCGCTATCAAGCTGAAGGCAGAGAAGATGATCGGCTTCTGCTCCTCGCAGGGAGTGATCAACGATGAGGGAAACATTGTCTCTGAGCTGTTCCCGAATGATGCCCAGACCCGAGTGGAAGAGCTGGAGGCGCGGCAGGACTACCACTCCGGCACGGTGCGCTTCCTGCGCGGGGCGGTGAAGGCCTGCCGCAGCGGCGTGCGTCGCAGCCACCTGATTAGCTACCAGGAAGATGGCGCGCTGTTGCAGGAGCTTTTTTCCCGCGACGGTATTGGTACGCAGATTGTGATGGAGAGCGCCGAGCAGATCCGCCGCGCTACCATCAACGATATCGGCGGCATTCTGGAGCTGATCCGCCCTCTGGAGCAGCAGGGGATCCTCGTTCGCCGCTCCCGTGAGCAGCTGGAGATGGAGATCGACAAATTCACGATTATTCAGCGCGACAACCTGACCATCGCCTGCGCCGCGCTCTACCCCTTCCCGGAAGAGAAGATTGGCGAGATGGCCTGCGTGGCGGTGCATCCGGACTACCGCAGCTCGTCGCGCGGCGAAGCGCTGCTGGAGCGTGTTGCCCTTCAGGCACGCCAGATGGGCCTCAGCAAACTGTTTGTGCTGACCACCCGCAGCATTCACTGGTTCCAGGAGCGCGGCTTTACGCCGGTAGATATCGACCTGCTGCCGGAGAGCAAGAAGCAGATGTATAACTATCAGCGCCGCTCAAAGGTGCTGATGGCCGACCTCACCTAAGCAGGCCCTTCCCTACCCGTCTGGGTAGGGAACTCTCTATTTTACCTGAGCAAAGATGTCACCGAGACCGCTGCGTCGTTCGGTACGGGTGGCAATAGCCTGCACCAGAATACGTTCGTCGGCATAGAGCGACAGCCGGCGACGGGCGCGCGTAATGGCGGTATAGACCAGCTCCCGGGTCACTACCGGCACCATCTGCCCCGGCAGGATCAGCGCGGCGTGGTCAAACTCCGAACCCTGTGATTTATGTACCGTCATCGCCCAGGCCGTTTCATGCTCCGGCAGACGGCTGGGCTGTACCGATTTAATGGTGCCGTCCGGCAGCGGGAACCAGACGCGCGTTCCCTGCCCCCGGTTCAGCGCCACGCCGATATCGCCGTTAAACAGCCCCAGCGCGCTGTCGTTGCGGGAGATCATCACCGGGCGTCCATCAAACCAGCGCGAGTGTGGCGTCCGCGTGATCCGCCGCTGGTTCGCCAGGGTCTGCTCCAGCCGCTCGTTCAGACCGGCCACGCCAAACGGCCCCTCGCGCAGGGCGCAGAGCAGCTGGTACTCGCTGAATGCTGCGAGGATCGCCTTTGGCTCCGCCTCATCTCGCACCAGCTGCAGATAGCGGGCGTAGCCCGCCAGCGCATCGTCTAACAGTGCCTGGTAGTCATCACGCGCCTGAAGTGGCTTGTGCTCAATGTCGCTAAAGCCCTGGCTGAACACCGAGCGGGTACTCTTCTTATCACCCCGGTTTACCGCCGCCGCCAGCTGACCAATGCCGGAGTCGCTGCCGAAACGATAGCTGGTTTGCAGCAGGCAGAGGCTGTCGCGCAATGCGCCTGCCCCGCCCGGCTCGCCGCCGGGAACGTCCATGCCCGTCAAGCGGGAGAGCTGCTCCGCTCGCCCCGGGGTAAAGCCCGCGTTAACCCACGCGCAGATATCTCCCAGCACCGCGCCCGCCTCTACCGAGGCCAGCTGATCGCGGTCGCCTAAGAAAATCACCCGGCCATGGGCGGGCAGCGCATCGATCAGCCGCGACATCATCGGCAGGTCAATCATCGATGCCTCATCTACCACCAGCACGTCAAGGTGCAGCGGATTCCCGGCGTGATAGCGCAGACGCTGGCTTCCCGGCTGGGCACCCAGCAGGCGGTGCAGCGTGCTGGCCTCCACCGGCAGGCGTTTTTTCTGATCGTCGGTCAATGCCAGCTGACGCAGGGCTGCGCCTAACGACTCCGTCAGGCGCGCCGCGGCTTTCCCGGTCGGGGCAGCCAGATGGATGCGGCAGCGCCCGCCGTTCGCCATCTGCACCAGCGCCGCCAGCAGCTTCGCCACCGTAGTGGTTTTACCGGTGCCGGGCCCGCCGGAGATCACCGAGATCCGTCGGGTCAGCGCCACCGCTGCGGCTACCTTCTGCCAGTTGATCCCCTCCGTTGAGGGAAAAAGTCCGTCCAGGATCTGGCGCAGCTGGTTTTCATCCACGCTCAGCGGCTGGTTAACCTCGCTGAAGAAACTCGCTACGGTAAGCTCGTTGCACCACATGCGGTTCAGGTAGAGGCGATCCCCGGCCAGCACCATCGGCGCAGGGGTTTGGCCGTCGCTGACGGCGTCGGATCGCTGTAAAATGCCTGCCCAGTCGCAGGGCGCCCCCGCCTCGGCAAACAGCGCCATCAGCAGCGAATGGCTTTTATCTTCGGCCTCTGCCGCCAGTCGGGAGAGCGGCAGGCAGACATGACCCTCGCCCGCGTCGCGGCTAAGTATCGCCGCCGCCAGGGTTACCGCTGGCTCGTCGTGTCCGGCCACGGTCAGGGCAAACTGGACGTCCAGCGGACGAAACAGCCTTTGGGCCAGCGCCTCAATAAGCAGAGTTTGCATCGTCACCGTGCGGTCTCCTGATAATTCTCTTCTGACTCTTTACCGCTAAACAGGGCATCCATCTCGTTAATCAGCCGCACATCCGGGCGGGTGCGGTAGATGCCCTGCTCGCTTTTTTGCTCATCGACGCCGCGCAGGAACAGGTAGATTACGCCGCCAAAGTGGCGCTCATAATCGTAGTCCGCAATGCGGTGACGAAGATAGCGGTGCAGCGCCAGAGTATAAAGTTGATACTGTAAATCGTAGCGGTGTGACTGCATAGCAGCCGCCATCGCCTCCCGAGTGTAGGCCTCGCTGCTCTCACCCAGCCAGTTGGACTTGTAGTCCAGCAGGTAGAAACGCCCGTTGTGACGGAAAACAAGGTCGATAAAGCCTTTTAGCATCCCGCGCACGTCGCGAAAATCCAGCGGCGAGCAGCCCGCCGAGAGCGGATCGTAGCGACGGATCGCCGCATCCAGCTTCTCTGAGGTCAGGGTCTGGGCGATCGGAATATAGAACTCCATCTCCACCTGCTTATCTTTCGCGGTGAGCTGACTTAACGACAATCCTGATTCAATAAGCGGCGCACGCAGAACGGCGTTGATCCACGCCAGCAGCACCGGCTGCCACTGCTCGTCAAAACCGCCCGCCTGGAGCTGCTCGCTCACCCACTCTTCGGTCACCGGCTGGGTGAAATCAATATCTTCAAACAGCCCGTGTAAGAAGGTGCCCGGCGACGCCCCGCGTGGGAACGCATGCGGCGTTAAGGCAGGTGCTTCGTCCACCTGGCGCTCGCCAGCGGCGTCCACGTCCAGTCGCGGGAGCAGATCCTGGGCGATACCGTGCCCGCGCTGCTGCAGGCCGGAGTAGCTGGTCACCCGCCAGTCGTCGAGGACGGGGCGGTCAATGTGCCGGGCGCGCAGCGACGGCGGCAGGGAGAAGGTGTACTCCCAGCGCGTGTTGTCCGGCGTGCCGGGAGTGCTCAGCACGATATCGTCCCCGCACAGCGCCTCCAGGCAGTGACGCAAGCCTGCAGCATCGCGCGGCTCACCCTGCTGGATCAGCCTGCCTAACGCGCTGTGGTGAAAATCGCTCTCGCCGCTCTTCTCACCTCGACGGCGAAACAGCGGCGCAATACCGAGGCTACAGTGCCAGACGGAGCGCGTCAGCGCCACGTAGAGCAGGCGCAGATCCTCTGCCAGCCGCTCCGCCTCGGCCAGCTCAATGCTCTCGTCTGCCTGGCTAAGATCCAGCACCGCTTCAAAGGAGGTACGGTCGTGATAAAAAGCCTGGTCCTGCGCCCGATAGTTGGCGATAAACGGCAGCCAGACCAGCGGATACTCCAGCCCTTTCGCTTTATGGATGGTGACGATCTGCACCAGGTGCTTGTCGCTCTCCAGCCTGAGCTGCTGGCTGGCGGCGTTGCTGTCCGGCTCGGCGATATGCTGCGCCAGCCAGCGCACCAGCGCATGCTCGCTCTCGGTATGCGCCCCCGCCTCCTGCAACAGCTCGCTGATGTGCAGGATATCGGTCAGACGCCGCTCGCCACCAGAGGTCGCCAGCAGGTTCTCCGCAATATTGCGTTGGGCCATCAGGGTGCGCAGCATTGGCATGACGCCGCGCTTCTGCCACGTCTGACGGTAGCCGTCAAACTCCTCAACGACCCGGTCCCAGGCCTCTTCATCTTTATTGAGCCGTTCAATATCCTGGGCAGTCAGGCCGAGCATCCCCGTCGCCAGGGCGCTACGCAAGGTGCTCTCCCGCTCGGGGGTCAGCACCGCCTGGATAAGCCACAGCAGCTCCTGCGCCTCCGGCGTCTCAAAGACGCTGTCGCGGTTGGAGAGGTAGACCGAGGGGATGTTCAGCAGCGTCAGGGCGTCGCGGATCAGCGCCGCCTCGTGACGGCTGCGCACCAGCACGGTAATGTCGGAGGCCTGCACCGGCCGGGAGCGTTTTCCGTCATGCAGCAGGGCGCTACCCTGCTGACCCGCCACCAGCCAGTCGCGGATCTGTGCCGCGCAGAGCTGGGCCATAAAGGCCTGGTAGTCCCCGATACCAACGCCTTCGCCCTCCATCAACCACAGGTTCATGGCGGGCTGGGTTTCACTGTGCAGTTCGAAACGCAGAGGCTGGTTTCTTTCCGCCGCCTTCACCGGCATAAAGGGGATCTCGCGGAACATAAAGGCATTGTCCATCTGGCTGAAGAGCGTATTCACGCTCGCCACCATGCCGGGAGCGGAACGCCAGTTGGTATCGAGTGTATAGTGGGCGCTTACTTCACCACGTGCTTTCATGTAGGTGAAGATATCCGCGCCGCGAAAGGCGTAGATCGCCTGCTTAGGATCGCCAATCAGCAGCAGGGCGGTATCCGGCTGCTGCTGCCAGATACGGCGAAAAATACGGTACTGCTGGGGATCGGTATCCTGAAATTCATCGATCATTGCGACCGGAAAACGCTGGCGGATCGCGGTCGCCAACGCCTCGCCGTTTTCACTGTTTAGCGCCTGGTCGAGGCGGCTCAGCATGTCATCAAAGCCTAACTCGCCGCGACGGCGCTTCTCACGGGCCACCGCCTCACGAATCTCCCGCATGGCGGTGGTCAGCACCAGATCGCTAAGGGTTAGCGGCTCGGCCAGCAGGCCCTCAATGGCGACAAACAGCGGGTGCTCCGGCACGACGCCGCCCGCCTTGGTACGCGAGGTTAAAAACGATTGGGAGAACTTCTCCAGCGCATCCGGCAGCAGATAGGTTCGGGTAGCCTCCTCCGCCCAGGCGCTAATCTTCTCGATCCACTTGCCCTGGTTGCCCCGGTTAAACTTGCGTCGATCAATGCCTGAATTTTCAATCAGGGGATCAAGCTCCCCGACTGCCGCAAGCCACTGCTGTTTGATAGCATCAATTCGGGCGATGATTTTGGCATGCCGCGAGGCCAGCGTTTCATCCGCAGGCGGCGGGGATTTGATTACCGGTGCCTCACCCTGCAGATAGCGGTTAATCGCATTCAGCAGCTCCAGCGGCCCCTTCCACGAGGCGTGGATCACCTCGGCAATGTCGCGGGGCAGCGGGTAGCAGTGGCGACGCCAGAAATCGGCGCAGGCCTGCGCGCGCAGCAGGGACTCATCCTCAATTAGCTGCTGCTGGAAAAGCATTCCAGACTCAAAGGCATTAAGGCTCAGCATGCGCTGACAGAAGCCGTGGATGGTAAAGACCGCGGCCTCATCCATCTGCCGCTCGGCTAACATGAGCCAGCTCGCCGCCTGCTGCTTATCGGGAATATCGTCAAGCAGACGAGCATAGAGCGGATCGGTGCTGCTTTCTCGCAGGCAGGCGATGCGCAGCTCATGAATATTACTGCGGATACGGCCGCGCAGCTCTTCGGTGGCGGCTTCGGTAAAGGTCACCACCAGCAGCTCTTCTACGGTAAGCGGACGCGAAAAAGCGCTCTCGCCGCCCAGTCCCAGCAGCAGGCGCAGGTAGAGGGCGGCGATGGTGTAGGTTTTCCCGGTGCCCGCAGAGGCTTCAATCAGGCGCTCACCGCGTAAGGGTAAGCGCAGGGGGTCCAGCGTCTCAGCGGGGTTACTCATTATTTCTCACTTATCAGGGGCAGCGTGCGCTGCAGCGCGCTGACGTTGTCCCATACCTTCCAGCCTTCAGGGTGTACATACCCGGATTTATCACTCGGTGTGCCGGAGACCTGGGACAGGATCGCCATCCCCTGCGGATCGACCACCGCCTGGTGGAAGAAATCGGCAAGCTTCTGCGGCGTCAGCTGTTTAATCTCAGCGACAACTTTATCACGGGAATCAAAGCGCATATTACCCCGATCGAAATCTTTGCTGATCTGCGCTGCCTCTTCACCCAGCGTTTGCGGGGCTTGAGTGACCTGGGCTATGACCGCCTGCTGGAGCTGGGTAAACTCCTCTGCGCTCATCTTCCGCAGCCGATCCTCCGCCGTTGGGAAGAAGGCCTGGTAACGCGCCCACAACGCCGACGGCTGCTTATCGCTGCTCTGTAACAGGAAGCCCAGGCCCCACTGGCGGCCAACGCTCATCGGGAAGGCAAACACCGCATAGCCGAGCTGCTCTTCGGTACGCAGCTGGTTGTAGAACCACGGCTGGATAATTTGCCCCAGCATCGCGCTGTAGGCCGAGCTGCTGTACTCGTCATAGCCCGGCGGGACAAACACGGCGGCGAGCGCCGAGTCGCTGGTGCTGCCCGCTTTTTCAAAGATTATCCCCTGCTTTTTGTCTACCAGCACGTCGCGGTTGCGGCACCACTGGTTTCCCTTCGCCGCAAGCTGATCCTGCACATGATGGGCCAGATCTTTCGCCTGCGTCTCGCTCATATTGCCGACGACTAAGAACTCCGGACGCGCGTTGCTTTTCAGCCGATCGCGATAGGCCATCACGTCTTTCAGGGTGATCTCAGGCAGCAGCGCCCGGCGCTCTTCACGCTGGAAATAGGGAACCTGAGAGAGCATCTGCGCAGGCATGATTGCCTGCTCGTAGGCTTTGCCCTTCTCGGCGGAGTCCATCATCTGCGCATACCAGGACTTCGCCTGCGCCAGCTGATCCTCAGTTGCCGTATAGCTGAAGTAGCCCGCCAGCAGGTCACTGAAGAGCTGTGGCAGATGCTGGGTATAGCCGTTGGCATTAAGCATCAGGCCGTTATTGGCGTTAGTAGAGAAGCCAATCCCCCCGACGGAGGCCTGGTTGCTCAGCTGATCCAGGGCGATCCCCGCCAGGTAGTCATTCAGGGCGAACATCACCTGGTTTTTGGCGCTGTCCATCGCCAGCGGATTGCGCAGCACTACGCTGACGTCTGCCTTCGGTTCGCTGGCAAAGTAGCGGCTCGGCATGTAGACCACCCGCAGGGTGGGATCATCCACAATCAGCTCGGGATGGGTGTAGTTTTTCGCTGGCTTTTGCAGCGTGAAATCATCCGGAATATAGGGGTTCAACTCCGGTAGCTTCAACGCGATGGCGCTGGATTTCTGCTGCCAGTCGGCAAACGTCTGGGCGCTAATTTTATCGACCTGATAAGGCGCGTCGACAAAATAGGCGGTTTTATTGTGCGGCTCCTGCGGGCTGATGTACCAGATGCGCGCGTTCTGCGGCGTCATCATCGCCAGACGCGACTTAACGGCCTCGGCATCAAACTGGTCAGCAATGTTTACCGCGTCGAGGGTATGCTCAACCGGTACGCGGATCATGGTATCCGCCAGCCACTCGACGTAGTCCATATCCCGGGTAATGGAGGGGTAGCGGAAGTCGAGATCCAGCACGTGGGAGAGCTCGTCAAAGTAGCGCTTGTCCACGCCCTGCTCACGCAGCAGCTGGAGATAGCTAAAAATGGCCGCAACCACCTCATCACGGTGCGCCAGCCCTTTGTCGGTCAGGGTCGCAGAAATAGCCAGCACGCCGCTGTTGCCGTTAACGATGGGGTCAGAGTCGGCGCGGATACCCTCGGCCAGACCCTGCTGTTGTAACCAGTCAGAGAGCGTGCCCGGACTGCGGTTGCCAATCAGGTAGGTAATCAGCTCGTCGGTTTTACTGCGGAACTGCGGCGTATTGTTATCGATGCGGAACTCAACCCGCACCACCTTACGCGGCATCACCGGTACGTAGTGAAGGATCAGCCCTTTCTGCGCATCGGTCACCACCGGCACGTCAATTTTCGGCAGGTCCAACCTTTTGTTCGGCACGCGGCCAAAGGTTTTCGCGGCGATGGCGGCCAGCTCCGGCAGCGGACGGTTGCTATAGACCACCGCCTTCATCAGGTTCGCCGAGTAGTATTTGTCGCGGAAGGCCAGCAGCGCCTCCTGCACCGGGCTGCCTGGTTTGTCGCTCAGGGTCTCCAGGTTACCGCCGGAGAAGCGCGAAGCCGGATGCGCCGGGTTGATGGTCTCCGCGCTCACCTGTGCCATGCGCATCCCGTCCCGGGAGCGGGCCAGCGTCAGCTCAGCGTTGACCGCGTTACGCTCGCGTTCGGCATACTTTTTATCAAGCAGCGGCGAGGCGATGACATCCGCCAGCCGATCCACGGCCCCATCCAGCGCGTCGTTCTCGACTTCCAGATAGAACGCGGTACGGTAGGGTGCGGTGCTGGCATTGTGGCTGCCGCCGTGCAGTTTTAAAAACTCAGCCAGGCTATCCGGCTGCGGATAGTGGGTAGAGCCCATCAGGGTCATGTGCTCCAGATAGTGCGCCAGACCGGGATGCGCCTCGGGATCCTGCAGCGAGCCAACGGGCACCACCAGCGCAGAGAGGGATTTCACCGCCTGCGGATCGTTAACCAGCAGGACCACCATGCCGTTATCGAGGCGAATAGCCTGATACTGGCGGGTATCCTTATCGCTTTTACGAATTGTTTCCTGAACGGGCTGCCAACCGGTGTCTGCCTGACTTAACGGTGCCCAAAGGGCGACAAATAAGACTAACGCTTTGAACAAGGTGCTGCTGGGCATTCACGAACCTCATCATTAACAAACCAGTGCCGGTGAGACCGGCATATCCAATCAGTCCGTGATTCGCTGCGCATCATAATGGAAGCCTTTCCACTGCGCAATTTTTATACACCTCATCAGGACTGACTAAAGCGAAAGAGCGGCAGCAGATAACGCTCTGCCTGTTTAACTATCTTGGTATAGTTCTCAGGTTCGAGGGTGCGCCACAGGCGTTGATACCATACGTCCTCGCCCTCGCCGCTAACCATCATGTTGCCTTCATAGGCCTGCAGGAATTTGCTCCGCGCCTTAGCGAGCGTCTCCTCGTCTTTTAACATCGCATCATTCGTTGCGTCATAACAGGCTTTTATCCACGCGCCACCGCTTTCGGGTAGCAACAGCAGCGGTTTTTTCATCCCTTCCCGATAGCCTTCAACCAGCGCCTCAAGGTACTTGAGCGCCTCATCCTGCTTCAGGGGTGGGAAGTGCCAGGCTTTATCATTGCGGACAAATAGCCGACTCTCTCCCGTTCCGCCGCTGGCACAGTAGACAAGATGTTCCAGCCAAAGTTGCAAACCCTGCGAGACCTTCAGCATCGAAGGACGCCAGCGCAGCAGGCCATCCTCCTGCACATGCTGTAGCCAGCCGGTCAGGTGCACCTTGCCGCAGTCAAGCTCGATCTCCATGCTCTCGGCGGGCTTGCGGTGCTCGTGAACCCGTGACGCCAGCTGCTGCATCTCCTGGTGCTGGGTCTCCCAGACAATTTCACCAAACGCGCCGTAGGGCAGCTGGCCTGCCGCACGATACTGGCGGAAGAGCTTCTCGACGTCCTCCTCCTCCACCAGGGTGTTGAGCAGCGCCTGGTTGAGCTGGTAGCGGTCCAGGCCATCAATAATAAACGGCTCGGCGTCGGGAATATCGCTTGCTTCAGGACGGAAGTTCACCTTCAGACGCATCTGGAAGAAGGCTCGCACCGGATGCGCCCAGAAGCGCTGAAGCTGCTCAAACGGCAGCGTCTCCAGAGGCTCCTCCTCCAGCTCCTGAATAAAGGTGGCATGCGCCACCCCCTGCTGGCTGGCGGCGGGCAACCACTCCCGGGCGTAGCTTTGCAGCTCATCAGCAATAAAGTTTTCTGCATCAAACGGCATTCGCGTATGCAGGTGGGTAATATGATCTACCACCCGCTGCGCGCTCTCGTCGCAGGTGAGTTCTTCATCGCCAGGCAGATAGTGGCTCTGCCCGATGTAGTCCACCAGCTCCTGCACCAGCACCGACGGGAACCGTTCGCTATTATCCTGAATCGAACGCCCGATATAGCTAATGTAGAGCTTTTGCTGCGCAGAGATAAGCGCCTCCAGGAAGAGGTAGCGGTCATCGTCCCGACGGCTGCGATCGCCGCGCATCGGTTTCTGGCTCATCAAATCAAAGCCGAGCGGGGCCAGCGCACGCGGATAGACACCGTCGTTCATCCCCAGCAGGCAGACCACTTTGAAGGGGATCGAACGCATCGGCATCAGCGTACAGATGTTGATAGGCCCCGCAAGGAAGCGCTGGCTAATGCGCTCCTGGTCAAGCCTCTGCGCCAGCTCGTCGCGCAGCAGGGAGAGCGGCACCGCCTCGTCATAGTGTGCGCCCACGCCCTGGGTGATAACCGCCTGCCACTGCTGCTCAATCAGCGCCAGCGCAGCTTCGGTATCGGGATCCGGCAGGAAAAAGTCGTTGAGCATGTCGCGGCAGACCGGTAGCCACTCCGCCAGCGGGCGATCCTGCGCCAGCCCTTTGCGCCACAGCCTGAGCTGCATCAGCAGCGAGGCCAGATGGCCCACCAGCTCGGCAATCAGGCCGCTGGACTCATCGTAGGGCAGCACCGACTGCCACTCGCCCTGGCGGCTCTCCATCGCGTAGCCAAGCAGCATGCGCGTCAGGCCGAACTGCCAGGTGTGCTGGCCGGTAGCGGGCAGGGCCAGCTCGCGCACGTTGTCGTCGTCCATGCCCCAGCGCACGCCGGACTCGTTGACCCACTGACGGAGGTAGCGCAGCCCCTCTTCATCGATATTAAACCGTGCGGCGAGCACCGGCACATCCAGCAGGGCCAGCACGTCTTCCGACTGGAAGCGGCTGTCCGGCAGCGAAAGCAGGCTGATAAAGGCCTGCAGCGCCGGGTGCGACTGGCGGGCGCGGCGGTCGGAGATGGCATAGGGTAGATAGCGCTCTCCGCTGGCGCTGCCAAATACCGCCTGGATAAAGGGGCTGTAGCTGTCGATATCCGCCACCATCACAATGATGTCGCGTGGGGAGAGCTCGGGATCCTCCTCCAGCATCGCCAGCAGGCGATCGTGTAGCACCTCGACCTCCCGCTGCGGGCTGTGGCAGACGTGCACCGCTACGCTGCGATCCTCCCGCTCCAGCCTGCGCTTGGCATCGCTGCGCTCATACTCCTGGGCCGTCACGCCGGCGACGGCGCTGTTTTTTAACTCCAGAATGTCATACTGCAGGTTTTGCAGTAGCGCACCGGGCGTAATATCAACGAAGGCATCGAGATCGTCGTAGCGATCCATTCCGGCCAGCAGATAGATGTAGTCGCGCCCCAGCTTGCCCCATGAGGCCAGCAGCGGGTTACCCACCTCCTGCTCGCCTTCGCTGTTAAACAGGCCCTCTACCGGCTGATCTTCACGGAACAGGGCCACCGGATGGGCATCAAGGTGGTGCTTACGCTGGCGGGCAATTAGCCGGGAGAGAAACGCCGGATCTTTGATATCCCCCCAGTAGTAGCGGCAGGGGTTGGTAAACAGCAGGTGAATATCCACGTGCTTGCCCAGCGCCTGCAGCGCCTGGAGATAGACCGGCGGCAGGGCTGAAATGCCGCAGATGAACACCCGGGAGGGCAGCCCGGCGGGCGGCGTCGTGGCGGACTCCAGCACGTTGATAAAACGCTGATAGAGGTTGGCACGATGCCAGTGCGGCTGCCCCAGCGCGGCGGTGTGCTCCACCAGCGCACGCCAGAGCGGCGCCTGCCAGATCTGCGCCTCACCGAGGCCGTCAATCAGACCACCCTCTTCCCAGCGGGTCAGCCACTCCGGACGAAAGACCAGATACTGATCGTAGAGATCGGCCACCCGAGACGAAAGCTGAAACAGCTTGCGCTTGTCGTCGTCGTCATTGAGGTAGTGGCGAAGCATAGTGAACGCCTCCTGCTCCAGCATCTGCGGCAGCAGGGTCATCAGCTTCCAGCTCATGCTCTGTTTATTAAAGGCGCTCTCTTTCGGAATGTCCGGCAGTACACGGACAAACATATCCCAGATAAAGCTCGCCGGGAGCGGGAAGTCGATATTGGCGGCGATACCAAACTTTTGCGAGAGCGTCATCTGTAGCCATTGCGCCATGCCGGTACTCTGTACCAGCACCATTTCGGCCTCAAAGGGATCGTCGAGCCGTTCACGCTCAACGATAAACTCCATCAACGCTTCCAACACATCCAGACGATTGGAGTGATAGACCCTTAACATAAACGCTCCTGACTACTTATAAACTGGGCAATGTAACCGCGTCATCTTCCCCTGCCTGCCCACTGGCGAGGTGATGGTTACGCTGATGCTGACACATCCGGCGTCCGTTGTCTGTACCCGGCTGACCTGCCAGCCCGATGGTAACGGTGCGGGCCGAAGCTGCGCCTGCTGCCAGCCGTAGCGCCACAGGTAGCGATAGTGGCTCCAGGCGGTAAAGCCCTCCAGCAGCACGCGATGATACCCTGTCAGCGCCGTGACAACCATGACCAGCAGCACCATTGCCAGCAAGGTTTCCGGCAGGCTAAAGCCTCTCTGGGAAGCTACGGCATCTGGCATTGGGCTATCTCCTTGAAGGGACAGAAATCGCTCCAGCCGTGAGGCGAAAACGTCACGTTGCTCTCGCGTATCACCCCGCTGCGCCACAGGGTTTCACTCCCGCTTTCGGCAATCAGCACCAGCGTCCGGTCGGCAAAAATACGCAGGCACACCCGCCACGGCTGGCGCTGATGTTCCCGACACTGCACGGCGGGCTGCATCTGCCAGACCTGCATCCGTCCCCACTCCAGCGCCGAGTGAGCATCGGCCAAATGACGCAGCGCCCGGCTTTCACTGGTGATGCGCTGCGTATGGGTGTGCTGGCGCTGGTTTAAACCGGTGAGCATCAGGCTGCCCAGCAGCAGAATTAGCAGAACCAGCGCCAGGGATGAGATCCCCCTTTCATCTCTCACAGATTTCACTTTTCATAAGTTGTACCCCACCACGCTATAGGTCGCGCTAATGACCTCCTGGGGATGGTCAAGGGGAGCCGCCGCCAGCGTTACCGTCAGCGCGGGGGCCAAAACGCCCTGCAGCTGGCGGCTCACCGTGAAGCGCTGTACGCTGACCGTAGCGGGATCGGTAACTTTATCCCACCCCTTCTCTTCACAGCTCTCTGCCCCCTGCCGCGTCTCCAGCACGCCGTTCTGCAGGCGAAAGCCGGTCTGCTCCGCCTCGGAGAGGGGCGAGTGCTCCCACCGGCCGTTGCCGTTGGCATCCCACTGCACGATAACGCAGGCTCCCTGACGGCCAATGACTAGCGGCTGCCCAATGCACTCGCCCCGACAGTAGCCGGCCCGTTGGAGATGCTTTCCTAGCGTGAAAAGATGCTGCCAAAGCGCCTCCTCCAACGTTTGCTGCCGGGCCTGGTGCAGCATTGCTGCCTGTAGCGCAGGTAAAAAGCGGGCCGCGCTGAGCAAAAGTACGCTGCCGATGGTCATCGCGATGAGCACCTCCAGTAGAGAGAAACCACCCTCGGTCAGCTGCAAGCGCCGCTGTCTGTACGCTGGCATACTCTTATCCGCCCCCAGTTTGATACAATGATTTGCCACTCCCCCGCCTCGCTACGCAGCGTGATATGTCCGGCCCATGCCGTATTGCGCAGCCCGTAAAAGCCGAGCGAGGGGGTGATATCCACCAGCGCCACCTCTGGCCAGCGCGGATGTAGCGCAAAGGGATTATCCGCACCACAGGTTGCCTGCGCGTCAGCCGACGCCAGCAGGCACCAGCGGCCGCTCTCCTGCTTCACCGATACCTTACGATCCCGGTTGTGCCAGTTGGCATCGTCCCGCAGCAACTCCAGATAGTCACGCACCTGCCAGGCGGTTTGCCACAGCCGCTGATGCGCCTGGTAACTCTGCCAGCCGTACAGTCCCGACGCGCCCAGCATCGCCAGAACAATCATCGCCACTGTGGTTTCAATAAGGGTGTAACCCTGCTCTTTTTTCATTGCCGCACTCTGCACCCAAAATGCAACGCATGCGAGGCGAGATGATTACTTTTACGAGGCGCTACGAGAGAAATAGTGTGATTTGCAGAGGGTTACATCGCAGCGGGAAAGCGGGTCGCAGAACGGAATGATAGAGAGAAAAAACCGGCGCATTAACGCGCCGGCTGTGGCAGGCTGTCAGCGTTAGATAGCGACCGGGGCTTTAATCCCAGGGTGCGGATCGTAGCCTTCGATCTCAAAGTCGTCGAAGCGGTAGTCGAACAGCGAGTCCGGCTTACGCTTGATCACAAGCTTCGGCAGCGCGCGCGGCTCACGGGTCAGCTGCAGATGCGTCTGCTCCATGTGGTTGCTGTAGAGATGGGTATCGCCGCCGGTCCAGACGAAGTCACCCACCTCCAGATCACACTGCTGCGCCATCATATGCACCAGTAGCGCGTAGCTGGCGATATTAAACGGCAGGCCGAGGAAGACATCGCAGGAGCGCTGGTAGAGCTGACAGGAGAGCTTGCCATCCGCAACGTAGAACTGGAAAAACGCGTGGCACGGGGCCAGCGCCATTTTGTCCAGCTCGCCGACGTTCCAGGCAGAGACGATGATCCGCCGGGAGTCCGGATCAGTCTTCAGCTGGTTCAGCACGGTCGCGATCTGGTCGATGTGGCGACCGTCGGGCGTCGGCCATGCGCGCCACTGTTTGCCGTAGACCGGGCCGAGGTTACCCTGCTCGTCGGCCCACTCGTCCCAGATAGTGACGTTGTTTTCATGCAGGTAGGCGACGTTGGTATCGCCCTGCAGGAACCACAGCAGCTCATGAATGATTGAGCGCAGGTGGCAGCGCTTGGTGGTCACCAGCGGGAAGCCCTCCTGCAGGTTAAAGCGCATCTGATGGCCAAAAATGGAAAGCGTGCCGGTGCCGGTACGGTCGTTTTTCTTCGTGCCTTCATCCAGCACTTTTTGCATCAGTTCTAAATACTGTTTCATGATTCCTCAGGAGACGTGTTGCTGCGGGCGACGGCGGTACGCCCAGACCATCATCAGCGCGCCCGCAATAATCATTGGGATAGAGAGGATCTGGCCCATGCTGATGTACTGCACCCACTCGCCGGTAAACTGCGCGTCCGGCTGGCGGAAGAACTCCACGATAATGCGGAATGCGCCATAGCCGATCAGGAACAGACCTGATACCGACCCCATCGGGCGCGGCTTGCGAATAAACAGGTTAAGGATGATAAACAGCACAACCCCCTCCAGTGCCAGCTCATAGAGCTGTGAAGGGTGGCGCGGCAGTACGCCGTAGGTGTCAAAAATAGTCTGCCACTCCGGGTGCGAAGGCAGCAGCGCCATATCTTCCGCGCGGGAGTTAGGGAAGAGCATCGCCAGCGGGAAGCTCGGATCGACGCGGCCCCACAGCTCGCCGTTGATAAAGTTACCCAGCCGCCCGGCACCCAGCCCAAACGGGATCAGCGGTGCAATAAAGTCGGAGACCTGGAAGAAGGTGCGCTTAGTGCGTTTGGCAAAGATGATCATCACCACGATCACGCCAACCAGGCCGCCGTGGAAGGACATGCCGCCATCCCAGACGCGGAACAGATAGAGCGGATCCTGGATAAAGGTCGGGAAGTTGTAGAACAGCACGTAGCCGATGCGTCCGCCAAGGAAGACGCCCAGGAAGCCTGCATAGAGCAGGTTTTCCACTTCGTTTTTCGTCCAGCCGCTGCCGGGACGATTTGCGCGGCGACCAGCCAGCCACATGGCAAAAATAAAGCCAACCAGGTACATCATGCCGTACCAGTGCAGCGAAACCGGTCCGATAGAGAAAATTACCGGATCGAAATCGGGAAAACGCAGATATCCATTATTCATCTGTCACCACAAAGTGTTGTTATTCCGCCAAAAATCGACAGCGGTTAAGATGTGCGTCCGCTTAACGGGGCGCTCCAAAGCTGGGAATCATAGCATAAGCCAGGCGGGCGATTAGGGCGAAGTTGTAAAAGATCTGTATCTTCCCTTTACCCGCAGCCGCTAACGCTAGCGTCCGCCGCGGATCAGGCCACCCATGCCACGGCGCTCCATGAAGGCCGCTACCTGATGACGCACCTCGCTGGTGAACTGGGCTTCCAAAGCGCGGTTTGCCAGGGTCTCGGCATCCTCGCGATCGATATGGCGCAGCAGGTATTTAACACGAGCCACCGAGCGGCCGTTCATCGACAGATGACGATAGCCAAGGCCAATCAGTACCGCAACGCACATCGGATCGCCCGCCATTTCACCGCACAGGCAGAGATCGATTCCGTGGTGCTCCGTCTCCTGGGCAATCGTCGCCAGCGCCCGCAGAACGGCAGGATGCAGGCTGTCGTAGAGGCTCGCCACGCGGGTGTTGTTGCGATCGACCGCCAGCAGGTACTGGGTGAGATCGTTGGTGCCAACGGAGATAAAATCGACCCTGCTTGCCAGATGCGCCAGCATAAAGACCATCGAAGGCACCTCCAGCATCACGCCAATGCGCGGTCTGGGGATGGCGTAGCCGATCATCTCTTCAACTTCCCGCCCGGCGCGCTCAATCAGGCGGCGAGCTTCGTCTACCTCTTCGATGCTGGTGACCATCGGCAGCAGAATGCTGAGGTTACCGGTAGCGGCGTTGGCGCGCAGCATGGCCCGGACCTGAATCAGGAAGATCTCTGGCTGATCGAGCGTAATACGGATCCCCCGCCAGCCCAGGCACGGGTTCTCCTCGCTGATGGGCATATAGGGCAGCTGCTTATCCGCGCCGACGTCCAGCGTGCGCAGGGTAACCGGCTTCTCGTTAAAGAGTTGCAGCATCCCCTGGTACTGGGCCACCTGCTCCTCTTCCGAGGGAAAACCGCTTTGCAGCATAAACGGGATTTCAGTGCGGTAGAGGCCAATACCGTCGATGCGGCTGCCGAGCTGCTCCTCATGCTCAGGACTAAGGCCCGCGTTGAGCATCACCTTAACCCGATCGCCGCTTTTCAGCTGGGCGGGAAGGTTAACCTCATCCTCAGCAAGCTTGCTTAGCTCGTTCTCTTCGGTGATGAGACGCTGATACTCCTGGAGCAGGATCGGCTCGGGATCGACCAGGATCTCGCCCCGGTAGCCATCCACCACCAGCGTGCGGCGGTGCAGTACCGAAGGTTGGATATCGGCCCCCATCACCGTTGGAATGCCCAGCGCCCGCACCATAATAGCCGCGTGAGAGTTGGCCGCACCGTCGCGAACCACCACCCCTACCAGCCGATCGTGGGGAAGCTCCGCCAGCGTAGTCGCGGAAAGCTCGTCGGCAACCAGCACAAAGCGCTCGGGCCAGGTATTGGGTCCCTGTAGGCTATCGTCGAGATGGAACAGCAGGCGCTGCCCCAGCGTGCGCAGGTCGCCGGCACGCTCCTTCAGGTAGCCGTCGGAAAGGGCGGCAAACTGTTCAGCAAAGCGCCCAATGACCTTTTTAACCGCCCACTCGGCCACGAAACCGCGATCGACTTCGTCAAACAGCTCGCGTCTGAGACGGGCGTCCGATAGCAGGTGGGAATAGAGATCGAAGATGGCCGCCGTCTCTTTCTGTGCGCCGGCAGCGAAACGCTTGCTGTAGCGGCGAAACTCGCCTGCGGCCTCTTCCAGCGCGCCGGTGAGCCGTTCACGCTCAAGGCCGGTGTCCAGCGTCGAGGCCTCGTAGACCTGCTCCATCAGCGGCAGCGTGGCATCCATCCAACCCTCGGCGATAGCCACGCCGGGAGCGGCAGGCAGCGCACGAATGCGCGTCTGGCGATATTGACCAAACAGGGCGGCAAGCTGCGACTGGGAGAGGATGGCAGCCATCTGGGTTGCCAGCGTGACTAAAAACGACTCTTCGCTCTCGTCAAACTGGCGCAGCTCGCGCTGCTGCACCACCAGCACGCCCAGCAGCTGGCGTCGCTGAATAATCGGCACGCCAAGAAACGCACGAAACCGCTCCTCTTTTACTGAGGGAATGTACTTGAAGCTGGGGTGTTTATGCGCGTCGGCGAGGTTAATCGGCTCCGCCAGCCTGCCTACCAGGCCAACGATACCCTGATCGAATGCGAGCGTAATGGTGCGGCCGCGCGGCTTTTTCAAACCGCGCGTCGCCATCAGGTAATAGCAGCGTCTGTCGTGATCGGCGAGGTAGACCGAACAGACTTCGGTGTTCATCGCCAGACAGATGTCGGTCACCAGGATATCCAGCGCCTCGTTAAGGCGCGGCGCGCTGGCAACTTTCTCAACTATTTCTCGTAACCGGGTGAGCATGATATGTAAGGCTTATCCTCTCTTACGTCGCCAGGCAGGAGAGTGTTGTGGCTTTGGGGTGCTCTCCGTCAGCGCCATCACCACACTTGCAAACTCCTTCATCACCCGACGATAAACATCGCGTTTAAACGAGACGACCTGACGAACAGGATACCAGTAGCTTACCCAGCGCCAGCCATCAAACTCAGGGGTACTGCTGGTTTGCATATTGATATCCGCATCGTTGCTGATCAATTGCAAAAGAAACCACTTCTGTTTTTGGCCGATACAAACCGGCTTTGTGTCCCAACGCACCAAACGTTTTGGTAACTTGTAACGCAACCAGCTGCGGGTCGAAGCAAGAATACGCACATCCTTACGGCTCAGCCCCACCTCTTCGAACAGCTCCCGGTACATAGCTTGCTCCGGGGACTCACCAGGGTTGATACCCCCCTGGGGAAACTGCCATGAGTGCTGACCGAAGCGCCTGGCCCACATCACCTGGCCTTGTCGATTACAGATTACGATACCCACATTTGGGCGGTAGCCATCGTCATCAATCACCGGACTACCTCAAAATAAACCTGAATTAAACGATTGTTTCACACTCGTGAGGTACGGTAAACCACTCTCTCAATACGCTATAACCGAATAACATTTGAATAACTCACAATTATCACCTGAGTTATAAACAGAATGAGGGCTCCAGCCGCGGTTTTATTCACGATTTCTGTGGATAGAGTTGTGCAGAAGTATGGAATTACCCCGGGAAAACCCAGACGACCCTGAATAATCTGTTTATCACTCAAAAAAATAATATGGGACTATTCATTAGGTTATACCACGATCTTTACGCCCGTGGGATCAATATGTGATGTGCATCACATGGCCGATCCGGCAACTGATGAAAGATCGAACAGAGTCGGTTTTATCCACAGATTGTGCCACTAAGTTAAGCACAATTTGTACGAAAATTCGATTTTGCTCGCACGTCAAGGCTGTAAATGGAAACAGTAGTGCCGCTTTTTCTCACTTATCCCACTTTTCTGTGGATAACATGGTGTAAGATCCTGTTCATTGTCAGTGACCAGATTTGGAAAACCCTGCGAGCTGTTGCGCAACAAACAGAGCACAAGGGAAAAAAACCCTAAAAATCATTGTGTTGTTCATCGCTGTGGGAAAAGATCTTACGCATTACCCCCTGTGCACTATTGCTGTTCATTTTTTAACCTGAGGTTGTTCATATGCTGCCGCTCTCCCCTTTTACTTCGCCGCCCGTTTCGGAAAGTGTCCTGCTGGAGCAGGCGCAACGGCTGGCCGGGCTCACCCTTGGCGAGCTAGGTGCGCTGGCTGGCCTGCCGGTGCCGGCAGACTTCAAGCGTGACAAGGGCTGGACCGGGGTGCTGCTGGAGCGCTGGCTGGGGGCGAGCGCGGGCAGCAAGCCTGAGCAGGATTTTGCCGCACTGGGTGTGGAGCTGAAAACCATTCCGGTGGATAGCCTGGGCTGTCCGCTGGAGACAACCTTTGTCTGCGTCGCACCGCTGACCGGCAACAGCGGCGTCACCTGGGAGAGCAGCCATGTGCGCCACAAGCTCAAGCGGGTGCTGTGGATCCCGGTAGAGGGATCGCGGGAGATCCCCATCGCCAGCCGCCGGGTTGGCTCGCCGCTGCTGTGGAGCCCCAGCGAGCGGGAAGAGCAGCAGCTGCGGATGGACTGGGAGGAGCTGATGGATCTTATCGTGCTGGGCCAGGTAGAGAGCATTACCGCTCGCCATGGCGAGGTGCTACAGCTGCGGCCCAAGGCGGCGAACAGCAAGGCGCTGACCGAGGCGGTGGGCCAGCACGGTCAGCCGATCCTCACGCTGCCGCGAGGCTTCTACCTGAAGAAGAACTTTACCCGCGCCCTGCTGGAGCGGCATTTTTTGTTGCAGGGTTATTAATTTTTTTGCCCTCTTCCGCCGCAGGCTTATAATTAGCGCTTCTTTTTTTGGCAGGACTTTACGATGTTATTTGCATGGATAACCGATCCCAACGCCTGGCTCGCGCTCGGTACGCTGACGCTGCTGGAGATTGTGCTCGGAATCGACAATATTATTTTCCTCTCTCTGGTCGTTGCTAAGCTTCCGACCGCACAGCGCAACCACGCCCGGCGTATCGGCCTGGCGGGTGCAATGCTGATGCGTCTGGCGCTGCTGGCCTCTATCTCGTGGGTAACCCGGCTGACTACGCCGCTGTTTAGCGTTTTCGATCACGCGGTCTCCGCCCGGGATCTGATCCTGCTGCTCGGCGGTCTGTTCCTGATCTGGAAAGCCAGCAAGGAGATCCACGAGTCCATCGAAGGTGAAGAGGAGGGGCTGAAAACCAACGTTCACTCTTTCCTTGGTGCCATCGTACAGATCATGATGCTGGATATTATCTTCAGCCTCGACTCGGTCATTACGGCGGTGGGTCTGTCGGATCATCTTTTCATTATGATGGCGGCGGTGGTGATCTCCGTCGGCGTGATGATGTTTGCTGCCCGCCCTATCGGCGAGTTTGTCGATCGTCACCCGTCGGTAAAAATGCTGGCCCTGTCGTTCCTGATCCTGGTCGGCTTTACGCTGATGCTGGAGAGTTTTGGCATCCACGTGCCGAAAGGCTACATCTACTTCGCCATGTTCTTCTCGATCGCCGTCGAGACCCTGAACCTGTTGCGCAACAAAAAGAATCCGCTGTAATCTCTCGCTCCCCCGCTACGGGGGAGCCATCGCTGCATTAATGGGCGAGAAATTTGATGATGACGCCTGAAGCAACGCCGGTAATCGCAATCATTGAGCCAACGATCGTCGTAACCTGCGCTCTAAGCGTGTTATGAAGCTCGGCCTTTACATCTGCAATCCTGACGTTAGTCTGTGCTATTTCTACCCTGATGGTTGAAACGTCCTCCTTTGTTGCATAGTTAGATTTAATCACGGCGACATCCGTGACCAACGACTCCACCTTCTCCTCAAGCGTTTTCACGCGTATCTCCATCTCTCCTCTCCGTTACCTGTAACGTTAATTACGTCACGGAAATATTACCATGCTATGCGTAGGGTAAACTGTGGTGAACGCAGCTATTTCGCGCTGTCTTTTAAGATTTTCCCGCTTTTTCCTTTCGTATCCATGCGTTATTACTACACTCAATACAGATTTTGGCCTTGAGAAGGAGAACAACCGTGAAAAAATGGGCAGTAGTGATTTCCGCAGTGGGTTTAGCCTGTGCAGTTTCAGGATGCAGCAGCGACTATGTGATGGCGACCAAAGATGGCCGTATGATCCTCACCGAAGGCAAGCCTGCCGTTGATGACGATACCGGGCTGGTCAGCTATCGCGATCAGCAGGGCAACGAGATGCAGATTAACCGTGATGATGTGTCGCAAATTATCGAACGTTAAGTGCTAAGGTCAGCAATCCGCTGGCCTTTTGATTTTTCTCTTCCCCTTTTGCCTCCCCTCTGCCATGTTTATATTCCTTTGTCAGGAAGCCCCTGACGTTGTTAAAAAACAAGGAAGCCGGCTATGCATTATCACCGTATCCCTCACAGCTCGCTTGAGATAAGCACGCTGGGGCTGGGCACAATGACCTTTGGTGAGCAGAACAGCGAAGCCGAGGCCCATGCACAGCTTGATTACGCCGTAGCCCAGGGTATCAACCTGATCGATGTGGCAGAGATGTACCCGGTGCCGCCGCGCCCGGAGACCCAGGGTTTAACCGAAACCTACGTCGGCAACTGGCTGGCGAAGCATGGCAGCCGTGAGAAGCTGGTTATCGCCTCCAAGGTGAGCGGCCCCAGCCGCAATAACGACAGCGGCATTCGCCAGAATCAGGTGCTGGATCGCAAAAACATCCGTGAAGCGCTGGACGCCAGCCTGAAACGTCTGCAGACCGACTATCTCGATCTCTACCAGGTTCACTGGCCGCAGCGCCCAACCAACTGCTTCGGCAAGCTGGGCTATGAGTGGGCCGAGTCCGCGCCCGGCGTGACTATTCTCGACACGCTGGAAGCGCTAACCGAGTGTCAGCGGGCGGGCAAGATCCGCTACATCGGCGTCTCCAACGAAACAGCGTTTGGCGTGATGCGCTACCTGCACCTGGCGGATAAGCACGATCTGCCGCGTATCGTCACTATCCAGAACCCCTATAGCCTGCTGAACCGCAGCTTTGAGGTCGGTCTGTCAGAGGTGAGTCAGTTTGAGGGCGTAGAGCTGCTGGCGTACTCCTGTCTGGCCTTC
Organism: Pseudescherichia sp.; assembly: GCF_031998825.1. Taxonomy (GTDB): domain Bacteria; phylum Pseudomonadota; class Gammaproteobacteria; order Enterobacterales; family Enterobacteriaceae; genus Pseudescherichia. The sequence goes on from NZ_DAMACX010000017.1 coordinate 25,013, forward strand.
GGCACCCTGACGGGTAAATACCTGAACGGTGCGAAGCCCGCCGGGGCGCGCAACACGCTCTTTAGCCGCTTTACGCGCTACAGCGGCGAGCAGACGCAAAAAGCGATCGCTGCCTATGTGGATATCGCTAAACGGCATAACCTGGATGCAGCGCAGATGGCGCTGGCCTTTGTCCGTCGCCAGCCGTTCGTAGCCAGCACCCTGCTGGGAGCCACGACCATGGATCAGTTGAAGACCAACGTGGAGAGCCTGTATCTGGAGCTGAGCGAAGAGGTATTAGCGGAGATTGAGGCGGTGCACAAGGTGTACACCTACCCGGCACCGTAAGTGAATTGCCCGGCGGAATACGCCTGCCGGGCATGTTTTTTATCGACGGCGCTGCCACAGCCACAGGGCGGCGATCGCCAGCGCAAACAGCACACCAAAGCCGACCCCGACGCCGACTACCGGCGCACCCGCTTTTACCGCCAGTGAGTAGAACCCCAGCATAATCAGCATCGCCGCGTTCTCGCCCAGGTTCTGCACCGCGATAGCGTTGCCTGCCCCGACGGAGCGTTTCCCGCGCTCCTGCAGAAGCGCATTGAGCGGCACGACGAAAAATCCGCCCAGCACGCCGATGAGCACCAGCAGGCCGTAGGCAGGCAGCAATGCATGTTGTAACGAAAATAGCGTTACCACCACGCCGATGAGGATCCCGGCAGGCATGCAGCGGGCCACGCTCTCCAGGGTCACCAGCTTCGCCGCCACGCCCGCGCCGACAACAATCCCCACCGCCACCATAGCGTTAAGATAGGTTGGCGTCGCGTTATCCGTAATGCCCAGCGCCACCGGCACCCACAGCACCAGCAGGAAGCGCAGCGTTACCCCTGCGCCCCAGAACAGGCTGGTGCCCACCAGCGAGAAGCGGGTTTCGCCATTCAGCCACAGCGTTTTACAGGCGTGAAAGAAGCTCTGGGTCATCGGGGCAAAACGCCAGCTCTGACCAGGCCGTGCCGCAGGCAGTTTGGGGATCAGCAGGTTCGCTACCACCGCCCCGGCGTAGACCAGGGCGCAGACGCCGAGCGCCGCCAGCACATGCCAGTCTGCCAGCACGCCGCCCGCCACCGAACCCAGCAGGATGGCGGCAATAGTCGAGGACTCCATCAGGCCGTTGGCCTTCACCAGCTTATCGCCGGTGGTCAGCTCGCCGAGGATACCGTACTTGGCCGGAGAGTAAGCCGCCGCGCCAATGCCCACCAGCGTATAGCCAATAAAAGGATTAAGACCCACGCAGATACTCAGCGCGCCGAGTAGTTTCAGCCCGTTGGCGAACATCATCACCCGCCCCTTGGCAAAGCTGTCCGCCACCTGACCAACAAAGGGGGCGAAGAGGATGTAAGCGCCTACAAACACCATCTGCAGGATCGGCTGGCTCCAGTCGGGATAGAACTCGGCCTTGAGCAGCGCCAGGGTGGCAAATAGCAGGGCGTTATCGCCAAACGCCGAGAGGAACTGGGCGACGGTAACCGCCAGCATGCCCTTCGACAGCAGAGAATTGTTAGTGCTCACTGACTCATGCATGTTGCGCTTCCGTCTCGTCAAGTTTGCTTTTCAGGGTAACAAAATCCGGTTTGCCGCTGCCCAGCACCGGCAGCTGCTTGAGGAAACGGATATCGCGCGGCACCGCCAGCTCCGGTACGCCCTGAGCGCGCGCCTGCTGGAGCAGCATCTCGCGGGTCAGCTCGCTGTCGGTGGTAAACATCACCAGCGCCTCGCCTTTGCTGGCGTCGCTCTTGACCACCGTGGCGTGCAGTTTGTCCGGCGAGGCCAACAATGCCAACTGCTCGACCATCTCCAGCGAGATCATCTCCCCGGCGATTTTGGCGAAGCGCTTGGCCCGGCCCTGGATCTGCACAAAGCCCTGCTCGTCGAAGCGCACGATGTCGCCGGTGTCATACCAGCCGGGCTCCATCTCACCCTCGGCGTTCTCCGCCGCCGGGCGCTCAAGCACCCCAGGGTTCTCGACGCGCAGGTAGCCGGTCATGACGTTTGGCCCCTTCAGCTGTAGCCTGCCGCCCTCTTCAATGCCCGGCACCGCCATCAGGCGCGCGTCCATCCCCGGCAGAATACGCCCCACCGTGCCCGGCTTCGCTGCCATCGGCACGTTGATGGAGACCACCGGCGCGCATTCGGTCACGCCGTAGCCCTCAAGCACGCGCAGGCCAAATTTGTCCTGCCAGAGCTGGCGGGTGCTCTCCTGCAGCTTTTCCGCCCCGGCTACCACGTAGCGCAGGCGGTAGAAGTCGTAGGGGTTAGCGAAGCGGGCGTAGTGCCCAAGGAAGGTCGAGGTACCAAACAGCACGGTACAGTTACGGTCATAGACCAGCTCCGGCACGATACGGTAGTGCAGTGGGCTGGGGTAGAGAAAGACCTCTGCTCCGGTCAGCAGCGGGGTAAAGAGCCCCACGGTAAGGCCAAAGGAGTGGAACAGCGGCAGAGCCGACATAAAGCGATCCCGCGCGGTAAAGTCGGCGATAGTTCGGATCTGCTCCACGTTGGCGAGAATGCTTTTATGGCTGTGCACCACTCCTTTCGGATTGCCCTCCGAGCCAGAGGTAAAGAGCACCAGCGCGTCATCTTCCGGCTGCTGCGGCACCTGCGCCAGGCGCGGCATCAGCAGGTGGCCGAAGATCCACAGCTTATCGGCTGTAGTCACCTCACCTTTCAAATCCTCCAGGTAGATCCAACGCACCTGGGTTAGCTGCTCCGGCAGATGCCAGAGCTTGCCCTTCTCCATAAACTGGCGGGAGGTAAAGATGGTTTTGATCTGCGCGGCGGTAATGGCGCTGCCCATGCCCTTCACCCCCGCCGTGTAGTTCATCATCGCCGGAACGCGTCCCCTGGCGATGGCACCGAAGACTACCGCCGCCGCGATACCCGCGTTCGGCAGCATCAGGCCGATGGTTTCGCCCTGGGCGCTGTACTTATCCAGGATGCGCGCCACAAACAGCGTTTTGGTCAGCAGCTTGCGGTAAGTATCGGGCTTGAAATTGATATCCTCGATGCAGTTCTTGCCTGCGCCGTAGCGGTACTGCGCCGCCAGCAGGGCTTCGAACAGCGTCTCCCGCGGGCGCACGGCCATGCGCGCTTCCATCATGATCTGATGCAGCATCTCGCCCGCCAGACGGCGACGATCGCGGGCGCGGGGCGCGTCCGGCATCGGCAGCTGGGTTGGGGGCAAAATATGCAGGCTGATGCGCGGGAAGAGGCGCTGCTTCACCAGCCCCTTCAGGCGGCTAAAGAAGGTCAGCTCTGCCCCCTCAATGCGCACCGGGATCACCGTTGCCCGCGATTTAGCCGCGACAAAGGCGGCCCCGTCATAAATTTTCATCAGCGAACCGGAGACCGAGATGCGTCCCTCCGGGAAGATCACCACCGGGCGCCCGCTTTCGATCAGGCGCACCAGCTGCTTGATCGACATCGGCTTGGTGGGATCGAGGGGCACAAAGTCAATCAGGCTCGACAGGGCGCGCATGTACCAGCTTTGGCTAATTGAGGTATAGACCGCAAATACCGGGCGCACCGGTAAAAACAGCGCCAGCAGGATGCCGTCAATAAAAGAGACGTGGTTGGGGGTGATGAGTACACGTTCGCCGCGCAGCGGCTGCGTATCGCCGGTGAGCTCGACGCGGTAGAGCAGACGGACGAGGGTGCGGAAAAAGCCCAGCATCATTAACTTCCTGTTCAGTCGTTCGGGGTATGGCAAGAATTGTGGCAGATTACACGAGAAGTGTGGCGGGCAGCAAAATCGGGGCGAAAAAAAACCTGCGCATCCGCGCAGGTTGGTGCAAAAAGTGAGTACTCTATACGTACTGAAATCTCACCAATCAATACCTCTGGGATCTTGATTGTGGCCCCTCCCCCCGGTGGATGCCAGGGAACAATCGCAACAGCTCATCGCAAAGTGTAACTAAAGGTTTGAATTACCCTTTTTCTGTTTTATTTGCTGGGTAACACGGGTGTAACGGTTCCACACTGTACATGCGCTTTGGCTCACGTTTGCGCACTTCAGAAGAGCAAGAGCCTTGAACCCGCCGCGCTTTTCCGCAACACTTAATCAGGTGTAAACGTTTACCCATTAAAGAAGGTTCAGAATGGCGACCATAAAGGATGTTGCAAAGCTCGCAGGTGTCTCCGTCGCCACGGTGTCGCGCGTCATTAACAACTCTCCCAAAGCCAGCGACGCCTCACGGCAGGCGGTGCAAAGCGCCATGGCCTCACTCAACTACCATCCCAATGCCAATGCTCGCGCCCTGGCCCAGCAGTCAACGGAGACCATCGGACTGGTGGTCGGCGACGTCTCTGACCCCTTTTTTGGTGCCATGGTCAAAGCCGTGGAGCAGGTGGCCTACCATACCGGTAACTTTTTGCTGATTGGTAACGGCTACCATAATGAACAGAAGGAGCGGCGCGCTATTGAGCAGCTGATGCGCCACCGCTGTGCGGCGCTGGTAGTCCACGCCAAAAGCATTCCCAATGAAGAGTTAGCTGCGCTGATGGATCAGATGCCCGGCATGGTGCTGATCAACCGCATTCTGCCCGGCTACGAGCAACGCTGCGTGGCGCTGGACGATCGCTACGGCGCATGGCTGGCGACCCGGCATCTTATCCAGCAGGGGCATACCAAAATTGGCTACCTCTGCTCCAACCACGCTATTTCCGATGCGGAAGATCGCCTCCAGGGCTATTACGATGCGCTGCGGGAGAACGGCTTACCCTGTAACGACAGGCTGGTGACCTGGGGCGAGCCGGATGAGAGCGGCGGCGAGCAGGCGATGACCGAGCTGCTCGGGCGGGGAAGACATTTTACCGCCGTAGCCTGCTATAACGACTCGATGGCCGCCGGCGCGATGGGTGTGTTAAACGACAACGGCATTGAAGTGCCGGGCGAGATCTCGCTGATAGGCTTTGATGACGTGCTGATCTCCCGCTACGTCCGTCCGCGCTTGACCACCGTGCGCTACCCTATCGTCACGATGGCGACCCAGGCCGCAGAGCTGGCCCTGGCGCTGGCGAAAGAGCAGCCTCTGCCGGAGATCACCCATCTCTTTAGCCCGACGCTGGTGCGCCGTCACTCGGTGGGTACCCTCCAGGAGAGCTAAAGCGCGCAGCGGTAGAGGTGCACCGTGGTGGCCGGGTAGTCCAGGCCGTCACCGATGTAGTGCCAGCCAAAGCGCTCGTAAAAATCGCGGCAGGCGGAGTAGAGATGCAGCTGGGTAAAGCCCTGCTCCCGAGCGTAATCCTTCACGTGCTGCTGAAGCCTGCCCGCCAGCCCCTGCCCGCGCGCGGCCTCATCGACGTAGAGCGCCGCCAGCCACGGCCAGAGATCCTGACGGCTGATGAGATCGCAGCGCCAGAGCCCAACCGTACCCAGCAGCTTCTCCCCCTCAGTAGCGATAAAGGTAAGAGGCAGCGCCTCGGGCCGCTGGCTATGGGCGATTACGCTGGCAAAAAAGTCTCGCGACAGCGTCTCGCCAAAGGCCGCCCACAGCCAGTCGGTCACCTGATCCGCAAAGTGCGGCGCGTCGTACAGAGGCAGGATCGTCACGCTCATTGTCTTACAGCAGCTCCAGCGCCAGCAGCTCGTCGATGGTCTGCCGACGACGGATCAGCCGCGCCGCGCCGCCGTCAAACAGCACTTCCGGCAGCAGCGGACGGCTGTTGTAGTTGGAGGACATCGATGCGCCGTAGGCCCCGGTATCGTGCAGCACCAGATAGTCTCCCGGCGCTACCGCAGGCAGAGCACGGGTTTCAACTTCTCCGCCCGCCTGCTGGGTAAAGACGTCTCCGGATTCACACAGCGGACCGGCCACTACGGTATCGATAAGCGGTTCAGCGGCCAGATCGCGACCGTCTGCCGCGAGGGCGCTAATGTGGTGATAGCTGCCGTACATTGCCGGGCGCATCAGGTCGTTAAAGCCAGCGTCAATTAGCACAAAGTGACGGCTGCCCATCATTTTGACGCTGCGCACCTGAGCCACCAGCACGCCGGATTCGGCCACCAGGAAGCGTCCCGGCTCGATCTCGAGCTTCACCGGATGCCCCAGATGGGCGGCGATTTTTTCCCGGGCACTGTTCCACAGGCCAAAGTAGTGATCGGTGTCGATCGCCTCTTCCCCTTCGCGGTAAGGGATCGACAGTCCGCCCCCGGCAGAGATTGCCTCCAGATCCTGGCCGAACGCGATCACCTGGCTGACCATCGCGCCACAGACCTGCTCAAGGTGGCCGTAGTCCACGCCCGAGCCGATGTGCATATGAATGCCCACCAGCTTAAGCTGGTAGCGCTGCATAACCTCCAGCGCGGCGGGCAGATCGCTGTACCAGATCCCGTGCTTGCTGTTCTCGCCGCCGGTATTGGTTTTCTGGCTATGGCCGTGGCCGAAGCCAGGGTTAACCCGCAGCCAGACGCGGTGGCCCGGAGAGACCGCCCCCAGCTGGGCCAGCATATCCACCGAGCCGGCGTTAACCGGGATCTGTAGCTCATGCACGCGGGCCATCGTCGGCGGATCGATCAGATCGGCGGTGAAGACGATCTCATCCGCATCGCTCTGCGGCTGGTAGCCCGCCGCCAGCGCGCGTTCGATCTCGCCCAGCGATACTGAATCCACCTTGACGCCCTGCTCGCGCATCAGACGCAGAATATGAATATTGGAGCACGCCTTCTGGGCGAAACGCACCACGTCAAACTTCGCCAGTTGCGCAATCCGGCTGCGGATAATCTCGGCGTCGTAGGCCCAGACCGGGCAGCCAAATTCAGTCACCAGGCTGTGCAGGTTGGCGGCAGTGAGTGCGGTATCGGTATTGTTTAACGGGCGTGGCATGGCGAACTCCATAATGATTTTTCACTATTACGCCACAGGCCGAACGGAATAAAAAATATCGTTATGTTACGATTCTATGCATATCTGATATACCTTGCGCCGCAGGAAAACCCATGCCCGCCGTTAACCTTCGCCATATCGAAATTTTTCACGCCGTGATGACCGCCGGAAACCTGACCGAGGCCGCTCGCCTGCTGCACACCTCGCAGCCCACCGTCAGCCGGGAGCTGGCGCGCTTTGAAAAGGTGATTGGCCTGACGCTGTTTGAACGTTCGCGGGGCCGTCTGCACCCAACGGTGCAGGGCCTGCGCCTGTTTGAGGAGGTGCAGCGCTCGTGGTACGGTCTGGATCGCATCGTCAGCGCTGCCGAGAGCCTGCGGGAGTTCCGTCAGGGGGAGCTGTCTATCGTCTGCCTGCCGGTCTTCTCCCAGTCGTTTCTGCCCCTGCTGCTGCAGCCTTTTCTTGCCCGCTACCCGGAGGTGAGTCTCAACGTGGTGCCACAGGAGTCGCCATTGTTGGAGGAGTGGCTCTCTGCGCAGCGACATGACCTTGGGCTGACCGAAACCCTCAGCACGCCCGCCGGGACCGAGCGCACGCCGCTGCTGACCCTGAACGAGGTATGCGTTCTGCCCGCCGGGCATCCGCTGGCGCAGCATGAGGTGCTCACGCCGCAGGATTTTCAGGGCGAGAACTACATTAGCCTGTCGCGCTCGGACAGCTATCGCCAGCTGCTGGATGCGCTGTTCACTGAGCATCAGGTAAAACGCCGCATGGTGGTAGAGACCCATAGCGCCGCCAGCGTCTGCGCGATGGTGCGCGCCGGGGTCGGCGTGTCGGTGGTCAATCCCCTTACCGCCCTCGATTACGCCAGCAGCGGCGTGGTGGTGAGGCCCTTCAGCATCGACGTACCCTTTACCGTTAGCCTGATCCGCCCCCTGCACCGCCCCGCCTCCGCGCTGGTGGATGCCTTCTCCGCTCACTTACAGCAGGCGGTGCCGCGAATTATCGCGCCGTTAGAGGCGGTGCTGGCGGAGCGTTAATCCAGCATAAAGTCGACGACGTCGGCGGCGTGCAGCGCGGCGGTATCAAATACCGGGATTGGGCTTTGATCCTGGGAGACCAGCAGGCCAATCTCGGTGCAGCCAAAGATCACGCCTTGCGCCCCCTGGTTCGCCATCCGGGTAATCAGATCGATAAAGTATGCCCGCGACGGCTCGCTGAAGGTGCCCCGGCATAGTTCATCAAAGATGATCTGGTTAACCCTGGCGCGATCCTCCCCGTCCGGGACACAGGTCTCAATGCCGTGGGCATCACGCATTCGCCCGCGGTAGAAATCCTGCTCCATGGTGTAGCGGGTGCCCAGCAGCGCGACCAGCTGCAGGTTCTGTTTCTGGATCGCCCGGGCGGTAGCGTCGGCGATGTGCAAAAACGGCACGTTGCAGCGATCTTCGATCTGGTCGGCAACCTTATGCATGGTATTGGTGCAGAGTACGATCCCTTCCGCTCCGGCGCTTTCAAGGCCTGCGGCGGCGCTGGCGAGAATATCCCCGGCCTTATCCCAGTCACCGCTCGACTGGCAGGCCTCAATCTCATGAAAATCGACGCTGTGCAGCAGCAGGCTGGCGGAGTGCAGGCCGCCCAGCCGGGCTTTTATTCCCTCATTGATCAGACGGTAGTAGGGAATGGTCGATTCCCAGCTCATCCCGCCCAGCAGTCCTATGGTTTTCATCTTGCCTCTCTCCCCTGTTATCCGCCCGTGAAAACAAACTTGTGATCGGCTTTCCACTTATTAGGCGTCGCGTTTCTTTTTAACGCTGGCTGATATAAATTTAATGAAACATTGTTTTACTCTTAACCCATTTATTACAGGACGCTCTCATGTTTACTTTCCACCAGCAGACCCAGCTCGACGATCTGGGTAACGGCGTTACCCGGCGCATTCTGGCCCACGCGGGCAAAATGATGGCGGTAGAGGTAAATTTTAGCGAAGGCGCGGTTGGCCCACTGCATAACCACCCTCATGAACAGCTTACCTATGTTTTGTCCGGTGAGTTTGAATTTACCATCGGCGATGAGAAACATATCGTTCGCGCCGGGGATACCCTCTATAAAGAGCCGAACATCGTGCACGGCTGCGTCTGCTTAAAGGCAGGCACCCTGCTCGACACCTTTACGCCGGTACGTGAGGATTTCCTCGCAGCATATTAAGTCATTGTAGGCCCGGTAAGCGTAGCGCCACCGGGCGTTACCATGCTAACGCTGCCACGCCTGGCGGCACTGCGTTTGCCCGGCCTACGGCGAGCGCGGTGCGGTTTGCAGACGATCACAGTATCAATAAATTAAAGCCCTCCATCGCGAGGGCATTTTTATTTATAGCAAATCATTAGCGGGTTAATCATTCACTTATCCAGGCACTTACCGCTCGTGTTCACCTGAAATGTCACCTGGCTCACCTTATTGAAACATCGTTTCGACTTTGATCACATTTCCATAATTAATCGAATGACGCAGAAATAAATCGCAATAAGATAAATTAAAACACCGTTTTAAAAAGCAATCATACACCCAGGCAGGTATATATGAATGAAAACAGACTGCTGGGATTGGCCTGGATATCGCCCTATATCATCGGGTTGATCGTCTTTACGGCCTTTCCCTTCGTTTCCTCGTTTTTCCTCAGTTTTACTGAGTATGACTTAATGAGTCCGCCGGTATTTAACGGGATTGAAAACTACCGTTACATGCTGACCGAGGACTCCCTGTTCTGGAAATCAATGGGCGTCACCTTTGCCTACGTATTTTTAACCATCCCGCTGAAGCTGGCCTTCGCGCTGGGGATTGCCTTTGTTCTTAACTTTAAATTACGCGGCATCGGCTTTTTCCGTACCGCCTACTACATTCCATCCATCCTGGGCAGCTCCGTTGCTATCGCCGTGCTGTGGCGCGCGCTGTTTGCCATCGACGGCCTGCTGAACAGCTTTATCGGCGTTTTCGGCCTCGATCCGGTGAACTGGCTGGGCGAGCCGTCGCTGGCGCTGATGTCCGTGACCCTGCTGCGCGTCTGGCAGTTTGGTTCCGCGATGGTGATCTTCCTCGCCGCGCTGCAAAACGTTCCGCAGTCGCAGTATGAGGCGGCGATGATCGACGGCGCGTCGAAATGGCAGATGTTTATGAAGGTGACCGTGCCGCTGATTACCCCGGTGATCTTCTTCAACTTCATCATGCAGACCACTCAGGCGTTCCAGGAGTTTACCGGCCCGTACGTCATTACCGGCGGCGGCCCGACCTACTACACCTACCTCTTCTCGCTCTACATCTACGACACCGCCTTCAAGTATTTCGACATGGGCTACGGCGCGGCGCTGGCGTGGGTACTGTTCCTGGTGGTGGCTGTCTTCGCCTCCATTGCCTTTAAGTCATCAAAATACTGGGTCTTCTACTCCGCCGATAAGGGAGGCAAAAATGGCTGACGTTCAACAAATTTCCCCGGCTGCGAGCCACGCCGAACGTGAGGTGGCCCGCACGCTGCGTCGCGAGAAGATCAGCGCGTGGATCCGCTATGTCATTTTGCTGTTTGTTGGCCTGCTGATGCTCTACCCGCTGGTGTGGATGTTCTCGGCGGCGTTCAAGCCTAACCACGAGATCTTCACCACCCTGAGCCTGTGGCCAGCCAACGCCACCTGGGACGGGTTCATTAACGGCTGGAAAACCGGTACCGAGTATAACTTCGGCCATTACATGCTGAATACATTCAAGTATGTGATCCCGAAAGTGATCCTGACCATTATCTCCTCCACCATCGTGGCCTACGGCTTTGCCCGCTTCGAGATCCCGTGGAAGAAGTTTTGGTTCGCCACGCTGATCACCACCATGCTGCTGCCAAGCACCGTGCTGCTGATCCCGCAGTACCTGATGTTCCGTGAGATGGGCATGCTCAACAGCTATATGCCGCTCTATTTGCCGCTGGCCTTTGCCACCCAGGGTTTCTTTGTCTTCATGCTGATCCAGTTTCTGCGCGGCGTACCGCGTGACATGGAAGAGGCAGCGCAGATCGACGGCTGTAACTCTGCCCAGGTGCTCTGGTACGTGGTGGTGCCGATCCTGAAGCCGGCAATTATCTCGGTGGCGCTGTTCCAGTTCATGTGGTCGATGAACGACTTTATCGGCCCGCTGATCTACGTCTACAGCGTGGATAAGTATCCGATTGCCCTGGCGCTGAAAATGTCCATCGACGTGACCGAAGGCGCGCCGTGGAACGAAATTCTGGCAATGGCGAGTATCTCCATTCTGCCGTCCATCATTGTCTTCTTCCTGGCTCAACGCTACTTCGTACAGGGCGTGACCAGCAGTGGAATTAAAGGTTAAGAGGGAAATATCATGGCTGAAGTTATTTTCAACAAGCTGGAAAAAGTGTACTCCAACGGTTTTAAAGCGGTACATGGTATCGACCTGAAGATCGCTGACGGAGAGTTTATGGTGATTGTCGGCCCGTCCGGCTGCGCCAAGTCTACGACCCTGCGCATGCTGGCCGGACTGGAGACCATCAGCGGCGGCGAAGTGCGCATCGGCGAGAAGATTGTGAACAACCTCGCGCCGAAAGAGCGCGGGATTGCGATGGTATTCCAGAACTACGCCCTCTACCCGCACATGACGGTGCGCGAGAACCTCGCCTTTGGCCTCAAGCTGAGCAAGATGCCGAAAGAGCAGATCGACAAGTACGTGGACGAAGCGGCGAAGATCCTTGAGCTGGAAGAGTTGCTGGAGCGCCTGCCGCGCCAGCTCTCAGGCGGCCAGGCTCAGCGTGTCGCGGTAGGCCGGGCGATTGTGAAGAAGCCGGACGTGTTCCTGTTTGACGAACCGCTCTCTAACCTCGACGCTAAGCTGCGCGCCTCAATGCGCATCCGTATTTCAGATCTGCATAAGCAGCTCAAAAGCTCTGGCAAACCGGCCACTACCGTCTACGTGACCCACGACCAGACCGAAGCGATGACCATGGGCGATCGCATCTGCGTGATGAAGCTGGGGCACATCATGCAGGTGGATACCCCGGATAACCTCTACCACTACCCGAAAAACATGTTCGTGGCGGGCTTTATCGGCGCGCCGGAGATGAACATCAAGCCTGGCAAGCTAATTGATAAAGCGGGCCGCCTGCATATCACCATCGGCGATGAGAGCCTGCCGCTGAACGCTCGCCAGCAGGAGAAAGTGGCCGCGTACCAGAACCAGTCGGTGTTCTTCGGCGTGCGTCCGGAATTTGTCTCCCTCTCTGATGAACCCTTTGCCGAAGGCTGCTGCTCCGGCGAGATGGTGCGCACCGAAAACATGGGCCACGAGTTCTTTGTCTACCTCAAAGTTGCCGACTATGAGCTGACCGCTCGCATACCGTCCGACGAAGCTAAACCGATGATTGAAAAGGGCCTTAACCGCAAGGTCTGGTTTACGTTTGACATGGATAAGTGTCATATCTTTGACGCGAAAACTGAACAGAACATCTCTCTCTAACTGGAGTATAAAAATGAAAAAAGTGCTTTTAAGCGCAGCAATCTCCGCCACATTAGGCCTGAGCGCCCTTCCTTCACAGGCGGCGGATAACGTTGACCTGCGTATGTCCTGGTGGGGCGGCAACGGCCGCCATCAGGTGACGCTGAAGGCGATCGAGGAGTTCCACAAGCAGCATCCGGACATTAACGTAAAATCTGAATATACCGGCTGGGACGGCCACCTCTCCCGCCTGACGACGCAGATCGCCGGTGGCACCGAGCCTGACGTGATGCAGACCAACTGGAACTGGCTGCCGATCTTCTCCAAAAACGGCGACGGGTTTTACGACCTCAACCAGGTGAAGGACGTGATCGATCTGAGCCAGTTCGATCCGAAAGAGCTGCAGTCGACCACCGTCAACGGCAAGCTGAACGGGATCCCCATCTCCGTGACCGCACGCGTCTTCTACTTTAACAATGAGACCTGGAAAAAAGCGGGCGTTGCGTACCCGAAAACCTGGGATGAGCTGAAGGCTGCGGGCAAGACCTTTGAGAGCAAGCTGGGCAAGCAGTACTACCCGGTGGTGCTGGAGCACCAGGACACCCTGGCGCTGCTGAACTCGTACATGATCCAGAAGTACAATATCCCGGCGGTGGATGAGAAGACCAAAAAATTCGCCTACAGCAAAGAGCAGTGGGTGGAGTTTTTCCAGACCTATAAAGATCTGGTCGACAACCACGTGATGCCGGATACCAAATATTACGCGTCGTTTGGTAAGAGCAACATGTATGAGATGAAGCCGTGGATCGAGGGTGAATGGGGCGGTACCTACATGTGGAACTCCACCATCACCAAATACTCCGACAACCTGAAGCCACCGGCGAAGCTGGAGCTGGGCAGCTATCCGATGCTGCCGGGCGCGACCGACGCCGGCCTGTTCTTTAAACCGGCCCAGATGCTGTCGATTGGTAAATCCACCAAGCATCCGAAAGAGGCGGCGCAGCTGATTAACTTCCTGCTGAACAGCAAAGAGGGAGCCGAGACGCTGGGTCTTGAGCGCGGCGTACCGCTGAGCAAGGCGGCGGTGGAGACCCTGACCGCGAACGGCACCATCAAAGAGGAGGATCCGTCGGTTGCCGGCCTGCGCCTGGCGCAGTCTCTGCCTGCGAAGCTGACGGTATCGCCCTACTTTGACGATCCGCAGGTGGTGGCCCAGTTTGGTACCTCGCTGCAGTACATCGACTACGGCCAGAAAACCGTGGAAGAGACTGCGGCTGACTTCCAGCGCCAGGCTGAACGTATCCTGAAACGCGCGATGCGCTAGGTTTTACAGTTGTGCCGGGTAGCGCTCCGCTTACCCGGCCTACGGTTTATACCCCGATATTTCTTAACTTCTCTCCCGCCATCAGCTTACGCTCAATATGTTCAAGGGTGACGTTCTTCGTTTCCGGGATCAGCCAGAAGGTAATGCCCACAAAGGCAATATTCAGCGCGGTATAGAGCCAGAACGTTCCCGCCGCGCCGATGGCATCAAGCAGCGTCAGGAAGGTCGCGCCGATAATCATATTCGACACCCAGTTGGTGGTGGTCGAGCAGGTAATGCCGAAGTCGCGACACTTCAGGGGCTGGATCTCCGAGCAGAGGATCCACACCACCGGCGCGGCGCTCATGGCGTATCCGGCGATACAGATCATGGTCATGCCGACAGAGAGCCAGGAGAGACCGCTCGAGGCGGTGCCGTTATCGAACTGCATCAGGCAGTAGCCCAGCACCAGCGTGCCAAAGGCCATGACGCTAAAACCGATCTTCAGCGCGGGCTTACGTCCGGCCTTATCCACCATAAAGATGGCGATAAAAGTAGCGAACATAAAGGTCAGGCCAACCACCAGGGTGGCAAGCATCTGCTGTTCGGTGGTGGTAAACCCGGCCATCTTAAAGATACGCGGGGCGTAGTACATGATGATGTTCATGCCGGTAAACTGCTGCATCGCCTGCAGCAGCATGCCGAGAAATACCGCCCGACGCACGTTCGGGTTGGCTTTAAACAGTCCCCACCCGCCCTGCTTATGCTTCAGGCTTTCGCGGATCTCGTTCAGCTCCTCCCGCGCCTTCTCGGAGGTATCGCGCAGCATGCGCAGCACCTCCTCCGCCTCAATATGTCGTCCCTTCTCCGCCAGCCAGCGCGGGCTATTTGGCAGGAAGATGACCAGCGCAATCAGGACCAGCGCTGGCAAGGCCAGCACGCCCAGCATGGCGCGCCAGTTACCGGAGTAGCTCAACGCCGTGTCAGAGAGAAAGGCCATCACGATCCCCAGCGTGACCATCAGCTGGTACATACTGATCATCTTCCCGCGCACGTTCTCGCTCGCCATCTCGGAGAGGTAGAGTGGCGCGGTATAGGAGGCGATGCCGACCGCGACGCCGAGGATCACCCTCGAGAAGATCAGCACCTCAACGTTGATGGCGAAGGCCGACCCGAGGGAGCCAGCCACGAAAAGGATCGCGCCTACCATCAGGCTGTATTTACGCCCCAGACGAAACGAGAGCCAGCCGTTAAACAGCGCCCCGATGGCCGCCCCCAGCATCATGCTGCTCACCACCCACTCCTGCTGGCGGCTGGTCAAGGTAAAGTGGTCGGTAATAAAGGGGAGCGCCCCGGCGATCACGCCGATATCCAGACCAAACAGCAGACCGGCTACGGCGGCGGAGACAGAGACAAAAAGATTCATGCGCCGCGTATCCTGCAACGCGCGCGGCAATGACGGTGCATTATGACTCAGTAAACTCATCTTTTGTTGCCTGAAGTAGTAAATCGTCTATTGAAAGTAAGAGAGGGATGGCGAAAGGTGTCAGGGGTTAACGGTCATAGATATGGATAATATTGCTATGCATATAGTTTATGTGATGGATATTCCACTTTCATAACCATATTTAATATTATCAAATTATTTTAATATCATGTTTTAGCTAATAAATAAGCAGGGAAGCGCCTTTATTTGGCATTTTGATATGGATATTTCGTTATTGAGCATATGGATTTATCTGATTTACGACGATAAAAAATCCCGCCGTGTGGCAGGATCTTGTAGGTCGGGTAAGCGCAGCGCCACCCGACACTTTTCAACGCCAGAGGTAATTAACGCGCCAGCCAGCCGCCATCTACCGCCACGGTGTAACCGTTGATGTAGTCTGAGGCGCTGGAGGCCAGGAACACCACCGGACCCATCAGATCGCTTGGCAGACCCCAGCGGCCCGCCGGGATGCGGTCGAGGATCTCAGCGCTGCGCTGCTCGTCAGCACGCAGCTGCTGGGTGTTATTAGTTGCCATGTAGCCCGGAGCGATGGCGTTCACGTTGATGTTGTGCTTCGCCCACTCGTTCGCCATCAGGCGGGTGATGCCCATCACGCCGCTTTTAGAGGCGGTGTAGGACGGTACGCGGATGCCACCCTGGAAAGAGAGCATGGAGGCGATGTTGATGATTTTGCCGCCGTTGCCCTGGGCGATAAAGTGCTTCGCCGCCGCCTGGGACATAAAGAACACGCTCTTGATGTTGAGATCCATCACGTCGTCCCAGTCTTTTTCGCTGAAGTTGATCGCGTCTTCACGACGGATCAGACCCGCGTTGTTCACCAGCACGTCGATATGGCCAAACTCGCTCACCGCGCGCTCCAGCAGCGCAGGGATGCCGTCGATCTGACGCAGGTCAGCGGTCAGGCTCAGGAAGCGACGACCCAGGGCAGTGACGCGCTCAATGGTCTCGGTCGGCTCAACGATGTTAATCCCGACGATGTCGCAGCCCGCTTCCGCCAGACCCAGCGCCATACCCTGGCCCAGGCCGGTATCACAGCCAGAGACAACCGCAACTTTACCTTCAAGAGAAAATGCATTCAGAATCATAGTGGTTCCTTAATCTATCTGCGCCTGTTCGCCAGGCAGGGTTTGCTTTGCTCTCCGCGACTAGCGCAGATCCTTAACGGCAACGTGGTCCATATCATCAAAGACCTGGTTCTCGCCTACCATCCCCCAGATGAAGGTGTAAGCGCGGGTACCGACGCCCGAATGAATAGACCAGCTCGGTGAGATCACCGCCTGTTCGTTATGCATGATGATGTGGCGCGTCTCTTGCGGCTGCCCCATCATATGGAACACGCAGGCGTCCTCATCCATATTGAAGTAGAAGTAGACCTCCATCCGACGCTCATGGGTATGGCACGGCATGGTGTTCCACAGGTTGCCCGGCTCCAGCTCGGTCAAGCCCATGCTCAGCTGGCAGGTCTCCAGCACGTCCGGCACGAAGTATTTGTTAATGGTGCGACGGTTGCTGGTGAGCGGATCGCCAAGGGTCACCGGAGCAACGTCCGCCGGTGTGACTTTTTTGGTTGGGTAAGCGGTATGTGCCGGGGCGCAGTTGTAGTAGAACTTGGCCGGTTTTGCCGGATCGACGCTGGCAAACACCACCTCTTGTGCCCCTTTGCCGACATAGAGCGCATCGCGATGGCCGATTTCGTAGCACTGGCCGTCAACGGTGATGGTGCCCGGCCCGCCGATGTTGATGGTGCCCAGTTCGCGGCGTTCAAGGAAGTAGCTGACGCCCAGCTGCTTGCCCACTTCGCCGCCAACGGCAACGGTTTTTGCCACCGGCATGATGCCGCCAACGATAATGCGGTCGATATGGCTGTACACCATGGTGTAAGCGTCCGCCTCGAATACCTGCTCAACTAAGAACTCGTCGCGCAGCCCCTGAGTATCCAGCGTCTTAGCATGCGCGCTGTGGATGCTTTGTCTGACTTCCACATTTACCTCCAAAATCGTTTTTGACCAAACGTCACATAACGGAGCGTCGAAACGCTGTTCCGTTTTGTAGTATGGCGGCCATATTATCCCGGCTAAAACGTGTTTTCAATTGCAAATAAAACATTGTTTCATTTTTTCTGCCATTTCGTTTGAAAATTGCAATTAGGATCACGATTGTTAGGCGTTGACACCTGTCTGCAGAGAGTTCTCATTCCGCAGTCCCCAGAAAAATCATTATTTAACAATGGCTTATGGAAACTTTGAATTTTGGCTATCTTGTTGATTTTTATCGTCATAAATCAAAGACGTGCGTTTTCCTCTACCTCAAACTGATCTCCGCACAACTTTTTTCTTATTAAAGTGCGTGACCAATCACACATACTGAAACGATGTTTTGATAATTTAACACCTACTTTTTAAACTCATAATCCATTCGGGTCATTACGCTAGCCGAAACATCGTGACAGGCCCTCTTAACAAGGAGATAAGTATGGCGAAAGGTATGCGGGTTAAGCTTAACTATGAAGTCAGCCGCGATCCGGACACGGGTGCGGAAGTGATCCGCTTAACGCCTCCCGAAGTCACCTGTCATCGCAACTACTTCTATCAGAAATGCTTCTTTAATGATGGCAGCCACCTGCTCTTCGCAGGCGAATTCGATGGTTACTGGAACTACTATCTGCTGAACATTGCCAAGGCCGAAGCGGTACAGCTGACCGAGGGCGCGGGCGATAATACCTTTGGCGGCTTCCTGTCACCGGATGACACTGCCCTCTACTACGTTAAAAACGACCGTACCCTGCGGGAAGTGAACCTCGAAACCCTGGCCGAGCGTGAAGTCTACCGCGTGCCGGACGAGTGGGTTGGCTACGGTACCTGGGTAGCAAACAGCGACTGCACCAAGCTGGTCGGTATCGAAATTGCCAAAAGTGACTGGACGCCGCTCAACGACTGGAAAATTTTCCACGACTTCTTCCTCAAAGGGCCTCGCTGCCGCCTGCTGCGCGTCGATTTGCAGACCGGTGAAAGCGCCACTATTCATGAAGAGAAGCTCTGGCTGGGTCATCCGATCTACCGTCCGTTTGACGACAACACCGTCGCTTTCTGTCATGAAGGCCCGCACGATCTGGTTGATGCGCGTATGTGGCTGGTGAATGAGGACGGCAGCAATATCCGTAAAGTGAAGACCCATGCCGAGGGTGAGAGCTGCACCCATGAGTTCTGGGTGCCGAACGGTTCGGCGCTGGTTTATGTCTCCTATCTGAAGGGGCAGCAGGGCCGCACCGTCTACCGCTTTGATCCGACTACCGGGGTTAACGAGGCGATCATGGCCATGCCGGCCTGTTCGCATCTGATGAGCAACTTTGACGGCACCCTGCTGGTGGGCGACGGCTCAGGCTCGCCGGTTGACGTCAATGATGCTGACGGCTACAGCATCGATAACGATCCCTATATCTATGTATTCGACGTAGCGGAGAAGCGCTACTACCGCGCAGCGCGTCACGATACCTCCTGGGCCACGGTGGCAAATAGTCGCCAGGTGACCCATCCACATCCGTCATTTACGCCGGACGACAGTGCGGTTCTGTTTAGCTCCGACAAAGACGGTAAGCCTGCGCTCTATATTGCCCGGCTTCCCGAGCAGCGTGAATGGCTACAAGCATAATTGAGTGTGTTTAGTAACTGGCCTTGCCCTCCGTATGGAGGGCCTTTTTTTATCTGTGCTATTTCATCCACGACTCTATTTCTTTTTCTTTCTATTAATATAAAGAAAAAACCCCGGCCAACTGCTCCGGGGTCTTCTCATGAGGGTTCTTTTAGAAGGTATATGCTACGCCGACACGGAAACGTGTCTGGCGCTCGTCGGTATTTCGCACGCCGACGTTACCCACTTCGCCATACGGAGACCAGTTTTTATCCCATTTATAAGCGAGCTTAACGTTATATTCGTTAGAATAGGTTTTGTTATTTTCACGAATAACGTCTTCGGTACTTTTCGCGTAGACGTAGTTCAGCTCGGTGCGCCAGTCGCCCATCGCCCAGCCTACCCAGGCATCGAATTTATTTACTTTGTTATCAACAACGTCGGAGTCCGGGTTACGGGTGTACTCATAGCGGTAGCGACCAGCGATATAGACGCCGCTGTCAAAGCTATACTGCGCATGCAGATAAGGTTTATAGATAGAGAAGGTATCTTTACTTTCAATATTAATGCCCGGGTTAAGAGCAAAATTATCTGTCGCTTTCCAGCGCCAGTTCAGGGATTCTTCGTGACCGTTGCCAACGATTTCGGTTAATGGTTGATCGGCATTGTTACCACCGGATTTCCATTTTGCTTCGACGCCAAAACCCAGGCCGTTATCAAAACGGTGAGAGACCGCCACGCGATCGGCGTTGGTGCCGTTATCAATATATTCGTGACGCAGATCGACAGTCACGGCCTGCGCAGCAAAAGAGGCACCGATAAGAGACGCAAGGATCAGAGTATTCTTCAACATAGCCACCCTCAAAATTAAAATGATGTTCCGTTTTTATGGAATTGCATTTTATTTTTTAAATAACTTTATTTTAGTGATCGGGATCGTAATTGGCTGTTTCAAAAAATTAGGAAAGTGAAGACGTGATGAATATCAACAAAGCCAGGCCTTTTGGGCTATAAATAACGACGCAGATCACAGCATCTAGCTATTAACGTCACAATTACAAATATTTTATAATAGGTCAAACTTCTTATTTATCAGTGCATTGCTGAGTTAGCTAACAAATAGTTACATACGTTATTTTATTATATTCGTATAATACTTTTCTTAAGCATTAATTTTGACGTAAAAAAGCCCGCTCTTAAGCGGGCCTCTTTAACACATAAATCAAACTCAGTTGTTAACCGGGATCACCGCGCCTTTGTACTTGGTACGGATCCACTCCTGAATCTCTTTGGAGTGCAGCACGTTCACCAGCGCGACAACGTCTTTCTTCTTCTCGTCGCCACGGTGGACGGTGATGATGTTGGCGTACGGGTTGTTCTCACCGCTCTCTACCGCAATCGGATCTTTCACCGGGTCCAGACCGGCGTCGATAGCGTAGTTGGCGTTGATCACCACCGCATCGCCTTCGTCGTTGTTATACATCTGCGGCAGCAGGGAGCCTTCTACGTTCGGCAGGAACTCCAGCTTTTTCGGGTTCTCAACGATATCGCTGATGCGCGCGTTAACTTTATTCACGCCCGGCTTCAGCTTGATCACGCCCTCTTTCTCGAAGATAGAGAGGATGCGGCCCTCTTCTGCCACGGCATCACGCATGATCACTTTGCCGCCCTGCGGCAGATCCTTCAGCGACTTGTACTTTTTAGAGTAGATACCAATCGGCTCGATGTGGATCGCGCCTGCGCTGACGAAGTCATAGGTTTTGTCGCCTTCGTGATCTTTCAGCACGCTGTTCAGGTACGGGATGTGCTGGAAGTAGTTCGCGTCGATGTCACGGCTGGCCAGCGCGGTGTTCGGCAGGATGTAGTCCTGGAACGGTTTGATCTCCAGATCGATACCCTGTTTTGCGAGGATAGGTTTAGCCTGCTCGAGAATCTCTGCGTGCGGCACGTTGGACGCGCCCACGGTCAGGGTATCAGCCCAGGAGGCGAAGCTCAGGGCGCTGAGGGTTGCTGCGGCAATCAGTGTCAGTGTCTTTTTCATGATGTTGGTTCCCAAATTGTTGTTGTGTTTAGCGTTTATCTAACAGTGAGGTAATCACGTCGCCGCAGAACTGGATGATGAAGACGATGATCAGAATGGTCACCGTCGCCACCAGCGTGACGTCGTTGTGGTTACGCTGGAATCCTTCCAGATAAGCAAGATTTCCTAAACCGCCCGCGCCGATCACACCCGCCATAGCGCTGTAGCTCACCAGAGCGATCAGCGTAACGGTGATGCCTGACACTAACGCAGGCGACGATTCAGGCAACAGCACCCGAAACACGAGCGTACTGAGGCGCGCACCCATAGAGCGCGTGGCTTCAATGACGCCTTTATCCACTTCACGCAGCGCAATCTCTACCAGACGGGCATAGAACGGCGCAGCCCCCACGATTAGCGCCGGTAGCGCGGCGTTGGCACCCAAAATGGTACCGATAAGAGTCTTGGTAAAGGGGATCAGCAGCACGATCAGAATAATGAACGGGATAGAGCGGAACACGTTCACCACGATAGAGATCACGCTGTAGAGCGGCTTGTTCTGGAACAGCCCGCCCTTAGCGGTTAAAAACAGCGCCAGCCCGAGCAGGATCCCCAGTACAAAGGTGGCTACCCCGGAGAGTGCCGTCATGTAGAGTGTCTCCTGCGTGGCAGACCAGAGCTGCTCCAGACGCAGATGCGGGAATAAATTCTCAACCATGTTTGATCACCTCGCCGTCAATATCGCTTTTCTGCAGATCTGCGAGGATATTGCCTAGTTGTTCCTGGGTTGCCACCACGTGCACCCAAAGTTGTCCAAAGACGCCGTGCGCCGTCTGGGTCATTTTGCCGTGCAGAATATTGAACGGCAGGCCGTAGCGCAGGGTCAGTTCGCCCACGATCGGCTTATGCGTGCTGTGGCCGGTAAAGGTCAGCTTGATGACGCTACCGTCCAGGTCGTTAGCCAGCTCGGGATTAAAAGTCTCCTCCTCCGCATACTGGCTCACCTGGCGCACAAACTGGCGGGTGATCGGCTGTTGCGGACGGGTAAAGACATCCAGTACGTCACCCTCTTCCACCACTCTGCCGTTCTCCATCACCGCCACGCGGTCGCAAATCTTACGTACCACGTGCATCTCATGGGTGATCAGCACGATGGTCAGCTTAAAGCGGCGGTTGATATCCAGCAGCAGATCGAGGATCTGATCGGTGGTCTGCGGATCCAGCGCCGAGGTCGCTTCGTCGCACAGCAGCACGTCCGGGCTGTTAGCCAGCGCACGGGCGATGCCGACGCGCTGCTTCTGGCCGCCGCTCAGCTGGGACGGATAGGCGTGTTCGCGCCCCGTCAGGCCGACCAGCTCAACCAGCTCCGCCACCCGGGCGGTGATTTTTGCTTTCGGCACGCCCGCGATCTGCATCGAGAAGGCGATGTTTTCATTTACCGTACGCGACCAGAGCAGGTTGAAGTGCTGGAAGACCATGCTGATCTTCAGCCGCGCCTGGCGCAGGCTCTCACCGCGCGCGGCGGAGATATCCTGACCGTTGATGGTCACGCTACCCTCGGTGGGCTTCTCCAGGCCATTGAGCAGGCGGATCAGAGTACTTTTCCCCGCGCCGCTGTAGCCGATGATGCCGTAAATTTGCCCCTGCTCAACCGTCAAGTTCACATTATCCACGGCGGTAATAGGTACCTTTCCGTGGTCAAAAATCTTAGAGATATTCCTCAGGACGATCATTTCGTTGGTGTATCCGTTATGGCGGTTTAGCAGTATGGATGTCTGAATGATGATAAACAGGCGTTATTATCTTTGAAATAACAAAAAATGAATAAGATATAACGTGCAGGTATAAGCGGCTCATACCGTGACCTGGCGTCTATAGGATTAATTCAGCAACCGTTATCGAAAAAGCGCATAAGATTAGCACTGGTTTACGGTCTGCGATAGCAAGGGTAGGCTCTAAACCTTTGTTTTGTAGGCCGGATAAGCGCAGCGCCATCCGGCGTTATATCCAGATGGCTTTCCATCCTGACGGCTAAATAGCACAGATATGCCATTTCGTTCTATTTAGCAGAGAATCATTCTTTAAAAGCTGTTTTTTGCGGCCCTATCCTCCTGCTATCGCATCTCATAACAGGTGACAAAAAATGTCCGTATTCCACTCCATTACCGACCTTATCGGCCAGACGCCGATTTTGCAGCTACACAAACTGAACACCGGCTCGTGCGAGCTTTTTCTCAAGCTGGAGAATCAGAATCCCGGCGGCTCAATAAAGGATCGCGTCGCGTTGTCGATGATTAACGAGGCCGAACGCCGGGGCCTGCTGAATCCCGGCGGCACCATTATTGAGGCTACCGCAGGCAATACCGGTCTCGGACTGGCGCTGATTGCCGCCCAGAAAGGTTACAAGCTGGTGCTGGTGGTACCGGACAAGATGAGCCAGGAGAAGATCTACCATCTGCGCGCGCTCGGCGTTCAGGTACTTATTACCCGCTCCGACGTGACCAAAGGCCACCCGGAGTATTATCAGGACTACGCCCGCCGCCTGGCGGAGGAGACGCCGGGGGCTTACTATATCGATCAGTTCTCCAACCCGGCTAACCCGCTGGCGCACGCCACCACCACCGCGCCGGAGCTGTTCGACCAGCTGGCGGGTAGGATTGACGCCGTGGTGGTAGGCGTTGGCTCCGGTGGCACGCTGGGCGGCTTGCAGGCGTGGTTTGCCAAACACTCGCCGCACACCGAGTTTGTGCTGGCCGATCCCATCGGCTCGATTCTGGCGGATCAGGTTGAGACCGGACAGCACGGCGAAGCCGGATCCTGGCGAGTAGAAGGAATTGGGGAAGACTTTATCCCTCCCCTTGCCCATCTGGAGAACGTCCGCCAGGCGTACCGGGTATCGGATGCGGAGGCCTTTGCCACTGCCCGCCAGCTGTTACAGACGGAAGGCGTGCTGGCTGGCTCCTCCACCGGCACGCTGCTGGCCGCCGCCCTGCGCTACTGCCAGAACCAGACCACGCCAAAGCGGGTGGTGACCTTTGCCTGCGACAGCGGCAACAAGTACCTCTCCCGCATGTTTAACGATGAGTGGCTACAACAGCAGGGCTTGCAGGATGATGACCAGCCCGCGCCCGCCACACCGGTTAGCGCGCTGGCGACCCTCAGCGTGCACAGCGGCGCCTTTAACGACCAGCACGGGGCGGTGATGCCGCCTATCTATGCCACCTCGACCTTTGCCCAGCCCGCGCCAGGCCAGCACACCGGCTACGAGTACTCCCGCAGCGGCAATCCGACGCGCCATGCCCTGGAGAGCGCCATCGCCGAGCTGGAGAGCGGCACGCGCGGCTACGCCTTCGCCTCCGGCCTGGCGGCGATCTCAACCGTGCTGGAGCTGCTGGATAAAGATAGCCATATCGTCGCGATTGACGACGTTTACGGTGGCACCTACCGCCTGATTGAGAACGTGCGCCGTCGCAGCACCGGGCTACAGGTAAGCTGGGTGAAGCCGGACGATCTTGCCGGGCTGGAGGCCGCCATCCGGCCGGATACGCGGATGATCTGGGTAGAGACGCCCACCAACCCGCTGCTTAAGCTGGCGGACCTGGCGGCTATCGCTGAGATCGCCCGCCGTCACAACGTTATTAGCGTGGCGGATAACACCTTCGCCTCGCCGCTGATCCACCGCCCGCTGACGCTGGGCTTTGATATCGTGGTGCACTCGGCCACCAAATACCTCAACGGCCACTCCGACGTGGTAGCCGGGCTGGCGGTGGTGGGCGATCGCCCGGCGCTGGCAGAGAAGCTGGGCTACCTGCAAAACGCGGTGGGCGGCGTGCTCGATCCGTTCAGCAGCTTCCTGACCCTACGCGGGATCCGCACCCTCGCCCTGCGCATCGAGCGTCACAGCAGCAACGCCCTGACGCTGGCTCGCTGGCTTGAGCAGCAGCCGCAGGTGGAGAAAGTGTGGTTCCCGTGGCTGACGTCGCATCCGCAGTATGCTTTGGCGCGCCAGCAGATGGCTCTGCCCGGAGGCATGATCTCCATCGTGATCAAAGGTGACGATCAGCGTGCGGCAGAGGTCATTAGCAAACTGAAGCTGTTTACCCTCGCCGAGAGCCTTGGCGGCGTCGAGAGCCTGGTGAGCCAGCCGTTCAGCATGACCCACGCTTCGATCCCGCTGGCGCAGCGCCTGGCGAACGGCATTACGCCGCAGCTGATCCGCCTGTCGGTGGGCATTGAGGATGAGCAGGATCTGCTGGCAGACCTCAAGCAGGCTTTGGCCTGATACCGACGCGCGCCCAGCGATTGCGACTATGCTTAGAGGCTAAGGGTTTTGATTAAGCCAGTCTGAGTCGCAGGAGCGCGCACCGCTATGCTAGTAAATAGTCTGATCGTCATCTTGAGCGTTATTGCGATGGAGGGCATCGCCGCATTCACCCACCGCTACATTATGCACGGCTGGGGATGGCGCTGGCATGAGTCGCACCACACTCCGCGCAAGGGGGTGTTTGAGCTGAACGATCTCTTTGCGGTGGTCTTCGCCGGGGTGGCTATCGCGCTGATCGCCGCAGGCACGGCGGGGATCTGGCCCCTGCAGTGGATTGGCTGCGGCATGACGATCTACGGCCTGCTCTACTTCCTGGTGCACGATGGCCTGGTGCACCAGCGCTGGCCCTTCCACTGGATCCCGCGCCGGGGCTATCTGAAGCGGCTTTACGTCGCGCACCGCCTGCACCATGCGGTGCGCGGACGGGAGGGCTGCGTCTCCTTCGGCTTTATTTACGCCCGTAAGCCTGCCGACCTCCAGGCGATCCTGCGCAAGCGTCATGGCCGCCCGCCTAAACGGGACGCTGCCAAAGACCAGCCGGACGCGGCGTCACCCTCGTCGTCTTCGCACGAATAACCTGGCCCGGCGCCGCCATCAGCATGGCGATTTTTTCACCTTTGCTGGTGTGCTGGCGGCGATCCCAGGCGCTGCCTCCCGCCGCTTTTACCTTAATACCGATCTCCCGGTAGACGCTGCGGGCGGTGGCGATCGCCCAGGCGCAGCGCGGCGGCAGGTCATGCAGCCCGGCCTGCGAGGAGATGTAGTACGGCTCGGCGGCGTCAATTAACCGCTCCGCCACCCGCGCCAGCGCCGCCCGGTTCTCCCGTGCGGCATAGTTCTCCGGCGTCAGCCCGGCATCGTGCAGCCACTCGGCGGGCAGGTAGCAGCGGTCAACAGCCGCATCGTCAATAATATCCCGGGCGATATTCGTCAGCTGAAAGGCCAGCCCGAGATCGCAGGCGCGATCCAGCACCCGCTCATCCCGCACGCCCATCACCCTCGCCATCATCAGTCCCACAACTCCAGCTACGTGATAACAGTAGCGCAGCGTATCCTCAAAGGTGACATAGCGAGTCTGGGCTACGTCCATCGCAAAGCCGTCGAGGTGATCGAGCGCCATGCGGGGCGTAATGCCGTGGGTCAGCGCCACCTCCTGAAAGGCGGCGAAGGCGGGATCCTGCATCTCTGCCCCTTCAAACGCCGCCAGGGTCAGCTTGCGCAGCCGGGCCAGGCGCTGGGTCGCCTCCTCTTCTGCCGCAGTCTCGCTGGCAAAGCCGTGGGTCTGGTCATCGATGACGTCATCGCAGTGACGGCACCAGGTGTAGAGCATCAGCACGCTGCGACGGGTGGCGGGATCGAACAGCTTCGCGGCAGTGGCAAAGCTCTTCGAGCCGTTGGCCATGGTCTGCGTGGCGTGATCAAGCAGTAGCGGTTGGCTCATTGCAGATCCTCAATCATCAGGCTGGCGGTGGCTTTCGCCGAGGCCACCACGCCGGGAATACCCGCTCCGGGATGGGTACCTGCGCCGACCAGATAGAGGTTGGCGATATCGCTGTCGCGGTTATGGGGCCGGAACCAGGCGCTCTGGGTGAGCAGCGGCTCGATAGAGAAGGCCGAGCCCAAGTGCGCATCCAGCGTGTCATGGAAATCCGCCGGGGTAAAGATACGCTGGGTTACCAGCTGGCTACGCAGGCCGGGCATGTAGCGCTCTTCCAGGTAGTCAAAAATACGGTCGCGCAGCTTCGGCCCCTCCTGCGCCCAGTCCAGCGGCGCGTTGCCAAGATGCGGCACCGGGGCCAGCACGTAGAAGCTGGCGCAGCCGGGAGGGGCGAGCGAAGGATCGGTCACGCAGGGCGAGTGCAGATACAGAGAGAAGTCATCCGCCAGCGCGCTGCCGGTAAAGATGTCGTCGATAAGCTCCCGGTAGCGCGGGCCGAAGCAGATGGTATGGTGCGCCAGCTGCGGATGGGGCTGGTTCAGGCCGAAGTAGAGCACAAACAGCGAGTTGCTCATGCTCTTGCGCTCCAGCGCTGCCGCCCGCTTCTGCCCCACCGGATGGTGGCCGAGCAGCTTTTTATAGGTATTCACCACGTCAGCGTTTGAGGCTACGGCGTCGGCATCAAAGGTGCGGCCATCCGCCAGCCGCACCTGGCTCACGCGGTTATCGGTCACCACCAGCTCCTCAACACGCGCGTTGAGCACGATCTCCCCGCCCAGATCGGTAAACAGCTTCACCATGCCGTTGACCAGCGCCCCGGTGCCGCCCTCGGGGAACCAGACGCCCCACTCCCGCTCAAGGGCGTGGATCAGGGTATAGATGGACGAGGTGGTAAAGGGGTTGCCGCCCACCAGCAGAGAGTGGAAAGAGAAGGCCTGCCGCAGATGCTCATCCTCAATAAAGCGCGAGACCGACTGGTAGACGCTCTGCCACGCCTGAAGCTTAAGCAGCTGCGGCCCGGCGCGCAGCATGTCGCGAAACGAGAGAAACGGCACGCTGCCGAGGCGCAGATAGCCCTCCTGGAACACCGCCTGAGAGTAAGCCAGGAAGCGCCGGTAGCCTTCGACGTCGCGGGGGTTAAACTGAGTAATCTGCGCCTCAAGCTCGGCGCTGTCGTTAGCGTAGTCCAGGGTTT
The DNA here is from genome assembly GCF_031998825.1 of Pseudescherichia sp. Taxonomy (GTDB): domain Bacteria; phylum Pseudomonadota; class Gammaproteobacteria; order Enterobacterales; family Enterobacteriaceae; genus Pseudescherichia. Next base: position 52,774 of record NZ_DAMACX010000017.1, read on the forward strand.
TCCCGGACTCCCAGCAGAGCCGATAGAAGGGTTTCACCGGCAGCAGCCTGACATAATCCTCCATCCGCTTGCCGGCGAGGGTAAATAGCGCCTCGAGCGCAGTGGGATCGGTGATCACCGTCGGCCCGGCGTCAAAGGTAAAGCCCTGATCATGCCAGACGTAGGCGCGACCGCCGGGCTTGTCCCGCTGCTCCAGCAGCACGGTTGGGATCCCTGCCGCCTGCAGGCGGATCGCCAGCGCCAGGCCACCAAAGCCTGCGCCAATCACAACGGTTTTCTTCATCCTTTTTCTCGCCTGTCAGGGAAATGGTTCAGCGCCGCCCGCCAGGCCTCCCCCAGCGGAACCGGCGGCTTGCCCGTCAAAATGCGGGCCTTATCGAATAGAGAGAGCCGACCGGCGTAAAAGCGGCCTACGGTTGGCTCCGGCAGCCCGTAGAAGCGCTGCATCACCCGCCAGCGATTCTCCTCGCGTCCCGCCAGAAAGAGCATCCGGTTTAGCAGGCGGAAGAATCCCTGCCTGCGCCAGTGGCGTTCGGCAAACTGTCGGGTGAGCTGATAGAGCGGGACGCTGCCCAGACGCGGGCTGTCGGCGATCTCGTCGGCCAGAGCGACCGCCAGCGGCAGCGAGTAGCCGGTGGTGGGGTGGAACAGCCCCGCCCGCATTCCCGAGCGCGGCACGCCTGCCCCATCGGCCCACAGCGCCTGGATGTCGCCCGCCAGGGTAATCGGCAGACAGCCGGACTCCTCGCGCTCAAGCTGGGCCAGCGACCACCCTTTGCTGTGAGCATAGTCGGTAATGGTCTGACGCAGGAGATCGCTATCGAGCTGCGGGGTGTTGGCGTAGCGCGTGTCCTCAATCAGCAGCGTGTCAGCAGAGAGCGGCAGGGTATAGACAAAGCGGTAGCCCTGCTGCTGCTCTACCGTGGCGTCCATCAGGATCGGTACGGTCAGGCCGTGGGGCTGGCTCAGCCGCCACTGCTGGCCGAGAAAGAGCTGGTAGCCGGTCTGCATCGCCGGATTGGCGGTCACGCCGCGACCATCAATCACCGCCCCGGCAAGCAGCGCCTCGCCGCTGGCAAGGCGTACGCTGTTAGGTAAGACCTCGCTCACCGGACAGCTACGCCAGATGTTCTCTCCCAGCGCCTGATGCAGAGCCTCGGCAAAGCTCTCTGACGTAATGGAGTAGTAGCCGCGTGCGAGCCGACGGCTGAGATGGGGAAACTGCACCTCATAGCCCGGCCAGGCGTGGGCTACCAGCGGGGCCAGCCAGGCGTGCTGTTCGGGGGTAAGATCGTCCTCGTGGAATGACCAGGTGTGGTTCCCGCCAATCTGCTCCCCGGCCTCGATCAGCAGCACGTTGAGCTGCGGGTAGCGCTGGCGCAGACGCCAGGCGATCAGCCCGTTGGCCAGCCCGCCGCCGACTAAAATCAGATCCCTCACGATACGCTTTTGCTCCCTGTCATGGCCTGTTCAATTAGGGTCGCCGCACGCAGCGTGCCTCCGGCGTCGTTAAGCTGCTGGCGGGCCGTCGCCAGGCGCTGGTGCAGGGTCTCGTCCCGCAGCAGCTGGGCAATTTCATCCGCCAGGGTCTGCTGTCTGGCAAAGCGTGACACCCGGCGGCCCAAACCGTTATAGACCAGTCGGGCAGCCACGGCGGGCTGGTCGAAAGAGAGCGGCACCGCCAGCACCGGCGTGGCGGCAGCCAGCGCATCCAGCACGGTATTGAGACCGCCGTGGGTAATCACCAGATTTGCCTCAGCAACGTAGCGCGGCTGGTCGACAAAGCTGGCCACCTCCGTCGCGCCGCAGGCGTAGAGCGAGTCGGCCTGAGCCGGCGTCAAACCATCGCAGTGGGCAATGGTCACCTCCGCCCCCACGCTGGCACAGGCCCGGGCGATCTTCCGAAACAGGCGTAGACGGTGCCCTTGCAGCGTACCCAGCGAGGCAAAGATCCGCGGCGTGCTGCGCGGCGGGCGTTCCACCTGCGGTGGCGGCTGGTAACGCAGCGCCCCGACGTAGTGGAAACAGTCCGGCAGCGCCCGGCGCGGGAAGTCGAGAAGGGGAACGGACTGGCTGATCTGCGCCAGCGGCGAGAGGCACTCGTCGAGACGCCTGCGCTCCGGCAAACCAAAGCGCTGACTGTGGCGCAGGATCGTCTGTCCGTGCGGGTACATCAGCGCATCGTAGATACGTTCGCTGACCTGAAAACGCTGCAGGGCTTTCTTATCCTCGGCGTAGTGAAACGGCATCACTGGCAGCGGTAGGCCCGCCTCGCGGTTGACCGGCAGCGCACAGGCGATGGAGATAAACGGCAGCCCCAGCGCCTCGGCGACCAGGCTTCCGGCAGGCTCCATCTCATCGACAATCAGCGCGTCCACCGCCAGCCGCTGCAGAATAGCGGGCAGCTGTCGGCAAAGCACATCGGTCAGGGATGACATGGCCGCGATCAGCCGCAGCAGGTTGCCGTTGCTCTGCTGCTGTACGCTGCGCTGGGCCTGCTGCACGCTGGCGGGAAGCGGATAGAACGTTACCCGCTCCGTTTCCTGCTCTGCCAGCGAGGCGACGTTTCCGGTAAGAAAGGTCACCCGGTGGCCGCGCCGGGCCAGCTCCAGCGCCAGGGCATGCAGCGCCACCGCGTGGCTGTAGAGCGGCGGTGCCACGATGGCAAAATGGCTCATGGCGCATCCCGCAAATAGCGCATATCCGCCTGCTTCAGATCGTAGAGGCTACTGCTGCCCGTGCAGAAGCAGGCGACCCGCAGCTGTTCAATGATGACGTTAAAGTGATCGATCACCTTCTCCGTAGAGACGCCCGCGCTGCCAAGCACGGCGGCGGCCTGGCCCACCATGCAGGCTCCGAGCCGTAGCGCTTTTGCCGCATCGACGCCGTTTTTAATACCGCCTGAAGCGATAATAGGCACCTGCGGCCAGGCGTCGGCGATCTCAACCAACGCTTCGGCGGTAGGGATCCCCCAGTCGGCAAAGACGTTGGCGACGCTGCGCTGCTGCTCGGTCGCCGCCCGCTCGCCTTCAACGGCGGCCCAGCTGGTCCCGCCCGCGCCTGCGACGTCAATCACGGCAACGCCGACATCCACTAGCTGCCCGGCTACCGCGCGGGAGATCCCTGCCCCCACCTCTTTCACCACCAGCGGAACGGGCAGTTCACGGACCAGGGTTTCAATAGCCGCCAGCCGTCCGCGCCAGTCGCGATCGCCGCCGGGCTGCAGCGCCTCCTGCAGTGGGTTGAGGTGCACAATCAGGGCATCCGCCTCAATCATCTCCACGGCGCGCCGGGCGTAGTCGAGACCTTTCCTGCCCGTCAGCTGTGCCGCGCCAAGGTTCGCCAGCAGCGGCACGTCCGGGGCCAGCTGGCGCAGCGTTTTATCCAGCCCAAGGCCAGCGTCGCTCTCAATGGCGACGCGCTGAGAGCCAACCCCCATCGCAATCTTCAGCGCCTGCGCCGCCTCGGCAAGGTGACGGTTAATATGGCGTGAGCGCTCAACGCCGCCGGTCATCGAGCTGATCAGCAGCGGGGCTTGTAACTGACGGTTTAAAAAGGTGGTTTCCAGCGTGATGTCGTTAAAATCCAGCTCCGGCAGGGCGCAATGGGTAAAGCGCCAGCGTTCAAAGCCTGCGCTGGCCTGGGTTACGGCGCGCCGGGGATCGAGGACGATATCCAGATGATCGTTTTTACGCTGAACAAGGCGCTCGTCCTTCATTCATTACTACTCCTGTAATGTGGTTCCATAGTTGAGTGCTGCTTGAACCGAAGGGCGGTATCAGGCGATTTTCATGACCGGTGACCAGTCGGCAAGGTGATGACCAAACCACAGATGCATAAACTGTCGGATGGATCTTCCCTGCGGACAGGCAAAGGTGAGGTGTCTGTCGGCGGAGTCAATGTGCTCGCGCAGCTTTTGTCGGGCCGCGTCCGCGCCCAGCCGGTTTACTAGCGTCGATTTCCCGGCGTCCTTGTTACGATCTTTGCCGGTCGCCGGGTGGTCGTCACGCAGATCGTCCAGCAGCTGAAAGGCCTGGCCAAAGTCGAGAGCGAAGGCGTGCAGCGTCTGCCGCGTGCTCTCTGGCGACGCAGCGGCGATGGCGACGATCTGTAGCATCGCGCTAAACAGAATGCCGGTTTTCAGATGGTTGGTGCTGAGGATAGCGTCGGGAGTACAGTCCAGCGCCGCATCGTTGAGATCGCGAAACTGTCCCAGCACGAGGCCCTGCACGCCCACCGCGTTTGAGAGTTCGTTGACCGCCTGGGCGCGTCTCTCCCCCGGCAGATCGCGGGTGGCGGCGATCAGACCAAAGGCTTTAGAGAGCAGCCCAACGGCGGCGAGGATAGCCACGCTCTCGCCAAATTTTTTGTGGGTGGTAGGCTGCCCACGGCGCAGCTCGGCGTTATCCATGCAGGGCATATCGTCGAGCATCAGCGACGCGGTATGGGTCAGTTCAACGGCGCAGGCGAGATCGAGCAGCGTGGACATGCTGCCCTGATAGCGTAGATCGCGGGCGGCCAGCAGCATCAGCAGCGGACGGATCCGTTTGCCCGGCGCCATCGCCCCTTCACGCATGGCAACGCTGACGACATCCTGGCTATTGGTTTCAGGAAGCAGGCTAGCCAGGTGTTCATCAATGGATTGTCTCATTACTTCAATTTCGCGATGGGGCGAAACGACCGTTTTACTGCCACTCACCATTGCAAGGTTACCCGCTATATTGTCTTGTAGTGTCACTTAACCGTAGACCGCGCGGGTAGCTCTCGCCAGGTTCTGAAGTAGTTTTACATTGATTAGACAGGCACCGGATTAGCCACTAGCATGCAGAGCAAATGCTTATCGCTTATGACCTGTGTATATGAACAACGATATCAGATCGCTGGATCTCAACCTGCTCAAAGCTCTGGATGCGCTGCTTGATGAAGGCAGCGTCACCCGGGCTGCACAGCGGCTCTCCCTCACTCAGCCTGCCGTCAGCGGTATGCTAACCCGCCTGCGCGACTTTTTTGACGATCCGCTCTTTATCCGTACCCAGCACGGGATGGTTCCTACCCTGCGCGCGACCGAGCTGGCTATGCCCGTTAAGCAGATCCTGACGGAGATCGCTGTTCTGCTGAAGCCGGCACATTTTGATCCGCTCAGCGCAGAGCTAACCTACACCATTGTCGCCACCGACTACGCTCTAAAAGCAGTTATCGTTCCCCTGATGGCTGCCCTAAAAAAACGTGCGCCCGGCATTCGTGTCGCGGTACGTCCGGTAGATAACGATCGTCTGTTCCAGCAGCTGGAACGGGGCGAAGCCGATCTGGCCCTGGTGACACCGCAAACGACTCCGGTCGAGCTACATAGCCGCGCGCTGTATCAGGAGGAGTATGTCTGCATGATGCGTGCCGAGCACCCCCTCGCCGTGGCGGGTGATATCACGCTGGCGCAGTTTTGCGAGCAGGAGCATATTTTGGTCTCTACCACCGGCAGCTTTTGGGGCGTGACCGACGAAGCTCTGGCAACAATGGGACGTACCCGTCGCGTAGGCATGTCCGTTAATAGCTTTTTGGTGTTACCCGAAATGCTGCGCCTGACCGATATGATCGCGGTTGTTCCCCAGCGTCTGGCCTGCCGCCAGGAGCAGATGGCGATGATGGATCCGCCGCTGGCAATCCCTGGCTTTACCAAAAGCATGGCCTGGCATGAACGCACCCACCGGGATCCGGCCCAGCAATGGATCCGCGCTCTGCTGGTTGAAATTAGCCAATTATAAGTTTACTTATAATATTTATCTAAAATGGCGATTTGGCTTATATCTGAATAAGGCGATAATCACTGCATGACGCGAAGGCGTCCCCGATATCGACTATTTTCAGGAGAGCACAATGCATACCATTTACTGGCCGGAAGGGTATATCCCAGGCTTCAGCGATAATTTTGTTTCTAACGAAATGATTATCCCAAACCTAAGCGTGGCGGATGTCTGGCCGTTTCTAAACCAGCCTCTGCTGTGGCCAGAATATTATAAAAACTCAGCCGACGTGCGCTTTTATAATAATGGTGGCCCCGAGCTGGAAAATAATCTGCGCTTCTATTTCAGCACCTTTGGCTTCCCAGTGGAGTCCCAGGTCGTGGAGTACGTTCCGCCTGCGGTGGGTGAACCTGCTCGCGTAGCATGGCACGGCTGGTCGGGCGAGGAAAATACGCCGGAGCGTCTGGACGTGCACCACGCCTGGCTGCTGGAGGATCTGCCGGGTAACCGGGTTCGTATTTTGACCCAAGAGACCCAGAACGGTGAGCCGGCTAAAGCGCTGGCGGTAACCCGTCCTAACCCCATGCTGAACGGACATCAGGCGTGGCTGGACGGTTTAGTCAGCGCTGCATTAAGCGCAAGCCGATAACGCGTTAGATCTGCGCCATACCGCCATCAACGAACAGCTCCGCGCCGTTGATAAAGCTGGCCGCGTCGGAGCCAAGAAACGCCACCACTTTGCCAATCTCCTCCGGCTCACCGAGGCGGCCCAGCGGCACCTGGGCGGCGAGCGCGTCAAACAGTCCCTGACGATGCTCATCCGGCACCAGATCGCCAAGGCCAGGCGTACGAACCGGGCCAGGGCTGACCACGTTGACGCGAATGCCACGATCTTTCAGATCCAGCGCCCACGAGCGGGCAAAGTTGCGTACTGCGGCCTTGCTGGCGCTGTAGACGCTGAAGCTGGCGGTGCCCTTAACGGAGGTGGTCGATCCGGTTAAAATGATCGAGGCGCCATCTACCAGCAGCGGCAGCGCTTTCTGCACCGTGAACACTACACCACGCACGTTTGTACCGAAGATGCGGTCAAAATGCTCTTCGCTGATGGCCCCTAGCGGCTGCATGTCGCCACCCCCGGCGTTGGCAAACAGAATGTCCAGCCGTCCGGCCTGTTTAGCTATCTGGGCATAGACCGCGTCCAGCTCTGCCAGCTTAGAGGCATCGGCGCGAATGCCGGTCGCTGCCGCGCCAATGGCATCCACCGCCGCATCCAGCTCTGCCTGGCGACGCCCGGTAATAAATACCTGCGCGCCCTGAGCCGCCAGCACCTGCGCGGTGGCCAGACCAATGCCGCTTGTACCTCCGGTGACCAGCGCAATTTTACCGTCGAGTTGTTTGCTCATCTTCATGTTCCTTTCCTGTTTAATAGTGAGTATCGGGATTGCCCGTCACCGCATCGTCAGGGCATGGATGAACTTTACTGTGCAATTGATTAATGAAAAATAGTGGAAAATAGAAAGGACTATTTATGGCTGTGGATAATTACCAGAGAGGATTGGCGCATAGTCATGCCGCGAGACGTCGCTAAAGCCGCTGATAAACAGCGCTGTACAAAGGGTGCGATACGCCGGGTCGCTGACCAACTGGCGCAGCGCGACCCGCAGCAGCGCGATGCGTGACGGCGGCGTGTTTCTGGCGGTAATCAACGGCAGTCCGGGCGCGGCGGGGCTAGCACCGATAACGGCAAGGTTAGCGATTAACTGTGGCGCATGGCGCTGAAGCAGAGCGAAGGTGACGCAGTCGATGGCCGCGATATCCGCCCTGCCCTCGCCGATCTCAACCAGCGACTGGCGGTGGCTGCCGCTGAAGATAACGTCATTAAAGAAGATCCCCTGATGCGCCAGCGGCGCGACCATCTGCATAAACACGTTGTAGCCTGACTGGGAGTCGGGTGCATTGCAGACCGTGCGGGTACCGCGAAAATCCGCCAGCGTTTTATGCCTGTCGCGCTGGCGCACCACCAGCAGGCTGCGGTAGCGAATGCCTTCGCAGCCCGGAGCCGAATAGTGAAAGCAGCCCACCGTCTGCACCTCCGGCAGCCGCGTAACCAGCGGATAGCCGCAGGCCTGGCTCAACAGAAGATCGTCGCTCTGCCAGTGGGTCAGCAGATCCTCCTGCGGCCAGACCGGCGTGACGGCAACGCCCCTTGCCGCCAGCAGATCCTGCACAGCCTGGATTAGCGCCTCGCTATCCGGGCGGTAGAGGTCATACATCGGAAACGCAATCCTACTGCTCATTACCGTTCGCCTTGTTAAAGCCGGGGTGGGCATCAACGTTCACCGAGCGCCATAGAAAGTGCCGCAGCCACTCGCCGTAGCCCCGCACCAGAAAGCCGCCGTTGCGCTGCTGATAGCTTGCCCGATCGCGCAGGTAGACTTTACGTAATGCATACCAGGGCACGCCCGGCAGATCGTGATGCACAGAATGGTAGTTCAGATTAAGGAACAGTACCCGCCACGGCAGCGAGGCCTCGTTGATCACCGAGCGCGCAAGCGGATCGTTGTCCGCCCGATGCTCCAGAAAGGAGCGCACCTTGGTCAGGGCCAGCGCCGGATAGCTAACCGCCAGCACAAAGTAGAGGATCGAAAACTCGCAGCGCACCAGCCAGGCAAAGGTCGCAGCCAGCAGAACACCGTGCACGATCCACATCGCCATTGCCTGACGATCGAGGCGGCGAAACGATGTCACCATGCCCTCCAGCAGCTGGGCGATATCCAGCGCCGGGGCCAACAGCAGGCGACCAGGAAAGGTGTTGCGTAGGGCAATCAGCTTGCGCTGCCAGGGCGCATAGCGCCGCCAGCGCCACTCGGGAATGTAGTAGGACTCGGGATCGTCCTCCGGCTGCGTGAGCAGATGGGTACGGTGATGCGCCAGATGTGCATCCCGATAGAGACCGTACGGGTACCAGACCGCCAGCGGCATCAGCCCCAGCAGCTGGTTTACCCGTGGGTAGCATGTAGGGTGACCGTGGATCAGTTCATGCTGAAGTGACATGTACCAGGTGGTGAACCAGATCAGCACCAGCGTGGCGGGCAGCAGCCCCAGCGTCTGCCAGAACGCCAGCGTCGTAAACCAGCCGCCGTAGATTACCGCGATTAAAATCCAGGTTGGCAGCTCGCAGCGCCACAGCCAGGAGCGGGCGCGCTGCCGAACCCAGTCGCGCTGCTCTTCATGCAGCCAGCCAGCGGTGCTTTTTGCCATTTTTTCCCACCTCTTACCCCGATGTCAGACAGGCAAACGATGTGAGAAAACGGCGGTAATGACAAAGAATTTAAACGGCTTAGCTTTTGCGAAGCGCGGCAATGGTAGAGCGCCCGGTGATAAACACCGGGCAGAGGGAAGCGTTACGCACCAGCCTTGTCGAGGGCGAGAATATCTTCCGGCGTAAGCTGAAGGTTTATCGCCTCAACAAAGCCATCAACGTGCTCGATTTTAGTGCCGCTGGCGATAGGCGCGGTCACGCCGGGGCGGCTAATCAGCCAGGCGAGCGCCACCTGCGCAGGCTTCACGCCGTGCTTCTCCGCAACGCTGTCCAGCGCCTCCAGAATGGCATAGCCGCGCGGGTTGAGGTATTTACCCACGCCCTCGCCGCGCTGGCTCTGGCCCAGATCCTTCTCGCTGCGGTATTTCCCGGAAAGGAAGCCGGAGGCCAGGCTGTAGTAGGTCACCACGCCGATGTTCTCCCGAACCACCAGCTCCTGCAATTCGCCTTCAAAGCCGTCGCGATCGTAGAGGTTGTACTCCGGCTGTAACACCTGATAGCGCGGCAGGCCGTTAGCATCGGCCGCCTTAAGTGAAGCTTCTAGCTGCGCTGCATTGAGGTTAGATGCGCCAACGGCGCGGATCTTGCCGGCTTTCAACAGCTTCTCATACGCGCCAAGGGTCTCTTCGTAGGGCGTGCTGTCGTCCGGCCAGTGGGAGAAGTAGAGATCGATATAGTCCGTTTGCAGGCGTTTTAGGGAGTCATCAACCGCCTGTTCAATCCAGCGGGCGGAGAGCCCTTTTTTCCCCGGCTCGCCAAGGTCGGAGCCGACTTTGGTAAACAGGGTGATTTTTTCCCGTGCGCCAGGGTGGGCAGCAAACCATTTGCCAAGGATCGTTTCGGATTCGCCGCCTTTGTTGCCTGGCACCCAGGCAGAGTAGACATCGGCGGTGTCGATGGCGGTTAGGCCGCGCTCCAGCAGCGCATCCAGCAGAGTGAAGCTCTGCTTCTCATCAACGGTCCAGCCAAAGACGTTACCGCCAAAAACCAGCGGTGGAATGTGTAATCCCGTCGTGCCTAATGAACGTAAAGCCATGCGCAATACCCCTTTTTTTAGTTACGGTATAGGCAATCGTAGACAAAACACGGTAATAACGCACTGAATGCAAATGGAGATTTGTAGAAGGGAAGCTCTTCCCTACGAGCCTGATGGGCCGTAGGGAAGAGTAGAGCGATTACTTCAGACGGTAGGCAACAACGGCATCGCCGCCTTTGGTGCCCAGCGAGCCGTGACCGCCCGCGGCAATAACCACGTACTGCTTGTTATCGCTGCCCAGATAGGTCGCCGGGGTAGCCTGGCCGCCCGCTGGCAGCTCGGTCTGCCACAGCAGCTTACCGGTGTTGATGTCGTAGGCACGGAAGAAGTTATCCGCCGTTGCGCCATGGAACACCACGTCACCTGCCGTTACCAGCGGACCGCCGTGAGCGACCATCCCCATCGGGAAGCCGATCGGGAAACGCCCTGGCAGGAAGGTGGTGTTGAGGTTCTTGGTCGTACCGACCCGACGCATCCACTCCGTTTTACCGGTGGTCAGATCGACGCCTACCATCCGGCCCCACGGCGGCGCAATACACGGAATGCCCAGATCGGAAGAGAGCTGCTGAATGTGGATCGCGTAGGTGCCCTGGAAGTTCTCGTTCCAGTACGGTGAGTTCTCCTTGGTAAACAGACGCTCTTCTTCTGTCTGCGGAGTACGCTTGATCAGGTTGTATTTGTAGGCCAGACGTACCGGGGAAGCGATCAGGATCTGACGCTCCGGATCGATAGCCACAGAGCCCCAGTTAAACACGCCGATATTGCCAGGGAAGACAATCGAGCCGGACTCGGTAGCTGGCGTCCACGGGTTACCGTCGTAGCGCAGCGATTTAAAATCGATACGGCAGGCCATCTGATCGAACGGCGTGATCCCCCACATCGCTTTTTCGCTCAGCGGATCGGGAATAAAGTTCAGCGCGGAGACCGGTTGGGTCGACGAGAAGCTCTCCCCGGTGATGCCGCCTTCAGTAGAGACCTGCTTCTGGTTGATCGGGTAGACAGGCTCGCCGGTCAGACGGTTAAGCACAAACAGGTTGCCGGTTTTGGTCGGCAGGATCACGACCGGCTGTTTTTTCCCCTGATAGTCGATATCCAGCAGCGACGGCTGGGACGGGTTATCGCGGTCCCACAGGTCATGCTTCGAGGACTGGAAGCGCCACTTGAACGCACCGGTGTTGAGATCCAGCGCCACCAGCGTGTCGCGGAATTTCTCCGTGTTGCTCTGCGGATCGCGCTGGGTTCCAACTTCATCCGGCGAGGCGTTGCCAAACGGCACATAGACCAGACCGTTTTTCAGATCGGCGCTGAGAGTAGCCCAGGCTACAGGGGTATCCTGCGGGAAGGTCTGCCCGGCGGCAATCGGCTGGGTATTCTCAGGATTTGCCGGATCGAAGTTCCAGACCAGACGTCCGGTTACGGCGTCAAAGGCGCGGATGACGCCCGACGGGTTACCGGTGTTATAGCCGTTGTCCATCACGGAGCCGCCAAGGATCACCAGCTTACCGGCCACCAGCGGGGCGGCGGTCTGCATCAGCGCGTGTGGACGAATGGTACCCATGTTGTCATGCAGATCGACAATGCCGTTAGTGCCGAAATCGGCGCACGGTTTACCGGTATCGGCATCCAGCGCAACCAGCTTCGCGTCGGTAGTCGCGTTGAAGATGCGGCGAGTACAGGCTGCCGGTGCAACGTTAGTGGCTGCAGGCTGGGCTGAACTGCCGTCCTGAACGGCTGCGCTGCCGTCATAGTAGCTTACGCCACGGCAGGTCTGGTGCTGTTGCAGGTAGGAGCGATCTTTTTCAGGAACGTATTTCCACTTAAGCGCCCCGGTCTGCGGATCGAGAGCGTGCACTTCGTTGTGCGGAGTACAGAAGTAGAGCGCGTTGTTAACCTTCAGCGGCGTCGCCTCGAAGGTGTATTCGGTCGCGTCTTTGCTGCCGTCGCGCAGATCCCCGGTGTGGTAGGTCCAGGCCACTTCCAGATCGCTGGCGTTATCTTTATTGATCTGGTTGAGCTTAGAGAAACGCAGGCCGTTGGTGGTGCCACCGTAGGCGGTCCAGTTGTTTTCCGCGACGTCGGCGCTGGAGGCGTTACGTGCGTTAGTAATGGTGCCGTCCTGCGGATAGGGATCGTAGAAGCAGAGACCGATAACCAGGGCAATCATCACCGCCACGGTACCGCCGAGGAAAGGATGGAAGCGACGCTCCCCTGCCCCGCTGGCGCGGAAAAGCGGACGAACCACCCACGGCATCGCCAGCCAGAGGCCAATGACGCCTATCAGATCGCCACGCGGGATCCACTGCCACTTATCAAAGCCGACCTCATAGATGATCCAGGCCAGAACAATCCACATCAGCACCGCGTAGATATTAAGCGCAATGCGTTTGTTCAGGTAGAGCGTCACGGCAGTGGCAATCAGCCCCACGGCCATTACGGCGTAGAATGGCGAGCCGCCGACCAGCAGCAGCTTCGCCCCCATATAGAGCATCGCAAGCCCAATGAGCGCGATGATGATACTTGTTATTTTGTTAAGCATGATTTCCCTGACATAGACAAATGTTCAATTGAAACGGCGTTTTACAACAATTTCGAAACAATGTTACAACGATCACAAAAAAAATATAGGGTTAGCATGCTAACAAATTTGTCGTTTTGTGCGGGGAAAGGGTTAAGTGAGAGGTAAACAGGGGAGGCACAGCGCCCTCAGGCGTTGCGCGTCAGGCCAAACAACCAGTCGTTATGCAGTTGATCCCGCAGACGATAGCTTTCATGTAGCTCCTGCTCCAGGGTGAAGCCCACCTTTTCCAGTAGGCGGCGGGAAGCAAGATTACCTGCGGTGACAGTGGCAATCAGACGTTCAATTCCGCCCTCGCGGAAAGCATAATCACAAACGGCTCTCAGGGATTCTGTTCCGTACCCCAGGCCCTGCGCGTCGGGTGCAAACAGAAAGCCCACCTCGGCACAGTCAGGGCCGCGATGGATATAGCCCGTAACGCCCAGCTTTTTTCCTGTCGCCTTGTCAGAGACCACGAGGCACAGCCAGTGGGAGCTTTGAGGAGACCAGCATGGCAGCCTTGATTCAAAAGCGGCACGGATCTCTTCGTTTGACGGCAGATCCGCAACGTAATACATCACCTGCGGGTCTGTCTGTAGCGCGTGGAAGAAGTCCCAGTCGCTCTCCGCTATCTGCGTACAAATTAATCTGGCAGTCGTTATCGTTATCATTAAGAAATTCCAGTATGTTGATACCCTGGCTAAGCGGAAATTTACGCGTTCCAGCCACGCACAGGATCACACCCAGCGTGCTGACCAGTATGATACCTGCTTAAACGCTACTCATAATCCAGATTATATGTTACTGACGCTGTCACCGTGCCACTGTCTAACGTTCCCGTGCGAATGTATTGTGCGGCAAGAGGAATAGTGTCATCTCCCTCAGTTGCCTGAATAACCATCCAACGCTCCCCTAAAGAAATAGGGGTATAATTGTTTGACACATCAAGAAGCTGGACACCAACCCCTTTACCCGTACCTTTGTTTTCAATAATCGCAGGTGAATCCGCGACGCTATCACCGGATACGGTCATATACACGCCGGTATCCGCATCACAGCGTAAACTAATAGCTTGCTCTACGCGGCCGAAGGTAGCATTTATGTCCGGTAGGTCCGCCTGCGAAACATTCCCTAACGCGAATGTTAAATCCGAAGCACCAGATATACTGCAGGTAGATGGCAACAGATTTCCGGTGATATTAACCGTTCCTGTTTCATATCCCGTCCCGGCATAGGCCCTTGTTATGGTCAAAATAGATAGCACACTGAATATTGTAAGACATATTTTTGACATGATAGTTTCGCTTTATGTTATTCATAATCTAACGTATACGTAGCACTTGATGTCACAGACCCAGCGACCATATCTCCCGTTCTAATATAGCGCGCTGATACTGGAATATTAACAGATGCGCCAGCAGAACTGCTGATTGCCACCCGGGTTCCAAGGACATAGGGCGTGCCGTCTGATTTTAAAAGCTGAACGCCAATGCCCTGTGCCGAACCATTATTTTGTAATACGCTGGCATCCGTTGCTGAATCGGAAGATTGAATGCCACTAAACGTAATTCCTACCGTTGTTCCTTTACTGCAGTTGAGTTGAATATTGTGCGGACTGCTTTGGCCCCATGTGCTATTCACTTCCGGTAAGTTGCTCTTCTGCACATCATCCAGCACGATATTGACCTCCTTAGTGCTACTTACTTCACAGCCACTGGCGTTAACCGTCCCCGTAATGTAAAGCGTGGTTCTTTTCAACTGAGCCGGTACGCGATCGGCGGTTGCTGCTACATAACCAACCACACCAGAGAGTATCCCCCCCTCTACGGCCCCGCTGGTCTTGATGAGTCTGACACGAGGTATAAACGAAAGTGTCACCTTTTCGTTTGTACTTGATATCGTAAATCTACCTGACGCCTTATTATTGCCAGGCGGAATAAAATAGACAGTGGCTTTATCGTTATCCTTAGTGACATTAGAAGTCATCGTTAGGTCAGCACCAAGCTGTACACCGACCCCGGCAAGGTTTGTTGCAAAAGTCTCAGCATCATTATAAACACCCAAATCGGCATTATCCGACCCGACTATATAATCCAGTTCTCTGTTAGCCGATGTGTCGGCTGTAAATGTGCAAACCGCCACCTCAGAAGGAGCATATGAGTATGCCCCTTTAATCTCCCCTCCAATTGCCAAATCGGGAGTGAAATTTGGAATGCCCACGTTCATAGGGAAAGCAGTTGTACCCTGTGTACAAGTAGCCGTTCCCGCCTGAACAGATGATGCTAAAAACCAGAGAATAGCCGCTGCAAAATAAAATAGACCACTTCTGGAACTGATATAACCTCGATGCTTACACTTCAATTTCATTTGATAACCTTTATCTTACAAGAGGCCGCAATCTATTTTAATGGCATGCCGCACTGACATTAATCACGCTGGAATTTGTATTATTTTCTGGCAGTGCAAATTTCGCCGTACATTGAGTATTGACGCCTTTGCCCCACTGCACATGTAAATCGCCCTCCATTGGGACACCAGCCAAATAGACATCACCATTATCACCAACAATACCGGCAACACTCTCATCCTGTATCAGGCTCACCGTTGCGCCAAAAGGAATTGCGGAGCCAGCATGCTGCAAACGAATTAATGCGTGGGCACCAATATGGGTTTTAAATTGCGCCATAACAACCGCCCCTTCAGTCGGGATGACGTTGACAGAGGAATTATCTATATCGGCATCGTCTGCTAGGGTGCTCGTATCCAGACTGACCATGGTTCTTCTATACGGAGTCAAATACGGGACAACCGCGTAACCACGCCAGTCGGTCTTAACACCGGTACCATTAAGGACTTTCGTATCACGACTTCCCCTGGCGCTGACTAAGGCAATAGACTGGATGTCCTGGCTAAGCGCCTGTGAGAATGTTACGCCATGCTGGTGTACAACGACCCCACCCTGCAGGCCATAGTTCACCTGATGGCTATCCGGGTCATAGTTATAACCCACGTTAGCTTCACCCACACTGCCGGTATAATCTACATTAACAGACCCGTTCGACCCTGACTCTGCATGATTCCGGTAGCCTTCCATCACGGTATAGTTAAGATTTCCATCTTCAAGCGCGGAACCATACAGGCTGACCTGCTGCGTGGAATCACCATGTCGATTCGTGTTCGCGCTATATCCGGCATAAGCGCCATGTAGCCACTTATCCAGTGGAACGCTGATATTCATTGCCAGTTGATGATCGTTTTCTGTACCTGGCATACTGGTAAAGTTGTAGGTTACCCCATAGCTTATTCCCGACCAGCTATTGTTATAGCCAACGGTCAGGTTTCTTTCATAGCCCTCATCGCTCCAGTAATCCTGCTGGTAGCCATTCAGATATATTTGTCCCCATCCATCGGGGAGATCCTGACTTAAAGACGCCTGCCAGCGTGACCGCTTATTGTTAGTAAGATTAAAGTCATTATTATCGTTTTCATCATCGGTATAATAATCGTTGACTTGCAGATCGACAGCATCCTGAAAACTATAATATCCTTTTGTTGAATAACGATAGGCCGCTAACGTAACGGTTGAACCGGTGCTAAGAACACTCTTTGAATATTGAGCACGGTAAGATGCCCCGTTTTTATGTTCGCCTGTACTTAAATCAGCAGAGGAATAGGCCGTATCAACGGAAAGAGAACCGATATCCCCTAGCGTAAACCCTAAACCAGCCAATCCATTCTGATAATCATCAGACAACTGAGCCCCGCCGTACACCGTCATTTCGTGCGGCAGACCATAGATCGCAGTTAACTGGGTAAACTTGGGTTCACCCCCGTCCGCATAGCTTCGGTATTCACCACCAGTAAAAGCATATTTCAGATGGCCTTCACGCTGCATAATCGCCACGCTGGAGAAGGGCTGAACGAACGTATGTTCATGACCGTCCGATTCTTTAACCGTCACCACCAAGTCGCCGTTTGTTGAGTTAGGATACAGATCCTTAATT
This sequence comes from Pseudescherichia sp., assembly GCF_031998825.1. Classification (GTDB taxonomy): domain Bacteria; phylum Pseudomonadota; class Gammaproteobacteria; order Enterobacterales; family Enterobacteriaceae; genus Pseudescherichia. The sequence goes on from NZ_DAMACX010000017.1 coordinate 69,428, forward strand.
TCAAATGCCCCTGGTGTAACCTGTTTCTGATAAATAATTGTACTATTTTGGCGGATCGTTACGGTAGCATTGCTGGCCGCAATGCCATGTACCGTTGGTGCAAAACTACGAAGGCTGTCCGGCAGCATATTATCATCGGACGTTATCTGTGCTCCTCGAAACGAGAAGCCATCATAGACATCCGAGGGGGTCGTTGCATCCCCCATTGTTAGCATCCCACTTACCTGAGGAATATCACGCTGCAAAAATGTATTGATAGAATTCCAATGGTTTTGACTGCTCCCATTGTCAGTGAACCCGTTGCCCGTACTTTCCGGCGTTTTCGTGTACGTCCAGGTACTGTAATTACGCAGTCGCCAGGCCCCCAGGTTCAGCCCACCATGTAAACTTAAGAAATAGTTATCTTCTGTTCCTGGAGCATTGTCATTATTACGCCATGTATTTGAACCATTAAAGTCATACCCAAGCAACAGAGCAGGGATACCCTCGTCCCATAACGATGGGTTGACGTAACCTTGTGCATTGCTATTTACATCGGCCTGAGGAACGGTTAAATCAAGACGCATCTGGTTATAATCAAATTTCACACTGCTTTGAGGGATGAATTTTGTTAAGTCATCTATTTTCTCAGCCTCGATAAGGCCTTCAATTTCATCCACCTTGATCCCCCATACCTTCAGTAAATCAGGCGCCACTTCAGGAATTAAAAGACCCTCTTTGTTCTGCACAAAATGCAGGTCTCGGGTATCGACCTGCACATGGTTGATAAAGACGTCAACGCGGTAATTACCCGGCAGCTGTGATCCAGTATTGGAGAATTGGCTAAGGTCGACGTTGAGTTTAGGTCCACTCGTCTCCAAAGCAGCCATATCAAATTCATCCCGCGCGAATGCATAATGGACACTTTGTAAGGCCAGCAATATCAGGCAGGTTAGCCGCCTGAACCAGAAAAGCGTTTTTTTATGTCCCCTATTTCGCCTTGCAGTATCCAAACTCATTGCGGCATCTCTCCTATGACTGGAGAAGCGGCTCCATAGTCGTTAATATAGGACCAGGTAACTTTACCTGACGCACCTGCTGGAATTTTATATGTATGGGTAGCGCGTGGTGCCACCATCGTAAACTTTGTATCGACCAGACTTGAACCTACGTTTAACTTGTAAAATGTTAAAAACCATGGTGTCGGGTTAGTAACCACTAAATCCTTACCAGACATCTTGAATGATATAGCTTTATAAGCCTCCAGTGTCGGACTCTCAAGACCGGCAGGACGATAATATATTTTGATACGGTTTTTAAGGGAGAAACGCAGGACGTTTTTACCGTCTTCTTTAGGATCGTTTGCAGGAATGGCTTTAATATCTAACCAATAAACGGATTCCCGGTCGGAAGGGAAATCATTCCCGGTACGAATGACGCGCACTGCGTTCACCTTGCCTGGCTCCAGGCGGAACAAGGGTGGTATGACGGTAAATGGTAGTTTGCCTTCACCTTCAGGTTGATCGCCTTTTGGCCCTTTATTATCCACAAAGCTTTGGATGAGGTAGGGATATTTATCATCTGCTCCACTCCTCACATTAATTGACGCCTCTTTTTTATCTCCATGATAAATCAAACGGGTGCCATTAATATTAACGCCAGCGTTAGCAGATACAGCGAACGACATACATGCCGCCAGCAAGCAATATTTTACTGACATTTTCATGTGTAAATTCTCTTAACATTAGAAATAGAAAAATCAGGGTGTCCTTACCCTGTATTCATCCATGGGAAGGCGAGTTTATTACTGGTAGCTGATGGTGTAATCAGCGTGGGAAATCAGGGAACCCGCAGTAGCCGCATTAGCAACGGCAATCATACGTGCAGTGAAAGGAATGGCAGCTGATTTCATCGTCTTATCTGCGTTTTCTGTCAGGTAACTGCTAACGTCCAGAGCAGTTTCCGGTGTAACAGTTTTTAAAGATGCGTCATAAAGCTGAACGCCGACGTTTTTAGCTGCGTCGCTTGTACCTGCTTCGTTGCTGAAAGCAGTTTTCATTACACCGTTGGCGTTACCGCTAAACGTTACGCTTGCGCCAGTGACTGTCTCTGGGCAGCTGGTCAGGTTCAGAGTAAAGTTAGTCGCTGGACCCGTGTCGCCAGCGGCAATAAGATCGGCCGTGTTAACAGTACCCAGGTTTAGAGTTGGATTAGTCTGATCGTTTACTGCAACAGTACAGGTATCAGCAGTTACAGTACCCGTGAAGTTAAGAGTACCATCAGCGGCATGAGCCATGCCCATACCAGTAGTAAATAACATTGCTACAGCGACAGCCAGTTGCTTTTTCATGAAAACCTCAAATTAATATAAATTAAAAAATATTCCTGCCATTTTCATACCGAGTAGAAAGGCTCGGCATATCCCAAGTAGATATTACTAAGCCATCATGTTATTCATTTTGGCATAAACTTGGCGTGACCTTATTATCATTAATTCTATCGTGATGGCACAATAGCATTGCGGTGTCCTTTATTAGACACTGCAAATTCACATTAAAAATTTTTATTGATTAGATTTAAGTACTTGGAATCATCAATGTTACGACGTAGGGTCTAAAAATGCATGATATCCTAGTAAAATACGCAGTTATGGGATATTCTTAACGCAATATTATACTTTTTACCACACAGCATAGAGCACCACTTTTATGGTTATGACTTAGGAATTGGAAACTTTTGGGAAAAAATCTACAGAGATAACGCTTGAGCGAGTTTTAAATTATAGCGTTAAACTTATTATCTTATTAAGCACCTTGAATATTAATAAAATCCAGGTTACAAGTTTTGACAGTTTGCTGCCACCATTCTGCGCCTGAATTTTTTAAAGCGCTGAGGTTGCCACTTTGCCGTCAGGACTAACAAAAGCTAACAGCCAGGCCTTAACAAATATCAACGCGAGCACTTTATACTTTCGCTGCAGCAAGTAAACGTGCTCACAGTCACGTCTCGCAGCAAACATAACCTATTGATTGAATACCAGATTGAGAATAAGACGGGAAAACAGTAGGAAAAAACCAGTGGATAGAGCAGTGCGATAATTGCCAGCATTAACTGTAACGACTGCAACGCTGCTCATCCTGTCCAGATAGCGTTGCATTCGATGATAGCAATCTTGTTACCGGTATCACGGAAAGCACTTTACGTAACCCAGATGTTAAATCCCGCAATTGTTAACCCTCCCGCTTCAACCACACTATTGTTCCCGATTACAGAACCCGTACCTTAACGACACCTGGTGACATCAATGACAACTAAAGTTACCCGAAAAGAGAAGATCAGTTATGGCCTTGGGGATATGGCTAGCCATGTTGGTCTGGATAACGTGATTATTTTTCTCACGTTTTACTATACCGATGTGGTGGGGCTACCGGCCGCATTCGTCGGAACCATGTTTCTGCTTGCCCGCACCGCCGATGCCATTATCGACCCGGCAATGGGCTATATGGCCGACCGTACCCGCTCCCGCTGGGGAAAATTTCGCCCATGGATGCTGTGGCTGGCCCTACCCTTTGGCCTGAGCTGCCTGCTGACCTATGCCGTACCGCAATCGCTGGATATGACCGGTAAAATGATTTTCGCCAGCGTTAGCTACACCTTTATGATGCTGATGTATACCGCCATCAATATCCCCTACTGCTCGATGGGCGCGGTGATTACCCCTGATAACGACGAGCGCATCTCCCTACAGTCCTGGCGCTTCTTCCTTGCCACGCTTGGCGGCGCAATGTCGACATTTTTCATGATGCCGCTGGCAGAGTACCTGGGCGGCGCGGATAAGCTGGCAGGTTATCGCTGGGCGATGGCGATTATGGCCAGCGCGGCGGTGATCATGTTCTGGATCTGCTTTGCCAATACCCGCGAACGTATCAAGGCACCCGCCACTCACAACAATTATCTCGCCGAGCTACGGGATCTGCTGCGTAACGATCAATGGCGGGTCGTCGCAGTGCTCGTGATAACCAACATCGGCTTTGGCGTGATCCGCCTCGGGGCGATGATGTACTTCGTTACCTATTACCTCGGCAGCGCCAGCTATTTCATGTGGATGCTCGCCGCGCATATCCTTGGCAAAGCCGCCGGGAGCCTGCTGGCCAAGCGTCTGACCCGTAATTTCAATAAAGTTCAGATGTTCGGCTACTGTGCCGTGCTGGCAGGTGTGCTCAGCATCGCCCTGTTCTTTGCACCGAAATCCGTTTTCGTCCTGGTTCCGTTAACGTTTATTGTCTCGACGCTCTATCAGGCAACCACCACGCTGATGTGGGTGATGATGGCCGACGTCGCCGACTACGGCGAATGGCGTCAGGGCAAGCGTATGGATGGCATCATTTTCTCCACCTTCCTCGCCGTCCTCAAGCTGGGAATGGCGCTCAGCGGTGCCATTGTCGGCTGGACCCTGGCCTTCAGCGGCTACGTCGCCAACGCGCCGGAACAGACGTCGCTGGCCATGCACAGCATCGTCGCCCTCTTCACCATCGTCCCCGGACTGCTCTCTCTGGCGGCTTTCGCCACCCTGCGCTGGTACAAGCTTGATGACCAGACCATGCAGGAGATCAATTTGGCTAAAATGCAATCTATTGTGAAAGGATGACCTCTCCATGAGCGAATTAATTGAGCACGCTAACGCCATCGAATGGCGCTTCGAACGACAGATTTTACGTCTGGAGCCCTGGGGCAAGAATAGCCTGCGGGTACGCGCTACCTGCGCGCCGGAGTTTACTTCCGAGCTTCACGCTCTGCTGACGCCAGACTCATGCCAGGCCGACATTTTCCGGGATGCTGAAACCCTGACTCTGCGCAACGGCAACATCAGCGCGGTATTGAACCTTAAGGGCCAGCTGGCATTTTACAATCAGCACGGCGAGCTGCTGCTGGAAGAGATGTGGCGACAGCGTTCTACGGTTGGCATCGGCGCCAGCGAAAAAAGCCAGGACAAGTACGTCAGTGCCCTGAAGCTGGATGGACGAGAATTTAAACCGCTGCCCGGCGGTAAATATCAGCTGACGGTGCGTTTTGAAGCCCGCAACGGAGAAAGGTTGTATGGCATGGGGCAGTACCAGCAGCCCTGGCTGGATCTGAAAGGCTGCTCTCTGGAGCTGGCGCAGCGTAACTCGCAGGCCAGCGTGCCGTTTGTCCAGTCCAGCCTCGGCTATGGCCTGCTGTGGAATAACCCGGCAATTGGCGAGGCTAGCTTTGCGAAAAATCACAGCCAGTGGACCGCCCGCGTCACCCAGGAGATGGACTATTGGATAACCGCGGGTGATAACGTGATGGAGATGACCCGCCAGTATGCCAAAGCCACCGGTACGCCACCCGCCGCGCCGGAATTTATCAGCGGCCTGTGGCAGTGTAAATTGCGCTACCGCACCCAGCAGGAGGTGTTGGAGGTCGCTCGCGAATATCATCGCCGCAACCTGCCGCTGTCAGTGATGGTTATCGATTTCTTCCACTGGCCCAATCAGGGAACCTGGTGTTTCGATCCTACCGACTGGCCGGATCCGCGGGCGATGGTAGAAGAGCTGGAATCAATGGGCATCAGGCTAATGGTTTCGGTCTGGCCGACCGTGGAAGCACGTAGCCCGCTATTTCCGCAGATGAAAGCCAAAGGCTGGCTGGTGACCAGCGATCGCGGCGTGCAGATCAACCTGGATTTTATGGGCAATACCACTTTCTTTGACGCCACCCACCCGCAGGCGCGGCAGTTTGTCTGGGATACGGTGAAGAAAAACTATTTTGACTACGGGATCAAGCTGTTCTGGCTGGATGAGGCCGAGCCGGAGTATCGTGCCTATGACTTCGATAACTATCGCTACCATGCTGGGCCGGTACTGGAAGTGGGCAACCGCTATCCGCGCGATTTCGCTCAGGGCTTCTATGATGGTCTGCGTGCGGAGGGCGAAAAGGAGATCGTCAACCTGGTTCGCTGTAGCTGGGCAGGCAGCCAGCGCTACGGCGTACTCGCGTGGTCCGGGGACGTTCACTCCTCCTTCCATTCGTTCCGCAATCAGCTGGCTGCCGGGCTTAACATGGGACTGGCGGGCATTCCGTGGTGGACCACCGATATCGGCGGTTTCCAGGGCGGCAACATCCACGATCCCGAATTTCACGAACTGCTGATCCGCTGGTTCCAGTGGGCGGTGTTCTGTCCGGTCCTGCGTATGCACGGCTATCGCGAGCCGCGGATCCAGCCGCCGGAAAGCTATCGCCACGGTATTCCGCAATGCGATAGTGGTTCACCCAACGAGCTGTGGAGCTACGGTGAGGAGAACTTCGCCATTATGCAGCGCTGGCTGGGCGTCCGCGAAGCGCTACGCCCCTATATTGATGAACTTTACGCCAATGCGCATCAACACGGCGATCCGCTCATGCGTCCGCTCTTCTGGCACTATCCCGACGAGGCGCAAAGCTGGCAGGTGGAAGACCAATATCTGTTTGGCCGTGATTTACTGGTCGCTCCGGTTATGCACGCCGGGCAACGTCAGCGCGATGTCTGGCTACCGGGCGGCCACCAGTGGGTCAATTTACAGGGTGAATGCTATCAGGGCGGGCAGCGTATATCGGTTCCTGCCGAACTGGAGACGATTCCGCTGTTTATTCGGGAAGGCAGCCCGCTGATTTCGCTGCTGGTGAAGTAAATCAGGGTGGTGTTCGGCAGATTTAAAACTGGAGCGGGCGAAGGGAATCGCCCCTGCTCCAAAGATCTCGTAATCCCATAGATTCATTATCAAAAACTTGATGCATTGTAGGGGGGCTTTGTTGGAGGAACGACAACGTCTTACAAACTTTTTTACTCAAGAACGCTGATAAGTTTAAGCGCGTCACTTCTGACAGAATCTTGTATTCGCCCGGAGTCAGCGATCAACGTTAAAGCTTCAATACTTAAACCATCCCCGATCACTTTTCGCGCTTTACTGAGACGACTCCGGCAACTTTTCTCTGTATACCCCTCCCGTGAGTGCATTTTTTCAATGATATCAGCGCTTGATAAATTTGAATCGGCAAAATGATGGAAGTAGTTTACAAAACACTCCATCCCGATAGCCTTAAGGAGTCTGACCAGCGTAAGACTGCTCGTTATCTTCTCTGGTTGATTCAAAACCTCTTCCATAGTTTCGGGTGGAGGGGTTTGCTTAGGCACTTCATTGGCCGAAGCTGAACTCCTGACAATCAACTCTTCTTTGATGGAATTAACTCGGGGATCGGTAAGAATCGCGCCCTTGAGGTTAACAATATGTGCGTTAACGTGATCATTATGCCGAGCGTAATCTCGTATGACTTCATGTGGGATTTTGTAGGCATCAAGAACGTTGTAAGTTTCATCGAAAATAACGGCTATTAAATAATCAAAATCGGCTGCTTCATAGTTGCGCAATGCACTCAGTTGCCGGGAAGGACTATCCGGTGTGACTCTCCTCGCTTTGATCTGCACTTTCTTGCCATCAGTGTCGATGGCATCAGCACCAGCAGATGAATTGCTAAGAAGCGTCATACATAACGCCTTAGAAACCAGCCATTCAGCATAGTCACCTACAGGATTGTTCTTGGTGCGAATGACCCCTCTACAACGCAACTGGGTTAAAATTTCGGAATGAAGCGACAGTAACTCAAGATCACTTAGCGACGTTAAAAAACCATATGATATTAAATGATTATTTTCCAAAAGCACTCTCCATTGCTGAAGTAAAACGCCACTGTAACGCCTACGTAACGCACCTGGATTTTGATGTTTAGTCGACTCTTATAGAAGAGTAAGGCGGATTCAAAGGTGGCTCACCTTCTGCCAAAGAACACTGTTCATTAACACAGCATCCTGAATTGATAAACTTACACTTAGGTTACTTTCTCAGTTTGTCCCACCGCACTGCCGAAACAATGCCCCAGTTGCCACTAGAATTGGGCCTGCGCCATTTTGCCGTCTCCATGCTGCGAAGATACTCAAGTGCTTCGGAAAACGTGCTAAAGCGTTTCTGAGCCACTTTATCACCTACGCCAAACGAACCATCGCGACTGCTCGCCAGCCCAGGATGAAAGCATGAGCCATCGGCGGCGTATGGAACCAACAGTTCGGGGTCATTATCTTCAGATGAGTCAAACGCCAGCAACTGCCACGGCTCAACGCTCAGAGCATTAGCCAGCACCTCAATCGCATCAAGAGACGCATTAGAACCGCCGCGTTCAATGCGGCTCATATAGCTACGTGCGAACCCACACCGATCGGCAAACGCTTCCTGGCTTATTCCTGTGGCAATACGGAGTTCTTTAACCCGTTCGCCGAACAGTATTCTCAGAGACTTTTTCATGCCTTGAATGTGCATCCTTGACTACTGTAAGGCCACGCTCCACATGAGACATTTCGAATCTATCAGTGCGATTTGTGAGCACAGTCGCCCTGGCTAGCGCCCCGAAGTGCTAAAACCAAAGGATTCAATATGAACACTAAAGGTGACATTTAAAATCTAAGAGGTATGATGATGATCATCGGTTTAGCATTTCCAGCCTTCACTATTAGGCGTGATGAGTTTGAAAAAAGAGGAAACCATGGCGGGATCAAACTTTTTATTATCAATGGCAATCGGAGCTGTGCTTAGTTGCACCAGTTACAGCGTGGCCGCTTACCTCATATCAAAACGACACATTGGTATCCTGCGGGCAATTTCATGGGGAGGGCTGGGAACTCTCTTATTGATGCTGGGAGTAAGCGCATTTTCCGCTGTAGGCGCAGAGCACCCGCCAGCAAAGCAAGATGCTGCATGCTTAGGTAACAGTCCGGAGTGCTATGCGAAAGCACATCATAACCCCGTCAAAGAGTGCAAGCAGATGATGGACAAGAAAGCCACGTTTCGCCATACATGGCTGGAAAATGAAGTGCAACCGGTATTCGATTCTTATCTCTGGCACGACGAGAACATAAAGAGTGTTCAAGCATTTGGACATCAGGCTAACGTCATTAACAGTCTGGGGATGCTAACACCGCTTCAATATTTTTGTATTTTCAACGCTAACAACGGGGAAGTCATTGCGGCTTCTTTTGAATAAAATCGCATTCACGTAATGTCGCATTTAACTATGGATAAAGTAATGTCTTGCTACCTTGGGTGAGGTTTCTAACAATTAACCTCACCCAGCAATCAACTAGCTACTCCCCCTTAATGCTCGACCCACAATGCCGTTCAAGAGTCGCAGCTACAGTCGCTCTGGAAACGCCATATTCACGCGCTAACGCGCTGGTAGGGGCAGCACGAGCGCCATCACGCATGACTTAAAAAATAGTGGGGAATGAATACGTTAGGGGAATTCTGGAGCGGGCGAAGGGAATCGAACCCTCGTATAGAGCTTGGGAAGCTCTCGTTCTACCATTGAACTACGCCCGCTTTGAGGTGCGTAAGGCATTATAGACCTTACGCACCGTCTGGCAAGGCGGAAGCACGCTAACCGATGATTAATTAATCAGTTAGCACTTCGGCGGGGTGCCCTGCGGCGGCAGGTAGCGGATCGGATCGATGGCTGTAGCGCGGTAGCGCAGCTGGAAGTGTAGCTTCACCGAGTCGGTATCAGAGCTGCCCATCGTGGCGATCTTCTGCCCTATTTTTACGCTCTGGCCGTTGTTCACCAGCAGCGTGTCGTTGTGAGCGTAGGCGGTGATGTAGTCCTCATTATGCTTGATCATAATGAGGTTGCCGTAGCCGCGCAGCTGGTTGCCAACGTAGACCACCTTCCCTGCCCCGGCGGCGTAGATCGCCTGCCCACGTGAGCCCGCAATGTCGATACCCTTGTTACCGCCGTCGGCGGAGGAGTACGGCAGCACCACGGTGCCGCTCGTCGGCCAGCGCCAGCAGCGCTGTCCTACCGGAGGCCAGGAGGCTGGCGGCACGGTGACGACGCGTGAGGAAGAACCGCTGCTGCGCTTACCGGAGGACTTTTTGCCGGAACCATTGACACGCAGCCGCTGGCCGATCTCAATGGTATAGGGCGGAGAGATACCGTTAAGGCGCGCCAGATCCCTGACGCTGGTACCGGTCAGGCGCGAAATACGCGACAGCGTATCGCCACGTTTAACGACGTAGATATCTTCATCGGATAGCTTGTTCGACGAACAGGCGGCCAGCAGCATGCCCAGCATCAGGCAGATAATAAGGCGAAACGGTTTTCTCATCGGGCGTCCTGCGCTCAAAACGGATCCTCAGGTAATTGTTATGGGTTTTTTATGATAGCAGCCATACGCCGAAGGCTAAATGTCTTCACTGTGATTTACATTTCAGGGGAATGAATGCCCGGTGGCGCTACGCTTACCGGGCATACGGGCAGTGCGGTTTTGTAGGCCGGATAAGCGCAGCGCCATCCGGCTTTTTTGCAGGAACTACTTAACCGGACGCATCGCCGGGAACAGGATCACGTCGCGGATGGTGTGGCTGTTGGTGAACAGCATCACTATACGGTCGATACCAATGCCCAGACCTGCGGTCGGCGGCAGGCCGTGCTCCAGCGCGGTCACGTAGTCTTCATCGAAGAACATCGCCTCGTCGTCACCGGCGGCTTTCGCATCCACCTGGTCCTGGAAGCGCTGGGCCTGGTCTTCCGCGTCGTTCAGCTCGCTGAAGCCGTTGCCAATCTCACGTCCGCCGATAAAGAACTCAAAGCGGTCGGTGATCTCCGGGTTCTCGTCGTTACGACGCGCCAGCGGGGAGACTTCAGCCGGGTATTCAGTGATGAAGGTCGGCTGGATCAGATGCGCTTCAGCGGTCTCTTCGAAGATCTCGGTCACGATACGGCCCAGACCCCAGCTCTTCTCAACCTTAATACCCAGATCGGCGGCGATCGCTTTCGCCGCGTCGAAGTTATCCAGGTCGGCCATGTTGGTCTCCGGACGGTACTTCTTGATCGCCTCACGCATGGTCAGCTTCTCAAACGGCTTGCCGAAGTCGAAGGTCTCCTCGCCATACGGCACCTCGGTGGTGCCCAGAATGTCCTGCGCCAGGGTCCGGAACAGGGATTCGGTCAGTTCGATCAGATCTTTATAGTCCGCATAGGCCATATAGAGTTCCATCATGGTGAACTCTGGGTTATGACGAACGGAGATGCCTTCGTTACGGAAGTTACGGTTGATCTCGAACACGCGGTCAAAACCACCGACCACCAGACGCTTCAGGTACAGCTCCGGCGCGATACGCAGGTACATGTCCAGGTCCAGAGCGTTATGATGGGTGATGAACGGACGCGCAGATGCGCCGCCCGGGATCACCTGCATCATCGGGGTTTCCACTTCCATAAAGTCGCGGCCCACCATGAACTGGCGAATACCGGCCATGATCTGGGAACGAATTTTAAAGGTCTTGCGGGACTCATCGTTGGAGATGAGATCCAGGTAACGCTGGCGATAACGCGCTTCCTGATCCTGCAGGCCGTGGAACTTGTCCGGCAGCGGACGCAGGGCTTTGGTCAGCAGGCGCAGCTCGGTGCAGTGGATGGAGAGCTCGCCGGTTTTGGTCTTGAACAGCTTCCCTTTCGCGCCGAGGATATCGCCCAGATCCCACTTCTTGAACT
>NZ_DAMACX010000018.1:0-47638 GCF_031998825.1 Pseudescherichia sp.
ACGACGAGCTTTGATCACTGCTTTCTGTCTTCCCATGGATAGCACCTTGAGTTGTAGGTTTACATCACACGTGCCGCTACCGGCACGATTATGCGCACGAACGTCTGAGGTTTGGCTTCCTTGTAAGCCATGACTTGCTGATGAAAAGACGCGGCAAACCCACCCACTGTGTCGTTGGCCACGTCGGTAAATTCAGTTGTTTTGCTGAGGGAAGAGGAGATTCTGGCGGTGAGACGATCGCTATCGGTGGCGTACTGCCCGCACCGAACATGGCGGATTGAGTGTTCTGATTGTCCTGAGCCGGACCTTACCATTCGCGATCTCCATAGTGAATCGTTCACTGCCGGGAACTACCGCTGTTGATATAAGTAAAACAAAAATTTTCATAAAAGCAACATTATATTTACCAAAATATAACGAGCCTGACCTCTTACCTGGAGTCAGTTTCTGACATTAATATTACAAAAATATAACAGGATTACGCTCATAGAAAAAAATGATAGTTCTCCCCTGCCCCGCAGGACAGAGGAGAGCAGGCTACGCCTCCAGCAGCGGCTGAGCCAGATAGCGTTGCGTATCTTTCACGCCGGGCAGCGCAAAGAAGTAACCTCCGCCGATCGGCTTGATATACTCCTCCAGCGCTTCGCCGTTGAGCCGCTTCTGCACCGTCAGGAAGCCCTTCTCCAGATCGTGCTGGTAGCAGACAAACAGCAGGCCCATATCCAGCTGGCCGGCGTTGGTGACCCCCAGCGAGTAACTGTAGCCCCGACGCATCATCAGATTGACCTCGGTCTCTGGCGTACGCGGGTTGGCAAGACGGATATGGCTGTCGAGGGCGATAACGTTGCCGTCAGGATCAGACGTGTAGTCCGGCACGTCGTGTTCATGTTTCATGCCCAGCGGGGCGCCGCTCTGCTTGTCCCGACCAAAAATGGTCTGCTGCTCCTTGAGCGGCGTGCGATCCCAGAACTCAACGCGGAACTGAATAATGCGTACCGCCTGATAGCTGCCACCCACCGTCCAGGCTGGCTCCTGCTGGTCAGGCGTAACCCATACCACGCTCTGCATCAGAGCGCCATTCTGACTGTCCGGGTTGCCGGTACCGTCTTTGAAGCCCAGCAGGTTGATCGGCGTCTCTTTCCCTTTACTGCGTGCCGCGTGGTCAGAGATGAACCCCTCCCGCTTCCAGCGGATGCTGAGCAGATCCGGGGTGTATTTAATGATATCGCGCAGGGCGTGGATCACCGTATCCCCGGTGTTAGCACAGATTTGCAGCAGCAGATCGCCATGGCACAGGGTCGCATCCAGCGAATCGTTGGGGAAGCGCGTCATCTTCTCCAGCTTCGCAGGGCGCTGCGGGCCTAAGCCAAAGCGATCGTCAAACAACGATACCCCCAGCGAGACCGTGATGGTCAGGTTATCCGGGGCAATAAAGCCGCCGAGAATACCGGAGTCCATGGGCGGCATACGCGGGTTAGGCGTATCGGGCGCGGGGCCACCGGTGGTTAAAAACGCAATCCGCTGGGTCAGCAGGCGAAACAGCCGCTCCAGCTCCGATTTGTCGCTGGCCAGCACATCGAAAGCCACCAGCATCATCGAAGCCTGCTGCGGCGTCAGGATACCCGCCTGATGGTTGCCATAGAATGGCTGGGTCTCCATCCGCGCATCCGGCGACAGGGTGCCGGGAGCGCTTTTAGGCTTTGCCGCATGGGCTACCGGACAGCCACCCGCCAGCGCCAGGGCGCCACCCAGCGCGCCCATGCCCTTCAGTAAACGGCGGCGTGAAGGCTCGCTCACGCCGTGCTCATCATGCTCTGTCATGCTTAATCCAGTCCGAGTACACCGCGAAGCTGGGCCAGATCTTCCGCCAGGGTGGTGATCGGTCCTTTCAGCGCCGTGCGATCGGCGTCGGTCAGTTTGTCATAGGTTTCGAAGCCATCTTTAGTGCGGTATTTCGCGAGAATGGTATCCACTTTCTTGAAGTTAGCGTCCACCTTCGCCAGCAGCTCGGCGTTGCCTTTCTGCAGCTGCGGGCGTAGCAGGTCGACAATTTTCTGCGCACCGTCGACGTTAGCCTGGAAGTCCCAGAGATCGGTGTGGCTGTAGCGATCCTCTTCGCCGCTAATCTTGCTGGCCGCAACCTCTTCAATCAGCCCAGCCGCGCCACCGACCACTTTTGACGGCGGGAAGGCCAGCTCGCTAACGCGTTTTTGCAACTCAAGCACGTCGCTATTCAGCTGGTCAGCATACTGCTCCATGCCTTTAGCGGAATTATCGCCAAACAGCGCTTTTTCGAGGCGGTGGAAGCCGGTGAATTTCGGATCGGCAGCCTTCTGCTCGTAGTCATCCTCGCGGGCATCGATGCTGCCGTCGAGGTCAGAGAAAAGCTCGGCGATCGGCTCAATGCGCTCGTAGTGCTGACGCGTCGGGGCATACAGCGATTTCGCTTTCTCAACATCGCCCGCCTTCACCGCGTCGGTAAAGGCTTTGGTCTTCGCCACCAGACCGTTCATCTCCTGAGTCACGTAAGCTTTATACTCGGTAATCGCAGCGCCGAGGCTCAGCAGTGCGTCACCTCTGGCCGCATCCGCCGTGGCGGCACCTTTAACAATCAGCTTGCCCTTCGGGTTGGTCAGCAGGCCGCAGGTCATCTCATATTCGCCCGGCTGCAGGTTGGCGGTTAGCTTCTGGCTAAAGCCAGGAGCAATGTTTTCCCGCTCCTCAACCACCATGACGCCCTTGAGGATCTCCCACTCCAGCGCTTTCTGGCTGTGGTTGAGAATAATAAACTGCGTTTTCCCGGCGTTAACCGTGAGGTTCATCGGCTCACACTGTTTATCGGTTACCGTGACCTTTACCTGAGGAACATCGGCCGCCTGAGCGCTGAACGCGCAGGCGAGCAGCGCGGCAATACCAACCTGTAAAGCACTACGACGAAAATGCGTTGCCATAACCTTTCCCTTAAAAAGTATGTTGTAACTACTATTGTCACTATTAATAAACATCAGGAGGCACCGGGAGACATCTGTGCCCCCGGGCGCGGCGGCAGCATAAACAGCAACAGCGCCGGAATAAGGTAGGCAAACCAGACCACGACTTCACTGACGCTGGGCGCTTCCTGGTAGCCAAAAATGCCCTCCAGCAGGGTGCCGAACAGCGTGTGGGTGCTCAGGGTATTGCTGAGATCGAAGGCCACCTGCTGGAAGTGATTCCAGAGGCCCGCTTCATGGAAAGCGCGGATCGCCCCGGCGGCCAGTCCGGCGGCCACCAGCAGAATGAATAGGCTGGTCCATTTGAAAAACGCAGCCATATTGAGGCGAATGCCGCCCCAGTAGATAAGGAAGCCAATCACCACGGCTGTCGCCAGGCCGGTGAGTGCGCCCACCGGCGGCCAGATCCCCACATCCTGTTGAAACGCCGCCAGCAGGAAGAAGACTGACTCCAGCCCTTCGCGGGCTACCGCAAAGAAGACCATCATAATCAGCGCCCAGCCATGATGATTGCCCTGCTTCAGGGCGTTATCTACCGCCTGCTCAAGCTGGACCTTAACGTTGCGCGATACTTTGCGCATCCAGAAGACCATCCACGTCAGGATCACCACGGCAATCACCGCCACGATGCCTTCAAACAGCTCCTGCTCTTTTTGCGGAAACTCACCGGTGGTTTCGTTGATGATGACACCCAGCGCAAGGCAGAGCGCGGCGGCGAGAAAAACGCCGATCCACATCATGCCAATCCAGCGGCCGCGTTGGGTACGCTTCAGGTAGCTGGCGATGAGGCTAACGATCAGCGCCGCTTCGAGTCCTTCACGTAACATAATGAGAAATGGCACAAACATGCGGTAAACCTTTGAATGTTAAGCAGCGTCAAATGATGCAAAGAAAAGTAAATTTCAATGATAGTGATTATCATTACGCCAGAGATAAACACAAGTAATTTCTGTGCGGAAGTTTCTCAGAATGTTACGCAAGACAAGATGCGCGCGGGAAGGTAAATCGAAGGTTGAATAATTGTGAATAAGAAGTGAGAAAACGCACCGGAGAGCGGCTCCGGTGCGTGAACAACGGTTAGTTTGCTACACGTGGTTCCGGCTTGGTGTGGTAGTGCGCGTCCGCCTCGGCAAAGCGCGTCTGCATGCTTGTCGACGGCGCTTTATCCAGCAGGCTGAAGAGCACGATACCGATGCTGCCGAAGATAAAGCCAGGAATGATCTCGTACAGGCCCAGCAGTTCGAAGTGCTTCCAGACGATAACGGTCACCGCACCGATGATCATCCCCGCCAGCGCGCCGTTACGGGTCATGCGTGACCACAGTACCGAGAAGAGCACCACCGGACCAAAGGCTGCGCCGAAACCAGCCCAGGCGTAGCTTACCAGGCCCAGCACGCGGTTTTCTGGGTTGGCAGCAAGAGCGATAGCCACCAGCGCGACCACCAGCACCATAATGCGCCCGACCCACACCAGCTCGTTCTGGCTTGCGCCTTTACGCAGGAAGGCCTTGTAGAGATCTTCCGTGATAGCGCTGGAGCAGACCAGCAGCTGGCAGCTCAGGGTGGACATTACCGCCGCCAGAATGGCAGAGAGCAGCACGCCCGCCACCCACGGGTTAAACAGCACCTGCGTTAATTCAATAAATACACGCTCGGCGTTCTGGTTTACGCCTCCCGCCAGGGTCGGGTTGTTGCTGTAGTAGGCAATTCCGAAGAAGCCTACGGCTACCGCACCGGCCAGGCAGAGGATCATCCAGGCCATACTAATGCGCCGGGCGTGAACGATGGTGTGGTGGGAGTCCGCCGCCATAAAGCGCGCCAGAATGTGCGGCTGGCCAAAGTAGCCCAGCCCCCAGCCCAGCAGCGAGACGATAGCCACAAAGTTCAGCCCTTTAAGCATGTCGAGGTTTTCAATGCTCTTCTGCTGGATCACCACCAGCGAGTCGTCAAAGCCGCCCACGGAGACCATCACCATTACCGGGGTGAGGATCAGGGCGAAGATCATCAGGCTGGCCTGCACGGTATCGGTCCAGCTTACTGCCAGGAAGCCGCCCACGAAGGTGTAGATAATGGTTGCTGCCGCCCCGGCCCACAGTGCCGTTTCGTAGCTCATGCCGAAGGTGCTCTCAAACAGACGCGCCCCCGCAACGATGCCGGATGCACAGTAGATGGTGAAGAACAGCAGAATAACCAGCGCGGAGATGATGCGCAGCACGCGGCTACGATCTTCAAAGCGGCTGGTAAAGTAGTCCGGCAGCGTCAGGGCGTTGTTGTTTGCCTCGGTATGCACACGCAGACGGCCCGCCACCAGTTTCCAGTTGATCCATGCCCCCAGCGTCAGGCCGATAGCGATCCAACTCTCGGAGATGCCAGAGATGAAAATTGCCCCCGGCAGGCCCATCAGCAGCCAGCCGCTCATGTCAGAGGCACCCGCAGAGAGCGCGGTGACCAGCGGGCCTAAGCTACGTCCGCCAAGAATGTAGTCATCAAAGTTTTTTGTCGATCGCCAGGCGACAAAACCAATTAAAATCATGCCAAAGATGTAAACAAGAAACGTCACCAGCATCGGGGTGCTCATTGCCATTCAAAAGTCTCCAGATCTTATCGTCAGCAAACGTCATGTTTGCTGCGTTGACCTTTTCCGGAACGGGGAAAAGGTATCGTTGTTGCGTTGGGCGACCGTATCCTGCCGGAAGCTATTCCTAACCACAATCGATTTAACATGGCATTCACATGAATTACATCCCCGTTACGATACCATTTTCTAATAGGTTGCACTCGCTCACGCTTTACAAGGTAACACCGTGCAAAAGTGTTAAGCGCCGCATGGTTTCTGGTTTCCAGGGGTGCTAGCGCAACTTTTTAACGTCCGATCATCGTTTACAATCCATTCATTTTTCAGCTTGTTGGCCGTGTCACAATTAACACGGTTGCACAAAGTTGCAACATGGTGGATATTTCTCGCTAACGACACAGAGTGACGATAATAACGAGGAGTAGATGCATGGGTAGCACCACGATGGGGGTTAAGCTTGATGACGCCACGCGTGACCGTATTAAGCAGGCGGCGACGCAGATCGATCGCACGCCGCACTGGCTGATTAAGCAGGCCATCTTTAACTATCTTGAGCGCGTCGAGAGCGGTGACGCGCTGCCGGAGCTACCGGGCCAGAATAACGGCGTAGAGAGCGAACACGCCGACAACAGCGTACTGAAAGATGAACCGCATCAGCCGTTCCTGGAATTTGCCGAGCAGATCCTGCCCCAGTCCGTGAGCCGCGCGGCCATCACCGCCGCCTGGCGACGCGCGGAAACTGACGCCGTGCCGATGCTGCTGGAGCAGGCGCGCCTGCCGGAGCCGGTTGCCGATCGCGCACAGAAACTGGCCTACCGCCTCGCAGAGAAGCTGCGTAATCAAAAAACCGCTACCGGCCGTGCCGGAATGGTGCAGAGCCTGCTGCAGGAGTTCTCCCTCTCCTCGCAGGAGGGCGTGGCCCTGATGTGCCTGGCCGAAGCGCTGCTGCGTATTCCAGACAAGGCCACCCGTGATGCGCTGATCCGTGACAAAATCAGCAACGGCAACTGGCAGTCGCATATCGGCCGCAGCCCCTCGCTGTTTGTTAACGCCGCGACCTGGGGCCTGCTGTTTACCGGTCGTCTGGTCTCTACCCATAACGAAGCCAGCCTTTCGCGCTCGCTGAATCGCATTATCGGTAAGAGCGGCGAGCCGCTGATCCGCAAAGGCGTGGACATGGCGATGCGCCTGATGGGCGAGCAGTTTGTTACCGGGGAAACCATCGCCGAAGCGCTGGCCAACGCCCGCAAGCTGGAGGAGAAAGGGTTCCGCTACTCCTACGATATGCTGGGCGAGGCGGCGCTGACCGCCACCGATGCGCAGGCCTATATGGTCTCCTATCAGCAGGCAATCCACGCCATCGGCAAAGCCTCCAACGGCCGCGGCATCTATGAAGGTCCGGGGATCTCCATCAAGCTGTCGGCCCTGCATCCGCGCTACAGCCGGGCGCAGTATGACCGGGTGATGAGCGAACTCTATCCGCGCCTGAAGTCATTAACCCTGCTGGCGCGCCAGTACGATATCGGGATCAACATCGACGCCGAGGAGGCGGATCGCCTGGAGATTTCCCTCGATCTGCTGGAGAAACTCTGCTTCGATCCGGATCTGGCGGGCTGGAACGGCATCGGCTTCGTGATCCAGGCCTACATGAAGCGCTGCCCGTTTGTTATCGACTACCTGACCGATCTCGCCTCCCGCAGCCGTCGCCGCCTGATGATCCGTCTGGTGAAAGGCGCCTACTGGGATAGCGAAATCAAACGCGCTCAGGTTGAGGGGCTGGAGGGGTATCCTGTCTATACCCGCAAGGTTTACACCGACGTCTCCTATATCGCCTGTGCGAAAAAGCTGCTCAGCGTACCGAACCTGATCTACCCGCAGTTTGCGACCCACAACGCCCACACCCTGGCCGCTATCTATCAGCTTGCCGGGGAAAACTACTATCCGGGCCAGTATGAGTTCCAGTGCCTGCATGGCATGGGCGAGCCGCTCTACGAGCAGGTGGTAGGCAATATTGCCGACGGCAAGCTGAACCGCCCCTGCCGTATCTACGCCCCGGTTGGCACCCATGAAACGCTGCTGGCCTACCTGGTCCGCCGCCTGCTGGAGAATGGCGCGAATACCTCCTTTGTTAACCGCATCGCCGACACCACCCTGCCTCTCGACGAGCTGGTGGCCGACCCGGTGACCGCCGTTGAAAAACTGGCGGCCCAGGAGGGGCAGATTGGTCTGCCGCATCCGAAGATCCCCCTGCCGGTGGATCTCTATGGCGAAGGCCGGATTAACGCCGCCGGGCTGGATCTGGCGAATGAACACCGGCTGGCGTCCCTCTCCTCTGCCCTGCTCAACAGTGCCCTGCACAGCTGGCAGGCTGCGCCGCTGCTGGAGCAGCCGGTTGAAGAGGGCGAGATGACTGCCGTTATCAACCCGGCAGAGCCGAAGGATATTGTCGGCTACGCCCGGGAAGCCACCTCCGCCGAAGTTGAGCAGGCGCTGGAGAGCGCGGTGAACAACGGACCAATCTGGTTTGCCACGCCGCCCGAGGAGCGTGCCGCCATCCTGGAGCGTGCTGCCATGCTGATGGAAGATCAGACCCAGCAGCTGATCGGTATTCTGGTGCGTGAGGCGGGTAAAACCTTCAGCAACGCCATCGCCGAGGTGCGTGAAGCGGTGGACTTCCTCCGCTACTACGCGGGCCAGGTGCGGGACGATTTTGACAACGAGACGCACCGCCCCCTGGGTCCGGTAGTCTGTATCAGCCCGTGGAACTTCCCGCTGGCGATCTTTACCGGCCAGGTTGCCGCTGCCCTCGCGGCGGGTAACAGCGTGCTGGCGAAACCGGCAGAGCAGACGCCGCTGATTGCCGCTCAGAGCGTGGCCCTGCTGCGGGAAGCAGGCGTCCCTGCCGGGGTCGTTCAGCTCCTGCCGGGCCGGGGTGAGACCGTCGGCGCGCAGCTGACCGCCGACAACCGCGTGCGCGGGGTGATGTTCACCGGCTCGACCGAGGTCGCCTCCCTGCTGCAGCGCAGCATTGCGCCGCGCCTCGATGCGCAGGGCCGACCGACGCCGCTAATCGCCGAAACCGGCGGTATGAATGCGATGATCGTTGACTCCTCGGCGCTGACCGAGCAGGTGGTGGTCGATGTGATGGCCTCGGCGTTTGACAGTGCGGGTCAGCGCTGCTCGGCGCTGCGCCTGCTCTGCTTGCAGGAGGATATTGCCGATCACACCCTGAAAATGCTGCGCGGCGCGATGGCGGAGAGCCGGATGGGTAACCCTGGCCGTCTCTCGACCGATATCGGTCCGGTGATCGACGCCGAGGCGAAAAACGCCATCGAGCGCCATATCCAGGCGATGCGGGCGAAAGGCCATGCCGTGTTCCAGGCGGTGCGGGAAAACAGCGAAGATGCAAAAGAGTGGCAGACCGGCACCTTCGTTGCACCGACGCTGATCGAGCTGGACAGCATCGACGAGCTGAAAAAAGAGGTGTTCGGTCCGGTGCTGCACGTGGTGCGCTACAGCCGCAGCCAGCTGGATGACACCATCCGCCAGATCAACGCTTCCGGCTATGGCCTGACGCTCGGGGTGCATACCCGTATCGACGAGACCATCGCTCAGGTCACCGGCAACGCTTACGTTGGCAACCTCTATGTCAACCGCAACATGGTCGGCGCGGTCGTTGGCGTCCAGCCGTTTGGCGGTGAGGGACTCTCCGGTACCGGTCCTAAAGCGGGCGGTCCGCTCTATCTCTACCGCCTGCTGGCAAGCCGACCGCAAAATGCGCTGGGCGTTACCCTGGCACGGCATGATGCAGAGCGGCCGGTGGATGCCCGCCTGCGTAGCGTGCTGGCCCAGCCGCTGGAGGCTCTGAGTGCCTGGGCGACCAGCCGCCCTGAGCTGGTGGAACTCTGCCAGCAGTTTGGCGAGCAGGCGCAGAGCGGCACCCAGCGTCTGCTGCCCGGCCCTACCGGCGAGCGCAACACCTGGACTCTGCTGCCACGGGATAGCGTGCTGTGCATGGCTGACAACGAGCAGGATGCGCTCGTGCAGCTGGCAGCGGTGCTGGCGGTGGGCAGCAAGGTGCTGTGGCCGGAGGATGGGCTGCATCGCGATCTGATGAAACAGCTGCCGCAGGCGGTTGCGGAGCGTATCGCCTTCGCCAAGCCGGCGTCGCTGCTGAGCCAGCCGTTTGACGCGGTGATCTACCACGGCGACTCTGACCAGCTGCGGACGATCTGCGAGCAGGTGGCCGCGCGTGACGGAGCGATTATCTCAGTGCAGGGCTTCGCCCGGGGTGAAACAACGATCGTACTTGAGCGTCTCTATCTGGAACGTTCTCTGAGCGTCAACACCGCCGCGGCCGGAGGCAACGCCAGCCTGATGACAATCGGTTAATCGTGTAAACTCCCCGGTAGCGTTACGCTTATCGGGGCTACAATGTAACCGTAGGCCGGATAAGCGCAGCGCATCCGGCTTTTTTTATGGGGGGGAAAATGAAACGTCTATTTATGGCAGGCGCGGCTTTACTGCTGAGCACCGGCGCGCTGGCGGACGAGTGTGACAATGCCAGCACCCAGTCCGATCTGAACAGCTGTACCGCACAGCAGTATCAGGCAGCGGATAAAAAACTCAATGAGACCTACCAGGCCGCGATACAGCGGGCCGCAGCACCGCAGCGCGAGCTGTTGCAGAAGGCGCAGCAGACGTGGATTAGCCTGCGCGACGCCGACTGCGCGCTGATCGCCTCCGGCACCGAGGGCGGAAGCGTACAGCCGATGATCCATAACCAGTGCCTGCACGATAAAACTGCGGAGCGAGAAGCCTTTCTGGCCTCGCTGATGCAGTGCGAAGAGGGCGATCTTAGCTGTCCGCTTCCGCCGGCCAACTGACCGCGCCATCCTACTCTTCGGTTAATGACGCCGTCGCCGACGGCGCTTTTTTTCTACTGAGCTTTAGCTCGCTGACCAGCACGCCCAGCACAATCAGCACGCCGCCAAACAGCGCCAACAGCGGCAGGCGTTCACCCGCCAGACGACCAAAAATGCCCGCCCAGACCGGCTCACCGGTGTAGATCACCGTTGCTCGGGTAGGCGATACGCTGCGCTGCGCCCAGTTCATGGTGACCTGAATAATGGCGCTGAAAATGCCCAGACCGGCGGCTACCAGCAGCAGCGTGGGGGAGAATGGCGGCACGGACTCTCCGGCCGGACCCGCAGCAGCAAACGCCACCACCGACGCGGTAGCCAGCTGGATCACGGTCACCCGGCGGATATCCACCCTACCCGCCCAGGCGCTAATAAGGATAATTTCAGCGGCAATGGCCACTGCGCTAACCAGAGTGATCCACTCCCCTTCTCCCATTGCCAGCAGGTTGCCATCTGGCCCCGCCAGTAAAACCAGTCCGGCAAAGGCCAGCGCAATCCCCACGCAGGACATCAGACCCGGCAGTCTGCCGAGGCAAAGCCACTGCAATAGCGGCACCAGAGGCACATACATTGCCGTAATAAAGGCAGACTTGCTGCTGGAGATGGTCTGGAGTCCCCAGGTTTGCAGGCCGTAACCAAAAGCAATGGAGACACCGATAGCCACGCCCGCCTTGATCTCAAGCCAGGTAATGCCGCGCAGTACCTTAAGGGATAGCAACGCCACCGCGATAGCCGCTGTGGCAAAGCGCAGGCCGACAAAAAAGAGCGGACCGCTCAGGCTCACCGCGTACTGAACGGCCAGAAACGTGCCGCCCCAGAACATGGTGATGAGGATCAGGAGTGCCTCTTGTGGCTTAACGGAGAATTTATAGCGAGAGAAAAAAGGGATCATTTTACCACCGGCCCAGGACGAAGCCCCGTAGTGTGCGATGGCAGAAGAGTCAGTTCAACGGCTTAGCAGAAAAAAGGCATAAAAAAACCGTCGGGCGAACCCGACGGCGGGACAAACGTAAGATGGGTCATAGAATTAACTTATCTTACGCTGCGATGGTACTGGCATCTAGCGGTTACCGCCACCGCCCTGGCCGCCACCACCATGGCTACTTTTGCCCCCTTTTTTGCCAGCTTCTGATGCGCGCTCAGGGTCGTTTTTGAAGTTACCCCCGCTGTGCTGGCCACCTTTACGACCTGCTTCTGATGCTTTTTCACGATCTTCTGCGAAGTTACCAGAACCACCACGATGTTCTGCCATTTCTGACCTCCAGAATTAATACATTAGACATCATACTGCATTCAGTAAAAGAGAATTCTTTCACCTCACGGCGTATAAAGAGTAGATATTTCGTCGCCGCGTGAAAGTAAGCTTAGTGCAACCAGCGTTAACGGCCAGCGGACAGTAATATTCTGCAACAGGATATCAGGCAAAAGCATGACATTCGCCGTTTCTGATTCATAAGCCTTTCTTATCGCTTACGAAATCAGGCTGACCAAAAGTGTGTCAATTTACTACTGACTGTAACCCCGCTTGCGTCGGCGGGCTCAACGCCCGCCGCTCACGTCTCACTGTAGAGTTTAGTGCTTGTTTTTCAATACCTTAATGGTATATCTGCCGTCCGCTTTTCGATACGCGCCGTGGATATCTGTCTCAAATCCAGGATAGTGTGAGCCGATCTCGCATAGCATCTGAATAAACTCCAGCACCGGGCGGTTATTCTCGGTCAGCATTTCGCCCGGCATCACCAGCGGCACGCCCGGTGGATACGGCAGGATCATGTTAGCGTTAACGCGGCCAATCATCTCATCGATGTAGACCTCTTCGACGTCACCGTTCAGCTCTTTCTGCCAGGCGGCCCACGGATTCATAACCATTTTCGGCAGGGTCTCAAAAGCGCGGTACATCAGCTCAGGCAGATTATGCTTGCCAATCACCTCATGCATTCCCTGCGCCAGCTCCTGAATACGCATCTCCTTATAGAACTCAGGATCGAGAGCATACAGGGCGGGCATCATCTCCTTAATACGCTGGTTACTGTCGTACTCGCGCTTGAAGTCTGTCAGCGCGCGCAGCAGGCTCAGCGCCTTGGTTTCGTCAATGCCGATGCTGAACAGGAAGAGCAGATTGTAAGGGCCAGTCTTCTCGACCACGATGCCGTGATAATCGAGGTATTTCGAGACGATCCAGGCTGGAATACCGCGCACCGTCATTTCGCCCTGCTTATTCATCCCCGGCGTCAACAGCGTTACCTTCACCGGATCCAGATGCATGTGGTTGTCATCTATGTTTCTGAAACCGTGCCAGGTATCCTCGCCTTTCAGCGGCCAGCACGCGGTGGTACTGATATCTTCCGGTTGCCAGACGTCAAAGAACCAGCCCTCGCATTGGGTGCGGAGCTTTTTGATCTCCTGGCGGAATGAGATGGCGCGATCGATAGCGTTCTGTACCAGCCGTTTTCCGGCGCTGCCCTCCATCATCGCCGCCGCGGTCTCAATGGAGGCGACGATACCGTAGTGAGGCGATGTGGAGGTGTGCATCATAAAGGATTCGTTAAAGGTCTCCTCGTTGAAATCGCCCTTAATATGGATCATGGACGCCTGGGAAAAGGCCGCCAGCAGCTTATGGGTTGACTGCGTTTCATAGATCACCTTGCCCTCTGTGCGCTCGCCGCTCATGCCGCACAGCCCTTTATAGATAGGGTTAAAGTTGGTATAGGGCACCCAGGCGGAGTCAAAGTGGATCGAGTTCACCTCAAGGTTCTGCTTGATATAATCGGTGTCATAGAGCAGACCATCGTAGGTTGAGTTGGTAATAACTGCATGCACCGGCCAGCTGGCGCCTGGCGTCGCGTCAACTTTCTGCTGAATGGACACCCGGGAAAACTCGCTCTGCGGAATGCCGCCCAGAATGCCGAAGGCGTTACGGGTAGGACGCAGGTAGATGGGCGTGACGTCGCTCATCATCAGCAGATGGGTCAGGGACTTATGGCAGTTACGATCGATCAGCACCGTACTTTTCACCGGCGCTGAATACATGCCGACGATTTTGTTGGCCGTCGAGGTGCCGTTAGTCACCATGTAGCTACGCTCGGCGTTAAAGGTGCGGGCGATATACTCTTCTGCCTCTCTGTGTGGGCCAGAGTGATCCAGCAGCGACCCCAGCTCCGTTACCGATACTGAAATATCTGACTTCATGGTATTGGCACCAAAGAAGTCATAAAAGAGGCTGCCAACCGGGCTTTTCTGAAACGCGGTTCCTGACATATGGCCTGGCGTACAGAAGGTATATTTCCCGGCGTTAACATAGTTAAAGAGCGCCTTTGTCAGCGGCGGCAGAATTTTATCGTAGTAGGCCTCCGTGACCTGCTGGATTTTATTAGCAATGTCGCAGGCAACGTCGAGTGCATACTCAAAAAAATGAATAGTGGCATCTAAGTCACGCAGGGTAAGATCGAGCGCACTGTTTTTATTAGCAAACATATACATCGGTAGACGATCGTTGAGCGCAGCGATCTGCTGGGTCAGACTCAGGTTATAGCTATCCCAGTCAATAACCACGCCACAGATTTTGGCGTTATTGTTAATGAGCCCCAGCAGATCTTCAACATCCTCTGGATAGAGAATACGAAAATCCATGGCACTTAAGCGCTGGCCCAGCTCCTGCAGTGCGGTCTCTTTAAAAATAACGCCAGGATGATTCATTATTGCTATGGTTTTCATTTTAATATCCTTATTTATTTATCAGAGTGTGTTTATCTTGCTTATCAATAAAAATTCCCCAGAATGACCAGCCTGCAAACGTGGTGAGCGCCCCGAGCATCATCGCCTCTTCTCCGGATGCGTAGAGGGCATAGAAGCTGTAGACGGTGCCGATCAGGGCAGTACAGGCATTGATTCTGAACTGGGATTTGGTGACCCCCGCGAGGCGCTGCATGGGAATAAGCGCCGCCATTGAGAGGACGTAGGGAATAAGGTTGGTAATGACCGCCAGATTAACCAGGCTGTTAAACTGTTTATTAAGGGATGGGCTAATGGTCATTAACGCCAGCAGCGTCTGGATAATGCCGAGAATGATCATGCCGACCACGGGCGCATCGGCTTTCGTGACGCGGGAGAATATGCGCGGGAAATAGCCGATATCCGCTGACGACTTAAAGACGCGGCCCACGGTAAACTGCCACCCCAGCAGGGAGCCGATACAGGCCAGCGTCATCAGCAGCATGATCACTTTACCCACAAAGGGGGTAAACATGCTGGCATAGGCCAGGCCAAACGGCGCGGTAGAGTTAAGCAGGTCAGCATTCGGAACAATGCCGGAGATGACGTTTGTCGACAGGATATAGATCACGGCGCAGGCCAGCGTGCCGCCAAAAACAGCAATAGGGACGTTCTTTTGCGGATTCTCTACCGCGTCCATATTGGCGCAGGCTGACTCCAGGCCTAAAAATGCCCATAGCGTCATTGAAATGGAGGTCGAGACCGCTGAGAAGAAGCTGCTGTTGTTAGGATTCCATGCGCTGATATAGAGCGAAGGCTTAAACCAGAACCAGCCAAACACGCTCAGGCCGACAACCGGAATAATCACGCCCCAGACGGTGACGGAGCCGATACGCCCGGTGATTTTTGCCCCGCCGAAATTACAGAGGGTAGTTACCCAAATAACGCCGATGGTGGCCAGGCAAGCGCCTACTGGAGAGAGGACGACGCCAAAAAAATCGCTGCCGTAGCCTACCGCGGAAATAGCGATGGCGATATTGGCAATTAACAGGCTAATCGCGTAGGTATAGTTGGAAATAAAGTTTCCGGATTTACCAAACGCATATTCTGCATAGCCGCCCATGCCGCCGCTCTTTTGGCTAAACAGACCGCATTTAGAGAAAGCGTAGGCCAGCGCCAGCGATCCTAACGCCGTGACTAACCACGACAGAATTGATATTGTACCGACCTCAGCTAATTTGGTCGGCAGCATAATAATCCCTGAGCCCATCATATTAACCGCAGTTAATACGGTGAGCTGGAGCACACCCATTTTATTCCCAGGCTGACTCATAATGCCCTCTTACAGATATAAAAATAGATTGCCAGTAATCGTTAATTACTGCCCTGTTGAAAATAATTTTGTTTACTTCGCTGTATTATTTATGGCACGGCGGAGCTTACTATTTCGCCAGCACGTGTTTCTCTCAGTGCGTATCCTTCTGTTTTGCGTAACGGCTGGGCCAGATCTGCGCAGGCTCTACGCCAATGGCATCGGCAATAATGCGTTCTGCTTTTGGGTAGGCGCGTGAGAGCACGTTTTTTAAGGTGTCCGGTTTGAGACCGGCCTGAATTGACAGTTCGCGTATTGAGTAGCCGCGCTTGTGAAGCGCGGCGACAATGTCGATGCGACACCAGTCATTCTGCGTGGCTTCAACTTTACTCATAATTCATCTAACCTCTTTTTCAACCCTATGGGATAATCCCGAACGTTAATCACCAGGTGATAACGTGGTAGTATCATTGATCTCTTTTGAGATGAATAAAAGCGTTATCTGAAGAATTTGTGATTTTAAACTCGTTTTATGGTCTCTATGAAGATCAGACTACATACACCGTTGCGGATGGGCTAACAATGGAAGGCGAAGAGACAATTTCATACCGTACAGCTGAGCAGGAGACGCTGGCGGACAGGCTAAGGCTACTGATTGGTAACCGCAGCACCCGTGCCGCCGCTGAAGAGTGGCAGCTTCCCTACTCCACGCTCAATAACTACATCAGCCGGGGAACCGATCCCTCTTTCAACGTTGCAATAAAGATTGCCGAACGGGAGAACGTCTCTCTGGAGTGGTTGGCCTACGGCGGCGCCAACCGCAAGCCACGCGAGTTGAATGAGGCGGAGGCAAAGTGGCACGTTGCGTCCAGGCCGGTGGACGATCCCCTGCAGTTCGCCTGGTCAATGGTCTATTCGTCGCTGGATGACAGCGAGCGTGAAGCGCTGCTGCGCGTTATTCACAAAGAGGGCGTGCAGGGGATCATGAGTCATGCCGAACTCTTAGGACCCCTGGCGCGGCATATCGCTTCGCTCTCTACCAGCGAGAAAGCCCGCTTTACCCAGGAAGCCATGGCGATTATTGAGACGATCAAGCGCAACGCGTAGCGAGGGCTTATTAACGGTTTCGGTAACCCCAATTAAGATCACCCTGATCTCATTTTAGATAAAAGCGCTTGCTTTTGCTCGCCCTCCGGACGTAGATTGTTGTGAAAACAGCGATACACAAGGAGTGGCTATGAGCGAAGAGAGAGCAGTGTTTGAGCAAGAGTTAACGGGTGAACGGGAAGTACGCCGCGAAAAACTGGCGCAGCTACGTGAAGAGGGCATTGCCTTCCCAAATGATTTTCGCCGCAACAGTACCGCAGATGCGCTTTGTGAGCGCTATGCGGGTTGTGATGCCGCGACGCTACAGGGCGATAACGTTCAGGTCGCCATAGCCGGTCGTGTGATGTCGCGCCGGATCATGGGCAAAGCCGCCTTTCTTGTTCTACAGGACTGCGGCGGAAAAATTCAGGTCTATGCCGCCCAATCCTCACTGGGTGAGGCGTCCTACCAGCAGCACATAAAACGCTGCGATCTTGGCGATATCGTCGGCGTGGAGGGTACGCTGTTTAAAACCCAGACCGGCGAGCTTACGCTTCATGCCAGCCGGATCGCACCGCTAACCAAAGCCCTGCGGCCGCTTCCCGATAAGTTCCATGGCTTAGCGGATCGAGAGATGCGTTACCGGCAGCGCTATCTGGACCTGATCGTCAACGACAGCGCGCGCCATACCTTTATCACTCGCTCAAAAATTCTCAGCGCCATTCGCGCGTTCATGCAGGCACGCAGCTTCATAGAGGTGGAGACGCCCATGATGCAGGCCATTCCCGGCGGCGCGTCGGCGAGACCTTTTATGACCCACCATAATGCTCTCGATCAGCAGATGTATCTGCGTATCTCCCCTGAGCTCTATCTAAAAAGGCTGGTGGTCGGCGGCTTCGAGAAGGTATTCGAGATTAACCGCAATTTTCGCAACGAGGGAATTTCAGTTCGCCATAACCCTGAATTCACCATGATGGAGATGTACGAGGCCTATGCCGACTACAACGACCTGATTACCTTTACCGAAGCGCTCTTCCGCCACGTAGCGGAGACGGTATTGGGAACCACTACCGTAACGTACGGCGACTGGACGTTTGATTTCGCCCAGCCCTTTACCCGCCTGACCATGACCGAGGCGATCCTGCGCTACGGTGACGGTATTATCCCTGCGGATCTGGCGACGCTGGATGCGGCGCGGCGTCTCGCCAACCGCCTGGGTATCGTGATTGAAGCAGGCTGGGGACACGGCCGCGTTATCACGGAACTCTTTGATGCGGTTGCTGAAAAGCAGCTGATCCAGCCTACGTTTATCACCGAATACCCGGCCGAGGTCTCCCCGCTGGCGCGCAGAAACGACGCTAACCCGGACATCACCGATCGTTTTGAGTTTTTCATTGGCGGTAGAGAGATTGGCAACGGCTTCTCCGAGCTTAACGATGCTGAGGATCAGGCCGAGCGCTTTAGAGAGCAGGTTATTGCCAAAGAGGCTGGGGATGACGAAGCGATGTTTTATGATGAGGACTATGTGACGGCGCTTGAGTATGGTTTACCTCCCACCGCTGGGTTAGGTATTGGCATCGATCGCATGGTGATGCTGTTTACTAATGCCGCCTCTATTCGCGATGTGATCCTTTTTCCGGCGCTGCGTCCAATAAAACCGTAGCCATTTTTCAGCAAATACGCTTAACAGGAGGATTGAATTGTGCAGCATTATAATTCATTACAACGTCAATACCGGTTGCCTGTGTACGCTTAATGAAAAGGGGGAGTTTACGCTCGCGACCACCCTAAGCGGTTGCAAAGTATTATCCGGCGATCTCCTTAGCAGTAATATGGAGTGCTACGGTCAGACGACGGTGTTTAATTTATCGGCAAATATCTCTCTGGATATTGATATTAAATATCGAACCCGCTCCGAAGCACATGCAGTAAATTTGTTACAGAAAATGACGCAATAAAGCGTCTTTCCTCCCTATTCAGGGATTAGCGCGCAGCTTTTGCGGCTAATCCCTTTGCAAAATAAGCGCGATCCGATTTGCACTCTCAGCCTGACGGCATATCTTTAACTATACCGTAATAAACTACACTGTAAGGGCAACCGAGGAGTGAAAAGATGGCAAAAGTTTTGGTTCTCTATTATTCCATGTACGGGCACATTGAGACCCTGGCACAAGCCGTAGCAGAAGGCGCGGGCAAGGTAGAGGGCGTGGAGGTGGTGGTTAAGCGCGTACCAGAGACCATGCCGCAGGAGCTATTCGAAAAATCGGGCGGTAAGGCGCAGGCAGCTCCAGTCGCTACTCCGCAGGAGCTGGCTGATTACGACGCCATTATTGTGGGAACCCCAACGCGGTTCGGCAACATGTCCGGGCAGATGCGTACCTTCTTTGATCAGACCGGTGGCCTGTGGGCATCCGGCGCGCTCTACGGCAAAGTTGCCAGCGTATTCAGCTCTACCGGTACCGGTGGCGGCCAGGAGCACACAATTACCTCAACATGGACTACGCTTGCACATCATGGAATGGTAATTGTGCCGATCGGCTATGGCACAAAAGAGCTGTTCGATATCTCTGAGGTTCGCGGCGGCACGCCCTACGGCGCGACGACCATTGCGGGTGGCGACGGTTCTCGTCAACCCAGCGAGGAAGAGCTGACCATTGCCCGCTATCAGGGCGAGTACGTGGCCGGCCTGACCGTTAAGTTAAAAGGTTAACCCTAACAGGAGAAGTAAGATGCCAAATCAGGAAGCAAAAGCTCATCACGTCGGCGAATGGGCAAGTATCCGTAATACTTCGCCAGAAATTGCCGAAGCCATTTTTGAAGTTGCCAACTACGACGAGAAGCTGGCAGAGCAGATTTGGGAAGAGGGAAATGACGAAGTGCTGATTCGTGCCTTCAAGAAAACCGATGCCGATTCGCTGTTCTGGGGCGAACAAACCATTGAGCGTAAAAACGTTTAACTCCCCTCGCCTCCCCCGCCTGCGCGGGGGAGCGATAACCTTCTACCACCCTAACGCCGCTCTGATTTCACCCCGATAGAGCGTAGCAATCTGTTCTGGCACCTGCTGAATATAGCTTTTTGCGTGTTCACGCACCTCTCCCGTTAGCCCCTGTAAGTAAGCGATAGCCGCTTCAACCGTTGGTGTTTTACCCTCAATGGAATCTATTCGCGCTGGCAGCGCCGTCCAGATAAGGGCATCGATGCCGCGCTGACGCGCCCAGTCGGCAAGCACGCCCGTTGTCTGGGGAGTAATATGTAGCGATCCTACCCCATCCACCCGCTCCTCCGGGATCCCCTCTCGCTTGCGCAGCGCCTGACACGCCTCGCTGAGAGAGGAGGTAACAAGCGTTTCCCAGAGCACCGGGACAGGTTTTGCGTTTAGGCAGATGGCGGTAGCCAACTCTCCACCGTCACTGACGCGTGTAAACTCAATGGGTAGCGTCGGGCCGTCATGGTGCCACTCGCCCGCCACGGGTAGCTCGCCCGATTTCCAGACCAGCGATCCCCAGCCCAAACACACTATTTTCATCAGCCTTGCTCCTGTAGATGCGTCATATCAACACTAAAGCTTTAACTATGAACGTGATAAAGCGCAACCCGGAGACGATGTATTTTGCTTTACCTTGGCTGGCAAGCCTTCTATAGTAACGCCTGTATATATAACCAGGCTTCGAGGGTGGGTGTGTGTTTGTTGAATTAGTGTATGACAAGCGAAACGTGGCTGGGCTGCCGGGTGCACGTGAAATTATCCTGGACGAGCTGACGCGTCGGGTTCACCGCATCTTCCCGGACGCCGAGGTGCGGGTCAAACCGATGCAGGCCAACGGGCTAAACAGCGACGCCAGCAAAAGCGACAGAGAGAAACTGAACCGCATGCTGGAAGAGATGTTTGAAGAGGCCGACATGTGGCTGGTCGCAGAATAAAACCGCTTCGGCGGTTTTATTTCTATTGGTTAAGCGAGGCTTTCAACGCCTCAATAAACAGGCTGACCCGCTGCGGTAAATAGCGGGTCGTTGGCAGTAACGCCCACACTGAAAGCATCTGCGGCTGAGCATCCCTGAGGGCTATTTCAACCAGTGTCCCGTCAGCAATCTCCTTCATGACATCCCAGCGGGTGAGTTGGGCGAGTCCCATTCCCTGTACACATAGCTCCCTGACCCCCTCCACATTATTTGAACTGAAGCGGCCTTCAACGCTGATGCTCGTGTTTTGCCCGTCCGCCTCAAACGTCCACTGCGGCACGCTGGTTAAGCGCAGGCAGGGGTGATCGCCTAGCTGCCGAAGCATTTCAGGACGTCCGTGGCGTTGAAGATAGGCTGGAGAGGCGCAGAGGATCCGCGGGTTATCAGTAATTTTGCGCGCAATCAGCGTTGAATCGCGCAGCGGCGCAATGCGTATCGCCACGTCAATACCGCCACCGACAATGTCCACGACGTCTTCATTAAGCTGAAGATCGACATTGAGGTGTGGATTAGCCGCTAACAGTTCAGGGATCAGCGGCAGAATGTTTCGCCGCCCAAATCCAGAGGGAGCCGTAACCCGTAATAGCCCAATGGCACCCGCTGTTTTGCCGGAGAACAGCGACTTTGCCCCCTCCTCCGCCTCGACAAGCGCCCTGGCGTAGGGCAGAAACTCTGTTCCCTCTTCGGTCAATGATACCGAACGCGTGGTGCGTTGCAGAAGACGAACGCCCAGATCTTGTTCAAGCCCAGCCAATCGCCTTGAGACAGCCATAGGGGACATGTCGAGCCGCCGCGCGGCTTTCGCCAGGCTGCGGGTTTCGCAAATGGTAAGAAAGAGCGAGACATCCTGCAGATGCATAAGACCCCTTTTTATAACGAATAATGTTATACCGACGTATCAATTCAGCCAGTTTATGCCAGAAGAGAGAGCGATTATATTGATTTTTTGATTTAATACTCATCAGGAGTTTTAGCATGAAAGCATCAACGCTGTTTACTTCATACCCTCTCGGCAAGCTGTCCTTGCGTAACAGGCTGGTTGTGGCCCCGATGACCCGCGTCACGGCGTCTGTGGATGGCATCGCCAGCGAACGTATGAAAGCCTACTACGAAGATTTTGCGCGAGGGGGATTCGCTCTTGTCATTACCGAGGGCATCTATATCGATACCGCCTGGTCACAGACCTACGCCTACCAGGCCGGATTAACCAGCACCAGGCAGTCTGCCGCCTGGAGAGAGATTGTCGAGGCTGTCCATGGTCAAGGAGGCCGCATTTTTGCCCAGATCCAACACGCTGGCGCGCTCTCGCAGGGTAACTATTTTCAGGAGGGTACCGTTGGACCCTCGGCGATCCGTCCCGTAGGTAAACAGATGTCATTTTACCGGGGTGAAGGTGAGTACCCTGTTCCGCGTGAGCTGGAGGAGGCGGAGATCCTCGGCATTATTGCCAGCTTTGCCGACGCCGCGGCACGTGCGGTTGAGGAAGCCGGTTTTGATGGCGTGGAGATCCACGGAGCGAACGGTTATTTGCTTGATCAATTCTTTACCGACTACACCAACCTGCGTACCGACAGATGGGGCGGGGAGATCGCCGGACGGCTTACCCTAAGCCTGGAGACGATCAAAGCAGTCAGAGCGCGCGTAGGTCAGCATGTTCCCGTGGGGATCCGAATCTCCCAGGGCAAGGTCAATGACTTCTTTCATAAGTGGGCTAACGGTGAAGAGGATGCACAGACGGTATTTACGCTACTCGCCAGTGCAGGTCTGGACTATCTGCATCTGACCGAGTACGAAGCGTGGCAGCCTGCCTTTGCGGGTAATCCACTCTCCCTTGTGGCTCTTGCACGGAAGTACGCCCCCGAGCTGACGATTATGGCTAACGGCAGCCTGCACGATGAAGCTAAGGCGACGGAGGTCATGAACAGCGGGGCTAACTTTATTGCTCTTGGACGCGGGGCGCTGGCTAACCATGACTGGCCATTGCGCATTGCGCAGGGCAAACCGCTTCAGCCGTTCGATAGCGCTATCCTCGGCCCCATCGCTGATATTAAAGCGTGCGAACTACCGTAGCGATCACGTCGCTCGCTTTCCAGACACAGGCCGGGCAGCGGACGAATACGCCCGGTCATCGTCCCTGTCTCTGATAACTCCCCCTCCCCTCATAGATCGTGATCCTTTTCTCCTTTTAAGAAATTACCTGCGCAAACCGTAGACAGTTTAACAACTCGGCTTTATCGTTAACATGAATAATAAATCATTATTGAATAAATATTCAATGTGGAGAAAACGATGAACGCTACCTTTGTAAAATCCGTACTGCTCGCTTCCATGATTGCCGCTTCCGGTTCGCTGTTTGCAGCGGATAATGGACTGATCGCTATTATTACCCCTTCACACGACAACCCTTTCTTTAAAGCGGAGGCTGATGGCGCGGCGGCGAAAGCCAAAGAGCTGGGTTACACCACCCTCGTCGCCTCGCATGACGACGATGTGAACAAGCAGAACCAGCTGATTGAGACCGCTATCGCTCGTAAGGCGAAAGCGATTATTCTCGATAACGCCGGGGCCGATGCCACCGTCGGGCCGCTGGAGAAAGCCAAGGCCGCGGGCGTTCCGGCCTTCCTGATCGATCGCGAAATTAACAAAACCGGCATCGCCGTGGCGCAGATCGTTTCCAACAACTACCAGGGCGCACAGCTGGGCGCAGAGAAGTTCGCCAAGCTGCTGGACGGTAAAGGCAAGTACGTCGAGCTGCTGGGGCGCCAGTCGGACACCAATGCCAGCGTTCGCTCCCAGGGTTACCATGACATTCTGGACGACTATCCGGACATGAAGATGGTGGCGCAGCAGACCGCTAACTGGAGCCAGACCGAAGCGTTTAACCGTATGGAAGCCATTCTGCAGACCAATCCAGACATTGTTGGCGTCATCTCCGGCAACGATACCATGGCGCTGGGGGCCGAGGCCGCGCTGAAGGCTGCCGGTAAGACGAATGTTATCGTCGTCGGCTTTGACGGCAGCGACTACACCCGCGACTCCATTATTAACAAAGGCAACATTAAAGCCACCGTACTGCAGCCAGGCTGGGAGCAGGCGCAGATGGCCGTTGTCCAGGCGGACTACTTCCTGAAAAACGGTAAAGCACAGAAAGATGAAAAGCAGCTGATGGATTGCGTCCTGATCGATGAGTCAAACGCTAAAAAACTCAACATGTTTAAACTCGGCGAGTAAGGCGGAGGCGCTATGGGCTTAAAACAATGGGGTGTCGCGCTGATAGGGTGCACCACCCTGTTGCTGACGGCCTGCACGGTGGTGGATCTGGATGAAAACGGCAAGCCAATCATGCCTGCCGATCCAAATGCGAAACAGAGTTTCGACAATCTGACCCCGCAGCAGATCGCGCAACAGACCTGGCAGTCCCGCGTTATGGATGCCGCTAATCAACACGCGCTGGACGCCAGCGCGTTTACCAGCCAGCTGAAAGCCACTACCGGCGCACCGAAGAGCGTTTTTGTTCGTCTGACCAGCCCGGTCACCGCGGTTGACGTGAGTAACGCGCGTGAGCAGAAGCTGACGTTCACCGTCGACAACCAGCCGCTGACCATCCAGCTCGGGCCGGTGATGCGCGGCAACGCCATTCGCGATGCTACCGGCTTTAAGTTTGAAGATTTTACTAATCAGGTGCAGTTCGCCCAGCTCTCCCGCGCCTATAACCGCGAAGCCGCGAAGCAACTGCCGAAAATCGATGCTAGCTGGAACGGTAAACCTGCCACCGTGCTGTTTGCCGTGACGTTGGCCAATGGCAAAGCCCAGGACGCCGCCGCGCTGGATGTGAAACAGGAGGCACAGTAATGAGCGTTACCCCTGTGGATGACATTATCCTGCGCACGCGTGGGATCTCGATGCTCTTTCCCGGCACCGTGGCGCTGGATAACGTCGACTATAACGTCTGGCGCGGCAAGGTGAACGTCATCATTGGCGAAAACGGGGCTGGCAAATCGACGCTGATGAAGATCCTCGCTGGCGTGCAGCAACCCAGCCTCGGCGAGATCCTGCTTAACGGCAAACCGGTGCATTTTTCGAGCACCCGCACAGCAGCAGCGCACGGGATCGGCATGGTGCACCAGGAGCTGAACCTGTTTGAAAACCTCAACGTGGCCGAGAATATTTTTCTGGGCCGCGAGCTACAAAAAGGCGTCGCGCCTATCAATGAAACCGAGCAGGAGCGCCGCGCCGCCGAGCTGCTGCAACGCCTCGACCAGCCCATCTCGCCCAAAGATCTGGTGGGTAACCTGAAGGTAGGCCAGCAGCAGCTGGTAGAGATCGCCAAGGCGCTGGCGGAGGATGCCGACATTCTGATCCTCGACGAACCCACCTCGGCGCTGAGTAAAACCGAAGTGGAGATCCTGTTTCGCGTGATCCGCGAGCTAACCCGCCAGGGGGTCTCCATTATCTATATCTCGCATCGCCTGGAAGAGCTGATGGCCATCGGCGATGTCATCACCATCCTGCGTGACGGCAAGTTCCAGGCGGAAGCAAAGGTCAAAGATATCGACGTGCCGTGGATCGTCCGCGAGATGCTTGGCAGCGATCCGGTTAGCACCTTTCTTGAACCGGGCCGCACCTTTGGCCCGCCGCTGCTGGAGGCGGAGCACATTACCTGCGTTAACGCCGCAGGAAACACGGTGGTTAACGACGTCAGCTTTAAGGTACATGCCGGAGAGATCGTCGGTATTTACGGCCTGATGGGGGCCGGGCGCACCGAACTGTTCGAATGCCTGCTGGGCACCGAGCGCAACTACTTCGGCAAGCTGTGGCTGGACAGCAAGCCGGTACCCCAGCGGCTGGCAACCGCCGACCGCATCCGGATGGGGATGAGCCTGGTACCGGAAGACCGTAAGCGGACCGGGATCTTCCCCATCTCTTCGGTGGCGAGCAACCTGACCATCGCCAGCCTCTGGCGACGCCTCCAGCGCGGGCTGACCATTGCCAGTAAAGAGGAGGATGCCGTCGTGGCGGGCACCATTGGCGACCTGTCGATCAAGGTCTCCTCGCCGGAGGTAGAGATCCAGGCCCTGAGCGGTGGCAACCAGCAGAAGGTGGTGATTGGCCGCTCGCTGCTCACCAATCCGAAGGTGCTGTTTCTCGACGAGCCGACGCGAGGCATTGACGTTGGTGCCAAGGCGGACGTGTTCCGCATGATGGTGCAGCTCTCTCAGCAGGGCATCGCGGTGGTCTTCTCCACCTCGGATTTAAAAGAGATCATGGCGGTTTCCGACCGTATTCTGGTGATGTCCGGGGGCAAACTCACCGCCGACATCGTTCGCGATCGGGCCGAAGAATCAGCGCTGGTCACAGCAAGTGCTCAGGGGTTTTAAAATGAAAACTGTACAATCGGCCGCGTTGACGCCACGCGGCGGGGCATCGCTGTCCCGCGAGAACATTCTGCTTATTTTATTGAAACTACGTACGTTTATTGCTCTTTTCCTTATTGTCGGCTTCTTCACCGTCATGGTGCCGGGGTTCCTGTCGGCTGGCAGTATGGTGATCATGATTAAGCATATCGCCATTAACGCCTTTCTGGCGCTGGGGATCACCTTTGTGATTATCACCGCCGGGATCGACCTCTCCATCGGTGCGACGCTGGGCCTGTGCGGGATGATTGCCGGGTGGATGATCACCAAAGGCATCGTGCTGCCGATGTTTGGCATCGCCATCTTCCCCAGCGTCTGGGTCATTGTGCCCGTGGTGCTGCTGATCGGTGCGCTAATAGGCGGGGTGAACGGCTGGATCATCACCCGCTATAACGTCGCGCCTTTTATCTGCACCCTCGGGACCATGTACGTCCTGCGCGGTGCGGCGATGCTCACCTCCGACGGCCAGACCTTCCCAGGGCTGTCCGGAAACCCGCTGCTGGGCAATACCGGCTTTGATGAGATTGGGGCCGGATCGCTGTTTGGCATTCCGTGGGCGATCTGGATGATGATCGTGCTGGCACTTATTATCGCCTACGTCGCCCGTCGCCTGCCCTTTGGCCGCCACGTCTACGCCATCGGCGATAACGAGCGCGCCGCTGAGCTCTCCGGCGTGAAGGTGAAACAGGTTAAGGTGCTGGTCTACATGCTCTCCGGCTTCTGTGCCGCCATCGCCGGGATCGTGGTCTCCGCCCAGCTGGTAGCCAGCCATCCGGCCAACGGTACTGCCTTTGAGATGAACGCCATCGCGGCGGTGGTGCTGGGTGGCACCTCGCTGGCGGGCGGGCGCGGCACCATTCTCGGCACGCTGATCGGTGCCTTCGTCATCGGTTTCCTGGCAGACGGGCTGGTGATGATGGGCGTCAGCGAGTTCTGGCAGATGGTGATTAAAGGCATCGTGATTATCGTGGCGGTGATCATCGACCAGATGCAAAACCGGATGCAGCAGAAAGCGGCGGTGGTGGCGCAGAAAGCGGTGATGGAGGGCAAGTAGCCCCTGCTCTTCTTCCCCGGGCGATGCGGCCCGGGGAGATTCGCCCTACTTTTTCATCAGGCTACGCGCCGTCGCAAAGTCGGTAATTAACACATCGATGTAGTTACCCTCCAGCGCACCGCGAATGGCGTTGCTTTTCTCTAAGCCGCCCGCCAGGGCGATAACGTGCTGGCAGGCGCGCATCTGCGCCAGCTCCATGCCGATCACCGGATCCTCCTCCTGGCTCAGCACCGGATTGCCGGCGGCGTCGTAGTAGTGCAGGCAGATATCGCCCACCGCACCGCGCTCCGCCAGCAGGGTCAACATCTCT
Organism: Pseudescherichia sp.; assembly: GCF_031998825.1. Taxonomy (GTDB): domain Bacteria; phylum Pseudomonadota; class Gammaproteobacteria; order Enterobacterales; family Enterobacteriaceae; genus Pseudescherichia. The sequence goes on from NZ_DAMACX010000018.1 coordinate 27,335, forward strand.
TCGTTGTAGTAGTTACCCGAGTTTTTTAGCAGCTGGGACGGCTCCAGCTCGCCAATGCCGACAATGGCAACATCCACCTCGTCAAACTTTGCCACCGCCGCCGCCACGTCCGGGCTGTTGACCAGCCGGGCGCGCTCCTCCACCGAGTGCTCAATGCTCTGGGAGGGCAGCAGCCACGCCGGGCAGCCCAGGTGCGCCGCCAGCTGCTGGGTGAGGATGGTGGCCTGCACGTTGCCGTTGGGGCCGACGCCGCCCAGCAGCTGGATCACCCCTGCCGCGCGGATATTCTGCGGATGCATCTCGTCCACCATGCAGCGAATGGTGCTGCTCCAGGAGGAGATGCCCACCAGATCTTCCGGCCGAACGCGGGTTTCCACATAGTGCGCCGCCGCGCTGCCGATGGCATGTTTAAGCTGCCCGTTGCTGGCGTTCTCGCCAACGTCCACCACGATGGCCTGGCGAATGCCAAAGCGCTCTTCAATGGCCTTTTCCAGCTCGACAAAAATATTGGTTGGCTGAACCACGGTGATTTTAACCAGGCCCTCTTTCTGGCAGCGCGTCAGCGCCCGTGAGACAAATGATTGTGACAGGTGCAGCAGCGAGGCGATTTCAGACTGCTTTCTGTTTTCGCTGTAGTAGAGCGTGGCGATCTTCACCAGCAAGCGTTGTTCATCCTGCTTCGACATAACATTCCCCTTGATTTTATGTCCGTTATTTTTATGCATACCTGAATAGATAACAAGCACGCCCTGGTTTTTTGCTTGCTGAAGCAACTGTGATCGTTTTCTCCTTTCTCAGAAAATTGCCTGTACACGTCGTGACAAAGGGAAAAGTAAGGCATATCTTACATTCATGAATAATAAATCATAAATGAATATATATTCAAGAGAGATTACTGGAGAGAGAGCAATGTCCCGAATTCCGCAGAACCTGACCATGGGCGTCATTATCGGCAACCGTGGGTTTTTCCCCAGCTATCTGGTAGCCGAAGCACGCGAGCAGGCCACGGCGCTCTTTGCGCGGCTGGGTATCAACACCATTATGCTTGACGACACGCAGACCGAGCTGGGCGGAGTGGAAACCCGCCAGGATGCGAAAATCTGCGCCGAGCTATTTCGCGCCCACCGGGATGAGATCCACGGCGTGGTGGTGCTGCTGCCTAACTTTGGCGATGAAAAAGCGGTAGCCGAAACCCTGCGTCTCTCGGGCCTCAACGTCCCAGTGCTGATTCAGGCCGAAGAGGACAACCTCGATAAGATGGGGCTGGCAACCCGCCGGGACAGCTTCTGCGGCAAGATATCCCTCTGCAATAACATGCGTCAGTACGGCATCCCCTTTACCCTGACCACCCAGCACGTCTGCGCCCTCAGCGGCGAGGTATTTGAAAAGGATCTCCGTCGCTTCGAACAGATCTGCCGCGTGGTGAGCAGCATGCGCGGCGTGCGCGTCGGGGCCATCGGCGCGCGCCCGGCCGGGTTTAACACCGTGCGCTACAGCGAGAAGCTGCTTGAGCGGCTGGGGATCGCGGTTGAGACGCTGGATCTCTCCGAGGTCTTTACCCGCGTTAAGCAGCTGCGCGATGACGATATCCGCGTCGATGAGAAACGCCGCCTGCTGCTCGACAACGCTGATGCCAGTGGGATCCCGGCAGATAAAATTGTCACTATGGCGAAGCTGTTCGTAGTGATCAGCGAGTGGGTTATCGCCAACGACATCGACACCACCGCCATCCAGTGCTGGACCTCGTTGCAGGAGAACCTCGGCATTAACGTCTGCTCAATTATGAGCATCATGTCCGGACAGCTGATGCCCAGCGCCTGCGAGGTGGATGTGATGGGCGCGCTGTCGATGTACGCCCTCGCCAGCAGCAATATGAGCCCCGCGTCGATTGCCGACTGGAACAACAACTTTGGCGACGATCGCGACAAGTGCGTGCTGTTCCACTGCGGCAACTTCGCGGCGGCTAGCCTTGAAGATCCGCATATGGGCACCGCCGATATCATCGGCACCACCGTCGGGAAAGAGAACACCTGCGGGGCGGTGCATGGTCGCCTGAAGAGCGGCAACCTGACCTACTTCCGTCTGAGCACGGACGATCTCACCGGCGAGATCAAAGCCTACGTCGGCGAGGGCCAGTCGGTGGACGATCCGCTGGATACCGTCGGCTGCCGGGCGGTGATTCAGGTTCCGCACCTGGAGAATTTGCTGGCGTGGATCTGCCGCAACGGCTTTGAGCACCACGTGGCCATGAACCACTCCGCCTGCGCCGAGATTTTGCAGGAGGCCTTCACGCGCTACCTTGGCGTTAACACCTATCTGCACCGGTAGGGTTAAGGGTTATGCCGGGCGGCGGATGGGGAGATAGTGAATGCTCATCGCGCCGCCCTCCTCTCTCTGCACTTTTGCCTGCACTTTCCACCGCTTCTCGATCTCATTCGGGGTGAGCACCGCCTCTGGCGTCCCGACGCTGACCACTCTTCCCGTCTCGATCAGCACCAGCTGCTGGCAGTAGTTCGCCGCGAGGTTGAGATCGTGCAGGGCAATCACCACCGTCATTGGAAGCCGGGATATCAACCCCATCAGCTCCAGCTGGTGATGGATATCAAGGTGGTTGGTGGGTTCATCAAGCAGCAGAACGTCTGGCTGCTGGGCCAGCGCCCGGGCAATCTGACAGCGCTGGCGCTCCCCGCCGGAGAGCTGACGCCACAGCCGATGCCGCAGCCCGGCCAGCTGCATCAGGCTCATCGCCTCCTCTATGGCAGCACGATCGTCGGCACGCAGGGAGCCAAACGTCCGGCGGTGTGGCGTACGCCCAAGGCGAACAATCTGCTCTACGCTGAGATCTCCATCAGCCTCCGCATGCTGGGGGACGAAGGCCATCCGACGCGCCAGCGATGTCAGCGGAAGAGCGCTTAACGGATCGCCATTGAGGCGAATACGCGGTTTAAGCGCAGGATAGAGCCCCGCCAGGCAGCGGAGCAGCGTCGATTTACCCGAGCCGTTGGGTCCCAGCAGGCCGATAGTTTGCCCGCCCGCCAGCGTCAGGCTGACATTGTGAAGGATTTTTCGCGACTGGAGGGTGACCTCCAGCCGTTCAGCGCTGATGTTCACTGATTTTTCTCCCGGCTCCGATAGAGGAGCACAACAAAGGCGGGCGCGCCCACCAGGGCCGTGACTACCCCGATAGGCAGCACCTGATGGGTAATCAACGTCCGCGAGACAATATCGGCCACGATCATAAAGTGGCTGCCGATCAGAAAGGCTACGGGCACCGTGACGGCGTGGCCCGCGCCGGTAAGCATCCGCGTTATGTGGGGAATGACCAGACCGACAAAGCCGACCGCGCCGATGGCGCTGACGATGTTAGCGGTGATCAGCGCCGTGGTCAGCAGCAGTGCAATGCGTACAAAGGTCACTGGGATCCCGAGCGTGGTCGAGACCTCATCGCCAAAGGTGAAGGTGTCGAGCGCGCGCGCAAATCGCATTACGATCAGAAACCCCAGCAGCGTCACCCCCAGACTCAGCAGCGCGTCCGGCCAGCGCACGCCGCTTAAGCTCCCCAGCAGCCAGAACATTACGCTACGCGACTGCTCGGCGTTGGCCGAGGTGCTGACCACGTACGCGGTCAGGGCGTTAAATAGCTGGGTACCGGCAATCCCCGCCAGCAAGATACGCGGCGGGCTGTCGCTCATGCCCCGGGTGATCAGCACGATCAGGCCAAACGCCAGACAGGCCCCGACAAACGCACCACCGCTGACGCTCAGGGCGCTGCCGCCGATGCCCAGCAGCATCACCCCTACCGCTCCCAGCGAGGCGCCGGCGGAGATACCCAGCAGATAGGGTTCCGCCAGCGGGTTACGCAAAATGGCCTGCATCACCAGCCCACACAGCGCCAGCCCGCCGCCGCTGCATGCCGCCATCACCGCCCGGCTCATCCGGTACTGCCAGACAATCCCGGCCTCTACGGCAGGGAGTGGAAAGGCGGTTAATCCCAGCCCGTTGCCGATCGCCCTGGCGGTATCGCCAAAAGAGACCGGCATATCGCCAATGGTTGCTGCCAGCACCAGCATCAGCGGCAGCCCCGGCACGCAGGCCAGCATAAGACCGGCAGCGCGCCATCCCGGTAACGCATGGCTCATGGCTTAATGTGCTCCGCCAGCCTGTCGCCAATCAGCTCAACGGCATCCACGTTCCTCAGAGAAGGATTCAGAGACATGGCGGGCACCACGATAATGCGGTTGTTTTTCACGGCCGGGATTGCCCTGGTCACCGGATCGCTGCGCAGGAACTGCTCCTTCACCGCCACGTCGTCAGCCGGGTAGAGACGGCGTTCCATATCAGCAATAACGATGATATCAGGCTGAGCGCGGGCGATGGACTCCCAGGTCACCGCGGGCCACTCATCCTTCGACTCAACAACGTTGGTGAGGCCGAGGGTTTTGCTGATCCAGCCGGGCGCGCCATAGTTACCCGCCACCCAGGGATCGCCATTCAGACGGCTGCTGGAGAACCAGAACACCACCTTCAGCGGCTGCTGAGAATGGGAGCCTGCCTGGCGCTGCGCGTGGGCGATGCGCGCGGCCAGCGCCTGATTGAGCTTCTGACCGTGTTCAGGCACGCCGAAGATAGCCGCCAACTGACTCACCTCCTCTTCAATCGCCTGCAATGAGAAGGGAACGCTGCGCGCCCCGTCGGCGTTAGAGGTATCAGTCACGTTTTTACCGATGCAGTCGGCGGGTGAGATCCAGGTTTTGATCCCGAGGCTGGCAAACTGCTCCCGGGTGCCTACCTCTCCCTGCGGCCCAATGTGCCAGTGATACTGGGCGAGAACCAGATCCGGCCTCTGGGCTACCACCGCTTCAAACGACGGGGAGTTCTCCGCCAGTTTTTTTAGATCCTTGCCCTCTCCGGCGAGTGACTCCGGCAGTTTGCCAAACCACACCGAGGTGGCGCTGATTTTACTTCCCAGCCCGAGGGCCAGCAGCAGCTCGGTTTCGTGCTGCCCAACGGTAACCACCCTTTGCGGCGGCGCGGTAAAGGTTTGCTTCACGCCGCAGTTCTCCACCGTGACGGGAAAACCGGCGGCGGGCGCGGCGGTGGCAAAGCCGAGCAGCGCGACGAGCAGAAGCAGACGACTATTGCGCATCGCTGCTCTCCTCAAACCACGGGTCGATGGGATCCTCGTAGTACGTCCACTGCTGCGGCCCCTCGGCCATCTCCCGATCCGTCAGCAGGGCTGCATCCAGCTGCGCCCGCAGCCGCGCCTCGTCCATCTCCATTCCGATAAACACCAGCTCCTGACGGGCATCGCCGACCCCCTCAAGCCAGTTAGTCATAATAAACTGCAACGACTCCTCATCCTCCGGCCAGCGCTCCCGGGGAGTGCTGGCCCACCAGCTTCCCGCCAGCCCCTGACGCGCCACGCCGCCCGCGTGAGACCATGAGCCGGCAAACTCCGGTCGGCTGGCCAGCCAGAAATACCCTTTCGAGCGCACCACGCCCGTCAGTTCGTTCTCCAGCACCTGCGCAAAGCGGGCCGGGTGGAAAGGACGCCGGGCGCGGTAAGCAAAGCTGGTGATGCCATACTCCTCCGTCTCCGGGGTATGTTCTCCACGCAGCTCCTTAAGCCAGCCCGGCGACTGGGCGGCTTTAGCGAAATCGAACAGTCCGGTGTTCAACACTTCGCTCAGCGGCACCTTGCCGAATCGTGCAGTAACTATTTTCGCCCCTGGGTTAAGGGAGTGCAGAATAGCCAGCAGCCTGCGCTGCTGCTCGTCGCTAATCAGATCGATTTTGTTAATCACCAGCACATCGCAAAACTCCACCTGCTCGATCAGCAGATCCACCACGCTGCGGGTATCGTCTTCCCCTAACGATTCACCCCGCGAGTGAATGCTCTCTTCCGAGCCGTAGTCGTTAAGAAAGTTGAAGGCATCGATGACGGTCACCATGGTATCGAGGCGCGCCACGTCGGCGAGGCTTCGTCCCTCATCGTCGGCGAAGGTAAAGGTCTCCGCGACCGGGAGCGGCTCCGCGATACCAGTGGACTCGATCACCAGCTGGTCAAAACGCCCCTCCCGCGCCAGGCGGTTCACCTCAACCAGCAGATCCTCCCGCAGCGTGCAGCAGATGCAGCCGTTGCTCATCTCCACCAGCTTCTCGTCGGTACGCGACAGCTCGGCCCCGCCGTCCCTCACCAGCGCGGCGTCGATATTGACTTCTGACATATCGTTAACGATAACCGCCACGCGCCTGCTCTCCCGGTTATTCAAAATATGGTTAAGCAGCGTGGTTTTCCCTGCGCCTAAAAAACCGGACAGGACGGTAACCGGTAATCTTTTTACTTCGCCTGTTTTAGTGCTTGTATCTGCCATTACGCTCACCCTGTGTTATTTTTAGATATGTTATAACATAACAATAAAGGGACTCAAGCACGCATATTAAATTGACATCAATTGTATTTAGATCAATATTTATAGCATTGTAACGAGACGGTTAATCTGGCGTTTGTAAAGCCGGACGCTGATTGAAAAATAGTGAAGATATGAAGCAAGAAAAACCTCAGGCATGCGGAGCACCGGCGCAGAGCGAAGCGCCCGTTACAGTGGATCAGTTCCTCTGTTTCGCTCTCTATTCCGCTTCGCTGGCCATGACCAAGCTTTACCAGTCGCGGCTGAAACCTCTGGGGCTGACCTACCCGCAGTATCTGGTTCTGTTAGCCCTGTGGGAGAAGGACAACGTAACGGTCTCTGAGATTGGCGCGCGCGTGCAGCTCGACTCCGGCACCCTTAGCCAACTGCTGAAACGGCTTGAAGAGTCGGGATTGATTAGCAGGCGGCGTGATGTGGGCAAGGATGAGCGCAAGGTGCTGATCACGCTCACCGAGCAGGGTCAGGCGCTAAAGATCCGCGCTGCCGGCGTCCCGGCAGACATGATTTCAGTAATGGACACGCCGATTGAAGAGCTGTCGGACCTGACGGTCAGGGTAGCGAAACTACGGCATAAATTGATCAATGCGATTCCGTAAGGTAAATGTTTTGGAAAACGTACAGCTTGAAAACAGTGATGATATGCACGCGGTCGTTGGACAGATGGCGTTGCAGTTGCTGAAAACGGGTCAACCTCTACAGGCGCAAAACATGGTGGCATTCCTGCATCAGCAGGCGGATCAGACCGCTAATTGCCCGTACACTCTGGCGATAAGCGCAATCGCCGACAGAGTACGCTGATCTCTGTGGCGAATAGTGCGAACAGGCGTCGTGCTCTGGCTATCAGTGGATCATTTTACTGCCGGAAGGGTATTCGTTACCTGGCTGAAAGCTGCCGTACTCCGAGGGTTGAGCCATAAGGCTGCTTTGTACTTCAATAATGGCGCTGGTGCATGCCTGCTTTCGAAACGCCATTTTTTCTGAGACCGCCATAAGCTGAAGTTTTTCTATCAAACTGTATGGCGTAATGGGATCGCCTTCGCTCAAAAGAGCAAGAATGGCTTCTCCCAGCACAATATCGGTCAATCTTTTATCATCAAATCTAGTCATATCTGTGCCAGTTACTTCTTTTGCCGGATATTCAAACGGTACGACGCTAAACAATTTAGCCCGTAATGTACAGGGTTTTCATCTGTAACATACTGATTTCAGACTTTAATTCCCAGTATCGATCGTGCGGTTCAAGCTATGGCGATACCGGGAGAGATCTCTTCGGGCTAAAAGGTACCTCCGAGATTGTAGCCTGCCTTCACGTTTCTGCCATAATCCGCAGCATAATTCGCTGGTGAGACCGCGGGTTAAACCAGACGAATCCCGGCATCGACAAAAAAGAGCGCGCCCGTACAGCCGCGTGCGTCGTCAGAGGCGACAAACAGCGCCATCGCGGCCACATCCCGGCCCTCCAGAGTAATATCAAGCGACTGCATGGCTGGCAAAGAACTGATGATCGAGATTCACCCCAAGGCTGGCATAACGGGTATAACGGTGCTCGGTCATCGCGTCTCCTCTCTTCCCGCTGTCAGCAGCGCCTGCATGACAGCGCCGTCCAGGGTATCCTGCTCCACGCCAAGCAGATGAGCAATGGTTGCGCCGGGATCTGCCATCCGGTACGGGCCATGACGCTGGCGATCGTGATAGTAACCGTTGCGAATTCCCGCCCCGAAGGCAAGCAGTATACCGTAATTAGAGGTATGCCCCGTCTCTGCCGTCGGCTTTTGCGGGCCGTGATTGGCCCCCGGTGCGACCACGGGACAGATATCCTCGCCGTCGAGGCTGGTTCCCCAGACAAAGCCGGTATCGTAGGTGAAAAGCACATCGCCAGCATGCTCTCCCCAGTAGCCGATCCCCACTGCATCCTCTTTGCGCACCGCCCACGCCACGGCGTAGCGCCTCTGCCCGTGGTGCTCAATATGCCAGCTGCGCAGCAAGTGCAGAAGCTGGTCCTGAACTGCACCATACGCCGCCGGGGCAACACTATCGCCGTTGATAAAGATCTCCAGCCCGCCGCGCTCATCCTTTAGATAGACCTGGCTTTGGCTGCGTACCGGTAGGCCGTTTGCGTCCAGCGTCACCAGCCCCTGTTTCGCCAGGTAGCGGTTTATGTCGCACATAAAGTGGTTAGGCACCGCTCCGTGATCGGAGGCCAGCAGCAGCGTGGTCTCGTCATCCATGCCGTCGATGATGTTGCCGATCGAGCGATCGAGCACCTTATAGCACTCGCGAATAACGGCTTCATAGCGCGGAGCCTGCTGCGGATCGTAAAACGGCGAGGCCGGATCGTACTGCCCAAGACAGAGATGGTGCGACTCATCGATCAGGTGATGCACCGCCGCCCAGAGGGTATAGCCGTGCTGATGCGTTAAACGGATAGCGCTCTCCGCCAGCCACAGCGACTGGCGTTCGGCATCCTCCAGAGTAGAAGCCAGATGCGCCTCATCCGGCGAGGCCTTCACCGCCCACTGGCTGTGGAACGGTCCCAGCTCGTCAATAAGCTGCCGCGCCAGCGCTTCGTCTGAGGCAAGGCGTTGGGGGTAGCTCACTTCACTCTGGATGATCTCAATCGCCCGCGTATGCGGTGCAAACCGCGCCAGCCAGAAGCGGACTGCACCGCCTTCGGCTATGTCCCCCAGCGGCAACCAGCTGCTCCACGCTCCCGGCGTTAAGGTGACCTGCGTACCGTCCACGCCCAGCGTGCGGGTCTGCACATCCAGGGCGAGCGTCACCTCTGCGCCGTGCGCTGAACGGATCGCCAGGCGGTAACGCCGCCCCTCTTCATCGCCAATCAGCGGCTGCCACAGCCCCTTGTCATGATAGGCCAGCGGCGAGGAGGGCGGCCAGCCCAGCGTTTGCTGGCGGGCTTTGCCGGAGGCATCAAAGCGGGCGGCGTCGGTAGTAAATATCGCCGGGGCGGCAAAGGTGTGCGGATTCGGCTCCGGGGCGGACCAGTAGGGAGAGAGTGTAAAATGGGGCGTCGGCGCGGCCACGCTCTCCGGGAAGTGGACCAGCGCGGCGCGTAGCCCCTGCGCTGCCATCTTGTGCAGCAGCGGCTGCGTGCGTGAATAGTCAGCCGGTAGCGCCTGGCCGCGCCACGAGGTGCCGGGGCTTTGCCCGCTAATAAACGCCGCCCAGTTCACATCGCCCCAGGCAGAGATGTAGGGCAGCAGCTCGGTGGCCGCGCCCTGCTCCAGCATCCGGCTGATATGCGGCAGCTCGCCCTCGGCGGTAAACTTCTGGATCAGCGGCATCATCAATCCATCGACGCCAAACACAATCACTTTCTTACTCATGCCCCTCTCCCGGTTAATTCAGCCGCACGCCGCTGTCGGCATCAAACAGATGCGCATGACGGGCATCCGGCAGAACGTTGAGCGTCTCACCCGGCTGGGCCGCCACGCGCTGATGAAACAGCGTAGTGACCTTTTGCTGACCAATGTTGAGCATGATCTGCGTCTCTGACCCGGTTGGCTCCACCACGTTGACCTGCGCCTTAATCGACGGCCCGGTGGCGAGGGTAAAGTGCTGGGGGCGCACGCCGTACAGCACCCGCTGCCCAACGCTCAGGCCCGGCGTCTGCGTTACCGGCAGCGCTACGCCATCATCGGTAAGCACCACGCCCGACTGCTCTACGCGTCCGGTGAAGAGGTTCATTGAGGGCGAGCCGATAAAGCTGGCGACAAAGGCGTTCGCCGGTCGATCGTACAGCTCCAGCGGGGTGCCCACCTGCTCAATGTGTCCGTCGCGCAGCACGACAATGCGATCCGCCATGGTCATGGCCTCGATCTGATCGTGGGTTACGTAGATCATGGTGGTATTAAGCCGCTGATGCAGGGCTTTGATCTCGGTGCGCAGCTCCACGCGCAGCTTGGCGTCGAGGTTGGAGAGCGGCTCGTCAAAGAGAAATACCCTCGGGTGGCGGAGGATTGCCCTGCCCATCGCCACACGCTGGCGCTGCCCGCCGGAGAGCTGAGCCGGCTTGCGCCCCAGCAGCGGCGTCAGACCTAGCGTCTCGGCGGCCTGGCGCACCTGTTTAGCGATCCCATCTTTCGCTACGCTCTGCATCTTCAGCGAAAAGCCGAGGTTCTCCGCCACCGTCATGTGCGGGTAGAGGGCGTAGTTCTGGAAGACCATCGCCATGTTGCGCGCCTGGGGCGAGAGGTCGTTGATCGTCTCCCCGTCCAGGATCAGCTCGCCGCCGTCGATGCTCTCCAGCCCGGCGATCATCCGCAGCAGCGTGGACTTGCCGCAGCCGGAGGGGCCCACCAGAGCGATAAACTCACCGTGGTGAATAGCCAGATCGAGACCGGGGATGATGGTCTGCCCGTTAAAAGTTTTTACGATATTCTGTAGCGTCAGGGTTGCCATAGTTAATCCTTCACTCCTCCGGCGGTTAAGCCATGAACCAGATAGCGGCGCACCAGCAGCGTAAAGGCCACGACCGGCAGCATCACCAGCGTGCCGCTGGCGGCAATTTTGCTCCACTCCCACCCTTCGTATTGCAGGAAATTCACAATGGCGACCGGGGCGGTAACGGCGTTAGTCCGGGTTAAGATCAGCGCGTAGAAAAAGTCATTCCACGAGAAGATGAAACAGAGAATGGCGGTGGCTGCGAGAGCGGGCTTCACCAGCGGCAGCGAGACCAGCCAGAAGCTGCGCCACAGCGGGCAGCCGTCCATCCAGGCCGCCTCCTCCAGCGCCACCGGCACGGCGGAGAAAAAGGTTTGCATCAGCCAAATCACAATCGCCAGGTTAAAGGTGAGATAGACGATAGCCAGACCAATAATAGTGTCCTGCAATCCCAGCCAGCGCCAGGCCAGGAAGAACGGAATGGTAAAGGCGATGGGCGGTGCCATGCGCGTCACCAGGATCCAGAGCGCCACGTAGCGGCGGGCGCGAAAACGCCAGCGGGTCAGCACCCAGGCCGCCGGCACGCCCAGCAGCAGAGAGAAAAAAGTAGAGAGCAGGCTCACCATCAGACTGTTGCCAAACGGCTCGAGAAAGTTTCCGGCAATCAGCGCCCGATAGGCGTCCAGCGTCGGCGTAAACAGCAGGGTTAGCTCGAACGCATCCAGCGCCGGGCGCAGGGACATAATCACCATCCACAGGAAAGGCGCGAGGATGATCGTCATCAGCAGCAGGGCCAGCAGCGTGCGCTTCCCCTTCAGCCGCCACGTTTTACGCCGGACGGCGCTTCTCACCTGCGGGCGGCCCACCTCACTCTGTTGTATTGTCATCGTTCCACCCCGCCCGGCCAATCAGCCAGCTTAAGATAAATACGCCCACCAGGATCACCACCGCGATGGCGCTGCCGTAGCCCCACCAGGAGAAGTTAAACGCCTGGATAAAGCCGTAGTAGTTGGTCACCTCCGTTACCGAGCCAGGCCCGCCGTCGGTGAGGATGTAGATCAGCGGAAAGGCCTTGAAGCTGTCGATAAGACGAAACAGAATGCAGACCGCCAGCACTGGCTTCAGGTGTGGAAAAACCACGTAGCGGAAAATGTTGAACGGTGATGCACCGTCGAGGCTGGCCGCCTCCCGTGGCTCATTGGGCACCATCTGTAACGCCGCCAGCACCATCAGCATGGTGAAGGGGAACCACTGCCAGACGTCGGCCACCATAATTGCCCATAGCGCGGTGTCAGGGTTGGCGATCAGCGAATCCAGCGGCAGGTTAAACCTGTCCAGCACCTGGTGCAGCGGACTGATATCCGGGGTGTAGATAATCTTCCAGATCAGCGCCACGATAATCGGCGGCAGCACCATCGGGATCAGCAGCAGCGTGCGTACGCCGTTCAGCCAGCGCGAGGTGCCGTTCAGCAGCAGCGCCAGCAGCAGGCCAATCAACACCTGAAAAAAGACGCTGACCACTGAGAGTTTAAGCTGGGTCATCAGCGAGTTGAGAAAACGATCGTCATGCAGCAGCTGCTGATAGTTAACCAGCGGATTGCTGAAGGTGAAGGTCGCCTCTGGATTGGTCAGGCTGAACGGCGTCAGGCTGACGATCAGCAGCGCCGCCGCCGGTATCAGCGTCAGCAGGGTCAGGACCACCAGCGAAGGGGCCAGCCCCAACATCCAGGCATAACGCTGGCGCTGACGCCAGCCGAGTGATTGTCCCATCGCCGTCCTCATGAGAGTTTCGCGCCCGCGCGTTTCAGGTCGGCAAGCGTCCCGGCCTGCGCCTGGGCCATCGCCTCTTTGGCTGACAGCTGGCCCGAGGCGATCAGCGCGATAGCTTTATTGAGCTGCTGATCGACCTGCGGATAGAACTCCACGGTGCGATACTTCATGTAGCCCCCCTTGCCCGCCTGGTCGATGGCGTCGATGGAGAGCTGGGCCAGGTCGACGCCGTTAATGACCTGCCTGCTGCGGAACGCCTGTGAGTCGATATCGCTGCGGCGGGTAGGCGAACCGTAGCCTGCCTCCAGCGCCCGGGCGGTCATCTGCTTCGACAGTGACCACTGGATAAAGGCCCACGCCGCCTCTTTGTTTTTCGAACCGGCCGGAATACCCAGCGCATGGGTCGCCATGCCGGGGAAGGCCCCTTTCGGCCCGCTGACCATCGAACCAAAATGAGCCGTTTTTAGGGTGCGTGAGGTCTGGGCATTGCCCAACTGGGCGAGGTAGGTCTGGCTGGCGTCGGAGACGTTGACCCGCCCCTGCTTTAACGCCTGCAGAGACTGGTCGGCGGTATAGGTGATCCCACCGTTAGGGCCGAAGTCGCGGATCAGGCGGGCAAAGTAGTCCGCCGCCTCGACGGCTTCCGGCGTATCGAGGGTTGGGAAGAGATCGTCCGGCGGGGTACGGAAAACGTTACCGCCAAAGGCCTGTAGATAGGGGATAAAGGTCCAGCCGTAGTGGTTGTCGGTGACGTAGCCCGCTACGCGATCCTTTTTGTTCACCGCCTGCAATACCTTCACCAGCTCGTCGGTGGTTTTAGGAAACCCCAGCCCGGCCTGCTGGATCAGGTCGTAGCGCGAGGCTCCCGCCAGCATGGCTTCAACCACATAGGGGATCCCGTAGAGCTTGCCGTCGCGCCCGGTCTCCGCCGCCAGCGTGGCGGGCAGGAAGTCCTGAAGCCCCCAATTTTGCGGGGTCAGGTTTGGGTTGGCGATAAACTCATCCAGCGGCGTCAGCCAGCCAGCGTTGATCCAGCGGCTGGTGTAGATAAAGGTCACGTTCACCACGTCATAGGCCGAGCCGCGGGTTGACAGCTCAAGGTCGGCGCGCTGGTTATAAACCGGAAACGCCGGGGTATCCAGCTGCACCCGCGCCCCGGTCAAGGCTTCAAACTCCGGCAGCCACTTGCGGATCAGCTGCGGCCACGCGGTGCTGAAGGTAGAGACGTTAAGGGTCACGCCCTCATATTTACGTGCGACGCTGGCGCCGCGGGCGATGGCGGGCATCATGCTGTAGACGCCGAACGCCGCCATGGCTTTTAACAGATCACGACGCTGCATAGTTCACATCCGTATGCTGGTTTGCAGAGAGGGGTTCATTGCCTGCGGGCTGCGGGCGAGTAACGGTGCGGCTGCGGCTGCCGTCGATCCCCACCGCCGGTTCGCCCTCAACCGTGACCCGGCGCACCACGCGAGACTGGTCACCGTAGTCGTTAACGGCATAGTGCTGGGTGCTGCGGTTGTCCCAGATGACGACGTCATCCTGCTGCCACTGCCAGCGCACGGTATTCTCCAGGCGGATGACGCGATTTTGCAGCAGCTCGAAAATCTGCGCCGACTCGCGGCTGCTTAGCCCCACCAGCTTTTTGACGAAGTGGCCAAGCAGCAGCGCACGCTCGCCGCTTACCGGGTGGACATGCACCAGCGGATGCTCCGCCTCCCACACCGAAGAGACAAAGACGTTGTTGTGGTGATTGAGACGATGCTCTTCGGTGACGATGCGCTCCGCGCCGTAGTCATAGTTATTGCTATGGATGGCGCGCAGGGAATTTGCCAGCTGCTTCAGCGACTCCGGCAGCTGCTCGTAGGCGCGGGCGGTATTGGCCCAGACGGTGTCGCCGCCGTACTCGGGAATGGTCACACCGCGCAGAATAGATATTTTCGGGAAGGCGTCAACGAAGGTGACGTCCGTATGCCAGGAGTCAGCCCGGCCGCCGCCTTTGGAGGCATCCAGCTCAAACAGGCGAGTGCCCTGCGGGGCGGGTACGGTCGGGTGCGCCACAATGTTGCCAAAGCGGGCACCGAATGCCTGGTGACTCTCATCGGTTAAATGCGACTGCTTACGGAAGAACAGCACCTTATATTTCACCAGCGCGTTTTCTATCTGGCGAAAAACGGCATCGTCCAGTTCAGCTGAGAGGGAAATATTACGCACCTCCGCACCAATATTTCCGGCGACGGGATGAATATCTAATAACTCGACATCTTGATTAGCAATGCGGCTGTCTAAGGTCATGGCTGTTTTCCTTCAGTATTGTCGGGAAAACAACTTTATTAATAAACTAATGCAGGCAAAAATATCTTTTGGTCATAATATAGTAATTCGCTTTGCATAAGCTAAGTTAAAAAACGCAAGAGCGGATAATTCCGCTCTTATGCATTATTGACTTAGCGCCACAAACTCCTGCCAGCTTACCTCATCGATCCAGATCCCCTCCTCTATCCGGCGGGCATAGGCGCGAAGCTCCGGCTCACCCGGGATCTGCACGTCGCGGCCATCCTGCCCGGTACGTACCCAGTCGACCTGCGCCAGCAGCGCCTGCTTGTAGTTCTCTCCCGCGCCCAGCCGCTCGGGGTCGAAAAGAATCGACAGCATGTTATTGATGATGCCCGCCCGGGGAGGGATGTTATGGCTCTCGGTCTCGCCGCCGGTTAGCGCCGCGCCGAGCAGGCTGCATATCAGCGACAGCCCGGCCCCCTTATGACCGCCAAAGGGCAGCAGCGCGCCGCGCGGTTCGGTCATCAACGCCGCCGGATCGGTGGTCGGCTGGCCGTTGGCATCGACGATACACCCCTCCGGTACTTGGCGACCCTCGTTCCAGGCCACGCGGGCTTTGTTCCCGGCAATGGCGCTGGTAGCGAAGTCGAGCACCACCGGCGGACGGCCCTGCAACGGTACGCCGACACAGAAGGGGTTAGTGCCCAGTCTGGCCTGCAGGCCGTCGAACGGCAGCACCGCCGAGAGGGCGGCCACGTTGGCAAAGTGGATCGAGACCAGCCCGGCGTCGGCAACCTGCTCTGCCCAGGCACCAATGCGCCCCAGATGGTGAGAGTTCGAAAGGCCGACCATCGCCACGCCAAACTCCCGCGCCCGGGCAATGCCCGCCGCCATTGCCTGCTCGCCCAGCAGTTGACCAAAGCCATGCCCGCCGTCAAAGGAGATAACCGGCCCGGCATCGCGGACCGGTGCTAAATGGGCGTTGGGATTGAGATCCCCCGCGACGATAGCGCGAATATAGCGCGGCAGCAGCGTGACGCCGTGGGAGTCATGCCCCTTTAACGAGGCTTCAACAAGATTATCCGCTACCTTTTGCGCGATATCCGGCGCGGTATTAACCGACACAAGATGCTGCTTTAATAGCGTGCGAAGCTGCTGATGTGAAAACAGAGGCATAGATGTTCCCGCAATATTATCCCTGATACGCCAGGGGATATTTAAAAGAGTTTTGATTATAACGGGATCGTTTCCGCTGCCTTATCTCATTTCCGGGAATCTATTTCTGGTTAAATCATTTCCTTTAGCGCCGCCCCTCTGACCATGATTGTTCACTATTAATGAATACTTTTTCTGGGGTTTGGCATGAATAAACGGAATAGCTTAGTGGCCTGGACGCTGGCGCTTTCAACGCTGGGTGGAATAAGCCAGTCGGCGTTTGCCGAGGGGAATATCAGCATTGCCCAGCAGTTTGGTATCGGCTATTTAATTCTGGACGTGGTGCGTGACCAGCAGCTGATTGAAAAGGAGGGCAAAAAAGAGGGGCTGGATATTAACGTCGAGTGGCGCACCATCTCCGGCGCAACCGGGATGAACGAGGCGTTGCTCTCAGGCGCGCTGGACGTCGCCTCGGCGGGCCTGCCGCCGCTGCTGACCCTCTGGGATCGCACCAAAGGCCGACAGAACGTCAAGGCCATCGCCTCGCTGGGATCGATGCCCAACTACCTGCTCAGCAACAATCCGGCGGTGAAGAGCGTTAAGGATCTGACCGATAAAGACCGCATTGCAGTTCCGGCGGCTGGGGTCGGTTTCCAGTCGCGTACTTTGCAGATCGAAACCGCCAAACTGTATGGCAACGACGATTTCAAGCGCTTCGATAAAATCAGCGTTAGCCTGCCGCATCCGGACGCCAGCGCGGCCCTGATTGCCGGTGGATCAGAGATCACCACCCACTTCTCCAGCCCGCCGTTCCAGTACCAGGCCCTGGAGCACAGCAACGTGCACAAAATTCTCAGCTCCTACGATGTGCTGGGCGGACAGGCGACATTTAACGTTCTCTACACCACGCAGAAGTTCCACGATGAGAACCCAAAAACCTATAAAGCGTTCTACCGGGCGCTGAGCGAGGCGGCAAACATTATCAACGCCGATAAAAACGCCGCGGCCGAGACCTACATTCGCGTAGAGAAGTCGCGCCTGCCGCTGCCGCTGGTGCAGAAGATCGTCAACGATCCGGAAATCAGCTTTACCGTCTCCCCCGAGCGCACCGGCGTCTACGCCGAGAAGCTCTTTGAGCTTGGCGTCCTGAAGAACAAGGCCAGCTCGTGGCAGGATTACTTTTTTAACGAAGCGTGGGAAAACCGAGGCAGCTAAGCCGCAACACAGGAGGCCCAGATGGCAACTCAGCACAGCGATGGACCACTATTGCAGGTCAGCAACGTCGATATTGAATACCGGACCCGCGAGCGGCAGGTGCGTGCCACCCACGACGTCAGCTTTGATGTCTGGCCGGGGGACCGCTTTATTCTGCTGGGGCCGTCGGGCTGCGGCAAATCGAGCCTGCTGAAGGCTGCCGGCGGCTTTCTCTCCCCCCGCAGTGGAGAGATTTCGCTGGCGGGATCGGTAATTAAGGGGCCAGGGCCGGAGCGGATGATGGTGTTCCAGGAGTTCGATCAGCTGCCGCCGTGGAAAACGGTGCTGGAGAACGTGATGTTCCCTCTGCTGGCGAGCCGCAAGGCCAGCCGCGCCGAGGCCAAAGATCGGGCGCTGCATTTCCTCAACAAGGTGGGGCTGGCGGAGTTTGCCGACGTGATGCCACATATGCTCTCCGGGGGGATGAAGCAGCGGGTAGCGATTGCCCGGGCGCTGGCGATGAAGCCGCGTATCCTGCTGATGGATGAGCCGTTCGCCGCGCTGGATGCCCTCACCCGCCGCACGATGCAGGAGGAGCTGCTGGCCCTGTGGGAGGAGGAGCGCTTTACCCTGCTGTTTGTCACCCACTCCATTGAGGAGGCGCTGGTGGTGGGCAGCCGGATCCTGGTGCTCTCCCCGCATCCTGGTCGCGTGCGGGCCGAGCTGAACTGCCACCAGTTTTCCCTGAACGACTTTGGCAGCGAGGCGTTCCAGCACGCCGCCAGCCATATTCACGATCTGCTCTTCCCGGCTAACGGGAATGTCCCCGCTCACTCAACCGGCAAGGAGCCTGCCTATGTCGCAGCCACCGTACATCCGTCCTGAATTTGAGCGCGAGCTGCCGCCGCTGCGCAATCTGCCGGTAGAGACGCCGCTCCCTGTTGGCCAGCGCCTGTGGAACCAGGCCTGGCTGCGCAAATCTCTGATCGTGCTGCTGGTGCTGGCGCTGTGGGAGATTGCCGCCCGCATTCAGCAAAACGATCTGATGCTGCCCGGCGTGCTGCAAACCCTGCGCGTCTTTAGCGAGGATATGCACAACGGCGAGCTGCCGGGAAAGATTGCCAACTCGCTCAGCATCCTGCTGAAGGGCTACCTGATCGGCAGCGTGCTGGCGCTGGTAGCCAGTGCCCTGGCGGTCACTACCCAGTTTGGCCGGGACCTGCTCAGCACCCTGACCTCTATGCTTAACCCGCTCCCGGCTATCGCCCTGCTGCCGCTGGCGCTGCTCTGGTTCGGGCTGGGCAACGCCAGCCTGATCTTCGTTATCGTGCACTCGGTTACCTGGCCCATCGCCCTCAACACCTGGTCGGGGTTCAGCAGCGTGCCGGAGACCCTGCGCATGGCGGGACGCAACTACGGCCTTAGCGGGCCGCGCTACGTCGCCACCATCCTGATCCCGGCCTCGCTGCCTGCCATCCTCTCCGGTCTGAAGATCGGCTGGGCCTTCGCCTGGCGCACCCTGATCGCCGCCGAGCTGGTGTTTGGTGCCTCCAGCGGCGAGGGCGGGCTGGGCTGGTATATCTTCCAGAACCGCAACGAACTGTTTACCGATCGGGTCTTTGCCGGGCTGCTGACGGTGATCGCCATCGGTCTGCTGGTAGAGGGGGTAGTCTTCGCCACCCTGGAGAAGGTCACCGTTAAGCGCTGGGGAATGCAGCGCTAGTCTGCGATTACTCCATCAGCTATCAATCCATCAACAATCAGCTGCGGTCTGCCCTGCGTGCAGCGCTCCACCCGAGCGCGCACGCCGTAGACCGTTGCCAGGTTAGCCGGGGTAATCGCCCTCTCCGGCGCGCCGCTGGCCACCAGCTCACCCGCCTTTAGCATCAGCACCTGCTCACCGTGGCGCAGCGCAATGTTGAGATCGTGCACCACAATCACCGTCACCATATTGCGCCGCCGCGTCTCCCGGGCAACCACCTCCATGACCTGAAACTGATGGTTGAGATCCAGCGCGCTCAGCGGCTCGTCGAGCAGCAGCAGCGACGGCTGGCGGATCAGCGACTGAGCGAGGCCCACCAGCTGCCGCTGGCCGCCGGAGAGCTGGTCCAGATAGCTCAGCGCCAGGTGGGCAATGCCCAGCTCCGCCAACAGCGCCAGCGCCCTGGCCTCTTCGTCCTGCCCCTCCCCACCGCCCGAGGCGCGCCGGGCAGCCAGCACCGACTCCAGCACGTGCAGATGCACCCCCTGCGGCAGCGACTGAGGCAAGAGCACTACCCTCTGCGCCCGACGGGCAAAGGGCAGCGCCAGCAGCGGCTCGCCGTCGAGGTACGCCTGGCCGCCAGCCCGATTCAGCCCGGCAAGGGCGCGCAGCAGGGTCGATTTACCGCAGCCGTTCGGTCCGGTCAGGATGGTCATCTGCCCGCGCGGCAGCAGCGGCGCGGTGAGGTCGGCAATCACCTGCCGCTTGCCATAGCTCACGTTCAGGCGGTCAATCTTCAGGCCATCGGTCATAGCGTCCCCCGGTGGCGCAGAATAATGCTTAAAAAGAAGGGCACCCCCACCAGAGAGGTGACAATGCCAGGGGGGATCACCACGCCGGGGAAAATATTCTTCGAGGCGATGGAGGCCAGGGAGAGGATCAGCCCGCCCAGCAGGGCGCTGCCCGGCAGGTAGAAGCGGTGATCCTCGCCAAACAGCATGCGGGCGATGTGCGGCGCGACCAGGCCGATAAAGCCGATCGGCCCGACAAAGGCCACCGACAGCGCCGACAGCAGGCTGATGCGCAGCAGCGAGGCCAGCCGCAGGCGGCGGACGTCGATGCCGAAGCTGGCTGCCCGCTCCTCGCCCAGGCGCAGGGCGGTCAACTGCCAGCTGCTGCGCAGTGACAGGGGCAAAACCAGCGCAAAGGCCAGCCCCAGAATGGCCAGCGTCGGCCAGGAGGCCCGCGACAGGCTGCCCATCGTCCAGAAGATCAGCCCCTGCAACGTCTCTTCGGTGGCGACAAACTGCATCATCGACACCAGGGCATTAAAGGTGAAGACCAGCGCGATGCCGAACAGCACCACCCCGGCGT
>NZ_DAMACX010000018.1:47648-80631 GCF_031998825.1 Pseudescherichia sp.
ACCCGCGACCAGCGGGTCACGCCGTCGAGCAGCAGAGCCGAGAGCAAGGCAAACACAAAGGCGTTGGCCGGGATAAGCCAGGTCTCGCTGAGGCCGGGAATACCGATGCCAAATACGATCCCCAGCGCCGCGCCAAAGGCCGCCGCCGAGGAGACGCCGAGGGTAAAGGGGCTGGCGAGCGGGTTATTGAGGATGGTCTGCATCTCCGCCCCCGCCAGGCCCAGCGCCATGCCCACCAGCAGCGCCATCAGAGCATAAGGCAGGCGGATCTCCCGCACGATGGTGCGTACCCCAGGGCTAACCTCGCCCGGATCGAAAATGCCCAGCCAGAGCTGGTGGAAAGGCATCCCGGAGGGGCCGAGGGTAATGTCGCACAGCAGCGCAGCGGCAATCGCCAGGACGATGGTCCCTGCCAGCAGCAGACGACGGTGCAGCAGCTGGCGATAGCGACGGCTAATGGCCTGGGCGTCTGCGGCGGTCAGTTCTGTAGCCGTCATGCTCTACCTCGGCGGGGTGAGGATCGCCGCAGCCTGGGCGTCGCTAAGCGAAAGGCCAAAGAAGTCGCGATAGAAATCCCGCGTCTCCTTCACCATATCAACGTCGGCAAAACGCGCCGGATAGAGCGTTTTCGCCAGCCACAGGAACTGCAATGCCTCTTCGCTGGTCTCGCGGCACCACCAAAACATCCCTTTTGGGTTGGTATAGACGCGATGGTGCACCACCGCATCCACGCTCGCCCACTGCGGCGAAGCCATAATGGCGTCGGCGTCGCGGCGGTTCATCGCCACAATTACCGCCGGGTTGGCGGCCACGACGCGCTCCAGCGCCACCTCGCCAGCACTGTTTTTCTTCACGCCGAACCAGCTCTCCGCCACGTTTTTCGCCCCGGCGAGATCCATCCAGTCCTGGTTAAGAGACGGGCGGCCGGTGGTGGTCAGCGGGTTCCCCATGCTGTGGTAGACCGTAACCCGCGCGCTGACAGGGAGATCCTTCAGCCGCTCCCGCACCAGCGCCGCATTGCGCTCGAAGTAGCGCTGATAGCGCTGCGCCCGCTCCTGGGCATCCGGCCCCAGCGCGTCGGCGGTCTGCTGCACGCGGCGGGTAAGCGCTGGCATGGAGTTAGCCTCGTACGCCAGCACGCGCACTCCTGCCTGGGCCAGCATCTCCGGCTGCGGCACGCTCATGTTTTTCGCCACGAACAGCAGCTGAGTGCCGAGGGCAATAATCTGCTCCGGATTAACCTCGTGGCTGCCTGACATGCTCACCGGCGGTACGTCGACGATGTGCGGCAGGCTCTGACGAAAAAGCGGGATCTGCTTAGCCACCATCGAGGTGCCGACGATGTTCTCCCCATAGCCCAGCATGGCGATGATGGTGTTTTGCGCAGGCCACGGCGAGGCGATGCGCACGTCGCTGTGCCCCGTGGCGGCCCGCAGGCCGCCGGTTGTGAGAGCGCTAAGGGCCAACGCCAGCGCCGGAAGGAGTCGGGTTCGTTTCATCCGTTGTTCCATTAGAAGTCGAAGGTGACGGAGGCGCGCACTTCACGGCCGCCGCCGAGGAAGGCGCTGGGTGAACCGCCGTCGCCGTCGGTACCCGACGGGAAGATAGAGGCCCAGTAATGCTCATCCGTGACGTTGTTCACCGCCACGCGCAGGGTGGTTGGGACGGTGCTGATACGCGTGGTGTAGCGGGTGCCGAGATCCAGGGTGGTGTAGCTGTCCGCCCACGAGGTGTTGGTGTCATTCGCCGCCCGCTTGCCGGTGTAGTGTAGATTGGCGCTGTAGACCCACTGCGGCTGCGACGGGAAGCTGTACTCCGCCAGCAGGTTGGCCTGCACCTTCGGCACGCCGACCACCCGCTTGTTGCTGGTGCTGTCGGAGACGGTATCTTTCAGCTGCGGATCGAGGAAGGTGACGCCGCTGTAGATATTCAGCCCCTGCCAGAGGTGGCCGGTAGCGGTCAGCTCCAGGCCATTGTTGACCTGATTCCCCTGCTCCTTGTAGACCATGTCGTTGGCATCGACGTAGGCAAAGGGGCGTTCGAGGCGGAACAGCGCTGCGCCAAGATTGAGATCGCCGAGGTCCGCCTTCAGGCCCGCTTCATACTGCTGGCTGCGATAGGGATCCAGCGTCTGGCCGGCGTTTTTGATCGTCGTCGTGCCGGTGCTGGTTGGCGCGGTGCCGCCCTGCTCCAGCGAGTCGGCGTAGCTGACGTAGGCCATCAGCGTCGGGGTGATTTTGTACATCAGGGCGACGTTCGGGCTTAAACCATCCTCGTTGATTTCGCTGGTCTGCTGCCCCTGGGCGTTGTAGTTCTGCGTCTGGAGCCAGCTCTGGCTCAGGTAGAACATCGCCGACCACTGCGGCGTGAGGGTCACCGTGTCGCCAAGGGTCACGCTCTGCTGGGTATTCTCGCTCGACTTATAGCGTGCGCCGCCGGTATTGATCCGCCCGTTGCCCGGCTCGCTCAGCGGTGACGGGTCGTACATGTTGGTGGTGCCCAGCTGCCAGGCCGTGCTTTTGCCTCGGGCGGCGTAGATCGACCAGACGTAGCCGGTAGTAGAGAGCGACAGATCGTGACCCACGGTGCCGGTGTCGACGTGGCCGTTAAGGGTCGTGGTGTTGCTCAGCACGCGGAAGCGGCCCGCCGCGCTGGAGTCGCTGATTGAGCGCTTGATATCACCGCTGTCGTTAAGAATGGTGCTGGAGACGGAGCGCATGGCGCGGTCCGCCTGCTGCCAGCCGACGCCCGTCGTCAGGGACCAGTCATCGTTAAGATAGTGGATGAGGCGGGTGCTGAGGGTATCGGTAGTCAGATCGTTACCCGCCGTACTGAGGGCGAGGTTGTTATCTTTCGGATCCGGCGCCGAGGGGAGCTTAATCCCCGGCCCGTAGCTGAAGCTGCCCGGATAGCCCTTCTGTACGAATTCATAGTGGCTGGCATCAAGCTGTAGCTGAGTACCCGGCTGGATATTCCAGTCCAGCGCCACGGACGCCAGCTTGCGGCGCAGGGTGCTGTCGGCGACGTTGCCCTCGCCCTCTTCATCCAGCAGATTGACGCGGTAGCCGAAGCGTTTATCGTCGTCGAGATGGCCGCCCAGATCGACGTGGCCGTTGACCGCGCTGCGGCTCTGGTAGCCGAGGGTGACGCGGTTCAGGGTCTGCTCTGTGGGACGTTTGGCAACAAAGTTAAACTGCCCCGCCGGGCTGGCCGGGCCGTAGAGCGCTCCGGTCAGGCTGTTGAGCACGTCGAGGCGCTCCAGCATCTCTACCGGGAAGGCGGTGGTAGAGACGACGTTCAGCCCGTCGAGACGGCTGTTAGCCACCACGCTGCCCTGCATCCCGCGGCTCTGTGGACGGCCGACGTCCATGCCGCCGCGAGCCTGCATCTGGGTGCTGGGAGAGTACTTCAGCAGCTCGCTGACGCTTTTGGCCTGCTGGTTATCGATCATCTCCCGCGTCACGGTGGTAGTGGAGTATGGCGTCTCTACCCAGGAGCGGTTACCCAGCGGACCGAGGTCGATATCTGAGGTTTTAAAGCCCGCGCCCGCCGGGGCGGCAGAGCGAGCGGCACTGTTCCCGGTGACGACGATCTGCTCTTCAGATTCATGTGATGTATCAGTAATGGCATCTGCCGCGCGGGCGCTGAGTGATGCGAGGGGGGTGATAAGCGGCAAGACCACTGCCATTTTTATGCTGTTATTCATTAAACTGCCATCGTTATGTAAAGTTTTATATTACGGTTGGCATGGTAGTACAAAGTTGATTTGGATCACAGCTATTCATGATATGAATGTATGTAACCCTTTGTGATTAATGGGATTTAGTTGGGGAGGGTGATGATTACGCAGGGAAAGCAGAGAGGGTGAGCCCCTCTCGATGTGTCGGATCCAGGCTGGTTAAACGCTCGCCAGGGCAGTCACCGCATAGCTAAACGCCGTAATGGCCTGCGCGACGTCGTCACTCTCCACCGACTCCGCCGGATGGTGGCTGATACCACTCTTGCAGCGCACAAAGAGCATCCCTACCGGCCAGCGTTCGGCCATGGCGATGGCGTCATGCCCGGCTCCGCTGGGCAGCGACAGCGACGCACCCTGCGTCTGGTGTACCGCATCGGTAAGCAGGCTCTGTAGACGTAGATCGCAAGGGGTAGCGGCGATGCGGTAGAACTCCTCGGCGCTGAACGTCAGCCCCCGGCGGGCGACGATAGCCTGCGCCAGGGTCAGCAGCTCATCCAGCAAGGCATCCAGCGGCGCGTCCTGCGGCCCGCGAATATCCAGCGACAGCATCACCTCGCCAGGAATAACGTTGACCGCTCCCGGCAGGCAACCCAGCGTGCCTACCGTGGCAACCAGGTTGCCGCCCCGTTCACGGGTGGTGCTCTCTACAGCCACCATCCACTCGGCGGCGGCGGCCAGAGCATCTTTACGCTGAGCCATCGGCACGGTGCCCGCATGGCCCGCCTCGCCGATAAAGCGGCAGTTCAGGCGGCGCGCGCCGTTGATCGCCTCAACGACCCCCAGCGCCAGCCCCGCCTGCTCCAGACAGGGCCCCTGCTCGATATGCAGCTCCAGATAGGCGGCAATTTCTTCTCTACGACGTGCTGCCTGCGCAATGCGGGCCGGATCCAGCCCGGCCAACACCATCGCCTGCGCCACGCTCACGCCGCTGGCATCGCTCTGCGTCAGCCACTGCGCCGGCCATGTCCCCGTCAGGCCACGGCTGCCGAGCAGGGTGATGCCAAACCGCGTCCCCTCCTCATCGCAAAAACCCACGATCTCAATCGCCTTCGCCAGCCGCTGCCCCTGCCGGTGCAGGCTCTGCACCACCTCAATGGCCGTCAGCACCCCGAGCATGCCGTCATAGCGTCCGGCGTTGCGCACGGTATCCAGATGCGAGCCTAACAGAACTGCCGGAGCCCCCTCCTGCTCGCCCTCGTAGCGGCCGCAGATATTGCCCACGCTATCCTGCCAGACGATCATTCCGGCCTCCGCCATCCACTGCGCTACCCGCTGGTTGGCCAGCAGATGCTGGGGGGAGAGGTAGATCCGGGTCAGGGCATCCGGGGTTTCGCTGATGGCGGCCAGCTCATCCGCGCGGGCCATCACCCGCTCCGCCTGCTGGCGTGCTGGCTGGCTCATAGCGGACGCTCTCTGTGATAGCGATCCCACGCCGCCTGCATGGCTGCACCCTGAACAGTAGAGAACTTGAGATAGTTAAGCACCGACTCCAGCGCGCTCAGGGTGGTCATCACGCAATCTTTGCGGGCGTTATAGCCCATGGTGCCGATGCGCCATACCTTGCCATGCAGCGGGCCAAAGGAGGTGCCGATCTCAATGCCGAAATCCTCCAGCATCAGCTTGCGCAGCTGGTCGCCGTTGATCCCCTGCGGGATCGCTACGCCCAGTACGTTGTTCATCTTGTGCTTCAGGTCGCCGAAGGTCTCCAGCCCCATCGCCTGGATGCCCGCCAGCAGCGCCTCGCCGTGCAGCTTATGGCGGGCGATGCCGTTATCCAGCCCCTCCTGGAGGATCAGGCGCGCGCACTCCCGAGCGGCAAACAGCGCCGAGGTGGCTTCGGTGTGATGGTTCAGGCGCTCCGGCCCCCAGTAGTCCATCACCATGCCGAGGTCGAAGTAGTTGGAGTAGATCATCTCCTCATCACCGTCGCGATGGTCAGCAGTACGGATCCCCTCCTCGACGCATTTGCGGCGGCGGATAACCTCCTCCATGCGTGGGCTGAGGGTGATGGGTGAGGTGCCGGACGGGCCGCCGAGGCACTTCTGCATCCCCGCCGAGACCGCGTCCAGCCCCCAGGCATCGCTCTCCAGGGCGTTGCCCCCCAGCGAGGCGGTGGCGTCGGTATAGAACAGCACGTCGTGACGGCGGCAGATATCTCCCAGCTCGGCGAGCGGCTGGAGCATGGTGGTGGAGGTATCACCCTGCACCGTCAGCAGCAGGCGCGGGCGCACCCGCTTGATGGCGTCCTCGATCTGGTCGGGGGTAAAGACCTCGCCCCACGGCACCTCAATGGTATGCACCTCTGCCCGGCAGCGGCGGGCGATCTCACACAGCAGATGACCAAAGCGGCCAAATACCGGCACCAGCACTTTGTCACCGGGACGGATCGCCGAGACCAGGATAGCCTCAATTCCCGCCCGCGAGGTGCCGTCCACCAGCATCGTCCAGCGGTTGTCGGTGCGGAACACGCCGCGATAGAGGGCCATCACCTCATTCATGTAGTGGGTCATAGCCGGATCGTACTGGCCGACAAGCTGGCTCGACATGGCGCGCAGCACGCGCGGATCGGCGTTGATGGGCCCCGGCCCCATCAGCAGGCGCTGGGGTGGATTGATTTGCGAAAATTGCGCGATATCCATTTTTAAGTCCTTATTAGTTGAGGCCGCGTACGGAGGAGATAAACTGTTTCAGCTCGGTGGTCTGCGGATCGGCGAACAGCGCTTTGCTGTCGCCCTGCTCCCACACCTTCCCCTGATGCATAAACACCACGCGGTCGCCCACTTCGCGGGCAAAATTCATTTCATGCGTCACCAGAATCAGCGTCATCCCCTCTGCTGCCAGCTGCTCCAGCACCTTGAGCACCTCGCCCACCAGCTCCGGATCGAGCGCCGAGGTGATCTCGTCGCAGAGTAACACCTTCGGCGACATCGCCAGCGCACGGGCAATCGCCACGCGCTGCTGCTGGCCGCCGGAGAGGCTGGAGGGGTAGTAGTCCAGCCGGTCGCCCAGCCCCACCTTCTCCAGCATCTTTTGCGCCAGCTCGCGGCACTCGGCGGCGCTCTTTTTCAGCACCCGGCGCGGGGCCAGCATCACGTTCTCCAGCGCCGTCATGTGCGGGAACAGGTTGAAGTTCTGGAACACCATGCCGATGGAGCGGCTGATCTCCCGCGCCTGTGAATCCCGATCGGTGATGGTCATGCCGCCCAGCTTGATGCTCCCCTCCTGGTAACCCTCCAGGCCGTTGATGCAGCGCAGCAGCGTGCTTTTACCCGATCCGCTGCGGCCGATAATAGAGATCACCTCGCCCATATCGATATCCAGATCGACGCCCTTAAGCACGTGGTTATCACCGTAGTACTTCTGCATCTGATTAATGGTGATGAGAGGCATTGAATTTATTCTCCAGATAGCGGCTGTAGCGGGACAGCGGGTAGCACAGAATGAAGTAGCCCAGCGCCACCAGCGCAAAGACTTTAAATGGCTGATAGGTGACGTTGGTCAGCATCGTCCCGGCCTTGGTCAGGTCGACGAAGCCGATGATTGACGCCAGCGCCGTGCCTTTGATCACCTGCACGGCAAAGCCCACCGTCGGGGCAATGGCAATGCGTAGCGCCTGCGGGGCGACCACCCGCCAGAGGGTCTGGCCAAAGCTCAGCCCCAGGCAGCGTGACGCTTCCCACTGCCCTTTCGGCAGGGCGCGAATGCTGCCAAACCAGATATCGAGCAAGAAAGCGCTGGTATAGAGCGTCAGCGCTAGCGAGGCCGCCGTCCAGGGTGAGACGTCGATACCAAACATCGCCACGCCGAAGAAGGCCAGAAACAGCTGCATCAGCAGCGGTGTCCCCTGGAACAGCTCGACATAGCCGCGGATCAGGCGCTTCACCTGCCGCCCGCCGGTCAGGCGCAGCAGCAGGAGCGGCAGCGTCACCAGCGCGCCGCCGGTAAACGCCACCAGCGAGAGCAGCACCGTCCAGCGCCCGGCCAGCAGCAGGTTGCGGATAATGTCCCAGTCGGTAAAGGTGTTCATCATGCCTGCACTCCCAGCCATCTCCGCCCCGCCGCCAGCAGCAGCTGGCGCATGGCGATCGACAGAATTAAGTAGATCCCAGCCGTGACCAGATAGACCTCGAAGCTCAGAAAGGTCCGGGACTGGATCAGGTTGGCGGCAAAGGTCAGCTCCTCATATGAGACCTGCGATACCACCGACGATCCCAGCATGACGATGATGCACTGGCTGACCAGCGCCGGGTAGATACGCTGTAGCGCGGGCGGCAGCACGATGCGGATAAAGGTCTGGACGCGGGTCAGGCCCAGCACCCGCCCTGCCTCCCACTGCCCCTTCGGGGTAACCTGGATCCCGGCACGTACGATCTCGGTGCTGTAGGCCCCCAGGTTGACCACCATCGCCAGCAGCGCAGCCTCTCCCGCCGTCATTTTGAGGCCCATATTGGGCAGGCCAAAAACAATAAAGAACAGCTGTACGACAAAGGGCGTATTGCGGATCAGCTCCACGTACGCACCCCAGATGCGGCTGAGCCACGACGGACGGCCGCTGCGAATGGCGGCTCCGAGAATACCCAACGCCAGGCCTCCCGCCGTCGCCATCACCGTGAGTTGTACGGTGATCCACAGTCCCGCCAGCAGCTCGGGCCAGTGCGGCCAGAGCTCAGAAAAGTGAAGTTGTTCAGTCATTAACCGGCCTTACACGCCAAGGCTTGCCGGCAGCGGGGCTTTCATCCACTGCTCAGAGAGTTTGTTCAGGGTGCCATCCTTCACGCCCTGCTCGATCAGCGCGTCAACCTTCGCCTTCAGCGCCGGCTCGTTCTTCTTCAGGCCAATAAAACAGGGTGAATCTTTCAGCATAAAGCTCGGCACCGGCGCTTTGTCCGCGTTTTGCCGGGAGATGGCCGCCACGACGAGGTTGCCGGTAGCAACGTACTCTACCTGGCCCGAGAGATACGCTGACAGGGTGGTGTTGTTATCCTCGTAGCGCTTCACCTGCGCCTCTTTCGGTGCAATGCCGGTCAGCACCATATCTTCGACCGCACCGCGGGTGACGCCGATGGTTTTACCGCTCAGCCCTGCGGCGTCCTTCAGCTCAGCGCCTTTTGGACCGAAGACCCCAAGGAAGAAAGGCGCGTAGGCACGGCTGAAATCAATCACCTTTTCACGCTCGGCGTTTTTACCGAGGCTGGAGATCACCAGATCCACCTTGTCCGTTTGCAGATAGGGCACCCGGTTGGCGCTGGTTACGGGAACCAGCTGCAGCTTGAGCTTCATCTCTTTGGCAAGGTAGCGCGCCATATCGATGTCGTAGCCCTGGGGCTGGAGATCGGTCCCTACCGAGCCAAAGGGCGGGAAGTCTTGCGGAACAGCGACACGAAGCGTGCCGCGTTTCTCAATATCCTGTAGCTGGTCGGCCTGCGCTGCCGACAGGTGAGTTAACAGAACAGCGGCCCCGGCCAGTGCGATCAACAGTTTTTTCATGGTGTTTACCCGTTACGTTAGCATGAAACAAAAGATTCTATAAATAGACTTTTGCAACTAATGTGCCAGGTACGGATAACCGGTAAATCAGCGGTAACTGCTTAAACAACCATCAGAAACGAGAAGGTAAGCTGCGCCTGAACGCACCAAAACAGTGCCAAACCCCAGCATGGTGCCCCATTATCGCTGCTCCAGCTCGTCCAGCTGCTGATAGAGGGTGGCGATGTTGTGAATGCGCGGCCGCCCCTTATCGAGAATTTCATGCAAAAAGGCATTGGCCAGCAGGTTGATCAGGCTATTTACCGCCGCGTAGCTGTCATAGGCAGAGACGCTGTCCAGCGGGGTGCAGAGCTGCCAGCGCGCCAGCGGCAGCAGGCCGTGCGCCTGCGGCTCGCACATCAGCACCACCGGGACGTTGTCGGCCTGCAGCTGCTGGAGCAGCGGGCGGATAATGCGCGGGCGGCGGCGAAACGCCATCACAATCACCAGATCGTCGGGAGTGAGATCCACCAGCTCCTCGCTCAGACTCTGCCCCGGCTGCGGCAGAACCAGTACCTGGCCGCGGGCCTGCAACAGCTGCTGGCGCAGGTGCAGCGCTGCCGGATAGGCGTTACGCATGCCGATAATCACAATTCGTCGGGCGGTGACCATGGCGGCGATCGTCTCGGCAAACTGCTGTGGGTCCAGGGCGTTGACCCACTGGGTCAGGTTCGCCATCTCCTGCTTATAGTGGCGGGCCAGCAGTGTGTTGCCCTGCACCGCATCTCGGTTATCGGTCAGCGGCATGCCGCTCTGGCGCAGGGTACGCAGCTCGTCGCGCATGTCCTTATACTTCTCGTATCCCAGGCGCTTAAACAGGCGGCTCACCGTCGCCTTCGATACCCCGCTAAGCTGCGCCAGCTCGGCGCTGTTGTAGCCGATCAGATCGTCAAAGTGATCGAAAATAAAGTTCGCCACCCGCTGCTCCTGGGGTGATAGCGACGCATATTGTCCTTTCAGGCGTTCATCAAGCTGTTCCATAGGGCCTCTGTAACTTTTGTTTCATTACATTCTACCTTTCATTATACGTGCCAGTTTACTGAAACTTTTCTTTCAGAACTGGAACAGCTTTTGCAGCACCTTGTGACTTTCAGGGTTACGAGGACGCTTCATGCAAAGTAATGTCTCCACGCACGGCATGGCCGTTGCCCCCCACCATCTGGCAAGCCAGAGCGCGCTTGCCATATTACGCGAAGGCGGCAGCGCCATTGAGGCGATGGTGGCCGCTGCCGCCTCCATTGCCGTGGTCTACCCCCATATGAACGGCCTCGGCGGCGATGGTTTCTGGCTTATCGTCCCGCCGGAGGGAGATCCTATTGCCATCGACGCCAGCGGCGCAGCGGGTTCGCTCGCCACCCCCGCGGCCTATCGCGATCTCACGCAGATCCCGCACCGTGGCCCTCGCGCGGCGCTGACCGTTGCCGGTACCGTCAGCGGCTGGGAGGAGGCGCTGAAGCTGTCCCAGTCGCTGACCGGCAAGGCGCTGCCGCTCGCGCGCCTGCTGGCGGACGCTATCGGCTATGCCGCAGACGGGATCCCGGTTACGCAATCTCAGGCCAACGCCACCGCCAGTAAGTTAGCGGAGCTGCGCCACCTGCCCGGCTTTGCGGAGACCTATCTGGTCAACGGTGAGCCGCCGGTTGCCGGCAGCCGCTTCCACCAGCCCGCCCTCGCGTCTACCCTGCAACGGCTGGTTGAGGAGGGACTGGAGAGCTTTTATCGCGGTCCGCTAGCGGAGCGAATGGCTGAGGGCATGGCAAAGTACGGACTCCCTGTTACCCTTGCCGATCTGCACCAGCATCGCGCCCGCCGTCCGCAGCCGCTCAGGCTTCAGCACCAGCACGGCGAGCTGTGGAACCTGGCTCCGCCCACCCAGGGGCTGGTGTCGCTGGCCATCCTCGGCATCACCGACCGGCTGAATATGGCCGAGGCCGATGAGGCCCAAACCGTGCACCGCATCGCCGAGGCCACCAAGCTGGCCTTTCGCCTGCGGGATGCGCACATCACCGATCCCCGCCATCTCGATACCGACATCCAGAGCCTGCTCGATCCTGCGGCGCTACAGCCGCTGGCCGATCGGGTGGACGACAGCCGTGCCGCCCCCTGGGGGGCAGGTAAAGGCCCAGGCGACACCGTGTGGATGGGGACGATGGATAAGAGCGGGCTGGCGGTCTCCTTTATTCAAAGCCTTTACCATGAGTTCGGCAGCGGCGTAGTGCTTCCCGATACCGGGATAGTCTGGCAAAACCGTGGCGCTTCGTTCAGCCTCGATCCGGCACACCTGCTGGCGTTGGCGCCGGGCAAGCAGCCGTTTCATACTCTCAACCCCGCCGCTGCACGCCTTAGCGATGGCCGGGTGATGGTTTACGGTTCGATGGGCGGCGACGGCCAGCCGCAGACCCAGGCGGCGATCTTCACCCGCTACATTCTACAGGGCGTGCCGCTGCAGGAGAGCATCTCCCGGCCACGTTGGCTGCTGGGGCGCACCTGGGGGCAGACCTCGGATTCGCTGAAGCTTGAAGGACGCTTTTTACCCGAGAGCATTGCTCGCCTGCGCGCGCTGGGCCATGAGGTAGAAGTGCTGCCTGATTACAGCGAGGCGATGGGCCATGCCGGGGCAATCGTTCGCCATCCCAACGGCCTGTTTGAGGGCGCAGCCGATCCGCGCAGCAACGGCTCGGCCGCCGGTTTTTAAGGAGAAAATGATGAGTAACGCACAGTCCGACTGGGCCACTTACCTGGCGCAGATGACCCAGCTCCTCGACCTGGAGCTGGACGACGCCCGCCGTGCCGAGCTGGAGATGCAGTTCAGCCGCATCGCCGCCATGGCCGAGCCGCTGATGGCCTTTCCCCTCGACGATCGACTGGAGATTGCAGGAGTCTACAAAGCATGACGCTTAACGAGATGAGTATTAACGATATCCAGCAGGGGCTGGCCAGCGGGGCCATAAGCGCCGGGGAGATTGCCCGCCAGACGCTGGATGATATTGCCCGGGTGAATCCGCAGATCAACGCCTGGACGGCGGTGACCGAAACGCGGATGCTGGCGGAAGCGGAGCATATCGATACCCTGCGTCGGGACGGGCAGCCCCTGCCCCCGCTGGCGGGCGTTCCCTACGCGGTGAAAAACCTCTTTGACGTAGCCGGGCACGCTACTCTCGCCGGGGCGCAGCTGTTCAGCGATCGCCCCGCTGCCGCACGCGACGGCTTTGCGGTGCGCCAGCTTAAGCGCGCCGGGGGGCTGCTCTCCGGGATGCTGAACATGGACGCCTACGCCTACGGCTTCACCACCGAGAACAGCCACTACGGCGCGACGCGCAATCCGCACGACCTGACGCGCATTGCGGGCGGCTCCTCCGGCGGATCGGCGGCATCGGTAGCCGCCGGACTGGTGCACTTCTCTCTCGGCAGCGATACCAACGGCTCGATCCGCGTCCCCGCCTCCCTGTGCGGCATCTTTGGGTTGAAGCCCACCTTTGGCCGTCTTTCCCGCGCGGGCACGCATCCCTTCGTTGCCAGCCTTGACCATATCGGCCCCTTTGCCCGTCGGGTTGATGATTTGGCGGCGGTGTACGATGCGCTACAGGGGCGGGACCCCGACGACGGTTTCCAGCGCAACTACGCCAGCGAGCGGACAACGCTGCTGCTGGATCGCGGGCTGGCGGGGCTGCGCTGCGCGGTGCTCGGCGGCTACTTCACGACATGGTGCGATGACGACGCCCGGGAGGCGCTAGGCCGTGCCGCACGCGCCCTTGACGCCCACGAGGAGCTGATTTTCCCGGAGGCAGAGCTGTCGCGCTCGGCGGCGTTTATTATCAGCGCCTCCGAGGGGGGAAATCACTATCTCCCCGCCCTGCGCCGCGAGCCGGCGCGCTTTGAGCCGCACTCCCGGGAGCGTCTGCTGGCCGGGGCGATGATCCCCTCCGCCTGGTACGTGCAGGCCCAGCGCTTTCGCCGCCACGCCCAGCAGGCCTTCAGGGCGCTGTTCAATCATGCCGATGTGCTGATCGCCCCGGCAACCCCACGCAGCGCGACGCCGATTGGCGATCAGACGATGATGATTAACGGCCAGCCGCTGCCTATCCGCGCCAGCATGGGGATGCTGACCCAGCCGATCTCGTTTTTAGGTTTGCCGGTGACCACGGTGCCGCTGCGCGGCCGCAGCGGGCTGCCGACAGGTTTACAGCTCATTGCCGCCCCGTTTAATGAACAGGCCTGCCTGCGCGCCGCGCGAGTGCTGGAACAACAGGGCATCGCCGATGCTTATCCTAAGGAGCTAGCATGATACATCTGGATGATATAAACCGTCCTCTGGTGCTCGCCGAGGTTACCGCCGCCTTCTACCGGTACGAAGAGGCGCTGGTAAGCAATGACGTTGAGGTGCTGGACGAACTGTTCTGGCACGACGCCCGCACCGTGCGGCTGGGCGCCGGGGAGAACCTCTACGGCATTGAGGCCATCCGCGACTTCCGCGCCACCCGTCCCGCTACAGGATTACAGCGCGAGCTGCGTAACACGGTCATTACCACCTTTGGTGAGGACTACGCGGTATGTAGTACCGAGTTCACCCGCGCAGGCGGCGATCGTATTGGCCGCCAGCAGCAGACCTGGGTGCGCTTCCCCTACGGCTGGCGCATCGTTGCCGCGCAGGTGAGCGTGATGAGCTAACCGTAACGCCGGGCGGCACTACGTTTGCCCGGCCTACTACTATTTCTGAAACGGGTGTTTCTCCCGCCAATGATCGGCAATCTGCTGGCGGGTGCAGACCCAGACGCGGTCGTGCTGCTGGATATAATCGAGGAAGCGCTGCAGGGCACGGAAGCGTCCCGGACGGCCCAGCAGACGGCAGTGCATGCCGATGGACATCATCTTCGGCGCACTCTCTCCCTCCTCGTACAGCACGTCAAAACTGTCCTTTAGATAGGTATAAAACTGCTCGGCGGTGTTAAACCCCTGAGCGGTGGCAAAGCGCATATCGTTGGCATCGAGGGTATAGGGAACAATCAGGTGCGGCCGGTGTGAGCCGTCGCTGCACGGCACTTCGGTCCAGAAAGGCAGGTCGTCGCCGTAGTAGTCGCTGTCGTAGTCAAAGCCGCCATGCTCGGCCACCAGCTGGCGAGTGTTGGGGCTGTCACGTCCGGTATACCAGCCGGTAGGTGCTTTACCGAACAGATCGGTCAACACCTGCACCGCGTTGTGCAGATGCTGGCGCTCCTGGTTAATATCCATACTCTGATAGTGGATCCAGCGCCAACCGTGGCTTACGACGTCATAGTCCGCCGCCTTGATCGCCGCGACAATGTCCGGCTGACGGGCCAGCGCCATCGCCACGC
The DNA here is from genome assembly GCF_031998825.1 of Pseudescherichia sp. GTDB lineage: Bacteria > Pseudomonadota > Gammaproteobacteria > Enterobacterales > Enterobacteriaceae > Pseudescherichia. Next base: position 62,247 of record NZ_DAMACX010000018.1, read on the forward strand.
CAAAGACGGTGAGCGGCAGGCCCCGCCTGCGGAACTCGTTATGGATGCGCCAGAACCCGGCGCGACTGCCGTACTCATAGAGCGAGTCCATCGACATATGCCGATCCGGATAGCTGGCGGCCCCGATAATATCAGAGAGAAACTGCTCGGATCCGGCATCGCCGTGCAGAACGTGATTCTCTGCCCCCTCCTCGTAGTTCAGCACGAACTGGACGGCAATCCGCGCCCGCTGCGGCCACTGCGCATGGGGTGGATTGCCAGCGTAGCCACGCAGGTCGCGGGGGTAGTCATCGTCTAAAAAGGTCATTGCGGATCCCTCAGTTAAAATGGGTTCAGTGCCTGAAATTTGCCGCTCAGGGCCTTGGCTTCCGGGAAGGCGAGATCGCCCTGCTTGCTGGTGGAGAGGCCCAGCGCCACCAGCGACTCCACCATCTTCACCGCCGCGCTGACGCCGTCGATCACCGGTACGCGCAGCTCGCGGGTCAGCTCCTGGGCCAGCGTCGCCATCCCGCCACAGCCCAGCACAATCGCGCCGCAGCCATCCTCTTTCAGCGCCCGGATGCAGCCCTCGCGTACCCGCTCCTGCGCCCGCCCGCTGCCGTCTTCCAGCGCCAGCACCGGCAGATCGATGGCGTGCAGTGCGGCGCAGTGGTCGTAGAAACCATACTGGTGCAGCAGATGCCGGGCGATGATCAATGTGCGCGGCAGCGTGGTGACAATAGAGAAGCGGGTGGCGACCAGGGTCGCCATATGCATCGCCGCCTCGGCAATGCCAATCACCGGCCCCTGAGCCAGCTCGCGGGCCGCCAGCAGACCCGGATCGCCAAAGCAGGCGATCACATGTCCATCTACCCCCTGCTGGCGACCGGCTTTGATCTGCTCCAGCACGCCAACGGTGGCGATGGCCTCATCAAAATGGCCTTCGATGGAGGGCACCCCCTCGCTGGGACAGACCGCCACGATCTCCGTCCCCGGCGCGGCTACTGCCCTGGCGGCAGCGCCAATGGTCTCGGTCATTGCCTGGCTGGTGTTGGGGTTAATAACCTGAATACGCATAGCCGACATTACTGCTCCTTAAACTGGGCAAATAGCCGGGCAAAATCCGGCAGGGTGACGCCAGCACGCTCAAAGCGCAGGCTGGCGACAATATGTTCAAAGTGGTGCGTCAGAGCGGCACTTAACGGCGCAAGCGCCCTCTTCCGCAGCAGCTCCACTAGCCGCTCATGATCGTCACAGCGGCAGCCCTGGCGCCACGGCGCGCCCCAGGCGGCAATCACTAAGGAAGAGCGCTGGCTGAGGCGGGTCACCGTTTCGGTCAGCACCTGATTACCGGAGATCGCCTGCAGCTGAATATGAAACTCGGCGGAGTAACGGATCGCCGCCGGGCCGTCCCAGGTCTCATGCGCCTGCTGCTCCAGCTGAATAATGGCCTCCAGCGCCGCGAGATGCGGCGGCTGGCAGCGGGCCAGCACGTCGGGTAGATTGGCGACCTCCAGCAGGGCGCGGGTACGAAAAATATCCTGCGCCTCCTCTACCGTTGGGCTGGCAACCTGTGCACCACGTTTGGGCGTCAGGGTGACCATTTGCACAGCGGCGAGTCGTTGCAGCACTTTGCGGATGCCGGTTCGGCTCACGCCAAACACCTCTGCCAGCGCCTCCTCTGGCAGTTTGCTTCCTGGCGGCAGCTGATGTTCGACGATGGCGGTCATCAGCGCCTGATAGATCAATTCGTCCCGCTCCTGCTGGGCTGACGCGGCCTGCAGCCCGTTTTCGTTATGCATTACTTCACTCCGGATTAACCTTTTGATAGCGAATCGTATACATAAAAATAAAGTCTCGTATACAAAAATAAACATTCTGGCCTAAATCCTGCAACACCCTCCGCAGTCCATCTCAAAACGCTTTTATTCACAGGAGCAGGTTTCATGCCAAATAGACAAAACGTGCAATCGATTAAGGCCGCTGACTCCACCGCAGGCTACAGCCCACGGCTTTGCAACGAGGATCTGGCCCCGACGCGGGACCAGAACTGGAGCTGGTACAACATCTTCTCTTTCTGGATGTCGGACGTGCATAGCATGGGAGGCTATGTGGTGGCGGCGAGCTTCTTTACTCTGGGGCTGGCGAGCTGGCAGGTTCTGCTCTGTCTGTTAGTAGGGATCTGCATTGTGCAGCTGTGCGCCAACCTGGTGGCGAAGCCCAGCCAGATGGCGGGCGTGCCCTATGCGGTGATCTGCCGCCAGGCGTTCGGCGTCTTTGGAGCAAATATTCCGGCTGTGATCCGCGGCCTGATCGCCTTTGCCTGGTACGGTATTCAGACCTATCTGGCCGCTAACGCGCTGATGCTGGTGGCGCTGAAGTTCTGGCCGTCGCTCTCTGCCCTTACCACAGGCTCGTTCCTCGGGTTGTCGCATCTTGGTTGGATCAGCTTTGCTATTATGTGGGTGTTACAGGCGATGGTCTTCTGGCACGGCATGAGCGCCATCAAGCGCTTCATTGATATCGCCGGGCCGGCAGTTTATGTCGTCATGCTGGCGCTGGCGGGCTGGATTGTATACAAGACCGGCTTCGATGGGATCTCCTTTACCCTCGCCAGTAAATCCCTGACCGCCGGAGAGCAGACCTGGCAGATGATCACCGCCACCGCGCTGGTGGTCTCCTACTTCTCCGGGCCGCTGCTCAACTTCGGCGACTTCTCGCGCTACGGCAAGAGCATGGGTGAGATCCGCCGCGGTAATCGCTGGGGCCTGCCGTTTAACTTCCTGCTCTTCTCGGTGGTGACGGTGGTGATCGTCTCCGGAACCCAGTCGCTGTTTGGCCGCATGATCACCGACCCGATTGAGACCGTCAGCCGCGTCGGCAACGATCTGGCGGTCGCCATTGGCCTGCTGACCATGATCACTGCCACTATCGGGATCAACATTGTGGCTAACTTTGTTTCTCCGGCCTTTGACTTCTCTAACTGCTCGCCGCAAAAAATCAGCTTCCGCACCGGGGGGATGATTGCCGCCGTCGGCTCGATCTTACTCACCCCGTGGAATCTGTTTAACTCGCCGGAGCTGATCCACTACACCCTGGACGTGCTGGGTGCCTTTATTGGCCCGCTGTTTGGCATTCTGATCGCTGACTTCTACCTCATCAAGCGCGGGCAGGTCTCGGTTGACGATCTCTTTGACGCTACGCCGAAGGGCAAATACTGGTACCGCAACGGCTTTAACCCTAAAGCCATCGCCGCGCTGGTGCCGTCGGTAGCGATCGGTTTGGTGATCAGCTTTATCCCGGCGCTGCATGAGGTCGCCAACTTTAGCTGGTTTATCGGCGTCTTCCTGGGTGCGGTGGCCTACCGCTGGCTGGCCCGCGACGAAGTTGCCGTGGCATCCACAGCAGGTTTCAATGCAGGCGTTATGGCCCAGAAAGAGTAACCTTCCAGCTGGCTGCGGCGTCCTGCCGCAGCCCTCTCCACCCTGGCACTGATTTTGCTCATACATTACATCCACAATAAAAAAGAGAAGGCAGAGCTTATGATTGCTTACGATACGGCGATTCGCGGCGCGTTTTTTGATATTGCCCAGGTAGCGGACAGCGCCGACGATATTGCCCGCCATGCGCGCTATCTTCCAGACGGAGTGCTGTTTATTGCCGGGGGGCAAATTCAGGCGCTGCTGCCGTGGCAGGAGGGCGAACAGTATCTCGATCCGCATCAAGGCTACACCGACCAGAGCGGCAAGCTGCTGCTGCCCGGCTTTATCGATGCCCACGTGCACTACCCCCAGACCGAGATGATCGGCGCCTTCGGCGAGCAGCTGCTGGAGTGGCTGACGACCTACACCTTTCCGGTCGAGAGCCAGTTCTCCGACGAGGCTTATGCCAAAGAGATAGCGGAATTTTTTCTCGGACAGCTGCTAAGCCACGGCACCACGACCGCGCTGGTGTTTTGTACTCTGCACCCCGAATCGGTCAACGCCCTGTTTAGCGAGGCGCTGCGCCTCAACATGCGGCTTATCGCCGGCAAGGTGATGATGGATCGCCATACGCCTGACTACCTGACCGAAACCGCTGGGGAGAGCTATCAGCAGACCCGGGAGCTGATCCAGCGCTGGCACCAGCAGGGCCGCCTTGGCTACGCCATCACGCCGCGCTTTGCCCCCACCTCAACGCCGGAACTGCTGTCGGCGGTGCGCCAGCTGCGTCAGGAGTTTCCGGACACCTGGCTCCAGACCCACCTGAGTGAAAACCCAAACGAGGTGGCGTGGGTGAAGGATCTCTGGCCGGAGCACGAGCGCTATCTGGACGTCTATCATCACTACGGGCTGACCGGCGAGCGCAGCCTCTTTGCTCACGGTATTCATCTGGAGGATCGGGAGTGGCAGTGCCTGCATGAGACCGGTTCAGCGGTGGCCTTCTGTCCCACCTCCAATCTGTTCCTCGGTAGCGGCCTGTTCCGCCTGCCCGCCTGCTGGCAAAACCGGGTGCGGATGGGTATCGGGACCGACGTCGGCGCGGGCACGACCTTCAGTATGCTGCGCACGCTAGGAGAAGCTTATAAGGTGGGCCAGCTGCAGAGCTATCGTCTGCGCGCCAGCGAAGCCTTTTATCACGCTACCCTTGGCGGGGCGCACGCCCTGCGCCTGGATGAGAAGATAGGCAACTTCCAGCCGGGCAAGGAGGCTGACTTTGTGGTGATTGACCCGGCGGTGACGCCGTTACAGCGGCTGCGAGTGAGCCGCTGCAAGGATATCTACGAGCAGCTGTTTGTGCTGATGACGCTGGGGGACGAGCGCAATATTCGCGAGACCTGGGTCAATGGGGAGCGAGTATGGCAGGCCTCAGCTTCCCCGGTAGGTTGACCAGCCGCCGGGGGCGATGAGAAACGGCAGATGGAAGTGCGCCTCTGCCGTCCCGGCGATTGCAAAATCGATCTGCGCGCAGGGGAAGATAGTCTCCCGCCCGCCTGCGGCAAACCACGCTCCCGTCTCGGCCACCAGCCGGTAGCGGCCCGGGGCCAGCGCCGCCGGGGTAAACTCGCCGATGCGGCCGTTGCTATCGGTTATCTGGTTGGCGATGATCTGCTCTGCCTGCATGAGGCGAACCGTGACGCCCGCCGCCGGTTTGCCGGTGGAGATATCCAGAATATGGGTGCTCAGGGTACTCATTCGCTAATCGCTCCTTCCAGTCGTAATAGAGTAATCTCACGCAGCTGTGCCAGCGACTCGGCAACCTCCTGCGCATCGCTGTTTTTCAGACGCTGCTCAAGGGCAGCCAGAACCTCCTCGCCGCTGCGCCCTTTGGCACGGATCAGGAATATCCGGCCAAAACGCGTTTCATAGCGGGCATTGCCCTCCCTTAACGCCTGCGCAAGTTGCGCGTCGCTGGCGTTAACTGCCCCCTGCTCCTGGCGTGACAGCGCAGCATGGGCCTGCTGACCGCCAGGTTTCTCGCCGATCCGGGGGTGGGCGCTGAGCGCCTGCGCCAGCTCTGCCTCGCCCCATGCCTGCGCGGTCTCCCGCGCCGCGCTCAGCAGCGCAGGGAGATCCACATAGGGACGTCCCTGCACCAGCGCCGCCGCCCACATCGGGATCGCCACACATGGCGCTATCAGGGCCGCCGCCGCGTCGTTATCCAGCTGATTAAAGTGCTTGAGGGCGATCATCACTGCTCCTTGTCGCCGCCGCAGCGGTCAGTTTCTCTTCCGGAATAATCAGGTTCAGCACAATTGCTACCAGTCCACCGCTGGTCGCCGCCGAGCCAAACAGGTTGCCGATAATCGGTGGGAAATGGGTGAGGAACGTCGGAACCGCCTCTACGCCCAGCCCGAAGCCAAACGCCAGGCCAATAATCAGCATATCCCGGCGGGTAAGCGGCGTCTGGGTAATAATGCGGATCCCTGCGGCCACTACGCAGCCAAACATTACCATCGTCGCTCCGCCCAGTACCGGGGTTGGAATTTGGCGCAGGACCTCACCGAAGGGCGGAAACAGCCCCAGCAGGATCAGGATAACGCCGATATAGCGCCCGACGTAGCGGCTGGCGACGCCGGTCATCTGAATCACGCCGTTGTTCTGCGCAAAGGTGGTGTTAGGGAAAGCACAGAGCATCGCGGCAACCATGCAGCTAATACCGTCAGCAAGGATCCCGCCCTTTAGCCGGGAGCGGAACGCGCCATCATCAATAGACTGCCGTGAGATCAGGCAGTTGGCGGTCAGATCGCCTACCGCCTCAAGAATGCAGACCAGTGAGACCAGGGCGATGGGCAAAAAGATAGCGCTGTTGAACTGGAAGCCAAACGGAAACAGCGCCGGGACGCGGAACCAGGTCTCGCCGATGCCGCTGAGGTGAAAATTACCGCTCAGCGCCGCCCCCACGCAGCCTGCGGCGATACCAATTACCACCGAGGAGAGCCGCAGCCAGCGGTTTTTCGCGCAGCTCAGTAGAACAATAATCCCCAGCGTCCCCGCGCCAAGGGCGATATTGCTCATGCTGGCGAAATCCTTTGCCCCTTCGCCGCCGCACCAGTTGATAACGCTGACCTTGATCAGGCTAATTCCAATCAGTGCGATGACGCTGCCAGTGATCACCGGCGTAAAAATCCTCTTCAACGGCTCAATAAAGCGGCTGACTACGATCGGTACTAGCGCGGCAACAAAGTTAACGCCAAACAGCATAGCCATCACATCCTGGGCGCTGCCGCCCTGCCCCTTGACCCACATCCCGCCGGCAATCGCTACGCCGAGAAAAGCAAAGCTCGTCCCCTGCATACAGATCATCCCGGCACCGATACCCCAGACGCGGTTGGCCTGGAGAAAGGTGCCGATACCGGATGCCAGCAGCGACATGCTGATGAGATAGGGCATCCACTCCCCTAGCCCCAGGGTGGCACCGATTATCAGGGGCGGGGTAATGATCCCCACCAGCCCAGCCAGCACGTGCTGTAGCGCACTAAAAAAAGCCGGAAGCGGCGGGATCCGCTGCTCAAGGCCGTAAAGCAGCGTACCGTTCTTTTCATCAGACATGGTCATTCCATCCCATAGTGAATAAGCGTTCATTCTCCTATGCACAAAGCAGGCCATAGTCATCCAGCCCCCGCAGTTCCGGCGTTGCGCAATGAAACTTACGGTTCCTGATGGATAATTTGGAAATTTTTGATTCACGAAAAGGCAACTCATGCGCAATAACGCACTATAAACGTGCAGAGGGGACGTTTCCCTCCCGCGAAACGCCCGTCTCAGGCGGTTGCGCAACCTGGTACGCAAATTGCTCCTGCTTACAACACGCTTGTAAAAGGAGGTGAGAATGAAAGCATTAGTGATCGGCGCAGGAATAGGTGGCTTGAGCGCAGCCGTGGCACTGAAGCGTGCCGGGATTATCTGTGAGGTGTTTGAAGCGGTGACGGAGATCAAGCCGGTCGGCGCAGCCATCTCCGTCTGGCCCAACGGCGTGAAGTGTATGAACCATCTTGGCATGGGCGAGATCATGGAGGCCTGGGGCGGCCCGCTGCGCTTTATGGCCTATAAAGATTACCGTCAGGGCGAGACCCTGACCCAGTTTAGCCTTGCGCCGCTGATCGCACGTACCGGCAGTCGCCCCTGCCCCGTCTCCCGGGCGGAGCTGCAGCGCGAGATGCTTGATTTCTGGGGGCGCGATAGCGTGCAGTTTGGCAAACGGGTCGTTCGTGCCGAAGAGAGCGCTGCGGGCGTAACCGTCTGGTTTACCGACGGCACCACGGCCCACGGTGACGTCCTCATTGCCGCCGACGGCAGCCACTCGGCGCTGCGTCCTTACGTGCTGGGCTATACCCCTGAGCGCCGCTACGCAGGCTACGTCAACTGGAACGGGCTGGTGGAGATCGATGAAACCATTGCTCCGGCGGACCAGTGGACCACCTTCGTTGGCGAAGGCAAACGCGTTTCGCTGATGCCGGTCTCCGGCGGGCGTTTCTACTTCTTCTTTGATGTTCCCCTGCCCGCCGGGCTGGCGGAAGACCGCAGCACCCTGCGCGCGGATCTGACCCGCTACTTTACCGGCTGGGCGCCGCAGGTGCAGGCGCTTATTGCTGCTCTCGATCCCGCCACCACCAACCGTATTGAGATCCATGATATCGAGCCGTTCGACACGCTGGTGCGCGGCAAGGTGGCGCTGCTGGGTGATGCCGGACACAGCACCACGCCGGATATCGGCCAGGGCGGCTGCGCGGCAATGGAGGATGCGGTGGTGCTGGGGGAGATTTTCCGTGAAGCCCAGGATATTCCCACTGCGCTGCGCCAGTACGAAGCGCGCCGTTGCGATCGGGTACGTGACCTGGTACTGAAGGCCCGCAAGCGGTGCGATATCACCCACGGCAAAGATATGGCGCTGACCCGGGCATGGTATGCCGAGCTGAAGGAGGAGACCGGCGAGCGCATCATCAACGGTATGTGCGACACCATTCAGGGCGGGCCGTTAGGCTAGTGCTCTGCTTAAAAAACCTTTGTGAGCAGGAAGAAAATATGAAAAGAGAACGCCCAACGCCACCCGCCCACTGTACCTTTGAGCCAGAGGACTGGCTACGCCTGGCTAAATGCTGGCATCCGGTTGCCCGCGCCTGCGACGTCGGCCCTGCACCGGTAAAGGCCACCCTACTCGATGAGCAGCTGGTGATCTATCGTATCAACGATCGGGTGGTAGTTGCCCGCGACGTCTGCCCGCATCGTGGCGTGCCGCTGACTCTCGGCTTTCATGACGAGGAGGGAATTATTTGTCCCTATCACGGGCTGCGCTTCGGGGAGGATGGCCGCTGCAACCGCATCCCCTCCAGCCCTGGCCAGGCAGTGCCGGCGAAGCTTAACCTCACCAGCTATGCGGTAGAGGAGCGCTTCGGGTTGATCTGGACCTGCCTCGACTTCGACCCGGAGAGCCCGACGCCGCTGCCGACCATGCCCCACTGGGATGACGACGGCTTTCAGCAGATCAACTGCCCTGCTTTTCAGGTCAACGGCTTTGCCGGTCGCCAGGTGGAGGGCTTTCTCGACGTGGCCCACTTCGCCTGGGTGCATACCGATACCTTTGCCGATCCTAATAACCAGCTGGTACCGGACTACATCCCTCAGGAGACGCCGTTTGGCTTTGTCGCGGATTACTGGAGTTCGGTAAGCAACTACGCGCCCAGCGCCCGCGATCGTGCCCCAGAGGGATTTCAGTGGCTGCGCCGTTTTGAGATGCATCTGCCCTTTACCGCCACGCTGACGATCCACTTTCCCGGCGAGGATCGTTTAGCGATCATGAATGCCGCTTCGCCGGTATCGTCCCGGATAACGCGCATGTTTGCGCCTATCGCCCGGAATTTTGACCTGCATATTCCGGTTGAGGAGGTCCACGCCTTTAACCTGCGCGTGTTTGAGGAGGATCGGCTGATGGTGGAGACCCAGCGCCCGGAGCGGCTGCCGCTGGATTTAACCCTGGAGGCGCATATACCTGCGGATCGTAGCTCGATTGCCTACCGACGCGGATTGAAAAAGATGGGTTTTGGTGAGTTTTTCCTGGTGTAACGGGAGGAGAGCGTGATGAGCAACGTGCTGGAAGTAATTGTCGACGGGATCTGGCGTCAGGGGAAGAGGAGCCTGGCGGTCAGGCTGGTGGCGGAGGATGGCGCGCCCCTGCCCGGCTGGCAGCCGGGGGCGCATATTGACGTGCACTTGCCCTGCGGGATTATCCGTCAGTACTCCCTGACCGGAGCCTGCACAGCAGCGGATAGCTACCTGATCTGCGTGGCGCGGGAGGAGGCCTCCCGGGGCGGCTCGCGCTATATCCATGAGACTCTGCGTCCGGGCCAACGGCTGCTGATCTCCCCGCCGCGCAACCTGTTTGCGTTGCAGGAGGCGGATCGGGTGCTGCTGCTGGCGGCCGGGATTGGCATCACGCCGCTCTATGCGATGGCGCTGCATCTGGAGGCGGCGGGCAGGCCGTTTGAGCTGCACTACTATGTGAAAAGCCGTGCAGAGGTAGCGTTTATACGTGAACTGACGCAGCCGCTGAGCCATGGCGTTTGCGTTATCCACCGTTCGGATGATGGGGAAAGCCCGCGTCTGACCCTGGCCGACGCGATCAGCGCGCCCGACGGCAGCACGCGGCTGTATGCCTGCGGGCCAGCAGGGTTTATGGCGGCGGTACGCGAGGCGGCCTCGGCCATGGGCTGGCCAGAGACGCGGATCCATACTGAGGCCTTTCAGCCGCTGGTGATGCCTGTGGCTACTACAGAGGCAGAGACCTTTACCGTCACCCTGGCGTCATCGGGCGCAAGCTGGCCGGTCCCAGCCAACAAGAGCATTGCTCAGGTATTGATGGACAACGGCATTGCTGTTCCGCTCTCCTGCGAGATGGGGATCTGCGGTGCCTGCCTGACGCCGGTGATCGACGGCGTTGTCGACCACCGTGATACGGTGCAGTCTGAGGCGGAGAAAACCGCCGCCAGCCAGCATATTGCGCTCTGCTGCTCCCGGAGCAAGTCGGGGAACGTGGTGATTGATCTGTAGGGGAAGCGTGTCCGGCAACCGCTTTTTAATCACCCGGATCGCGATTTATCTTTTTCATCGCTTTGGCAAGCACCTCGGCCGATGCCGGTCGCTCATGGGCTGGTTTGGTCGCCATCTCACTGAGATAGGCCTCCAACAGCCGGGTGCGTTTCTGTTCCTCTGCCAGTCGATTACGCTCTTCGCGCCGCTTCGCGTAATACGTTTTAATTGTGAACCAGGCCGAAATTGCTGCCTGCACAATAAAAACATAATCGTGCAAAGTGAGAATCGCAAAAACACTGAGCATTGATAACCACCAGTGAGGCAGGTTGTGACCCTCTATAGGTTTCATAAGCTGTATTTCCATGTCCGTATAAATTTAATCTCCGGCTCATCTATGCCGGTTGCTTTTATATGGAATAACCCCAGCCGGGTAACCGTTTGGGATATTTTTGTAGATGCCAGGGTTAACGGCTGGCATCGTGGAAATAGTGAGCGCGCCATAAATTATCCTTATTAGCGCCGCATTTGCTCAGAAACAGCGCGCCGGGGTGTTCAAGCCCGCCGCTGGGTTACAACTTCGAATCGTCTTCCAATACCACCCTATAGCCAGCCTTGCTTGCCAGGTCGATCAACACCTTAAGTGAAGCAACATACTCATCGTCGTAGACGATCCTTGCTGAAGCGATCTTACCGTTTTTACAGGTGAACAGTACGCGACCTTCCTCAGGAAGATATCTTCGGGCCTCCGTCTTATCGAGCATGCTCACCTCCAGGCACTATCACTGTATAAATCTACAGTAGTTATACCTTCACCTCCCGATAAGTGCAAATTTTAGATGGAGGCACATGAATGGCTTACGCCATCAATAATATTAATTACAATAATATAATCAACTAATAAGGTTGAACTTGGCACTTCATTAATTTTGCGAATACTATGCACTCATGAGAAAGAAAACCCTTGATGCAGCTGAAGCTGACGCAGCTAAACGTCTCCGCGACATTTGGGACGAGAAGAAAGTGACTTTGCGCCTTACGCAAGAGCGGGCTGCGGAGGCGCTTGGCTTTAGCACGCAGGCGTCGATAAGCCACTATCTCAACGGAACGACGCCGCTTAATACCGATGCGACGCTGAAGTTTGCTGCGTTGCTGGGGGTTAAGCCGGAAGAGATTCGCCCCGATCTGGCTGAAGCAATGAACTACGTCAGAAAATCCGGTGCGTACGTTGAGGATCGCACCGGGCCTGGCTGGACGCTGCTGGGAGCAGAACATACGGAGCTGGTGAACCTGTATGACAGGCTGCCGCAGAGTGAAAAAGAGAGGCATCTTTCTGATTTGAAAGAGAAAGTTGACGGCTTCGACAGGCTGTTTAAAGAGTTACTGGCTACCAGAAAACAGTAACTTCTCTTCTCTGACTCCCTTCCGGCGTTGGGATTTATTTTTCCATATCTATCAATGCCGTACGCATTATATTACTATAATTAATATATCTACGTTGATTGCTATTATTATTTTCGCTAATATTTATCTATCAACCCTGCATTACCCTGCGGCAGTTGTTCAGAAAAAACGTTCTGACAGCCTGGAAAGACGGGCAGCAACGAGACGTAAAAAAACCCACCGAAGCGGGTTTCTTTACCCGGGCGGTGACCAAACCTCCCGGTATAGCTTTGGGGACCAACCCAAAGCGAGGAAAGACCAACGACCAACGCCGCCGATCGGCCTGTAGTATATACCAGCGCACTCGTTTCCGGTGTTAACATCCCTGCTAATGGTTATGAGATACGGAGATAGATGATGCTGCCTAGATGTTTCGCACTGTTAAGCACGTTTCCACTGCTGGCCTTTGCCAGCGATTCGTTGCCGCCCGCAGTACAGCAGGTCGAAAAACAGGGCGTTGAGATTATTAAAGAGGTCAAATCCGAGGGTGGTTTACGCAGCTGGATCGGCAAATACCAGGGCGTCGGCGTCAACGTCTGGCTGACGCCGGACGGTAAGCACGCCATCTCCGGCTACATGTATGACGAAAAAGGAGATAACCTCAGCGAAGCACTTTTTAAGCAGGAGTTATATATCCCGCAAGGGCGTCAGCTATGGGAAAAGCTCACCAGCGCGCAGAGTATCAAAGAGGGCAACCCGAACGCACCACGACAAATTGTCGTGTTTGCCGATCCGTTCTGCCCTTACTGCAAACAGTTTTGGGCAGCGGCGCAGCCGTGGGTCACATCCGGGAAGGTGGAGTTAAACACGCTGCTGGTAGCGGTGATCAACCCCAAGAGCGGACCATACGCCTCTGCAATACTGAATGCAGAGGATGCAGCTAAAGCGTGGCGTGAATACGAGTTGTCTAATGGGCAAAAAATCCCCTCCGTCACAGGCACCTCAAAGGAGACGTTTGGTATCCTGCAATATAACCAGCAGCTGATGGATGAAATGGGCGCAGCGGCGACGCCAGCAATTTACTACATGAATGACAATCGCGAGCTGCAGCAGGTCGTTGGCATGCCTGATGAGAAACAGCTCGAGGCGATGCTGGGTTCTAAATAGTCTTTATCAATATCATCGAGCCACGGCACGATCGGCCTTAATCACAATCAGGATCCCGGCCAGCACCAGCACGGCGGCAATAACCATCCGGATGCTGGGGATCTCCCCCAGAAACAGCGAGCCTCCCAGCGCAGCCAGACAGGGTACGCTCAGTTGCAGGGTGCTGGCCGTTGCCGATGAGATGCTGCGAACGATGACATACCAGAGAACGTAGGCCAGCCCAGAGGTGATACCGCCGGAGATGAGGGCAAGGAGAATGCCCCATTGGTCTGCTAAGGCGTGATTGGGTGAGAGCAGAAACAGCGTGGCGATAATCGGCACGCTCAGGAGAAAGTTCCCGGTGGTGGCCCCGGCTGGGTCAGATACGCGCTTGCCTCTCACTGAGTAAGCACCCCATGCCAGACCAGAGGCGATCATCATCATCGCGGGTACAGTAGAGGGCATGCTGGCGCCAGGCAAGAGCAAAATCACTATGCCCGCAATGGCAACAGCAATGCCGGACATCTTACGCGGACCCGTTTTTTCCCCTTGCAATGCTCCCCACAGCACCATGCAGACCTGAACGGCACCAAAAAGCAGCAGCGCGCCGGTGGCGGTATCAAGATGAAGATAGGCGAGCGAGAACAGGAAAACATAGGCGGTAAGCAGGCCCGCGTTCACCACGTTCCAGCGGATGCTACCCCATCCACGTGAAGCCAACTGGAGGAGAAGCAGCACGACCGCGCCTGCCAGCAGACGTAACGTGCTGAACGTTGCGGGATCGGCATGACCTTCGCGCAAAGCAATGCGGCACAGAACAGAGTTCGCGGCGAAGGCCATCAGGGTAAAAGCGATAAGCAGAAATTTTTTCATCAGTTACCCTTCGCCAGCGACTGCTTAGACACTCACCCCGTTCAGCTTTTCCATCACCTCGTCTGACAGGGTTAATTGTACGCTTGTCAGATTCTCCTGCAAATGCTGCGGCGACGACGTACCGGGGATTAACAGAATATTGGGCGAACGTTTTAGTAACCAGGCGAGCGCAACCTGCATCGGTGTCGCCTGTAACTCGGTGGCGACGTCATTGAGTTGTGCAGACTGTAACGGCGAGAAACCACCGAGCGGGAAGAACGGTACGTATGCGATCCCCTGAGCGGCCAGTTGATCGACCAGCGCATCGTCCTGCCGGTTGGCAAGGTTATACATGTTCTGAACGCACACAATTGGCGTCATTTGTTGTGCATCGGCGATCTGTTTGGCGGTGACATGACTAAGACCAATATGTTGGATCAATCCACGCTCTTTGAGTTTAATCAGCGTTTCCAGCTCTCTCTCCAGCGAGCCTTCCTCTGGATGATGAACATTAAACATGCTGCGCAGATTGACGACGGGTATAACGTCCAGCCCCAGGTTTTGTAAGTTACTTTCTACCGCCCGCGTCAGCTCTTCCGGACTAAATGCCGGGAGCCATCCGCCTTTTTCATCGCGGCGCGCGCCAACTTTAGTCACGATGCAGAGATCGTCAGGATAAGGATGTAGCGCTTTTTTAATCAGCCGGTTGGTTTCATGCGGACCGTAAAAATCGCTGGTATCGATGTGGTTAACGCCAGAAGCGACGGCGTCACGCAGGACCTGAATGGCCCTTGCTTCATCTTTAACAGGCCCAAAAACCCCTGGGCCTGCCAGCTGCATTGCACCATAGCCTAAACGGTTTACTTCCCGGTCGCCGAGGCGGTAACTCATAATAGGTTCTGACATGGTGATCTCCGGTGTGAGTGTGCATTGATTGTACAACCGAACGTTCTGTACGACTATCCGGCTAATCAAGGAGGACCAGTATGCGGGAGAGGAGCGCATTAGCGCGATCTTAATGGAGGGTGAAATTCCCAAAAGAAAAAAGCCCTGCGATATTGCTATCGCAGGGCTATTCCGCATTTGGCGGAAGCGCAGAGATTCGAACTCTGGAACCCTTTCGGGTCGCCGGTTTTCAAGACCGGTGCCTTCAACCGCTCGGCCACACTTCCGGAATGAGGCGCACTATAAACACCTCGATGCGCCGTGTAAACCCCTGCGTTATCCGTTTGCCTGAAAAACAAGCAATATGCTGCTAATCGGCTGAAAGAACAGCATGTTGACCATTTAATCAGCACAATCCTCAGTGTTTGGTGATGTAGAGATCTTTTGTATAGACGTAGCCGAGGTTACTGGGATCGAACCCACCTACCCATGGTTTCACCAATCGCGCTCTGACATAGTGATAAACCGGGATCGCCGGCACGTCCTGCGCCAGAATGGCTTCCGCCTGCTGATAGTCCTTACCGCGTTCGTTAGCGTCCTTTGCCTTCGCCGCGCTGTGCATAAGCTCATCATAGGCTGGGTTGCTGTACAGAGAGGTGTTCTCGCTGTCGCCGGTGCGGAACGTATTCAGGAAGGTCGCCGCATCGTCGTAGTCTGCTATCCATGCATAGCGTACGGCGTCGAAGTTGCCGGTGTGCATAGTATCAAGCATGGTTTTCCACTCCTGATTTTGCAGCTTCGCGGTCACGCCAAGATTCTTCTGCCACATTGAGCTGGCGGCAATGGCGATGCGCTGGTGGGTCTCCATGGTGTTATAGAGCAGGTTAAAGGTCAGCGGGTGCGCCGCGTCGAACCCGGCTTCCGCCAGCAGCTTTTTCGCCTCGGCAATGCGCTTCTCCCGCGGCCAGGAGGCGTAATCCGGCGAGGCGATAGTCACGCCGCCAATCTCCGGCTGGCTGATGACCCACGCCGGGCGCTGCCCCTGCCCCATCACCTTGTCGGCAATGATATCTTTGTCCAGCGCCATATTGAGCGCCCGACGCACCCGCGCGTCGTTAAAGGGCGGCTTCGTGGTATTAAACTGATAGTAGTAGGTCGCCAGCTGCGGCGTGATATGCACTTCTGCGCCGAGGGTCTTTTTCAGCTGGGCAAACTGGTTTACCGGAATGGTGTTGGTCATATCGATTTCGCCCGCCTTGTAGCGGTTTACGTCGGCAGTCTCGGCGCTAATAGGTAGATAAGTCACGGTGTTGATGACGGTATGCTTATCATCCCAGTAGCGGGGATTACGCACGGCGATAATCTTCTCGTTCACTACCCAATCGGTGATTTTGTACGGCCCGCTGCCGACGAAGTGCTCCGGCTTAGTCCACTTCTCGGCAAAACGGCCAATCAGCACCTTATCAACCGGCACCAGCGACGGGTGCGCCAGCATCGGCAGGAACGACGCCGTGGGCTGGCTGAGCGTGACCTGTAACGTGGTGTCGTTCAGCGCCTTGACGCCCAGCGTATCCGGGGCCTTTTTGCCCTGCGCAATATCCGCTGCGTTGACGATGTACATATTGCCCGGATAGGTGGCATACGGGGAGCCGGTAGCCGGATCCACCAGACGCTGCCAGCTCCAGACCACGTCCTGAGCGGTGATGGCTGTGCCGTCGGACCAGGTGATGCCCGGCCGCAGGTGGAAGGTCCAGACGGTGTTGTCCTGATTATCCCACTTCTCTGCTAATCGAGGCTCCACGCTGCCATCTTTTCTGATCGCCACCAGCCCATCGAATAAGTCGCTGATAATATCAAATTCGACGTTGCTTTCTACCTTATGCGGATCGAGGGAGGCAGGCTCGCTGCCGTTGTTGCGGACCAGCGTTTGCTGCTCTGCCAGCACAGTGCCAGCCGGAACCTGCGCCGCCAGCGTAGCGGTGCTTATGCTTATTGTGGCCGTTGCCAGTAGTGAGAGGGCAAAACGGTGACCTGTCTGTGGTTTCATATCCTTTGCCTTATAGTGTACTGATTAACGATATCCTTGACACTCTTAGCCCCCACCCGGCAGGAAGGCAATAGTTTTCAGGCACCTATAAGAGGTTGATCTGTTTAGCGCAGGCAAAAATGCGATCGTACTACCAAAAGTGAAATTTAAAGCAGGCTATGCTGTCGGTAAGTTATTGTTGTTCAGGTAAAGATGGGTAAAACCGCTTTAAGCTGCCGCTCTGTTTACCTATCCTTCATCCTTAATTACATCTGTCATAAGAGAGTGACTCATGGATCGTATTGTTAGCGCTTCACGCGGGCGTACATCGCTGCTCAGCACGCATAAAGTGCTGCGAAACACCTATTTTATGCTCAGCCTGACCCTGGCGTTCTCCGCGATCACCGCGACCGCCAGCACGGTGCTGGGTCTACCGTCGCCGGGGCTGATCCTGACCCTGGTGGGCATGTACGGCTTAATGTTTCTGACCTATAAGCTGGCGGACAAACCCTCAGGTATCCTGGCCGCGTTCGCCTTTACCGGCTTCCTGGGCTACATCCTCGGGCCGATGCTTAACGCTTACCTCTCGGCGGGCATGGGCGATCTGATTGGTCTGGCGCTGGGCGGTACCGCGCTGACCTTCTTCTGCTGCTCGGCCTACGTGCTGACCACCCGCAAAGATATGTCCTTCCTCGGCGGTATGCTGATGGCGGGGATCGTGGTAGTGCTGCTCGGCATGGTAGCCAACATCTTCCTGCAGCTGCCGGCTCTGCATCTGGCTATCAGCGCGGTGTTTATCCTGATCTCTACTGGCGCAATCCTCTATGAGACCAGCAACATCATTCACGGCGGCGAAACCAACTACATTCGCGCCACCGTCAGCCTCTACGTCTCGCTGTACAACATCTTTGTCAGCCTGCTGAGCATCCTGGGCTTCTCCAGCCGGGACTAACCGCTCAGGTAACACCTCAAGCCCCGCTTATGCGCTAGACAATGTCCAGTACATAAGCGGGTAAAAAGATGGCATAGAGTTTTATGATCTACTCATTTATACAATCACTTCAATGAAATCATCTTAATACCTGCTCGTCAAATATGACGGAATTTTTTCCTTGCTACGTCAGCACTCTTTTACAAACACCGACAGAATCCTTTGCTTGATGCTAGCACTTATCAATGTTGCATCACTAACATCGACCACGGCTATTTTGTTTCTCCTCAGATGAGCTTGCAAAATAAAACAGCACTTTATTAAAAGGGACGCCACTAAATAAATGCGATAAATATAGATTATCGCTGCTATTTACCATGTGAATAAAAACCCAAAAAATATGTAAGATTATATTTATCCTGCTTGCTGTCTATATTCTTTATGTTTTATGCGGCGTATTTTTATTAGATGATTATTGCTGTTTAAGCAAAAGGATATTCTGAATATGCCCTTTCCCTATCCCATACAGCAGAAAAATATATCAAACCGCTATCTATTCTGCTTCTCCCATCATCTGCATGTCGCACCGTCTGTTTCTGAAAAAGATACAGACGGTGACGACTCCCTGCTGGATGCCACCGACCTTGAAACCTACCGACTGGAGATTATCTGATGACC
>NZ_DAMACX010000019.1:0-78699 GCF_031998825.1 Pseudescherichia sp.
GCCACCGCCGCCCTCAAGGCCGCCTCTCCTGCCAGCGTCTCGCCCGCCGCATGCCACGTCAGCTGCGGACCGCAATCCGGGCAGGCCACCGGCTGGGCGTGAAAGCGGCGATCCGCCGGATTGCGATACTCTGCCTCGCAGGCCGGACAGAGCGGAAAGGCTGCCATCGCGGTCTGCGGGCGGTCATAGGGCATAGCGCGGATAATGGTCACCCGCGGCCCGCAGTGGGTGCAGTTGACGAAGGGGTAGCGATAGCGGCGATCCGTGGGATCGTTCATCTCCGCCAGGCAGGCCGGACAGGTAGCCGCATCCGGCACGATCTGGGTATCCATTCCGCCCCCCGCGCTGGGCAGAATAGTGAACGTCACAGGACGCTGCGGCCAGTGAAACGGCACGGCGTCGGTCTGGTCGATGCGCGCCAGCGGCGGGCAGGCCTGCCGCATCTGCGCCATAAACCCGGCCTCCTCTCCCCAGAGCCGCACCACCACGCCCTGCCCGTCGTTGCAGACGTCGCCGGTACGCTGGAGCCGCTGCGCCAGCTGCCAGACAAAGGGGCGGAAGCCCACCCCCTGCACTTTGCCGCGCACGCGGATAAGGACGCCGCTCCCGCTCATGCCCCTACACCGCCGCGTCACGCAGGCGGGTTTTCATCGCCTGATAGGTGGTCTGGGTATAGCTTTCCGCCCAGGGCTGATCGGCTATCGCGCTGACCTTCACCGCGCAATACTTGGTCTCCGGCGTTTTGGAGATGGGGTCAAGGTTGTCCTGGGTGAGCTCGTTGCAGGCCCCAATCCACCACTGGTAGGTCATGTAGACGCTGCCGCGATTAATGCGCTCGTTCACGTCGGCACGGCTGATCACTTTCCCGCGTCGGGACTCAACCCACACCAGCTGCCGGTCATGAATACCGAGCGCCTGGGCATCGTCCGGGCTGATCTGCACAAAGCCCGGCTCGTCGGCGAGGGTTTGCAGCGCCGCGCAGTTGCCGGTCATCGAACGGCAGGAGTAGTGGCCCACCTCGCGCACGGTGCAGAGCACCAGCGGGAAGTCGGCGTCCGGCACTTCGGCAGGCGCGCGCCACTGTGCCGCAAACAGGTGCCCTTTGCCGTCAGGGGTATCGAACCTGTTGCCCTGGTATAGATAGGGCGTTCCCGGATGATCCAGGGTTGGACAGGGCCACTGCACGTGCCCCATATCGCCCATCTTCTCGTAGGTGACGCCGTAGAAGAGCGGGCACAGCTCGCGCAGCTCATCCCAGATCTGCTGGTTGCTGTCGTAATGCATCGGGTAGCCCATCTCGGTGGCGATCAGGCTGATGATCTCCCAGTCGCGCTTGACGTTGTACTGCGCCTCTACCGCCTTCTCGAAACGCTGGAAGCCGCGATCGGCGCAGGTAAAGACGCCGCCGTGTTCACCCCAGGAGGTCGCGGGCAGCAGAACATCCGCCTGCTCGGCGGTTTTGGTCATAAAGATATCCTGCACCACCACGAAGTCGAGGGCCTCAAAGCCCTTGCGCACCAGACCCAGGTCGGCTTCGGTCTGGAGCGGATCCTCACCCATGATGTAGTAGGCTTTGACCTTGCCCTCCAGCGCCAGGTGCGGCACTTCTGTAATGCGCACCCCGACCTGGTCGTCCATATCCGCAGCGTTAATCCCCCAGGCCCTGGCGAATTTCTCCCGCACCGCCGGATCCACCACGTCCTGGTAGCCAGGGAACTGGTTGGGGATCACCCCCATATCGCACGCCCCCTGGACGTTGTTCTGCCCGCGCACCGGCCCGACGCCGACGTGCTCCCGGCCGAGGTTGCCGGTGAGCAGCGCCAGGCTCGCCAGGCCTTTCACCACGTCCACCGCCTGGCCGAACTGGGTAACGCCCATGCCCCACATGATGGTGGCCGACGGTGCTGCGGCGTAGGTGCGCATCGCCTGACGGATCTGCTGGGCGCTGACCCCGGTCAGGTGCTCAACCGCCTCGGGCGCATAGTCTTTAACCACCTCACGATAGGCATCGAGGCCGCTGGTAAAGCTGGCTACATACTCTCTGTCGTACAGCTCCTCCTCCAGCAGCACGTAGCCAAAGGCGTTGACCAGCGCCATATTGCAGCCGTTGTTGATCTGCAGATGCTGATCGGCAATGCGCGCGGTTTCGATCCGGCGCGGATCGCAGACGATGATCTTCGCCCCGTTCTGTTTAGCTTTGATCACCCGGCGGGCAACGATCGGGTGCGAGTCGGCGCAGTTGTAGCCGAACACCAGCAGGCAGCGGGAGTGTTCAATGTCGCCGATGGAGTTGCTCATCGCCCCGTTGCCCAGCGCCTCCTGCAGGCCCGCTACCGATGGGCCGTGACAGACCCTGGCGCAGCAGTCGACATTGTTGGTGTGCAGCACGCCGCGAGCAAACTTCTGCATCACATAGTTGGTTTCGTTGCCGGTCCCGCGCGAGGAGCCGGTGGTCATGATCGCCCGGCCGCCGTGCTGGGCCTTGATCTCCCCCAGCCGCTTTGCGGTGTAGCGAATGGCTTCATCCCAGCTTACGGGCGTTAATTTGCCGCCTTTTTGGTAGCGGATCATCGGCTGGGTCAGGCGCGGCGTCAGGAGTTTCGTATCGTTAAGGAAATCCCAGCCGTAGTAACCCTTCAGGCAGAGCTGATTCTGGTTGGTGACGCCTTCCGCCGCTTCGGCACGAATAATTTTGTTGTTATCGACCACCAGCTTCAGCTTGCAGCCTGCGCCGCAGTAGGGACAAACGCTCGTAATTTTTTTCATCAGTAACAGACCTGTTAAAAGTTGAAATACTGTTCAGTTAAAAGAGAAGTGAGGCCGCGGTATCGAGGGCCGCACGGCGGCGTCTCTCGGCGCTGAGCTGCTCCAGACGTGCCCTGTCGACGCAGACCAGCGCCTCGGTAGGACAGACCTCCATGCAGGCGGGGCCCGCCTCGCGGGTGTGGCAGAGGTCGCACTTGTTGGCCTCGGCTTTCTCCGCCCGCACGTTCAGGCCCGCGCCGCTGTTGCGGACCACCGGGCGCACAACGACCTCCATCGCGCCATAGGGGCAGGCGACCACGCAGGTTTTGCACCCGATGCAGCGCTCCTGCATGACGTTAACAAAACCTTTGTCCCGGCTGATGGCGCCATTGGGGCAGACGTTGGCACAGGGCGCGTCCTCGCACTGACGGCACAGGGTTGCGGTAGAGACGTTCACGCCTTTAATAACGTGAATACGCGGCAGGAAGCTGTCGGGGGTTAAAGAGGCACAATCCTGTTGCGCCTGGTGGGAGACCACGCAAGCAACTTCACAGGTACGGCAGCCAATACATTTACTGGCGTCGGCCATGATGAAACGGTTCATCAAATTCTCCAGCATTAACGGTAGTGTGCCGGAGTATTCACGAATCGTGCCAGAGTTTATTGTCTTGATTTATAACGCTTTTAAAACAAGAGAAAACTGTCATCGACACTTGTGACGATGACAGCTGTCGACGTCAGACGTGCGGACCGTGGCTAACGGAGCCGCGCAGGATCAGCTCGCCGGTAAAGGGTGGCTGGGTCGTGAACTCCCCGCCATCAAGCATAAAAATAAGGCGGTTGATGGTCTCTTTGATCATCTCCGTTACCGGGATTTTGACGCTGGCCAGCGGCGGGACGGTATAGGGGGCGATGGCAATATCATCGAAGCCAATCACCGAGACCTGCTCCGGGACGGGAATGCCGCTGCTGTGCAGCTGGCTAATGGCGCCAATCGCCATGTCGTCATTGCTGGCTACCAGCGCGCTGAAGCGCACCCCGCGCTCCAGCAGCGTCGCCACACCTGCCGAGCCGCTGGCAGGCGTCCACTTCCCCTCGACAATCAGCTCGTTACGCACCGCCACGCCATGGCGCTCCAGCGCCTCTCTATAGCCGGAGAGACGCTCGTTGCCGGTAGGCGAGTCGAGAGAGCCGGTGATAAAGGCGATATCCCGATGCCCCTGGGCCAGCAGCGTCTCTACCGCCGCCAGGCTGGTGCTTTTCTGGTCGCAGTAGACGCAGTGGCTGCTGTTTTTACGCAGCCGCCGGTTGAGCACCATAATGGGTTGGGTGTGGCCGTCGATGATCGTGTCGATCTCGTCGACGCTGAGAAAGCGCGGGTAGATCACGATCGCATCGCAGCGTAGATCGAGCAGATACTGGATCGCCTGTCGCTCCTCCTCGGCGCTGTGCTTGCCGTCGGCGAGGATCAGTTGACGACCGCGATCCTCCGTCATCCGCGCCGCGTGAAACAGCAGCTCGCTGAAGTAGACCCCGTGGTAGAGGGTGTTGGTCACCACCAGCCCGAGGGTCTGGGTGGTTTTCGCCGCCAGGTTACGCGCCAGCAGGTTAGGCCGGTAGCCGCTCTCCTCGATCGCCTTGAATACGCGCTCCTTGGTCTCCTGGCCAACGTAGCCGTTGCCTGACAGCACGCGGGATACCGTCGCCTTCGATACCCCTGCCCGCTTCGCTACCTCCAGCATCGTGGTCATATGTGCTTTCCTTTCATTTGCATATCCGCAGTTTACTGCACCCGACGTGGATTTGCAGCGCTTTGCCTGGCGGCGATCATGGTGATCGCCCTCACGGTTCTAAACATCCGCCATTGAATATAAAAATGAAACTCAGCATGATTTTGTGGAACCGGTTTCCTACATCACGTCTCACTGCTCGCGGTGCAGTCGTAACCCCCTACTAAAACAGGATAAAAATCCGATGGCCAAAAACTATGCCGCGCTGGCGACGACCGTGGTCACCGCGCTGGGCGGGGCGGATAATATCGCCGCCGTCACCCACTGCATGACGCGCCTGCGTTTTGTGGTGAAAGATGAGACGCAAATCGACAGCGCCACGCTGAAAAGCACTCCCGGCGTGATGGGCGTGGTGCGCAGCGACAGCCAGTGCCAGGTGATCATCGGTAATACGGTGTCGCAGGCCTATGCCGAAGTGGTGCGCCTGCTGCCGGCCGATATGCAGCCGGTGGCAGACACCGGGCCGCAAAAGCTGACCCTGCGGCGCATTGGCGCGGGCATTCTCGACGCGCTGATCGGCACCATGTCACCGCTGATCCCGGCGATCATCGGCGGCTCGATGGTCAAGCTGCTGGCGATGATCCTTGAGATGACCGGCGTGCTGGAGAAAGGCTCCTCCACGCTGACGATCCTCACCGTGATTGGCGACGGCGCCTTCTTCTTCCTGCCGCTGATGGTAGCGGCCTCGGCGGCGGTGAAGTTTAAAACCAACATGTCGCTGGCCATTGCCATCGCCGGGGTGCTGGTGCATCCGAGCTTTATCGAGCTGATGGCGAAAGCGGCCCAGGGCCAGCAGGTGGAGTTCGCCCTGGTTCCGGTGACAGCGGTGAAGTATACCTACACGGTGATCCCGGCGCTGGTGATGACCTGGTGCCTCTCCTGGATCGAACGCTGGGTGGATCGCATCACCCCGGCGGTAACGAAAAACTTCCTTAAGCCGATGCTGATCGTGCTGATCGCCGCCCCGCTCGCCATCCTGCTGATCGGGCCGATCGGGATCTGGATCGGCAGCGCCATCTCCGCGCTGGTCTACACCATTCACAGCTACCTGGGCTGGCTGTCGGTGGCGATCATGGGCGCGCTCTGGCCGCTGCTGGTAATGACCGGCATGCACCGCGTCTTTACCCCGACCATCATCCAGACCATCGCCGAGACCGGCAAAGAGGGCATGGTGATGCCGTCCGAGATTGGCGCGAACCTGTCGCTGGGCGGCTCGTCGCTGGCGGTGGCGTGGAAAACCAAAAACCCGGAGCTGCGCCAGACGGCGCTGGCGGCGGCGGCCTCGGCCATTCTGGCGGGGATCTCCGAGCCTGCGCTCTACGGGGTGGCGGTGCGCCTGAAGCGCCCCCTGGTCGCCAGCCTGATCAGCGGCTTTATCTGCGGCGCGGTGGCCGGGATCGCCGGGCTTGCCAGCCACTCGATGGCTGCACCGGGACTTTTTACCAGCGTCCAATTCTTCGACCCCGCTAATCCAATGAGCATTGTCTGGGTCTTTGCCGTGATGGCGCTGGCGGTGGTGCTGTCGTTTGTGCTCACCCTGCTGCTGGGCTTTGAGGATCTGCCCGTCGAGGATGAGGCAGCCAAAGCGCGTGCGTTGCAGGCAGCAAAACCAGCGGCAGCGGCCAGAGCCTGATTTAACAAGAGGTAAATTATGTCTGTATTTCCAGAGGGATTTTTATGGGGCGGCGCACTGGCCGCCAACCAGTCGGAGGGGGCGTATCGCGAAGGCGGCAAAGGGCTGACCACCGTTGATACCATTCCGCACGGCGCAAACCGTCTGCCGGTCAAGCTGGGCCTGGAGAAGCGCTTTACCCTGCGCGACGATGAGTTCTACCCCAGCCACGAGGCGATCGATTTCTATCATCGCTACCGGGAAGATATCGCCCTGATGGCGGAGATGGGATTCACCGTGTTTCGCACCTCTATCGCCTGGGCGCGCCTCTATCCCAACGGCGACGAGCTGACGCCTAACCCTGAAGGGATCGCCTTCTACAGGGCAGTATTTGAGGAGTGCCGGAAGTACAACATCGAGCCGCTGGTGACCCTGTGTCACTTCGACGTGCCGATGCATCTGGTTCGCGAGTACGGTTCATGGCGTAACCGTAAGATGGTGGAGTTCTTCACCCGCTACGCCCGCACCTGCTTTGAGGCGTTCGACGGGCTGGTGAAGTACTGGCTCACATTCAATGAAATTAACATCATGCTGCACAGCCCCTATTCAGGCGCGGGGCTGGTGTTTGAAGAGGGTGAAAACCCGGAGTGGGTCAAGTACCAGGCGGCGCACCACGAGCTGATCGCCAGCGCGCTGGCCACCCAAATTGCTCACGAGGTGAATTCAGACAACCAGGTCGGCTGTATGCTGGCGGGCGGTAACTTCTACCCCTACTCCTGCAAGCCAGAGGACGTCTGGGCGGCGCTGGAGAAGGATCGCGAAAACCTGTTCTTTATTGACGTTCAGGCGCGCGGAGCCTACCCGGCGTGGACGGGACGCATGTTCCGCGAGAAGGGGATTGCCATTGAGATCCTGCCCGGTGACGAGGAGATCCTCAAGCACACCGTCGATTTTGTGTCGTTCAGCTACTACGCCTCCCGCTGCGCCTCGGCGGAGATGAACGCGGGCAACACCAGCGCGGCCAACGTCGTCAAATCGCTGAAAAACCCGTACATCGAGGCCAGCGAGTGGGGCTGGGGTATCGATCCTCTCGGCCTGCGCATCACCATGAACATGATGTACGACCGCTACCAGAAGCCGCTGTTCCTGGTGGAAAACGGGCTGGGGGCGCGGGACGCGTTCGATGCTAACGGCGAGATTAACGACGACTACCGCATCAGCTACCTGCGGGAGCATATTCGTGCCATGGGCGAGGCGGTGGCGGACGGCATTCCCCTGCTCGGCTACACCTCCTGGGGCTGCATCGATCTGGTGGCGGCCTCAACGGGGGAGATGAGCAAGCGCTACGGCTTTGTCTACGTTGACCGCGACGACCATGGCAACGGCACGCTGGACCGCGTCCGCAAGAAGTCGTTCTGGTGGTATAAGAAGGTGATCGCCAGCAACGGGGCGGATTTAGAGTAGGTTTTCGCCGGGCGGCGCTGCGCTTGCACCGGCCTACGATCCTGTAGGCCCGGTAAGCGTAGCGCCACCGGGCGTTATGGCACTTATATTGCCGCAGGGGTTTTAGGATGAAGCCAATTACTTATTCTGTTGAATAAAGAGATGAAAGGCCGAGTCACCGCTTTTTTCAAAGATTGCAAGAAACTGGTGTGCTTCCTGGCTGATGCCGGAGCCGCCGCAGGCGCCATGACAGGTGCTGCCACTGGAGCAGCCACAGGTATTGCTGCTGGAAGAGCATTATTAACAGCGGAAGGTGGCTCATATGTTTTAGAGTATGGAGGGACTATTTCTTGCCATCCAGCGGCAGATACTATACCTGCGCCTATATTATTTACTGTTTCACTAGCTTTATAATTCATATCTCCAAAATGGCCCGGATCTTTATCCATACCAACTTCTCCTTGCCCACTATGCCAGTGATCTCCGACTTTCTTTGTGGGATCTAATGGGTCGTCTAATGCTGATAACTGCTCTACCGGCATAGAGGGTTCGTAGCCTAAACTGTCTGCATATCGAGCCAGCGCATTATATTGCGCTTTTAATTCAATAGAGTGCTCGTTGTAAAGCATGCGCACTAAGAAAAATGCATCTTCCGCGCTGGTCGCTACTCCCAAATGTAAAAGGCGTGACGCCAGGAAAATACCCGTTCGCCCCGTTCCACCCCAGCAATGGGTGGCTACACCTCCCTCCATGCTGTGGAGATCAATCAGTCTGTTATACTCCTTCAACTGCTCCACTGAGGGGGCATGCCAATCTTGAAGCGGTAGTATAATATGTCTTATACCCTGCCTATGCAGCGCTGCTTTTGATGATTTGTAATCTTCTAATTCTATTGAAATAACAGTTGTAATGCCTTGATCTTTTAAATATCTTGCGCTTTCGTCAAGGTTTGGGTTTTCAGAAAACAGAGCCATACCCGCAAAATTAAAATATCCTGCGCCTGGGTTTTGTACCCATTGAAAACCGTTTGGCTTTATACCTGCCAGCCCATAGGCATCGGATAACGTCGTCGGGTTATTGAATACAAACCTGAAGAGATTCAAACCGTTGACTTCACCAGCCGGATCGGATGCCGTCCAGCGGCAGAGCCAGGGCGCATAGTACCGATAGCCATAATAATAGAGTCCGGTAGCGTCCCGCTCATGACCTGAATAGCGAATGAACTTATAACCCGCCTCTGTTTCACGCTCGGTTGTCCATACCGCCGTTCCACCATAGGGGTAATACTCTTCCCGACTGATGAGCTGACCGCTGCCGTCCAGCTCCAGCTGTAAAGAACCGATATTGTCATCTACGCTATAGCGCGGTTGGTCATTATCGATACCCGATGGCAGCCCCGTTACCCAGTGCAACACTCGAATTTGACTGCGGCCCGCCTGCGTCGTCACGACTTCCAGCTGTTCACTGAATGCCGGGACGCTGGCATTGCCATCAGTTACCGTTTCCTGCCATGTATTGCGCAATTCAAGCCCCGCGAGATAGCGCACATCATTCACCGTCCACAAATTGCTGCTTGCATTGGTTAATATTCGCGTCTGTTTGCGTACTCGCGTTCCGCCCCGGTATTGGTACACTTCACGATCGCTCTGGCGGAGGTCATCATTACGGTTCACCAGCGTGACCGAATGTAGCTGGTGATTATAATCCCACTGCAAGCTGTCAGTGGTATCACTGTCGGGGGTGCCAGTTTGCAACGTTCTCAGCTGTCCCGCCGAGGTAAACCAGCTGTTTACATCGGCCGGCGTTAGGCTTTTTTTGCTGTCCTGACGGATGCTGCGGTTAGATGTACTGTCTATTACCATACCCAGCGTACTGGCTACTGCGCCGCTGTGCGTCAGGGTATCCAGGTTGCCGCTGTCATCGTAGTAGTATGTCCGGGTGTAGGCGACGTACTGGTCATCGGGAGCAGGAAGCGCATTATTTTGCGCGCCCTGGGACGCGTTTTCCCGCCCGCTAGCGCTAATGAGCTGGTACAGGGCATCATAGCTAAAGTGTCGAGTTCCGTTAGTCGCCTGATTGCGAAACCAGGCCGTCGGTACTGTTGCATCGCTCACCAGAGAGAGGTTACCCACGGGATCGTATTGGTATGACAGCGACTGGAGTAGCGTACTATCGCTGTTGCGTAGTGCCGATATTCCCTGCAAGCGCTGGGTCGTCGCTTCGTAGCTGTAAGATGTCGTCACGCCATTCCCAGCGGCTTCCGTCAGTACCTGGCCCGCAGCGCTAAAGGTGAGGGAGGTTAACAGCGGAACAGCCTGCTGGCCGTTCAGCTTCAGGCTCTGCGTCACCGGTGCGCCACTGATATCGTAGGTTATTTTAATCGCATGTCCCGAGGCATCCGTCTGGCATATCGTGCGGGCCAGCGCATCGGCCTGCACAATAGTGGTGTAGGCGGTTGTCTCAAGCAGCGCGCTTTTTCCCGTCTCATCTTCCGGCCAGTCAGGCAGCGTCTCCGCGTCCGCAAGAAAAGTTTGTGAGGAAGAGAGAAGCGCACCGCTGAGGGCCATGCTGTTTGTGGTCAACAATCCCCCTTCGTCGTACTGCCGCACGCAGACGCCCCGCAGATTATTATCCTGCGGGGCTACTGTCTGCGGATCGTCATCGCCGTAAACGAACGTGGCGGAGGTGATCGTCTCCTCCGTTCCGCTAAGCTGCTTTTTCGCAGACAGCATCCGGCCTAGTTCATCGTAAGACCAGCCCATTTCGTTCTCCAGCGGATCCCAGGACCAGACTGAGCGTCCTCCAGCATCAAATACGATAATGTCCTGGCCGCTATCCGTACTATCCCGACGCAGAGACTGTCCTACTAACGAACTAAAGGTGGTCAGGTTCGCTCCTGCTCCGCTATTGTTTTGCCAGGTTTGAAATAGCCGCGGATCCCTGACAGCAAGTGTAAGCATGCTGTCAGGGATCTGGCTATGGGTAACCTGCAGGCAAGCATCTGGCCCCTCCTCCGTACGGTTCCAGTTCAGGGTGCGCACGGTGACGCTGCGATTATCGCTAACGGTAATCACAGGGGTGCCGGTAAAAATATTTTCTGGCATAAGGACATTCCTAATCATTAATTACGTGCAGCGATCTTTTGTATGCCGTCGTGAAGCAGTGAAGGCGCTTATTAAAGACCAATAATTAGTAGTACTTTCCTTATCCTAATATTTTTACCAGCGCTTAAATGTGCTTTTAAAATTCACTTCTGCACAGAAAAGTTATTCTCGGGCTGCGAATTAATCGCAGTCCAGCGCCGCAAATCCTCCCTGCCCCTGCCAGCCGTCAAGCCGCTGATACACCGTTTCCACTGCCTCTTTAACCGGCGGCGTCATTGGATAGTAGAAGCCGACGATATCCGGCTGGATGCCAAGAAAGATCGTCTCACCCACATCCTCTTTGAGCTGATCCACCAGGTAGTTCAGGGGCATATTGTGGGTGGTCATCATAAACAGATCGGCGATGTCGTCGGGATCGACAATACGGATCTCACCGGGGTTGAGTCCCATGTCGGTAGCGTCGACGATCAGCAAGCGATCCGGGCGCAGCTCGCGGATCGCCACCACGTCATTCTCCGGCGCGCTGCCGCCATCAATCACCTGCCACGTGCCCGGCTGCCGGGCGGCGCACATCTCCGCCAGCAGCGGGCCTGCGCCATCGTCCCCCATCATGCTGTTGCCTACGCAGAGTAAAACGTCAATCACGAACTCTCCTCACCATCAGATAGATGGCGCTCTCCTGATGAATATCATGCAGCATGCTGAGCAGCACGCGGCTCCACGTCTGCTGCTCTGAATTTTGAATCGCCAGCGCCCGGTCAAAGGCGCTTGCCAGCAGCGAAATATGCGAATGGTCGATGACAATCTCGCCATACTTCGGTACGCCCGCCATCTTGCGCCGGGCAGTGCTCCCCTCCTCCAGGGTGGCGATCCACGCCAGGTAGTCGTCCCACGGGCAGGTCAGCGCCGCCTCCAGACAGTCGATTACCCCCAGGTGGTGACCAATGGCGAGGCTGTAGTAGACCACCTGCTGCGCCTCGGCGGGGGTCGCATCGTTCTCATCGATAAACTTTCGGCTCAGCTGGCTGAAAACCACGGATTCACTCATGAGATCCGCGCCTCATCGACGACGGCGTTAAGGTGCGCCACAATCTCGTTCAGACGCGGATCGTCCTCTGCCGCCAGCCAGCGCGCCACCTGGTTCTCCCCCAGCGCCCGCAGGCGCAGGTAGTCGTCAGCGATCTCGCGACCGTAGCGGTAGCCCGCCAGCCGCCGCGCCTCGCGATCGACACGCACCCGCAGGGGCTGGACGATATCCTCATGCAGCAGCGCCGCCGGCTGGTTGTCCTCTTCTCCCGGCAGGCGAGCGTGAATTTTCTGCTCCAGCAGACCCAGCGCCATGGCAAAGCCGTAGAGCGTTGCGGCGGGCGTCGGCGGGCAGCCGGGAATGTAGACATCCACCGGCACGATTTTGTCGGTGCCGCCCCAGACGCAGTAGAGATCGTGGAAGATGCCGCCGCTGTTGCCGCACGCCCCGTAGGAGATGCAGATTTTCGGATCGGGAGCCGACTGCCAGGCCCGCAGCGCCGGGGAGTGCATCGCCCGGGTCACCGCTCCGGTGAACAGCAGAATGTCGGCATGGCGCGGAGAGGGCACAACTTTGATGCCGAAGCGTTCGGCGTCAAACAGCGGTGACAGGGTGGCGAAGATTTCGATTTCGCAGCCGTTGCAGCCCCCGCAGTCGACGCGGTAGACGTAAGCCGAGCGCCTGATCTTTTTCAGCAGCGAGGCCTTCATGCTGGCGATGGACTCCTCCACCGTCATCGGCACGGGAATGCCGTTGGCATCGCGCGGCCCGAGTAAATTGTTCATCAGCTGGCCTCCTGCATATGGCGAGTAAGTTCAATGCGATCGGACGACACTAGGCACTTCTGCCGCTTGCACGCCGGACAGGTTTCGAAGCCTTCGCGGTGATGTTCCGCCCGGCTATCGCCGTTATGCGCCAGCAGCGCAATGGCATAGTCGATCTCTTTCTGTACCGCAAAAGGCCGCTCGCAGACGCGGCAGTGGCACAGGTCAAAGCGCGACTGCTGTAAAAAATCCTCTTTCCTCCACACCGCCAGCTCATACTCCTGAGAGAGGGTAATCGCCGCCGTAGGGCAGACCTCCTCGCAGCGCCCGCAGAAGATGCAGCGCCCGAGGTTAAACTGCCAGGCCTGCTCGCTGCTCGCCAGCAGGGTCTCTACCGACAGGGCATTAGAGGGGCAGGCGTTGACGCAGGCCGCGCAGCCAATGCACTGGCGGGGATCGTGCTGCGGCTTGCCGCGAAAGTGCTTATCCACCTCGATGGGAGCCAGCGGATAGGACGCGGTCGGCGTGCCGGTTTTGATCGCTTTTTTGATAAAGGTAAACATGGCGACTCCTTATTTCAGCGGCGAGTTTTTACGCTCGATGCCGTAGCGCTCAAGCTCTTTGTAAGGCACGACCTTGCTCTTCTTCTTGCGCACGTCCACCACCGTCATACGGTCGGTGCAGGAGTAGCAGGGGTCGAGGCTGCCGATGATCAGCGGTGCGTCAGAGACGGTGTTGCCCCGCAGCATGTAGCGCAGGGTCGGCCAGTTAGCGTAGGTCGCCGCCCGACAGCGCCAGCGGTAGAGCTTCTGGTTATCCCCGGTCATGCTCCAGTGGATATCATCCCCGCGCGGCGCTTCGGCAAAGCCAAGGGCGAAGCGGTTAGGGATATAGGTGAAGCCCTCCACCATCAGCGGGCCGCCGGGCAGGTTATCCAGCCCAAACTCGATCATATTCAGGGCAGTGAGCACCTCGTTAATGCGCACCTTGAGGCGGGAGATAACGTCGCAGCCCTGCTCGCTGTGCACCTCTACCGGCAGCAAGCCGTAGCCGACAAAGGGGTGATCGGCGCGGGTATCCCGGGCGTGGCCGCTGGCGCGCACCATCGGGCCGACGTTGCTGAAGTCGCGGGCGATCTGCGGATCGAGACGGCCAATGCCCACCGTGCGCTGCTCGATATTCGGCGTGCTCATCAGCACGTCCACCAGCTCCTGCACGTCGCGGCGCATCTGGCGGGCAAGCTGCCGGGTCTGGATCATGTCATCCTTCAGCATGTCGCGACGAATGCCGCCGATCAGGTTCAGGCCGTAGGTTTTACGTGCCCCAGTGAGGATCTCCGCCATCTTCATGGAGGTCTCACGCACGCGGAAAAACTGCATAAAACCGGAGTCGAAGCCAACGAAGTGGCAGGCCAGGCCGAGGTTCAGCAGGTGGCTGTGCAGGCGCTCCACCTCCAGCAGAATGGCGCGGATCATCTGGGCGCGCTCCGGCACCGCGATGCCCATCGCGTTCTCTACCGAGGTGGTATAGGCGGTGCTGTGGGCGAAGCCGCAGATGCCGCAGACGCGATCCGACAGGAAGGTCACCTCGTTGTAGCCCATGCGGGTCTCCGCCAGCTTCTCCATGCCGCGATGGACGTAGAAGAGGCGGTAGTCGGCGTCGATAATGTTTTCTCCATCGACGAAGAGGCGGAAGTGTCCCGGCTCGTCAGAGGTGACGTGCAGCGGGCCGATAGGCACCACGTTGTTCTTTTTGCTGCCCAGCTCGTTGATGAACTCGTAGGTCTCGCTGTCGGTGGTCGGCGCGGGACGCTGACGGTAGTCCATGCTGTCTTTACGCAGCGGATAGAGTTCATCCGGCCAGTCGTCCGGCAGCACCAGCCGACGCTCGTCCGGCAGGCCAACCGGGATCAGGCCGTACATATCGCGTACCTCGCGCTCGCCCCAGACGGCGGCAGGCACGCGCGGCGTGACCGACGGGAACTCCAGCGTGTTGGCATCGACCTCTACGCGCACGGTGATCCAGCACTTAGTGCCCTGCTCCATCGACAGCACGTAGTAGACGGCATAGCGGCCGCAGAGCTGGCGCTCGTCATTACCAAACAGCACCGACAGCCAGCCCCCCTGCTGGTAGTAGAGATACTCCACCACCTCCGGCAGGGCGTTCACCTTCACGGTAATGGTCAGCTGATCGCGGGTCTGCCAGGCCTCATCCAGCACCGCGCCGGGAATCGCCTGGTGCAGCGCCGCCAGGTAGTGCTGACCCAATTTTTCTTCAGACATGTTCAAACTCTCTTTCATCACGCCGCCAGCAAGGAGACGAAGGCTAAAAATGCCAAGCCAAACCCGGCCCAGGTTACGCG
Source organism: Pseudescherichia sp. (assembly GCF_031998825.1). GTDB lineage: Bacteria > Pseudomonadota > Gammaproteobacteria > Enterobacterales > Enterobacteriaceae > Pseudescherichia. The sequence goes on from NZ_DAMACX010000019.1 coordinate 14,848, forward strand.
GGAGGCCGCGCAGAAGCGCAGCCGCGCCATGCTGTTCTCAAACAGGGCGATAACCAGCACGCCCAGCACCAGCTTGACGACGGCCACCGCCAGCGCCAGCAGCAGGCCGCCCGCGCTAAAGGTCACCATCTGCCCCCACGGCAGGAAGAGGCCGACAAACAGCTGCAATACCACCAGCTGCTTGAGGCTGATACCCCACTTCAGCAGGGCAAAGCCATAGCCGCTGTACTCGGTTAACGGGCCTTCCTGCAGCTCCTGCTCGGCTTCGGCGAGATCGAACGGCAGCTTGCCCATCTCGATAAAGGTGGCGAAGGCGCAGGCGCAGAGCGCCAGCAGCAGCGGAATGCTGCGTGCGGCGGGCCAGGACCAGAGCGTGGCGGTCATAGCGCTGATGTGGGTCGACCCCGCCACCAGCGCCACAACCCACAGGCCGAGAAGCAGGATCGGCTCCACCAGCACGCCGAGCATCGCCTCGCGGCTGGCTCCCAGGCCGGTAAAGGGGCTACCGGTATCGAGCCCGGCGATAGCAAAGAAGAAACGGGCAATGGCGAAGAGGTAGATCAGGGTGATGAGATCCCCCAGCGCCAGCAGCGGAGAGGCCACGGTCACCACCGGCAGCGCGGTGGCGATGGTCAGCATCACGCCGATCATCACAAACGGCATCAGGCGGAAGACCCAGCTGGCATCCGCCGGGGCGACGCTCTGACGGCCCAGCAGCTTGATCAGATCCCGGTACTCTTGCAGTACCCCAGGCCCACGGCGATTGTGCAGACGGGCGCGGGCTACGCGGCTTATCCCGGACAGCAGCGGCGCAAAGGCAAAGAGCACCAGCGCCTGAAGTAACGGATAGAGAACGCTCATGTTCAGGCTCCTCGTGAGATAACAATGACCACCAGCACCGCCAGCTCGACCAGCGCCAGACGACGAACCAGCGCCGGAGCAGCGCGCTGCCAGACCGGCATCAGCGCCACCGGGTTAAGCCGCTTACGCAGGCCGAGCACCGGGGCAAATGCCTCCTTCACCGGCATCGCGAAGCCGTGAGCGGTGATCACCATCGACGGCTCATGCTCGTAGCCGCACGCCCAGGCTGCACCGCGCGAGCGCGACGGCAGGCGGCGACCTTTGAACAGCATCATGATGATGAACGGCAGCAGCGGGCAGGCGATTAGCAGCAGGGCAATCATTGGCTGCGAGACCACGCTTGAAGTAACGAGCGGTAACGGCACCGCGGCAGAGAGCAGCGGCAGCAGCCACGGCGAGGCGACGCCGCCGATGAGACAGCACACAGCCAGCCCGACGACCGAGGCAGTCATTAGCCACGGTGCACGGCCAGCCTTAGCGGCTTCCGGAGTACGCGGTGCGCCAAGGAAGGTGACGCCGTAGACCTTGGCCATACACATCACCGCCAGCGCACCGGTGATCGCCAGTCCTACCGCCAGCAGCGGGCCGAGCAGGCGGGCGATAAAGAGGTCGCTGCCGCTCAGGGAGAAGAAGCCCTGGTAGATCACCCACTCACCGGCAAAGCCGTTCAGCGGCGGCAGCCCGGCCATCGCCATCAGCCCCACCAGCATCATCAGGGAGATAACCGGCATCCGTTTACCGATGCCGCCGAGCTTCTCGATATCGCGATGGCCGGTAGTGAACCAGACGCTGCCCGCGCCCAGCAGCAGCAGGGTTTTAAACAGGCTGTGGTTGATAAGGTGATAGAGGCCGCCGACAAGACCCAACGCAATCAGTGCGGGCTGACCGAGCGCCACGCCGGTCAGTCCTGCGCCGAGGCCCAGCAGGATAATGCCGATATTCTCCAGGGTGTGGTACGCCAGCAGGCGCTGGATGTTGTGCTCCATTAAGGCATAGAGGCCGCCAACAAACGCGGTCACCGCCCCAAGCAGCAGCAGGCCGAGGCACCACCACAGCGGCATAGCCTGGCCGGCCAGCAGCGGCAGAACGAAGAGGCCAAACAGTCCGACCTTCATCACCACGCCGGAGAAGAGCGCGGCCGCAGGGGCGTCGGCTCCGGCGTGCGCCTGAGGGACCCAGCCGTGCAGCGGGATAATGCCCGCCAGCATGCCGAATCCCACCAGCCAGAGCAGCCACACCGCCGTCCCCGGCGCATCTTCAGCGAAGCGTGCCGCGAGGCCAGTTATCTCCAGCGTGCCGTAGCGCTGCCACACCAACCAGCAGGCGGCAACCAGCAGCAGCGTCCCGATGCGGCCCAGGGTAAACCACAGCTTGCCGGACTGCGCGCAGCCGGTGAGAAACGCCCCGCACAGCGCCATGATCTCTGCCATCACCACCAGGGTTAGCAGATCGCTGGCAACGATAGTGCAGACCGCCGCCGCCATCAGCAGATTGACCAGCAGGCCGTTAACTTTCACCTGCGCATGGCGGAGCCACGCTACGTTATATAGGCTGATAAAAAATCCCGGCAGGGCGATAGCCAGCAGCCAGACGGCGTTGAGCGGCGTCAGGCGTACTAGCTGAGGCAGATAAAGCACCGCACTCTCCCCGCTTGCCGTTTTCCCGGTTAACAGTCCGGCAGCAACGACGATCACCATCCCACAGGCTACTGCCCCGCCAACACCGGCCAGCAGGCCGCTTAAGCCGCGATGAAACGAAAAAAGCAACGCCAGCACCGCCGCCGCAACAAACAGCAGCACGGCCAGGTCGATCAGCATAAATGCGCTCATTTCGCGCCTCCTTGCAGGTTGAGCAGCGAGAGGTCGCCATAGTCGCCGTTGAGGGTCAGCTCGCGCTTGCGTTTGCTGGCCCGGGCGATATCCAGCGAATTGACCATCCGCAGCGCGCCGGTTGGGCAGGTGCGGATGCAGGCCGGGCCGCCCTCATCGAAATCGCAGAGATCGCACTTCACCGCCACGGCGCGTACGCCGGACACCCAGTCGAGCAGGGAGCTGACGCGAGCAGGGGCAGGCGGCGCAGGGGGCGCTTTCGGTGAGTTGGCGTTAGCCGGAATATGCAGCGGGCGGCTGCCGCTCATCTCAATCGCCCCGAAGGGACAGGCAATGGCGCACAGCTTGCAGCTCACGCACAGGCTCTCATTGAGCTGTACCGCGCCGTCCACACGATTGATGGCGTTCACCGGGCAGACCCCGGCGCAGGGTGCATCCTCACAGTGGTGACAAAGCTGCGGGGCGGACTCTTTCGCGCTGCGCATCACGCTCAGGCGGGGCATCGATTGCAGCCCATGCTGGCGGTGCGTCTCTGAGCAGGCGGCTTCACAGGTGTGGCAGCCAATACAGAGCGTGGCGTCAGCGATAACAAAACGATTCACCGGATACTCCTCAGGTGGTCATTTTTGACGAAATCGTGCCGACGGCCTGTCATTTCGACACTCCTCGACACGGCAGGCATTCAGGCCACCGAGGCCTGGGCGGATTGATCGACAAGCTGGCGGAGATCTAACGGTGCGTCTTTCTGAATTGCCGCATACAGGCCGTTGTAAACCGGACCGATCTTCTCTAAGTAATGCTCCAGCACCTGAGCGCGGTCGCGGTTGTTAATCCGACCGTCGATGCGGCCATCCTGTGCCAGCTGGGCCTCGGCAAACAGCAGCTGCTCGCCGCCGCTCTTGCTCTCTACCAGATAGTGGATGGTATGGCTGTTAAAGCCGTCCGCCAGGGTGACGGTAATAAGGAAGTGTTCAAACAGAACAAAGCAGAGATCCCGCTCCGGCGCGCAATACATGCCGTGATGCAGGTGGGCTTTGGAGAGCGTAATGCCCTGAACCAGCGAGTTGCAGTAAGCCTGCCACTCCTCTTGCAGGCGATGGTGCCGTTCGGCGATAAAGTCAGCTTTTTCGCTAATTTCCCAAATGGTCATTTCAGGTTACCCGGTTAATTGTGACCAGCCCATATAGCACTTTCCATGCCATTTTTTAACTTATTGATTTTTAATAGTATTGATTGAAAATCAGTGTCATTTCGTCAGCGTCGACATCGTCAGTAACGTCGTTTTCATTGGCTGGCACCGTTATTGCATTATCGGCGCAGTGAATAACGGGAGGCCCTATGCACGAAATTACCCTTTGCCAGCGGGCGCTGGAGCTTATTGAACAGCAGGCGGCGGCCCACGGAGCACGGCGGGTGACCGGCGTATGGCTGAAGATAGGCGCGTTCTCCTGCGTGGAGAGCAGCGCCCTCACCTTCTGCTTTGAGCTGGTATGCCGGGGCACGCTGGCGGAAAGCTGCACGCTGCATCTCGATGAGCAGCAGGCGGAGTGCTGGTGCGAAACCTGCCAGCAGTACGTGACCCTGCTGAGCCAGCGGGTGCGGCGCTGTCCCCGGTGCCAGAGCGATATGTTGCAGATCGTGGCCGACGACGGCCTGCAGATCCAGCGACTGGAAATTGAACAGGAGTAAATTATGTGTAGTACCTGCGGCTGCGGCGACGGCAATCTCTATATAGAGGGCGACGAGCACCGCCCCCACTCACCATTTCGCAGCGCCCCCTTTGCCCCATTCCGAACGCCGGGTGGCGATCTCCACTACGGCCACGGCGTTGCCGGAACCCACGCGCCGGGTATCAGCCAGCGGCGGATGCTGGAGATCGAGATCGACGTCTTAGCCAAAAACAACCATCTTGCGGCCCGCAACCGCGCCCGCTTTGCCGCGAAGCAGCAGCTGGTGCTCAATCTGGTCTCCAGCCCCGGCGCGGGTAAAACCACCCTGCTGAGCGAAACCCTGCTGCGCCTGAAGGGCAAAGCAGACTGCGCGGTGATTGAGGGCGATCAGCAGACCGTCAACGACGCGGCGCGCATTCGTGCCACCGGCACCCCGGCCATTCAGGTCAATACCGGCAAAGGCTGCCATCTCGACGCACAGATGATCGCCGACGCCGCCCCTCGTCTGCCGCTGGCCAACGGCGGGATCCTGTTTATCGAGAACGTCGGCAACCTGGTCTGCCCGGCCAGCTTCGACCTTGGCGAGCGCCATAAGGTGGCGGTGCTGTCGGTGACCGAAGGTGAAGACAAGCCGCTCAAGTACCCGCATATGTTTGCCGCCGCCTCGCTGATGCTGCTCAATAAAATCGATCTGCTGCCTTATCTCCACTTTGACGTGGAAAAATGCCTCGCCAGCGCCCGGGCGGTAAATCCGGACATTGAGATTATCCAGCTCTCCGCCACCAGCGGGGAAGGCATGGACCAGTGGCTGGCCTGGCTGGAGGCGCAGCCATGTGCATAGGCGTACCTGGACAGATTAGCGCCATCGACGGACTACAGGCGAAGGTAGAGGTGTGCGGCATCCAGCGCGACGTCGATTTAACCCTGGTCGGCAGCGTGGATGAGTCCGGTGCCTCCCGCCTCGGCCAATGGGTACTGGTTCACGTCGGCTTCGCCATGAGCGTGATCGACGAAGCCGAGGCCCGCGATACCCTGGCGGCGCTGCAAAACATGTTTGACGTGGAGCCGGACGTCGGCGCGCTGCTGTATGGGGAGCGTTCCTGATGCGCTTCGTTGATGAGTATCGCGCCCCGGAAGCGGTGATGCAGCTGCTTGCGCGCCTGCGCGACCGCGCCCGCCGTCTCGACTACACCCCGGCGCGCCCGCTGCGCATTATGGAGGTGTGCGGAGGCCATACCCACGCTATCTTTAAGTTCGGCCTCGACCAGCTGCTACCGGAGAATATCGAGTTTATCCACGGTCCCGGCTGTCCGGTCTGCGTCCTGCCGATGGGGCGCATCGACGCCTGCGTGGAGATTGCCAGCCGTCCGGAGGTGATCTTCTGCACCTTTGGCGACGCCATCCGCGTGCCGGGAAAAAGCGGCTCGCTGCTGGCGGCAAAATCACGCGGGGCCGACGTGCGCATGGTCTATTCGCCGATGGATGCGCTGAAGCTTGCCGAGGCCCATCCCGATCGCAAGGTGGTCTTTTTTGGGCTGGGGTTTGAGACCACCATGCCCGCTACCGCCGTGACCCTGGAGCAGGCCCGCGCCCGCAACCTCAGCAACTTCTTCTTCTTTTGCCAGCATATTACCCTCGGCCCCACGCTGCGCAGCCTGCTGGACCAGCCGGATAACAGCATCGACGCCTTTTTGGCCCCCGGCCACGTCAGCATGGTGACCGGCACGGCGGCCTACGGCTTTATCGCCGATGAGTTTCAGCGCCCATTAGTGGTGGCTGGATTCGAACCACTTGATCTACTGCAAGGCGTGATGATGCTGGTTGAGCAGAAAATAGCAGCCTGTAGCCGGGTAGAGAACCAATACCGGCGGGTGGTACCCGACAGCGGCAATCCGCTGGCGCAGCAGGCTATCGCCAGGGTGTTCACCGTTGAGGGCGAGAGCGAATGGCGCGGGCTGGGCGTGATTGCCCACTCCGGGGTGCGTCTCAGCGACGCGTATCGGCGCTTTGATGCCGAAACGCATTTTCAGCTCCGTCCGCAGCAGACCTACGACGATCCCCGCGCTCGCTGCGGCGAGGTGTTGACGGGCCGCTGTAAGCCGCATCAGTGCCCGCTGTTTGGTCAAACCTGCAACCCACAAACTGCCTTCGGCGCGCTGATGGTCTCTTCAGAAGGAGCCTGCGCCGCCTGGTATCACTATCGCGCCCAGGAGTGTGAAGTATGAGTACGGTGCAAATGGCCCACGGCAGCGGTGGCCAGGCGATGCAGCAGCTGATTAACGCCCTGTTCATGCAGGCCTTTGATAATCCGTGGCTGGCGGAGCAGGAGGATCAGGCCCGCCTCGATCTCACTCAGCTGGCGGCGGGCGGCGATCGGCTGGCCTTCTCTACCGACAGCTACGTGATCGACCCCCTCTTCTTTCCGGGGGGCGATATCGGCAAGCTGGCGGTATGCGGCACCGCTAACGATGTTGCGGTCAGCGGCGCGATCCCACGCTACCTCTCCTGCGGCTTTATCCTTGAGGAGGGGCTGCCGATGACCACCCTGCAGTCGGTGGTCAACAGCATGGCGGCCACGGCGAAGGCGGCAGATATCGCCATTGTCACCGGCGACACCAAGGTGGTGCAGCGCGGGGCGGCGGATAAGCTGTTTATTAATACCGCAGGGATTGGCGCTATTCCCACCGGTCTGAACTGGCGGGCGCAGTCGCTGCAAGCGGGAGACGTCGTGCTGGTGAGCGGCACGCTGGGCTGCCACGGCGCGACCATCCTCAACCTGCGCGAGCAGCTCGGGCTGGACGGCGAGCTGGTGAGCGACTGTGCGGTGCTCACGCCGCTGATCCAGTCCCTACGCGCCATTAACGGCATTAAGGCCCTGCGCGACGCCACGCGCGGCGGCGTCAATGCGGTGGTGCATGAGTTTGTCGCCAGCAGCGGCTGTGGCATTGAGCTTAACGAGACCAGCCTGCCGGTGAAGCCCGCCGTGCGCGGCGTGTGTGAGCTGCTGGGCCTCGATGCCCTTAACTTTGCCAACGAGGGCAAACTGGTGATTGTCGCCGAGCGTCAGGCCGCCGAGGCCGCGCTTGAACGGCTGCGCCTGCATCCGCTGGGCCGCGATGCGGCGATTATTGGCGAGGTCGTGGCCCGTAAAGGGGTACGGCTGAGGGGGCTTTACGGCGTGAAGCGCACCCTGGATCTGCCTCATGCCGAACCCCTGCCGCGGATCTGTTAACGTATTTTTATAGCAAAATAAAAACTTTTGGCACCTATTTCGGTGCCTTTCTGGATTAGCACAATGTCGAATACACCGATGGGCGATCTCGGACAGCAAGGGCTGTTTGACGTCACCCGCACGCTATTACAGCAGCCGGATCTCACCGCGCTGGCACAAGCCCTGAGCGGGCTGGTCAGGGAGGCGGCGCTGGCGGATCGTGCCGGAATTGTTCTCTGGCGGGCCGGAGATCGCCGGGCCTGCTACTACGCCTCTGGCCCCGACGGCAAGCCCGTCGAGTATGAGGATGAAACCGCCCTGGCCCACGGCCCGGTGCGGCGTATTCTCTCTCGCCCGCAGGCCCTGCACTGTCGCTACCAGGAATTTAGCGAGGCCTGGCCGCAGCTAGCGGAAAGCGATCTCTACCCCGCCTTTGGCTACTACGGGCTACTGCCGCTGGCGGCAGAGGGGCAGATCTTCGGCGGCTGCGAGTTTATCCGCCACGATGACAGGCCCTGGAGCCCGCAGGAGATGGAGCGCCTGCACACCTTCACCCAGATCGTCGGCGTGGTGGTGGAGCAGATCCAGAGCCGGGTCGACAGCGGCCCGGACTACGATCTGCTCTGCCGCGAGCGCGACAACTTTCGCATTCTGGTTGCCATAACCAATGCGGTGCTCTCCCGCCTCGATATGGACGAGCTGGTGGGCGAGATTGCCAAAGAGATCCACCGCTATTTTGACATTGACGCCATCAGCATCGTGCTGCGCAGCGGCCGCAAGGGCAAGCTGAATATCTACTCCACGCACTACCTTAACGAGCGTGCGCCTCTGCATGAGCAGAGCGAGGTCGATGAGACCGGCACCCTCTCCGAGCGGGTATTTAAGAGCAAAGAGATGCTGCTGCTCAACCTGCACGAGCGCGACCGGCTGGCTCCGTATGAGCGGCGGCTCTTTGAGACCTGGGGCAACCAGATCCAGACCCTGTGCCTGCTGCCGCTGATGTCCGGCGACAATCTGCTGGGCGTTTTGAAACTGGCCCAGTGTGAGGAGAAGGTCTTTACCACCGCGAACCTGCAGCTGCTGCGCCAGATTGCCGAGCGGGTGGCGATTGCCGTCGATAACGCCCTCGCCTATCAGGAGATCCAGCGTCTGAAGGAGCGGCTGGTGGATGAGAACCTCGCCCTGACCGAGCAGCTTAACAATGTCGAGAGCGAGTTCGGGGAGATCATCGGCCGCAGCGAGGCGATGTTCAGCGTGCTTAAGCAGGTGGAGATGGTGGCCCAGAGCAACAGCACGGTGCTGATCCTCGGCGAGACCGGCACCGGCAAAGAGCTGATTGCCCGGGCGATCCACAATCTCAGCGGACGCAACGCCCGACGAATGGTCAAGATGAACTGCGCGGCAATGCCTGCGGGCCTGCTGGAGAGCGATCTCTTCGGTCACGAGCGCGGGGCTTTTACCGGCGCCAGCGCCCAGCGCATCGGGCGCTTTGAGCTGGCAGATAAAAGCTCGCTCTTCCTGGATGAGGTAGGCGACATGCCGCTGGAGCTGCAGCCCAAGCTGCTGCGCGTGTTGCAGGAGCAGGAGTTCGAGCGCCTCGGCAGCAACAAGCTGATCCAGACCGACGTCAGGCTGATCGCCGCGACCAACCGGGATCTCAAACAGATGGTGCAGGATCGCGAGTTCCGCAGCGATCTCTACTACCGGCTCAACGTCTTCCCGATCCACATCCCGCCCCTGCGCGAGCGCCCGGAAGACATTCCGCTGCTGGTGAAAGCCTTCACCTTTAAAATTGCCCGGCGGCTGGGACGCAATATCGACAGCATTCCCGCCGAGACGCTGCGTACCCTCTCCAGCATGGAGTGGCCTGGCAACGTGCGCGAGCTGGAGAACGTGATAGAACGGGCGGTATTGCTGACGCGTGGCAGCGTGCTACAGCTCTCGCTGCCGGAGATTGCTGTTGCTCCCACCACGCCGGTGGCGATGGCTGCTGACGGTGAGGAGGAGTCTCAGCTGATCCTGCGGGTGCTGCGGGAGACCAACGGCGTTATCGCCGGGCCGAAAGGGGCCGCCCAGCGGCTGGGCCTGAAGCGCACCACCCTGCTCTCACGCATGAAAAGATTGGGAATTGATAAGAGTACGATCGTGTAGGTCGGGTAAGGCGAAGCCGCCACCCGGCGTAACGATGCCGACATAACGCCCGGCGGCGCGGCGCTTGCCGGGCCTACAAATTACACCGTGCTTACTGTAGGTCGAGTAAGGCGAAGCCGCCACCCGACATGACGATGCCAACATAACGCCCGGCGGCGCGCGCTTGCCGGGCCTACAAATTACGCCGTGCTTACTGTAGGTCGGGTAAGGCGAAGCCGCCACCCGGCATAACGATGCCGACATAACGCCAGGCGGCGCGGCGCTTGCCGGGCCTACAAATTAACCGTGCTTACTGTAGGTCGAGTAAGGCGAAGCCGCCACCCGACATGACGATGCCAACATAACGCCCGGCGGCGCGGCGCTTACCGGCCTTACAGGCGCGTGCACCGGCAATATTATTTTTTACGCTGATACTTCTCCGGTAACGGCGGCACCGGGCGCCTGTCGTCAATCAGATGGCGCACGGTGAGGATCGGGTGGTGCCACAGCATACGCGATCCGGCCCAACGCATAATCTGCTTCATCTCTTCCCGCTTCGCCGGCTGGTAGCAGTGCACCGGACACTGCTTGCAGGCCGGTTTCTCTTCGCCGAATACGCACTTATCCAGCCGTTTTTCCGCATAGACAAAGAGCGCCTCATAGTGTCCCTCTTCCGTAGATGCCTTAGGCGCACCGCGCTGATAGAGGGCAATCATTCTGCGGATAGTGAGTTTTTCACGGGCGATGCGAGGGCCAGCCATAGGAGACGCTCCTGGATGGGAAAAGAGGTATTCATATTACATCTTCTTTAATAGCCGCTCAAAGAGTTCAGATTGTTCTGCCCTGCAGAGTTAAAAACGTCGACTATACTCAAACTTCATCACAACAAAGGAGGATGTATGGTTAATAAAAGTGAAATCCGTGAACACGCTCAGGTTATTGCCAGCTGTGGTACCCACGTTGGCACCGTTGACCACCTCGAAGGCGAAGACAAAATCAAACTGGCAAAAAGTGATTCGGCTTCCGGCGGTGTGCACCACTATATCCCTCTAAGCTGGGTTGAAAAAGTTGACGGTAACAACGTGGTTCTCAACAAGAACTCGGAAGAGGTAAAATCTTCCTGGCAGACCGCGTAACTGCAGTTTCCGCGCCGTTCGGGTCTCTGGCCTGAGCGGCGCGCTCTACTCCTCTCTCTTTTTTACTCGCCCAAAACACCCTCTCTTATCAACCACCTGTTTTTAAAAGATAAACAGAACCCCTTTTTTTTGTGACGAAACTTTACAAATAAAGGATAATTTGAGAAAAGTATTAGTCAGCCCGCGCATTACGCGGCATAGTAATGAGCAAAAGCGCCGGGGTGAGGATAGAGAATGTTTTCTTTTGTCGCCAGACAGGCGATTTTTGATGAAAATTTGCAGACGTTTGGCTACGAGCTCCTATTCCGGGACAGTATGGCTAACCGTTTCCCCAACGTTTCTCCTGAACATGCCACCGCCCAGCTCATTGAAGAGCAGTTTTTTGGCGCACCCACCGGCAGCCAAAAGGATGCAGGTACGGTCTTTGTTAACTTTCCCTATGAACTGCTGCTCCAGGGGCTGGCTGAAACCCTGCCTAAAGACCGGGTGGTCATTGAGATCCTTGAAACCGCCGAGCCGACCGGCGCCCTGCTGGCCGCCATCAAGCGGCTGCACCAGCAGGGGTTTCGCGTCGCGCTGGATGATTTTTCCCTTAGCAGCGACTGGGATACCTTTATTCCCTACATCAGCATTATCAAATTCGATATTCGAGAAAACAGCTGGCCGCAAATCCAGGACTACCTGCTGTGCCGTGAGGAGCTGCTGAAAAACACCCTGCTGCTGGCGGAAAAAATCGAAACCTTCGACGAGTACGAGCTATTTAAAAACGCTGGCTTTACCCTCTTTCAGGGCTATTTCTTTAGCAAGCCGGTGGTCTATAAAAGCAATAAGCTGGTGCAGAACCACATTGTCTCCCTGAACCTGATTCAGGAGGTGAATTCCGACGCGCCCAATTTGCAGCGTATTGAGGATCTGCTCAAGCACGATGTTGCCCTCTCCTATAAGGTAATGCGCTACGCGCAGAATATTCTCTATAACACCCGGGGAATTGAGGGAACGCGCAGCCATTCCCTGAAGGATATTGTGGTTTACCTGGGAGCGAAAGAGCTACGCCGCTTTGTGCTGGTCACCTGCTTAAGCTCGATTAATAACGTTAAAACCAATGAAACCTACTATCAAAGCCTGATCCGCGCCAAGTTTTGTGAACTGGCCGCCTCCCGCCTGCGCGGCAGAGTCTCGGCCAACGATGCTTTTATGGTGGGGCTGTTCTCACTGCTGGGTGCCGTGTTTGAGGTCCCGCTGGAGGAGCTTATCGGCCAGGTGGTGATCTCCCAGGATGTCCGTATGGCCCTGCAACAGCACCGGGGTCTGCTGCACCAGTTTGTTTGTCTGGTGGAGCTGTACGAGCAGCGGAAGTGGGAGGAGGCCAGCCAGCAGGCCTATCGGCTGGGGCTGACCCGCGGGATGGTGGCTGAGATGATGTCCTCAGCCACCCAGTGGGCCGACGAGATGCCGGTCAACGCCCCACTGAAGGCCAGCCCGCCGAAGCGCGTTCGCGTCCGCTAAGCGATGGCGCGCTCGGCGTTAACCACCGCCACGCACTGCCCGGCCCGCACCGATGAACCCGGCTGCACACGAACCTGATCTACTACACCATCGCAGGTAGCCCGCAGCGGGATCTCCATCTTCATCGACTCGAGGATCACCATCACATCCCCCTCTTTTACCCTGTCGCCCGGCTTGACCAGCACCTGCCAGAGGTTACCGGCGATGGGGCTATCGATTCCGCGCTGCCCAGCCTGCAATGGGGCATCGTCACCCACCTCCGGCATAGCGTCATTGCTGTCAAAGTGCGCCTGGCCGGAGGCTACCCAGCGCTCTCTTTCAGCATTAAACGCCGCCTGCTGATGGCTACGGAAGGCCTCAATGCTGGTCGCCTCCTCGGCCAGAAACTGCTGGTACTCCGCCAGCCGCAGCGTGCTCTGCTCAATGCGCAGCGGATAGCGCCCGAGCGGGAAGTCGCGGCGAATGGTTAGCAGCTCCTCGGCAGAAACCGGATAGAAACGGATCTGATCGAAGAAGCGCAGCAGCCACGGCTTGCCGCCAAAATCCTCGACCTCATGATAGCGATTCCACATCTGCAGCGTGCGTCCGACGAACTGATACCCGCCCGGCCCCTCCATGCCGTAGACGCAGAGATACGCCCCGCCGATCCCGACCGAGTTCTCCGCCGTCCAGGTGCGCGCCGGGTTATATTTGGTGGTCACCAGCCGGTGACGCGGATCGAGCGGCGTCGCCACCGGCGCACCGAGATAGACATCCCCCAGGCCCATCACCAGATAGCTGGCGTCAAACACCGTGCGGTAGACCTCGTCAATGTTGTCGAGATCGTTGATGCGGCGGATAAACTCCAGATTGCTTGGACACCAGGGCGCATCCCGGCGCACGGTGGTCATGTACTTGTCGATGGCTTTCTGGCAGGCCGGATCGTCCCACGACAGCGGCAGCCAGACCACACGCGACGGCACCTGCAGATCCTCCTGCTGGCATACCGAGTGCCACACGCCGCGCACGATCTCCAGCAGGCGCGTCAGGTTCAGCGCCTCCGGCTGATAGTGAACCTGTAGCGAGCGGATGCCCGGCGTCAGGTCAATCACCCCGTCGAGGGCCAACGCCTCCAGGGCCTGCATCAGGGCGTGACCGCGAAAGCGCAGAACCAGATCCAGCTCGGCGTCGCCAATCTCCAGCAGCAGATGGGTATCGCCAGAGAGGCGTGCCACCAGCCGCTTGTCCGCCGTCCCGGTCTCCATCACCACCGGGGTGGTGAGCGGCTGCGTATGCCAGTTGATCGCCACCGGTTGCAGGCTCGCCAGCTCCTGGCTGCGCCCCTGCGCCAGCAGGCGGGCGGTGTCGATATCTACCGGCACAAAGCGCACCCGATCCCCGGCGTTAAGCTGGCCGAGCTGCCAGAGATCCGCCTCGATCACCGTCACCGGGCAGACAAAGCCGCCGAGGCTCGGGCCGTCCGGACCGAGGATCACCGGCATATCGCCGGTAAAGTCCACCGCGCCGACGGCGTAGGGATTGTCATGAATATTCGAGGGATGCAGCCCCGCCTCGCCGCCGCTGTCCCGCGCCCACTCCGGTTTCGGGCCAATCAGGCGTACGCCGGTGCGGCTGGAGTTAAAGTGCACCTCCCACTCGGTGGCAAAAAAGGTCGGGATCCACTCCGGCGTAAAGTACTCCGGCGCACCGTGCGGGCCGTAGATCACCCGCAGCTCGCGCACCGCCCCGAGAGTAGTGTGCAGCGCCGCAGGCAGAGCCGCGCCGCAGCTGGCATCGGTTAACGGTGTAAGGTGCAGCACGTCCCCGGTACGCAGGGCGCGCCCGGCGTGGCCGCCAAACTGGCCGAGGGTAAAAGTGCTCTTGCTGCCCAGATAGCCCGGCACGTCGAGGCCGCCACGCAGGCAGAGGTAGCTACGCACGCCCGCCTCCAGGGTATCTCCCAGGGTTAGCGTCGTGCCAGCACGAATGAAGAAAGTACAGTTCATTGCCTGCGGCTGGCCGTCCAGTTCGACGCTTATCGCCGCGCCGGTGATGACCGCCACCGCATCGGTATTAAATTTCAGGGTCGGGCCGCTGACGGTGATCTCCAGCCCTGCCGCATCGTCGGCGTTGCCCAGCAGACGGTTGCCAAGGCGCAGGGCGCGATCGTCCATCGGCCCGGATGGCGGCACGCCTACCGCCCAGTAGCCCTGCCGTCCCGGATAGTCCTGAACCGTGGTCTGCGTCCCGGCGCTGATGACCTCCAGCGTTGCCGCCTGGTAGCTCAGATTTTCCAGACAGCGGGTCCACGGCTGGCCGCTGGCAAAGGGGGCGTCGCGCAAAATCTGCCGCAGGTACTGGCGGTTGGTCTCTACGCCATAAAGGCGGGTTTCGTCCAGGGCGTGATCCAGCCGATCAATCGCCTCGTCGCGGGTGTCAGCATAGGTAATGATCTTTGCCAGCAGAGGATCGAAGAACGGCGGCACCTCACAGCCGGACTCTACCCAGCTATCGATCCGCAGCGTGGTACGATCCTGCTCCGGGAAGCTAACGTTGGTCAGCAGGCCCGGCGAGGGCTGAAACTGGCGGCCCGGATCCTCGGCGTAGACGCGGGCCTGGATCGCATGGCCGCGCGGGCTCAAGTCTGCGGCGATCCCCGCCAGCGGCGGCAGATCGCCGGCGGCCAGAGCGATCATCATCTGGACCAGATCCACGCCCCATACCTGCTCGGTGACGCCATGCTCGACCTGTAACCGGGTGTTCACCTCCAGGAAGTAGAACTGCTGCGCGCTGCTGTCGTAAACAAACTCCACCGTGCCGGCGCTGCGGTAGTTCACCGCCTTGCCCAGTTCGATAGCCGCCAGGCAGAGCGCCTCGGCCATCCCCTCAGGCAGCGCCGTAGCGGGGGTCTCCTCCAGCACCTTCTGGTTACGCCGCTGCACCGAACAGTCGCGCACGCCGAGGGCGATCACCTCTCCTTTACCGTCGCCAAAAATCTGCACTTCAAGGTGACGAGCGCGCTCGATGTACTTCTCGATAAAGACGCCCGCATCGCTGAAGTTGTTTTTCCCCAGCCGCTGCACCGCGTCGAAGGCCTCCGCCAGCTCCGCCGGGCTGTAGCAGACGCGCATCCCGATCCCGCCGCCGCCCGCCGTGCTCTTGAGCATCACCGGATAGCCGACGCTATCTGCTGCGGCCAGCGCTTCATCGACGTCGGCCAGCAGCTCTGTACCCTCCAGCAGCGGCACGCCGTGGCTTTTCGCCAGCGCACGGGCGGTGTGTTTCAGGCCAAAAATACGCAGCTGCTCAGGGGTGGGGCCCACGAAGGCGATCCCGGCGGCTTCGCACGCTTCGGCGAAAGCGGCGTTTTCAGAGAGGAAGCCGTAGCCGGGATGGATGGCCTGCGCCCCGCTCTCCCGGGCGGCGGCGAGGATCTTATCCACCTGTAAATAGGTTTGCGCCGCCGGACCTTCGCCCAGGCTAATCGCCTCGTCGGCTTCACGAATATGCAGGCTGCTGGCGTCGGATTCTGACCAGACAGCAACCCCTTTGACGTTCATGTCCCGCAGGGTGCGCAGAATACGGCAGGCGATGGCACCCCGGTTAGCGATAAGTAATTTTGTAAACATGATCCAGACCCGAACCGTGGCGGGTCGTCCCGCCGGGAATAATCTCGCCGCCTGGTCGTCCAGGGGGAAAAGGCTGTTACTGCTGCGGCTTATTGTCCAGCGTCAGGCGGTTGGCCCGCACCGCAAACAGGCGGTAGATGGCGAGGCGCAGGCGGCTCAGTTCCATACCAGCACCTCCGCAGGAGTCGGGTTCCAGCCGTTGCAGGGGTTGTTGAGCTGCGGGCAGTTGGAGATCAGCACGATGACGTTGCACTCCGCGCGCAGCTCAACGTACTTGCCCGCAGCGGAGATGCCGTCCTCAAAGGTCAGCCCGCCCTCCGGCGTTACCGGCACGTTCATAAAGAAGTTGATGTTCGCCCCAATGTCGCGCTTGTGCAGGCGGCCATCATGCAGGCAGGCGCAGAGGAAGTTATCCCGGCAGCTGTGCATATAGCGCTTATCGAGCGAGTAGCGCACGGTGTTGCTCTCCTGGGCGCAGGCTCCGCCGAGGGTGTCGTGGCGGCCACAGGTATCGGCCACGATAGTCAGCAGCGGATTGCCCAGCCCCGACCAGAGCACGCTCCCGGTGGTGAGGTAAGCGTTATTCTGGCGGCGCAGGGTGCGCTGGGGATCGTAGCGCTCGCGCGGGTTGTCGGCGTTATAGAACAGGGTATCGATGGCCTGGTTGCCTTCGAGATCGTGCAGGCGCAGGGTCTGCCCCTTCTTTACTTCAAACAGGTAGTGCTCACCCGCCGGAATGGTATGGCGGAACACCGCCTCTGCCGGATGTTTTTGGCTTTCAATAAGAGACATTTTCGGCTCCTTACAGGGCAAACAGCTGGGTGTTAGTAAACGCGCGCCCGTTTTCGGGGCGGGTCAGCAGAGCATTAACGGCGGCCTCGTTGTCGGTGGCCTCGAACCAGCTCAGCTGTACCGGGCGCGGGAAATATTCAGGCTGCGGATCCATCGGGTGCGGCAGCGCGGTCAATACCACCAGGGTGTCCATCGGGGCATACAGCTCGACATAGCTGCCCGGTTTTGAGAAGCCGCTGTGGAAGGTAAACGCGCCCTGCTCGTCAACGCTGACCTTGCTGAAAAAGTTCACCACCATCAGCAGATCCTCAAGATTGAGGTCCCATTTGCCCATCTCCACCAGCAGGTTATCCATGCCGTTGCGGTAGAAGCCGTTGCGCAGCTCCTGATAGCGCCCCTGGCCATACTTCTCGGCGGTCTCCTCGGCGTTCAGCACCCCGCCAAAGGGATCGTGCCAGCCGCAGGTATCCGCCACGATGCCCGCCAGCACACGCCCCATATCAGAGTAGAAGCAGTGTCCGGCGGTGAGCCTGGCGGTGTGCTGGCCCTTGAGGGTATCCGGCAGGTTCAGGCGCTCGCTCTTCTCGTGGGCGTTGAGCATCATCATGCTGACGTTCGCCCCGCCCTCGCTGTCGGTCAGGCGCAGGATCTGCCCGCGCTTGAGAATAAAAGAGGCGTGGCCGCCGCCGGGGACGGTCTCCTCACGAATGGCGGTGGAGGTATGCAGAGAGTGCGTCATCGAATTAGCTCCTTAAAGAAATGACGTTAGCGGGCGGCGGAGTCATGACCTCCGCCATACGCGCCTCGTTCAGCGGAATGTCGTAGGTAATGCGCGCCCCGTAAGCGTTTGGCTCGTGGGGGTCAATGCGCACCTTGTCGAACACCAGCAGGCGCGTGCCGAGGTTGAACCCCTCGGAGAGATCGTGGGTGACCATAAAGACGGTCATTCGGGTTTCGCTCCACAGCTGGAGCAGCAGAGCGTGCATATCCTTGCGGATGCCCGGATCGAGCGCGCCAAACGGCTCATCCAGCAGCAGCACCCGCGGCTGCATGATGAAGGCCTGGGCGATGGCTAACCGCTGCTGCATCCCGCCCGAGAGCTGGGCCGGATACTTGTTCAGGGCGTGGCCGAGGCCGACCTTCTCCAGCATCTGCGCCGCCTGCTCGCGGGCGGCTTTTTTACGGCTGCCAAACAGGCGACCGAGCAGCGGACTAGCGGGCAGTTCGAGGCCGATGGCGACGTTATCCAGCACGTTAAGGTGCGGAAACACCGAGTAGCGCTGAAACACCACGCCGCGGCTGCGATCCGGCTCCGCCGCCAGCGGCTGGCCGTCGAGGGTGATGCTGCCCCGGGTGGGCCGCTCCTGGCCCAGCAGCAGGCGCAGGAAGGTTGACTTACCGCAGCCAGATGCCCCAACCATTGAGCAAAACTCCCCCTGCTGAATTTGCAGGTTGACCCGCTCCAGCACCACGTGGTTGCCATACTCTTGCCAAATGTTGTTGATATCGATAAAGCTCATGCCTTCCCTCCTTCCGCCCAGGGAAAACAGGTTCTGTGCAGCGCCCGCAGCGCCAGATCCATCAGCCAGGCCAGCAGGGTGATCCAGACGACGTACGGAATGATGACGTCCATCGCCATATAGCGGCGGACCAGAAAGATGCGGTAGCCCAGCCCGGCGGTGGAGGAGATCGCCTCGGCGGAGATCAGGAACAGCCACGCAGATCCGAGCAGCAGCCGCAGGGAGGTGAGCAGGCGCGAGAGCAGCTGCGGCAGCACGACGCGCAGTACCAGGGTCCAGCTGCTGGCCCCCAGCGTCTGGGCCTTGATCAGGATCTCCTGCGGGATCTCCCGCGCCCGGTGTTCAAGATCCCGAGCCAGCATCGGCGTGATGCCAATAACGATCAGCATGATCTTTGATAGCTCGTCGAGGCCGAAAACGATAAACAGCACCGGCAGGATCGCCAGGGGTGGGATCATCGACAGCACGGTCATCAGCGGCGACAGCGAGGCTCGCCACATTGGGAAGACGCCCGCGGTGATGCCGATGCACAGGCCAATCAGCGAGGCGATAACCAGCCCGGTGAGCAGGCGCGCCAGGCTCACCAGGGTATCCAGCCAGAAGAGGTAGTCGCCGCTGCGCCTGTCCGGCGTGAAGGCCATCCGGTCAATGGCGGCCAGCATGCCGTCGAGTCCCGGCAGCAGCTTGTCATGCGGGTTGGCCTCAAGACGCACTGCGGAGCCAAGAAAGTAGGCCGCCAGCAACAGGACAAACGGCAGCAGCACCAGCATAAGGCGCATACCAGGCTGTGGGTGGCGGTTAATTTGTCGCATGCACAGGCTCCGTTAGTCTTAAAGTTTGCCGTCGGCGGCCAGCTTCACGAAGCTGTCGTCAAAGCGCAGCTTGACGTTACCCGCGTCGCCCTGGGTCACGTTGCCCGGGAAGGCCATGCCGATAAAGTCCGCGCTCTGCGCCCCGTCCCCCAGCAACCCCTTATCAAAAGAGAACTGCGCCACGCGCTGCATGGTTTTCGCCAGATCGCCTGAGGTGGTAAAAGCGAGATTATCCGCTGGGGTATAGAAGAGATGCGTGGTTTTCAACTGCGCCTGGTAACCCGCCAGATCGGTACCGGAGGCTGCCGCCATTGAATTGAGCGCCTTCGCGTCCTGGGCTTTCATCAGGCCCATCATTTCGTACCATGCTCCGGTCAACGCCTTGCCCAGCGCCGGGTTATCCTTCAGCGTTTCGGTATTAACCACCATCATGTCAATCAGCTCGCCCGGCACGGCGGTAGAGCTAAAGACCTCGGTGGTTTTCGGCGTCGCCTTGATGGTGGAGAGCTGCGGGTTCCACGCTACCGTCGCCTGGACGTCATCGGTGGTGAAGGCGGAGACGATGTCAGCGTCGGAGGTGTTGACCACCGTTACGTCACGCTCCTGCAACCCGGCCTTCTCCAGGCCGCGCACCAGCAGATAGTGGGAGACAGAGAGCTCCGGCAGGTAGATTTTCATCCCTTTCAGGTCGGCGAGCTTTTTGCCTTCGCCTTTGAGCACTACGCCATCGTTGCCTTCGGAGTAGCTGCCGAGGATCAGCGCCGTGGTATCGACGCCGCCCGCGGCCGGAATAGTCAGCGCATCCATGTTGGTCATGGTGCAGCCGTCGAACTGGCCTGCGGTGTACTGGTTAATAGATTCGATATAGTCATTGAGCTGGACGACGTTGATTTTGATGCCGTACTTATCCGCCCATTTGTCGATGATCTTCTCGCTGCTGATGGTGCCCCACGGCATCCAGCCCGCGTAGATGGTCCAGCAGACGTTGAACTCTTTTTTAGCCGCCGCGAAGGAGGGAACGCTGGTTAGCAGGGCCAGCGACAGAGCAAGCGTGCGGAGAAAGGAACGTTTTTTCATTATCTGACCTCGGGTTGGCACAAAAACAGGGAGCAGCGCGACACCCTCTGGTGCTGCTGTCTCCCGGGCTTTTGTCCCGCCGTGTAACCTCAGAGAGGTCGCCAGCTCTCGGACCAGCATTCATCAGCGATGAACCGGAACCCTAGCCAGCTATTTTTTACAGATAAGTTGTGTTGCGCTGCCTTCTACACAGGAGGTTGCAAAAGCTATGCCAGGCGTTAACGCCCGCAAACGGTGCCTGCTGCGAACGCAGCAGGCGAAAAGTGCGCCCCAAAATTGGGCAGTGCTATGTGATGGTGCAATACCCTACTCTGCCGTGCGGCTTTTGCTGCCGGAGTAGATAAACCAGAGGGCGATACCGAGGCAAACCACCGCGCCCAGGCGGGTAGCGGAGAAAGGGATCGCCTCATTATGCAGCCAGCCAAAGTTGTCGATTAGCATGCTCATCGCCAGCTGGCCGAAGATCACCGCAACGGTCGCCACTGCCGTGCCGATACGCTGCACCGCCAGCACCATAATCACGATATAGGGCACGCCCAGCAGCGCCCCCAGCAGCTGCCACTTTGGCACCTCCAGCAGGGTCACCGCATGCTTTGTCTCAAAGAAGAAGATCAGCAGGGCGGTAATCAGCGCGCCAACGGAGAAGGTCAGAAACGCACTGCGAAACACGCCCACCTTGCTGCCTAGCTGGCCGTTGATCGCCGCCTGCACGCTCAGCAGCGCGCCGCCCACCACGGAGAGAATAATCATCAGTAGAATCATTTTTCGTTATCCTTTTGCCACCAGCGCCAGCGCGGCGATGATGAAAACCAGAGCCCACAGGCGCTTTGCATCAATTTGTCTGCGCCCGGTACCAAAGAGTCCAAAGTGATCGATCACCAGGCTCTTAAACACCTGCCCGGCGAGAATGCCGATCATGCACATCGCCACGCCGACAATCGGCGCGGCCAGGGTCAGGATCACCACGTAAGCCGGACCCAGCACGCCGCCGAGCAGCTGCCAGCCGGGCTGGCTGAAAAATGAAGGGCTGTTGCGCGGGCTAAAGAAGAGCATCAGCAGGAAGGTGAGCGCGGCCCCGACGCCAAAGATGCTGAAGGTGGCCCATAAATGCCCTACCTCGCCCCCCAGCGGGCCAAGAATGCCGGCTTCTACCGACAGTCCCATGCCGCCGATGATAACCAGTAAAATCAGTAAGAATTGCATGACTACGTATCCCTTAAGAACAGAAGCGCAGCAGCCTATAGCAACCTGAAATATTAAAAAACGCTATAATGCGGGAAACACCTTTGCAGGTTTTGCATTAATGAACGATACAGGCTCGATTACCTTGCGCGCGCTGCGCTTTTTTATTGCCGTCTACGATAGGCAGAGTTTTTCAGCGGTGGCCCGCCGGGAGGGGGTCTCCGCCTCGATGATCTCTCGTACCGTGATCCAACTGGAAAATACGCTGGGTCAGCAGCTTTTCTACCGTAATACCCGGGCGGTGATCCCTACCGAAGCGGGGCATCTCTTTATGGCGCACGCCCGCGCCATGCTGGAAAACATGCATAACGCCCAGACGGAGCTGCAGAGCCGTGCCGCCGTGCCCGCCGGACTGGTGCGTATCAATGCCCCGGTGTTTTTTGGTCACCACCATATTGCCCCCTGGCTGAGCGGCCTGGTGGAGCGCTACCCGCAGCTACAGATTGAGCTGAATCAGACCGATGACTATATCGATCCCCATCGTGATGCCGCCGATCTGATCTTTCGTATTGGCACCTTAACCGACTCCTCTTTCCACGCGCGCATTCTGGGAACCCAGCGCTATTACCTGGCCGCGTCGCCAGCGTACGTCGCAAAGCACGGGACGCCGCAAACGCCCGCAGAGCTGAGTCAGCATCGTTGCCTGGTCTATAGCGGATCGTCCGGACCTAATCGCTGGCTATTTAAGGAGCCAGCCGGGGAGTGGGTGCACTACCCGGTAGTAGCCCATCTCAGTTCAAATAATGCCGAGACGCTGCTTACCGCCGCGCTGGGAGGGATGGGGATCGTCTTATTCCCGGACTGGATGATAGGCAACTGTTTGCGACAGGGAACATTAGTTCAGCTCCTGTCGGAGTATGATCCAACAATAAACGCCGGGCCGCAGCATATTGCTGTGATTTACCCTAATACCCGTCATCCGCCTTTAACGGTGAGAGCAGTGATTGATTATTTTGTCGAGGTCTACGGCACCCCCCTTTATTGGCAGGTCACCTGAGGTTAATACGAAAGTTGTAGAGTTAAAAAAATCTTCTACACTTATTTCAAGGCTTCGATTTTAATCACGTGTTGATGAGGTCTTTACTATTCACCGACAATCAGGAGAGTCTAATGAAAAAAGCGATCGTGTTACCTGTTGCAATATTACTTGGCGCAGCGGCCCTTTCCGGTTGTACGCGTACTAGCTATGCAATCCATACCACCGATGGCCGGACCATCATCACTGATGGCAAACCTGAGCAGACCGATGCAGGCCTGTTAGGCTATAAAGATGCTAACGGTGTGAAGCAGCAGATAAACCAGTCCGAAGTTCAGAAGGTCTCTGAAGTCCCTCATTAATAGCGTAAAGAGTGTAGCCCCTGCGGGGGCTTTCTCTGGCCCCCTAACCTTATTCTAATCAACGTCCCTTGCGCTTCTCGGAATACATTACCGTGTCGGCGTCTTTTAGCATCTCAACGAGATCGGCATATTTATCCGCATCGCTGTTAAGCATCCCATAGGCGTAATTAAGCGGGTATTTTTTACCCACGTTGAGATACCAGTCATCTATTTTGCTTTGCAGATTAAATAAGAAAGCATCGGCATCATTCTGGCCATTATTTGCCAGCAGCACGGCAAAACCGCTGCTCTCTACACGCCCGCAGACGTCACCACCTTTCATGCAGCTATTAAGACATTTGGCGAAAGCGCGCAGAGCGTTATCCCCCTCGGCATGACCCCAAATATCGTTAAGCGATTGCAGATCCTCGACCGCAAAATAGAGCAGGCTAAAGGGTATATTGTTCCGGGTCATCTCGCCAAAGCGTTTATCGCCTATCTGGAAAAAACCACGTCGGTTGGGCAACTCAGTGAGTTTATCAGTCATTGCCATATTGATAATAACGAACTCATCTTCGACAATCGCGCCCAGATCGAGCAGCAGATTAATCTCTTCGGAGGTGAAATCCCGTGGCTTATTGTCAATCAGGCAGATGGTTCCCGCGATCGAGCCGTCGGGCAGACGCACCGGACAGCCTGCGTAGAAGCGTACAAAGGGCTCATCGAGTACCAGAGGGTTATTTTCGAAGCGCTCATCTTTCAGCGTGTCCTTCACAATCATAATGCCCTGCAGCAGGATCGCATGGGCGCAGAAGGAGACGTTGCGCGACGATTGCCGCATATTCGAGCCATCGCAGGAGATCATCCACTGCCGATCCCGGTCCAGCAGGGTGATTAACGCAATAGGCACATTGAAGGTCGCCTTCGCCAGCCGCGTCAGGCGCAGCAGCCGCTCATCATCATTTTTATCAAGCAGATCCATCATATAGAGCGATTTTAAGCGCTCTCTTTCATTCACAGGTACACCGGGAAATTTCATAGACGCCCTCTCTGGTTTTTAACAATATAACCGAGAAGTACGATTTTGGTAGGGTTGATGCCGATCATGCCGCCAGGCAGTAGAGAGTGAAATGATGTACGGCCCAGCAAGCATAGTAAATAGAGGTTGCGATGAGCCGATACAGCGTTTCACATAGCGAAGGAAGGTATGCCCTTGGGTCCGACGATCTGGTATTACATAATAAGTTAGGTATTACTATTGCTGAAGAGATGGATGGCGCAGAGTTAGTGCTATTAGAACAGCTCTATCGCGCTGTTTTTGAAGAAAGATTTCCAACCGGTAAACTATCCTTCTCCATGATAAAGAACTGGCATCGCATTTGGTTAGGAAATATATATGAATGGGCTGGACAGATAAGAGCGGTAAACATCAGCAAGGGAGGATTTATGTTTGCCCCCGCAGCTCAGCTACCTAAATTGGTAAGCAGCTTCGAAAAAAACTACCTGAAAAAATATACCCCATGCGATGGAATGGACGTCGCCCATCTTGCAGAAGCGATCGCCGTTGTACATGTGGAGTTAATCCTTATCCATCCATTTCGTGAAGGCAATGGCCGTCTGGCAAGGCTGCTTGCAGATGTAATGGCTGTACAGGCAAGTCGTAAGCCATTGAATTATAAAAGTTGGGGGCATAATAAAGCGCACTATATTTCTGCTATTCATGCCGGAATGGTGATGAATTACAGCCCAATGACGCATTGGGTGATGAAAGCGCTAGAGGATTAAATCGCTAAACGTAAATGAGCAAATTTCTTACGCTGGATTTTTAAGGAAGCCTCAACAGATTGTGATGATTGCCCTGTTTCAATGGCCGTTGAGGTCACAACGGTTCGAGTGAGCTGTTCACGCGAAGGTTTCTTGTAAGGCGCAGTGACGTTTTTAACACTATCCATACGGTATCTCTTAGGCAGCGCAATAAAAACTATTATAAGCAAATCCCGTCACGATGTCTGCGAACTTATAGATGAAGTACCTTGCCCAGGTCGCTCTCCCGCGTTCTGGGCAAGGCGCTGAACGGCGTCAGGCAACGCTGGCGATAAGGCCTTTATCCACCTCTGCGCGGCTGATAGCCCCGGTATCATAATGAAACACGGTCAGGACACGGCCGTTGCTCAGATCCTGCACCAGCGCCGGGGCGATGCGGAAGCTGGCGGCCAGCTCGTCACGTCCCAGTCCCGGACGGCGCTTGCGGCGCTCAACGCGGAAACGGATCTGGTTATATTTGGCCCAGCCAATCAGCACCGCCGCGTTGATCAGCGCCACCATCAGGTAGAACGTCACCGTATTCACGGTGGAGAACAGCGGGCCAAAGCCAATAAACGGCGCGTTGGCCAGCGCGGTCATCAACCCAGCATAGACCAGGTAGGAGAACCCCAGCCAGGCAATCAGGGTCAGGGCCACGTCAAAAATACGCGGCATGAGACGGAGTTCAGTAAAAATCAGCGGTTGTTTCATTGGTCATTTCTTCCTATACCACGGTCAGGACTTACCCAGCGTGCTCTGCTGCGCTTACGCATCAGCATCACTTTGGGGAAGGCGACCAGCGTTGTGAACAAACTCAACATCCAATAAACCACCGGGAACCAGATGATCCAGAAGAGCGACGCGCCGATACCTTTTTCATAGCGCCGTTCAATAAGCAAACTGACCAAAAATTGCAGCAGACAAACCACGCCGAGCATTAGCCCGGTGAAAGCCGGTGGGAACAGATGTTGTACATGGAGAGAGTCAGGCATGGGGACAACCAGCCCAACAAGGAACAGCAGGATCGTTACCGCATAGGCAAAGGCCCAGGCCGTCGACAGGCAAAACTCAAGGAATAGCGGCCACATGCGGCGATACTCCCAGGCCCAGAGGCGGCGCATATTAACAATAAAGACTTCTGCCCCACCCTGGGCCCAGCGCAGGCGCTGTTTCCATAACCCTTTCATCGTCTCCGGCATCAGGATCCAGCAGAGCGCACGCGGCTCATAGAACACTGTCCAGTGACGCAGCTGCAGTTTCCAGCTGATATCAATGTCTTCCGTGATCATATCCGGACTCCAGTAGCCTACCTCCGACAGCGCGCGGCGGCGGAAGGCGGCAATCACGCCGGAGACGGTGAACACCTGGCCGTAGACGCGCTGGGTGCGCTTGATCAGGCCGATGATCGAGGAGAACTCGCCAACCTGCACGCGGCCCACCAGCGTAGAGCGGGTGCGGATGCGCGGGTTGCCGGTTACCGCGCCAACACGAGGGTATTGCAGCAGCGGTGCCACCAGGTAGGCCGCGGCGTCGCGATCCAACAGCGCATCGCCATCGATACAGACCAGAAAATCACTCCGCGCTGAAGCCGCACCGGTCTGCAACGCCACCGCTTTGCCCTGGTTCTCCGCCAGATGGATCACCCGCAGGCGCGGATACTCAATGGCCAGCTGATCCAGTACCTCGCCGGTGTTATCCTTTGAGCCGTCGTTGATGGCGATAACTTCAATGTTTTCATAGCGCTGGGCCAGCGCCGCTTCGATGGTCTCCCGCGCGTTCAGTCCCTCGTTGTAGCAAGGCACGAGGATGGAGATGAGCGGGTTCCCCTCCAGCTCTGGCGCTGGCGTATTTGGCCCCCAGGGCCAGTGACGCTCCCGATGGAACCAGAAGTAGAGCCCGCCGCTCATCCATAACGCTGACATAAACAGCGGCCAGAAGAAGACGAAGTTCAGGATCATGTCGCCGGTGAAAATAGCGGCCACCCCCAGCGGGAAGCTGAACATCAGGCACAGTATGAGAAACGCTACAATGCGATCGGTCATTTTTGTGGATACCAGTATGATGAGAAGGCAGAGCGGATCTCAGACATCTCGGGTTGATCGTTAAGGAAATCGTCAGGGTAGTAACCGTAGCTATCCGCACCGCTCAGCTTGAGCTGGCGCATCCACTCGGTCATTTGTTTGCCACTGATATCTTTCTCTTTCGCGTCAGCACGCCAGTCCTGCGCCTGCAGTTCGAAGACGGTCTTCTCCAGCGCGCCAGGGCGTTGGCCGACAATTTTCACCATTCTGTCCAGCCAGGCGTTGTCCTCGCCCTCCGGTACCCCTTCCATCCACGGCATCGCCATCGGTGCCGTCCAGTCGTAGGTAGTCAGGAAGTCGTCGAGGTTCTGCGCAAACCAGGCTTCGCTCTCCGGCTCCATGATGGGCGGAGCGTAGATGTTGCGGGCGGTTTTCACCTGTGGCCCACGAATGGCGCGAACCGACTCGGTGAGATCGCGGGTAAAGTCGATCAGCGTCTTGCTCTTAAAGCGCGTCCAGCGTTTGAAGGTCTCTGGATTGCTGCGGATCTCCTCGATGCTGCCTGGGAAGCCAGCGGCCTTGTAGGCGCGCAGGGCATCCGGCGAGGCGTCCTCGAAATCGCTCAGGAAAGCGTCATCGTGGAACAGCACGCCGTTGAATGCGGCACCTTTCGCCAGATCTTCGTAGATTTCAGTGATACGCCTGCGGGCCTCCGGGTTCCACGGCGAGAGACGCACGTACTGCTTACGCTCTACCGCGCTGCGGTTGGTTTCCGGGTTCCAGGCCGTGACAAGCGGTAGCGGATCGTCCATCTGGAATGCCAGCACCGGCATCCAGGCGTACACTTTCACCCCACCGCGGCTCTGCAGCTGCCAGGAGATAAAGTTGAACAGATCGGAACGCATCGGCAGCCAGCGGTTCGGGAAGTAGAGCTCGTGAATGTTGCCGTCGCCCTTGGGATCGGCATACGCCTGCAGGAAGACATGGGAGATCTTCATGTCGTAGACGCGCTGGATCAGCATGTCGATGTTACGTCGCTGCTGCGCCGGATCCTTGTCATAGACATAGTCCAGATCGATATGCATCACGCGCATGTTCTGCTTCTCACGCACCTGGGCAACCTGGCTGGCAAAGGTTTTCAGCGAAGGGTTGTTGGTGATCAGGATGCGCGGGATATCCTCCAGGTTAGCGGCGTTGGCCAGCCCCTCGTTGAGGGTAAAGGCCATCCGGTAGCCGTGCTGATGGATCAGCTTCAACGAGGTCCCGTTGGCGGCACCGTAGGGCCAGACCCAGGCACGAGGCGCTTTGCCGGTCACCTCGGTGATTTTTTTAGTCACCAGGTCGAGATCCTTGTTGATGCGTGCCTCATACTCCTCGTCGGTTTCATACTTGCCGGTGGCCTTGATATAGGCCCGGTTGGCAATCGCCGGCTCCTTGCTGCCCTGCGGGTTCGCCTGAATGCCGTAGTGCGAGGCCCAGGTGTGCGCCCCCACCTCTACCAGCGGCGACTCGCCCATCTCCTTCACCATCTGCCAGGTGGCGAACTTGTCACGCGCCGTTTTCAAGCCGCCGAAGTCGATGGGCTGATTGGCTGGGGCATCAACCCAGCTGCCTACCGGGGCCCATACCGCAGGCCAGTTGTAGGCTTTGAGGATCGGCCAGACGCGGGTGTAGAAGCTGCTGTAGCCATCGTCAAAGGTCAGCATTACCGCTTTTTGTGGCAGGGTAATTTTGCCGTCGTGGGCGTCCAGCACCTGCTGCGCGGTAACAGGTTGATACCCATTGTCACGCAGCCAGGCGATCTGATCGTTTAACGCGCTGGTCCGGACGGAGAGATAGCGCTGGTCCGCAGCGCCATCCTCAACGTCGTGATAGCCCAGTACCAGGAAACTGTTTTTTGGCCAGGCCTGATCCGCGTTCAGCGGCGGTCTGGCAGAAGGTGGAAGATAGCCCGGCTTCTCAGCACTGCTACAGGCGGTGATGAGCATCCATCCGGCGATGAGTGTTGCGGCTCGCAGCCATTTATTAAACATGACCTGTCCTCAGAACCTGACATTCAAATCAAATGCGAGGGAGATATTCCGCTCACGCTTACCGTCATAGGGACGTTTATCCCAGGTCAGCATCAATCCGCCGTCCACGACGTTGTTCCACTGAACCCGTTGTCCATACCCAAATTGGTTTATTGCCCCGACGCTGTGGCCCTTCTGCCAGTAAGCACCGGCCCCAACAGCAATCTCCTGTTTCCATACCGTGTCGTAGTGCTGATACATCACGTGCTCGCCGGTCAGCGCCGGTACGACAGAGAGATCGCGTTTCGGGTTGTAGTAGAAGACATCCTCCTTGGTGTTGGTGCTGCCGCTAATGCCCGGCGTGAAGTCGAGGGTAAAGCGCGGGGTTGTCCACAGCCGCTCTTTACCGCTCAAACCGTATTCAATGCGATCGTTATCATCAGAGAAGTGTGAGGCGGCGAAGGTAAGCTGGTACTCACGACGCTCGGTCTGGTGCCAGCGCAGAAAGAGATCGCCGCCGTTGGCGTAAACGTTGTTACGCAGGGCGCGCAGCGGCGTATTGCGCGACAGCCGCTCCACATTACCGCCCAGCCGCCAGTTGTCATTGAAGTCATGCCAGGCCGACAGGCGTCCGCCCGTCTTCTGCCCGTCACCGTAGTTACGCGTCGATACTTCCATCTCGGCCCAGTAGTCACGCGCCGTCCATTCGGCACCAACGCCGAGATCGCGGTTGATCCCCTTGCCCTCTTCAAATTCACCGCTGGCGAAGTTGTAGGCTGTGAAGAGCCGCCAGTTATCGCCGATCGGCGGGCTGTAGAGCGCCGAGTTGAAGATGAAATCGTGCTGGCCGCTCACCGGGCTGTCAGAGGAGATCCCCTGCGAGCCGTTGATCCGCAGTTCGGTCTTCTTGTGTACGTCGCGGGCGCGGGCGAGACGCAGGGAGGATTCGTCATCCGGGCTGCGCTTTATCACATCGTTGGTCAGCTCGTCGGCCTGCCGCCACTCCTGCAGCTCAAGGGCGTTCCAGGCCTGCTGTTTCTCCAGCTCCAGGTTGCTCGGTTCGATAACCTCCGCCAGCTTCAGCTCGTGTTCGGCCTGGCGCGGCAGGCCACGGGCGAGCAGCACCGAGGCGTAGGTGACGCGCAGCGCCTGGTTACCGGAGCCGGTACGTGCCAGCCACTCGGCGCGTTTCTGCGCCTCCGGCAGGTTATTGGTCTCGATCTCATACTGGGTGAGCAGGGTCTGGCCCAGCAGCCAGCTATCGTTAGGCTGCGGCACGGGGGAACCCAAAACCCGGGTCAGGTAGGGGCTTTGTTTGATCAGATCGTCAACCTGGCGTTTCGCCGCCGGGTAGTTGCCGCTGTCGATATGAGCGTAGAAGAGGTCCTGCTGATCGTCTTCGGTAAGCGGCGTCGCCGGAATTGGGCCGTTGGGATAGTAGATCGCCATCAGCATCTCTTCGGCTTTCTGCGGATCTTTTTCTGCCAGGTAAGCCGAGGCCACCCAGCGCTTGGCATAGTTCGGGATCGGCTGGCCGTCGGCGGAGAGTGACTCATACTCCCGGACGGTCTCTTTAGTGCGCTTGCGGATCACGAGTGCCCCCAGCCGGTCGATACGGGCGCGACGCACGTCGGCCTGCGCCGAAGGATCGTCCTTCCAGGCGGCAAGCAGCGCGTCGTAGCGGGCAATGGCTTTATCCGCGACGAGGAAGCGCTCCTCTTCGTTACGGGTAGGGGTAAACGCCGAGCGCACGGTCTGCGCGACCGCGTCCAGCTCAAGGCGTCGTTCAAGCGGGCCGGAAGCCGCTGACGGCGGCGTCAGGTCCAGTGCCGGACCGGCGATGCGGTTAGCAGACAGCACCGCCAGCTTGGTGTCCCGGGCACTTTTGTTCTGCGGATCCAGAGCCTCAGCCCGGCTGGTCGCCAGCAGCGCATCCCAGTTTTTACCCTGCGAGTGGTAGACGTAGGCCACCAGCGCATCACGCTCGGCTCCCGGCTCTTCCGCCGCCCATTTATTGGCTTCGGTGATCGCCTGCTCGTTACGGCGGGCATCGGCGAGGGTCATGATCCAGCCGGTGCGCGCGTCAGCATTCTTTGGATCTTCCTTGAGGACGTTCTCCCAGACGGCCAGCGACGCATTCCAGTTTTTCTGGTTACGCAGCGCCCGGGCAACCGCAATCCGCCCGCGAGCCGGAACCTGGAGGCGATCCTGATAGCGCTGCCAGATGCGGATTGTCTCGGCATTGTCATCTGCCCAGGCGGTAACCTGCAGCCAGTCAGCCACCTGATCGGGCGTGAGCGGCGTCTGCTGTTCCTGAGCTTTTAAGTAATTCAGCAGCGGCGCTCGCTCTCCATCACGCGCCTGTACAATCAGGGCATCGTATTCAGGAGAGGCTCCGTACGCCAGCGTCGGCAGAATAATGCTTGCAGTAAATAAGCACGTTCCGGAACGAAAGCGTTTTACTAAATTGTTACGTCGGTGAATGCTGAACATAGCTGTGCTGTCCTTATTTCCTTATGCCGGAATAAATAAGCATTATCATTAATATGCTGCTGCAATAAGCGAGGGGCATCCCCGCACATCACGGTAATTTATTAGCTTTCACATAAAATTAATTTAAGTTAATACTTTCTTCGTATTTCAATGATTTCCAGAGTGTATTAAGGCACGGTTCAATAATAAGATTTCGATGTGTGCAAACGTTAGCAGCGGAATATTTTTTTTGCCATCACTGTTAAACAGGTCACGTTAAAAAAAACATTTTAACACCGCTTTTTCTAATACTTTTGGCGTTTAATTCTTCCATCAAGCATGAAATAGGTAAAGTGCGCTACTTCTATCTGTGCAGGTAAAAGTTGACTTATTTCATAAAAAGGGTACTTTTCAGGACATGAAATCATTCCTTATTATTGTCCCTGATGGCGGGATGTTATTTGAGGCCGCAGGTATAGCCGATATTCTGATGCACGCTAACCGCCTGCATCTGGAAGGGTTTTCCACTGCCCGCTATCGGATAGACATCGCGACTACCCAGCCTCATCAGGTTATACATGGTCAGTCGGGCTTAAATCTGCTGGCGGACTTCAGGCTGGTTGATCTCGATTATGCCGAGCCGCGGGATACCATTATGGTCACTGGCAAAGGCATGAACGAACAGGAGAATAGCGCGGTAGTGGACTGGCTACGCCTGGCAGCGCCCCACGCGCGCCGGGTGGTCTCTATTTGCGGCGGCGCGCTCCTGCTGGCTCAGGCAGGCCTGCTGGATGGTCGCCGGGCGACAACCCACTGGCGGCGGCTGGAGGAGATGCAGTCCCGCTATCCGCTGGTCAGGGTGGAGGGTGGGCCGCTCTATATCCAGGATGGCCATGTCTGGACCTCTGCGGGGGTTAGCTCCGGCTTTGACCTCACGCTGGCGCTGGTGGAAGAGGACTATGGCTTTACGCTTGCCCGCGACGTTGCTCAGGATCTGGTGATGTATCTGCGCCGTCCCGGCGGACAGATGCAGTTCAGCCGTTTCCAGCTGCTTGATGCCGACGGTCCCGGTCCCATTGGCGAGGTGCAGCGCTGGATCCAGCAGAACCTGACCGCCGATCTGTCGGTAGAGGCGCTGGCGGATCGGGCGGCGATGAGTCCCCGCAACTTTACTCGCGTCTTTACCCGTGAAACGGGAACAACACCTGCACGCTATGTGGCAGAGGCGCGTCTGGCCGCCGCCAGAAACCGTCTTGAGCAGACCATGGATACGCTGGAGCGCGTGGCGGTCGCAACCGGGTTTGGTAGCAGCATCAATCTACGCAGAATTTTTGAAAAGCAGCTCAAGCTCACCCCAGGCGAGTATCGCCAGCGCTTCCACAGCCGTAAGATGGCGTAAAGTGATCCTTTTTTGTCATTTACGCCATAACGGACGCAGCCTACTCTGATTCCAGGTTCTGATTCCAGGTTCTGATTCCAGGTTCTGATTCCAGTTACAGCATAACAGGAGTACATCATGGTTAAGGTCGGTATTAATGGCTTCGGCAGGATCGGTCGCAACGTGTTACGTGCCGCGTTAGGTAATGCAGAAATTGAGATCGTGGCAATTAACGATCTAACGGACAGCAAAACCCTGGCGCATCTGTTAAAGCATGACTCGCTGCTGGGCACGCTCTCCGTGCCGGTCGAGGCGGCGGAAGGTGAACTGAAGGTTGACGGTAAATCCGTAAGGGTCTTTTCCGAGCGCGATCCGGCGAATATTCCCTGGGCCAGCGTTGGCGTCGAGATTGTGATTGAGGCCACCGGCTTCTTTACCGATCGCGAAAAGGCGTCGGTGCATATCACCAGCGGCGGCGCGAAGCGGGTGATCATCTCTGCCCCTGGCAAAAACGACGATCTCACCATCGTGCTGGGGGTCAACCACGACAGCTACGATCCGCAGAAACACATTGTCGTGAGCAACGGCAGCTGCACCACCAACGGGCTGGCCCCCGCCGCCCAGGTGCTGCATCAGCGCTTCGGCATTGAGCATGGCCTGATGAATACTACCCACGCCTACACCAACAGCCAGGCGCTGCACGATCAGCCGGAGAAAGATCTGCGCGGGGCACGTGCTGCGGCCCTCTCCATCGTTCCCTACTCCAGCGGCGCGGCGAAGGCGCTGGGGCGCGTGATCCCTGAACTCGAAGGCCGTCTTACCGGCTACTCGCTGCGTGTGCCGGTGCCGGTGGTATCGATTGTCGACCTGACCGTGACCCTGAAGCGTGACGTGACCGTGGATGAGGTCAACGATGCCTTCCGTCAGGCCGCCGCCGAGGGTCCGCTGAAAGGCATTCTTGGCTACAGCGACGAGCCGCTGGTCTCCAGCGACTACCAGGGCGATCCGCGCTCCTCGATTATCGACGGCCTCTCTACGCTGGTTATCGGCGGGAACCTGGTCAAGATCCTCGCCTGGTACGACAACGAGTGGGGCTTCTCCAACCGTCTGGTCGACCTTGCGAAGCTGATGGCGCAGCGCGGTTTATAGTCGTTGTTTATAAATGCAAAAGCGGCCCTGTTTTATTAGGGCCGCTCCTTATTAGAAGTGCTTATTACTGATTGCTGTCAGTCAATAAAGAGAGAGTCGCTTCACTTTTTGTGCGTAGCATTAGTTTTTTAATCTACTCAACAAAACGTGAGGTTTATTATGGCTAATATTACGTTATACACTGAAACAGATTACCAAGGCGAAAGCCTTACAGTACCGCTCCACACGTTTATAGAGGTTTATGTTGATTCCGTGTGGTTATTTAGTTCGGCAAAGCTTAACGGTAATAAGTTAAGGGTAGGAGCAAACTTCTCAGAATTCAAACCTATTGCTAAAGAAGAGACGTACGTCAGTGAAGATGTCCCTAACTTGGCAGAACTCGTCCATCTGCGCGACGATTTACATCGTGTCTTGATACATCCTATAAGTAAGGAGGATATTATTGTAAGCATGGATGTTCATAATTACATGCGTGGTTTGATGACCCTGGCGACAAGTGCCGTTACCGAAAAAGATAGTTACGTTTATGGTGAAAGCTATGAAAATTATACTTTAGATTCTATTCGGGCGACGCTAGCAATTATCGACCCGGCATACCCTGACGTTGAGGTCCCTTTGATTGTTGAGTCAACAGCACTACTTTTTGTAGACAAAACAACCATAGAGTATATTAATAATGCTCAAGTCGCTCTTTCATATTCATCGGAAAATAGTACGCTTGACGTGACTGTCACTTCCAATCCTCTATTAAACCCAGTAACATACACAGTTGAAAAAATAGATAAGCAACATTTCCTCATCCACTTTACACTTGTGACCGAAAATTACGCCCATGTCTTTTTACATACAAAAGAAGATTATGGCGATCTAAATATAATGTTAGCGAACGGCATTTCTATCTCTCCCAGAGATGCTGAGGGTAACTGGCAGTACACATCTCTCGAAATAATAAGCAATTATCATTACAATTTAGCTATGCTATGGACGGAGTATCCTGAAGAAGGTATAGGCTATGATTTCAACCAGTATAGAAGCCATGTCTCAACTACGTCGTTACCGGTATTGCCCGCTATTTTTGATGGCGATAGTTCTCCTCAAGTGACATGTGCCTTCAATACAGATATATTACCCGTATTTCTTCGCCCAATTAATGCTGAGTCAGCGGATGACTGGAAATCTTTCGTAATTGAAAGCTCATATTCCTCGCATCTCCTTATTCATATGCATACACCAACCACTTATAATTTGTTTTGCTCTAACAATCCTGACGCTCTGCAGGAAAGCGTTATGTGTATTATCAGCCAGAATAACTTCTATACTGATTTTGACTCCTGTACCCTACGCTACGGTACCTTAAGCGCCGATGGTGCAACGGTGACATGGAGCGGCGAGACAGCGATGAATATTGAGTATGGCGCAGCCGATAATTTAATTGTATCGCTTGCAGAGGATGCGCCTGCAGGCTGGGAGATTACGTCAGTGACCAGAGGCGAAGATGGCTGGTATGTAGACATTACCGGTACGGCGTCTTAAGCGTTAAGCACCAGGGAGCCCGCTCAGGCTCCCTGGCCCTCTTTAGCCGCCAGTATTTGCTTTATGCAGCGCCGCCATCGTCTGGTGCAGTACCTTCACATCAATCTGACCCGGCGCGGAGGCACTGCCCATGCTGCCAAAAGTCAGGTTGCTGCCATAGATTTCACCAGACAGGCGGGTTACCGTCCCCTGCCCGCCCATTGCCATCGTCAATAGCGGCTTATCGCTGCGCTGGCGCATCTGCCATGTGATGCTGGTCAGCCGGTTAACATCCTCTGGCGTTTTGGGCATCACCGCCAGCTTGAGCACGTCCGCGCCGTACTGCGCCTGCTGCGCCAGGCGTTGCAGCATCGCTTCATTGGTCGGGGTGCCGTGGAAGTCGTGATAGGACACAATGGTCGCCACACGGTGCTGATGCGCCAGGTCAATCAGCTTGCGTACTTCTGCCTCGCCAATGCGCATCTCAATGTCGATCAGGTCGGCAAAACCGGCCTTTAGCCACTGCTGATAAAGTTCGCTGTAGCGAGACTCATCAGGCGCTTTCTCGCCCCCTTCGGACTGGGTGCGGAACGTCAGCAGCAGCGGTTTGCCGTTAAGCGCCTTATGCACGGCCTGACCCAGCGCCGTGACCTTTGCCGCATCGGTGGCGAAAGCTAACTTATCAACGCGCAGCTCGAGAATGTCGGCTTCAGGCGTCTGCGCAACCTGTTCAGCTTCTTTTAGCACCGTCGCTTCATCCTCACCCGAGGTTGAGACAATAATCGCCGGCTGGCCTTGTCCAATGGTCAACTTACCTACCTGTAAAGAGTGAACGCGC
The DNA here is from genome assembly GCF_031998825.1 of Pseudescherichia sp. Taxonomy (GTDB): domain Bacteria; phylum Pseudomonadota; class Gammaproteobacteria; order Enterobacterales; family Enterobacteriaceae; genus Pseudescherichia. Next base: position 50,744 of record NZ_DAMACX010000019.1, read on the forward strand.
TCCTCCGCATTTACGCTGCCAGAGCAAACAGACACGGCCATCGCCATGATTAACGCCATCGGTGCTTTCAACATCAAACCCTCGCTACGGTGAACAGAAGTGAGTTTTAAGATCTAGTTCACACTTTTGTATGAGGCAAACGGCAGATGCGGATTAATCCTGGTCAGTTTGCACATCGACCCAGCGGCTTCTACCTTTTGTTACTTGTAACGTTGAAAACAAGAGGAGATATCATGCAGTACAGGAAACTGGGACATTCAGGCCTAATGGTATCTGAGATCGCGCTGGGCACGCTCACCTTTGCCGGCAAGGCTGGCTTTGAAAAAACGGGCAACGTCGGTGTCGCACAGGCGCGCCGGTTCATCGATATCGCCCTCGATCGCGGGGTGAATATCATCGATACGGCCGATCTCTACTCGGCGGGTGGGGCTGAAGAGGTGGTAGGCGAAGCGCTGGGCGAGAACCGCAACCGGGTGGTGCTGGCAACCAAGGCCCGCAGCCCAATGGGTGACGGCCCAAACGACAGCGGGGCCAGCCGGTTCCATCTGATCAAAGCCTGTGAAGATAGCCTGCGCCGGTTGAAAACGGATCATATCGATCTCTATCAGATCCATAACTGGGATGGTATCACCCCACCGGAAGAGACGCTGCGTGCGCTTGAGGAGTTGGTCAAGAGCGGTAAGATCCGCTACTTCGGTACCTCCAACTATACCGCCTGGCAGATGATGAAAACCCTCGGTACCGCCGAGGTAAACAAGCTTATCCGCCCTATTAGCCAGCAGATCTACTACACGCCAGAGTCCCGCGAGGCAGAGTTCGAGCTGCTGCCGATGGCGCTGGATCAGGATATCGGCACCCTGATTTGGGGACCAATGGGTGAGGGGCTGCTCACCGGCACGGTGCGCAGAGGCGTCAAAACGCCAGAGACCTCGCGCCAGGGCAACGGCTGGCCGGAACCCTACGTGCACGATATGGAGCACGCCTATGACGTCATTGATGTGCTGGCCGACGTTGGCAAGGAGCTAAATGCTTCCGTGGCGCAGGTGTGCCTGGCCTGGCTCTCATCCCGTCCGGGCATCACGTCGTTAATCGTCGGCAACCGCACCGAGGAGCACCTGCGGGAGAACCTGGATGCCGTGGAGCTTTCGCTTAGCGACGAGCAGCGCCAGCGTATTGAGCAGGCCACGCGCCCGGCGCCGCGCTACCCCTACTGGCACCGCTTCACCAGCGGCATGGACCGCCTCGACCCGGCGGAAAAGCCTTTCCTTAATGAGTACCAGCAGACGCTGGATGCGAGAAAGGATTTAGAAAGGTAAATTTAATATCAGCCCCGCCATGGATCGGCAGAGGCAATACAGATCACATCCATAGCGCACCAAAAGAGGACTTTATCTTTTCTACTCATACTCATTAACCGCTTCCTGTTATCACAGTATCTATAAAACTAATGAGAGAGTGACTCGGTTGGTCGAACAGGAGGCGAAGGTGGCCACTTTCCACCATGTTGGATCAGCTTCTCTTTTATTTTGATCAAATCTTGATAGTGTTTACTGCCTTCTTTCGCACCATGCAAAAGGCGCTGTAGTTGGTTACCCATCGTCCAGCCGACGTCGCTACGGATCTCAGGATTGGCTCCGCGATCCAGCAATAACAGGACATGGTCATGCTTGCCATAATCCAATGCATAGATCAGCAGCGTATTTCCTGCCGAGTCGGTAACGTTAATATTGGCCCCGCGATCTAGCATCACTTTCAGCGTCTCGGTATTTTTTGCCTTAAGCGTTTCCAGTATGATGGGATCGTGATGCACTTTATCTTTTGCATCAGGCGATAAGCCTCCGTCAAGCAGCGCGCTAATCCAGTCTCCACTGTCACCTTGCAGAACAAATTCAGCCGGGCTGCTTCCACCGGCCGGGCGAGGCTGAAGCGGATCCGCCCCCGCCTTCACCAGTTCAGTAATGATTTCTAACTGGGGTGCTGTTTTTTTAGCGTTTATGGCATTGCTAAGCGCCCAGAACAGCAGCGTCATATCTTGCTGTCCGGGTTTGTTAAGATCGGTTTCTGGCGCGAATTTTTTTACCTCGTCAACTTCGCCGCGCTCGATTGCTTTTGCCATAACGAGCTGCTGGCCGCTGAAGTAATCTTGCGGATCCAAATCCCCGGTTTGCTTACATCCCTGAATCATAAACGTAAACAACAGCGCAAGGCTGAATGAAAAAAACGTCTTCACACACGACTCCTGATTTTCCATTACTCCTGCTAAATTCCCAGCGCGTATGATGCGCCTCCGCTTTTTCAAAACTTGAAGGGGGCTCGTGAAGTTCTCTATCGTTGCTTTCCAGTGAATGCTCATCTCCGTTATCATATCTCCCTATCAGATATTTAAGTCAACGAAACGACCCTTGCCTCATTTAAAATCAGGGAACTGGACATAACTTCATGAGTACACTTGAGAATTTCGACGCCCACACGCCCATGATGCAGCAGTACCTGAAGCTGAAAGCCCAGCATCCGGACATCCTGCTCTTCTACCGGATGGGCGATTTTTATGAGCTGTTCTATGACGATGCGAAACGTGCCTCGCAGCTGATGGACATCTCCCTGACCAAACGCGGGGCCTCGGCGGGGGAGCCTATTCCGATGGCGGGCGTGCCGCACCATGCAGTAGAGAACTATCTGGCGAAGCTGGTTAGCCTCGGCGAGTCGGTGGCAATCTGCGAGCAGATTGGCGATCCGGCCACCAGCAAGGGGCCGGTTGAGCGTAAGGTGGTACGCATCGTAACCCCCGGCACCATCAGCGACGAAGCGCTGCTGCACGAGCGTCAGGATAACCTGCTGGCCGCCCTCTGGCAGGACAGCAAAGGCTTTGGCTATGCCACGCTGGACATCAGCTCGGGGCGTTTTCGCCTGAGCGAGCCTGCCGATCGCGAAACCATGGCCGCCGAGCTACAGCGTACCAACCCGGCAGAGCTGCTCTACGCCGAAGACTTTGCCGAAACTGCGCTGATTGAAGGGCGTCGCGGTCTGCGCCGTCGTCCGCTGTGGGAGTTTGAGATTGACACCGCCCGCCAGCAGCTGAACCTTCAGTTCGGCACGCGCGATCTGGTGGGCTTTGGCGTGGAGAACGCAACGCGGGGCCTCTGCGCCGCAGGCTGCCTGCTACAGTACGTGAAGGATACCCAGCGTACCTCCCTGCCCCACATCCGGGCGATCACCATGGAGCGCCAGCAGGACAGCATCATCATGGATGCTGCCACCCGCCGCAACCTGGAGATCACCCAGAACCTGGCTGGCGGCATTGAAAATACTCTGGCCTCGGTGCTCGACTGCACGGTCACGCCGATGGGCAGCCGGATGCTCAAGCGCTGGCTGCATATGCCGGTGCGCGATACCAAAACCCTGACCGAGCGCCAGCAGACCATCGCCGCGCTACAGGATGCCACGACCGAGCTACAGCCGGTGCTGCGCCAGGTGGGCGATCTGGAGCGTATTCTGGCGCGTCTGGCGCTGCGCACCGCTCGCCCGCGCGATCTGGCCCGTATGCGTCACACCTTCCAGCAGCTGCCAGCGCTGCGGGAGATGCTGGCCGAGGTCGACAGCGCGCCGGTACAGCGGCTGCGGGAGACGATGGGCGAATTTAGCGAGCTGCGCGAGCTGCTGGAGCGGGCAATCATCGATGCCCCACCGGTGTTGGTGCGCGACGGCGGCGTGATTGCCCCTGGCTACAACGCCGAGCTGGACGAGTGGCGTGCGCTGGCAGATGGCGCAACGGATTATCTCGATAAGCTGGAGATCCGCGAGCGCGAGAAGCTGGGCCTCGACACGCTGAAGGTCGGCTATAACGCGGTGCACGGCTACTTTATTCAGATCAGCCGCGGCCAGAGTCATCACGCGCCCATCCACTACGTACGCCGCCAGACGCTGAAGAACGCCGAGCGCTATATCATTCCCGAGCTGAAAGAGTACGAAGACAAGGTACTGACCTCAAAAGGCAAGGCGCTGGCGCTGGAGAAGCAGCTCTATGATGAGCTCTTTGACCTGCTGATGCCGCACCTGGCCGATCTCCAGCAGAGCGCCAGCGCCCTGGCGGAGCTTGACGTGCTGGTGAACCTGGCCGAACGCGCCTGGACCCTTAACTACTGCTGCCCGACCTTCAGCGATAAGCCAGGCATTCGCATCAGCGAAGGGCGTCATCCGGTGGTTGAGCAGGTGCTGAACGAGCCGTTTATCGCCAATCCGCTGAACCTCTCTCCTCAGCGGCGGATGCTGATCATCACCGGGCCAAACATGGGCGGTAAAAGTACCTATATGCGCCAGACTGCGCTAATAGCGCTGCTGGCCTATATCGGCAGCTATGTCCCGGCGCAAAAGGTCGAGATCGGCCCTATTGACCGCATCTTTACTCGCGTTGGCGCAGCGGACGATCTGGCCAGCGGCCGCTCAACCTTTATGGTAGAGATGACCGAAACCGCCAACATCCTGCATAACGCTACGGAAAATAGTCTGGTGCTGATGGATGAGATCGGCCGCGGCACCTCGACCTACGACGGCCTGTCGCTGGCATGGGCCTGCGCCGAGAACCTGGCGAACCGCATTAAGGCGCTGACCCTGTTTGCTACCCACTACTTTGAGCTGACCCAGCTGCCAGAGAAGATGGAGGGCGTTGCCAACGTGCATCTCGATGCGCTGGAGCATGGGGATACTATCGCCTTTATGCACAGCGTGCAGGATGGCGCAGCCAGCAAAAGCTATGGCCTGGCGGTAGCGGCGCTGGCGGGCGTGCCGAAAGAGGTGATCAAGCGCGCCCGGCAGAAGCTGCGCGAGCTGGAGAGCATTACGCCAAACGCGGCGGCGACCCAGGTCGACGGTACCCAGATGTCACTGCTCGCCCCTCCTGAGGAGGCCAGCCCGGCGGTTGAGGCGCTGGAGAATCTCGATCCCGATACCCTCACCCCGCGCCAGGCGCTGGAGTGGATCTACCGCCTTAAGAATATGCTGTAGTTTTCTGCGGGCCTGACCTGAGCTTCTATACTTAGGTTTTCATCCAAAAAAGGAGCGAATACATGACGATCCATAAGAAAGGTCAGGCACACTGGGAAGGCGACATTAAAGGCGGCAAAGGCACCATCTCTACCGAGAGCGGCGCGTTAAAGCAGCAGCCTTACGGTTTTAATACCCGCTTCGAAGGCGCAGCCGGGACCAATCCGGAAGAGCTGATCGGTGCTGCGCACGCGGGCTGCTTCTCTATGGCGCTGTCATTGATGCTGGGTGAAGAGGGTTATACCCCGGAAAGCATTGATACCACGGCTGACGTATCGCTGGATAAGGTGGACGGTGGCTTCGCGATCACTAAAGTCGCGCTGACCAGCACGGTGAAAGTGCCGAATATCGAAAAAGAGACTTTCGATAAAATCATCAACAAAGCCAAAGCAGGCTGCCCGGTCTCTCAGCTGCTTAAGGCCGAGATCACCCTCGACTATACCCTGAATTAACAGGGACACGCCGGGCGGCGGCGTCGCCTTGCCCGGCCTACAGTAGGCATGGTGCGGTTTTGTAGGCCTGATAAGCGCAGCGCCATCAGGCGTTTTCAGTTCAAAATCACAAAAGAAAAAGGCCAGTCAGATGACTGGCCTTTTTTGGAATGGTGTCGCTTATTCGCGGAACAGCGCTTCGATATTCAGCCCCTGCGTCTGCAGAATTTCACGCAGACGACGCAGACCTTCAACCTGAATCTGACGAACGCGTTCACGAGTCAGGCCAATCTCACGGCCCACATCCTCAAGCGTTGCAGCTTCATAACCCAGCAGACCGAAACGACGTGCCAGCACCTCGCGTTGTTTGGCGTTCAGTTCGAACAGCCATTTGACGATGCTCTGTTTCATGTCATCGTCCTGCGTGGTGTCTTCCGGACCGTTCTCTTTCTCATCGGCCAGGATGTCCAGCAGCGCTTTTTCGGAATCGCCACCCAGCGGGGTGTCTACCGAGGTAATGCGCTCGTTGAGACGCAGCATACGGCTTACGTCATCAACCGGTTTATCAAGCTGTTCGGCAATCTCTTCTGCACTTGGCTCGTGGTCCAGTTTATGGGACAGTTCACGTGCGGTACGCAGATAGACATTCAGCTCTTTAACGATGTGAATTGGCAGACGGATCGTCCGGGTCTGGTTCATGATTGCCCGTTCGATGGTCTGACGAATCCACCAGGTTGCGTAAGTCGAGAAACGGAACCCACGTTCTGGGTCAAACTTCTCAACGGCGCGGATCAGCCCCAGGTTACCTTCTTCAATCAGATCCAGCAGAGCCAGACCACGATTGCTGTAACGACGGGCAATCTTCACGACCAGACGCAGGTTACTTTCAATCATGCGACGGCGTGATGCAACATCCCCACGCAGTGCGCGACGCGCGAAGTAAACTTCTTCTTCAGCCGTTAACAGAGGAGAATAACCAATCTCTCCTAAGTACAGCTGAGTCGCGTCCAGCACACGCTGTGTTGCTCCCTGAGATAACAGCTCCTCTTCAGCTAACTCGTTATCACTGGGTTCCTCTTCATTCAGGACTTTCTCATCGAAAGCCTCAACTCCGTTCTCATCAAATTCCGCGTCTTCATTTAGATCATGAACTTTCAGCGTATTCTGACTCATAAGGTGGCTCCTACCCGTGATCCCTGAACAAAATCTCCATACACCCTTTTCTTATTGGTGGCAGCGGCTTTTGCGCATGCTGCCACGGCAAAGCAAAGGTGAGTATAACGACTTTGCCAAATTATCGCTGCGGCAAATAACGCAGCGGGTTGACGGATTTCCCCTTGTAACGAATTTCAAAATGCAAACGTGTCGAACTGGTGCCGGTGCTACCCATGGTAGCTATCTTCTGCCCCGCCTTGATGTCTTGTTGTTCCCGGACCAGCATTGTGTCGTTATGGGCGTAGGCACTCAGGTAATCATCGTTATGTTTGATGATAATAAGATTACCGTAACCGCGCAGAGCGTTACCGGCATATACCACGCGTCCATCTGCGGTCGCGACGATAGCCTGGCCTTTCGACCCTGCGATATCGATCCCTTTATTGCCACCTTCGGTTGCAGAGAAGTTATCGATAACGTTGCCATCAGTTGGCCAGCGCCAGGATGAAATCGGTGCGCTGGTAGAGGTACTGCTGGCTGTCGGTTCGGTCGTACTAACAGATGGTGCTGTAACAGGCGCTGTGACTACCGTCGCAGGCTTATTGTTAGGCAACATTTTGTTAGCACTCTGTTCACCTGAGTCCTCAGAATACGTAATTGTCGGTTTCGGCGCAACTACTACGGTTGAATTTTGTGCAGGTTGCGTCACGATTCCTTGTGCGGAAGCATCGGCCTGGGTGATTGCGTTACCGCCAGTTATTGGCGTACCGGATGAGTTTCCAACCTGGAGAACCTGCCCGACATTCAGGCCATACGGGGCGGCGACGCCATTTCGCTGGGCCAGATCGCGGAAATCGTTACCAGTTACCCAGGCAATGTAAAACAGTGTATCACCGCGTTTCACAGTGTAAGTGCTGCCGCCGGTATAGCTACCTTTCGGAATGTTCCCATACTGGCGATTGTAAACAATTCGGCCATTTTGCGTCTGCACGGGCTGCGAAATCACCGGTTGCGAAGTAACTGGCTGCGCGGTCGAAGGCTGGATCGTCGTTGGCGGCGCGATAACCGGCTGGACCGGCTGAATTTGCGGAGCCTGCTGCGGCGTGCTGCCCATCTTCGGTGGAGGGGTAATTAACATTCCGGATTCGGTGCTGCTGCCTGATGCGCTGCTGCCGTCTACGGAGCTTACCGGCGCGGGTGGATTACCAGAATTTGAGCATCCTGCCAGCCAGAGCGAAACCAGTGACAATGCCGCAATCCGGCTTAAGGTGAATGTTGGGCTTCCCGTGCTCATTTATCCCCCAAAAATGTATTTACTTGTGCGTGTTGAAAACCGTGGCGTTATTTAACGCCGCCCCACCTTACGCTTAAACTCGCTGAAAACTTTAGGAAAAATCCGGGTCTCAGGCCAGCTCGCCTTTCACCAGCGGGACAAAACGTACGTCTTCCACGGTTTCGATGATAAATTCGCTTCCCCGTCGATGGATGCACTTCAACTGCTGGTGCTCATCGCCCACGGGTAAAACGAGAATGCCGCCGTTATCCAGCTGCGCCAGAAGCGCGGCGGGGATCTCCGGCGGGGCGGCCGTCACGATGATGGCATCAAACGGGGCGCGTGCCTGCCACCCTTGCCAGCCATCGCCATGACGGGTTGAAACATTGTGCAGATCGAGCTGCTTCAGGCGACGACGCGCCTGCCATTGTAAGCCCTTGATCCGCTCGACGGAGCAGACATGGCGCACCAGATGCGCCAGAATCGCGGTCTGGTAGCCTGAGCCGGTGCCGATCTCCAGCACCCTTGAGTCCGGCGTCAGCGCCAGCAGCTCGGTCATACGCGCTACCATATAGGGCTGCGAAATAGTTTGCCCCTGGCCGATAGGTAACGCGACGTTCTCCCACGCTTTGTGTTCAAACGCTTCATCAATAAATTTCTCACGGGGAACCCGTGCGATGGCCTCCAGGACATGCTCATCTTTGATGCCCTGGCTGCGTAACTGATCGAGAAGGGCTTGTACGCGTCTGCTTACCATTGCGTGTTCACTCCGGCACGGCTTAACCAGTCCGAAACAACATCATGCGCGCTGTGTGCGGTGAGATCCACATGCAGCGGCGTTACCGAGACGTAGCCTTCATCCACGGCGGCAAAGTCGGTGTCCGGCCCGGCGTCGTGCTTCTCACCCGGCGGACCAATCCAGTAGAGCGTATTGCCGCGCGGATCCTCCTGCGGGATCACCTTATCCGCGGGATGGCGGCTGCCGCAGCGGGTTACGCGAATGCCTTTGATCTCATCAAGAGGCAGATCGGGCACGTTGATATTGAGGATCCGACCGGTGCGCAGCGGCTCCCGGCTCAGGGCGCGCAGAATTGAGCAGGTCACGGCGGCAGCGGTGTCATAGTGTGTGTAGCCGTTAAGCGAGACCGCCAGCGCAGGAAAGCCAAGATGACGCCCCTCCATTGCTGCGGCCACCGTCCCGGAGTAGATCACATCGTCGCCGAGATTTGGCCCGGCGTTGATCCCGGCAATCACCACGTCCGGACGCGGGCGCATTAGCGCATTGACGCCAAGAAAGACGCAGTCGGTGGGCGTGCCCATCTGTACGGCAATGTCGCCGTTCTCGAAGGTAAACGTACGAAGTGAAGATTCCAGCGTCAGGGAGTTAGAGGCCCCGCTGCGGTTACGATCGGGCGCGACAACCTGCACATCGGCAAATTCCCGTAAAGCATGGGCCAGAGTCTGAATACCTGGCGCATGGATCCCGTCATCGTTACTCAGCAATATTCGCATAATCACCCGATGTATTGATAAGTTCCCTTACAACGCTGGTGGCAAAGCTACCGGCTGGCAGCCAGAAGCGCAGCTCAACGGTGACATCGTCCCACCACTCCCAGCTCAGCTGCTGCGGATAGAGCAGCGCGGCCCGGCGCGAAGCCTCGACTTTTTCGCGCACCAGCAGGGACTGCAGCAGAGGCGAATCGCTCACGGCCGCCTCTTCACGCGCCAGCGCCTCGCGCTGGGTTCCCCACTCGCCGATGCCCGGCAGCGCAGCGGTAATCATCAGCGCTTTGTCATCGACACGCGCCTGCAGCGCCGCCAGCTCTTCCGGCGTCGCCACGAACCAGCTTCCGCGCCCCGCTAATTGTAGCGCATCGCCGTCAACAACTTGATTAAAGTCCGCTTTTTTCAGGCGCTCGCTGACGATCTGATTAAACAACGCGCTACGGGCCGCCGACAACCAAAAACTGCGTTTATTGCGATCGCGCACCGGGGCATCGCTCTGCGCCCAGCGCAGCGCACCATGCAGGTTGCTGCCGCCGATACCGAAACGCTGTGCGCCGAAGTAGTTCGGCACGCCCTGCTCTGCAATGGCACTGAGGCGTGCCTCAACGTCAGCACGATCGCTTACCTCGCGCAGCACCAGCGTAAACTGGTTGCCCTGCAACGCCCCCAGCCGCAGCTTACGCTTGTGGCGGGCGTACTCCAGCACCTTGCAGCCTTCGAGCTGAAAGGCGCTGAGATCCGGCATCTCTTTACCCGGCACGCGGGCGCAGAGCCACTGCTCGGTCACCGCATGCTTATCTTTCTGCCCGGCAAAGCTGATCTCCCGGGCATGGATCTTGAGGAATTTTGCCAGCGCGTCGGCGACAAAGCGGGTATTGCAGCCGGTTTTTAGCACCCGCACCAGAATATGCTCGCCCTCGCCGTCGGGAGCGAAGCCTAAATCTTCTATCACGACGAAATCTTCCGGGTTGGCCTTCAGCAGGCCGCTGCCCTGGGGTTTGCCGTGCAGGTACGTCAGCGCGTCAAACTCGGTCATTTAGCCGCCTTATTCAACAGCGCCACGGCTTCACAGGCGATGCCTTCGCCGCGCCCGGTAAAGCCCAGCTTCTCGGTGGTGGTGGCCTTAACGTTGACGTCGTCCATGTGGCAGCCGAGATCTTCGGCAATAAATACGCGCATCTGCGGTATATGCGGCAGCATTTTCGGTGCCTGGGCGATAATCGTCACATCAACGTTGCCAAGGGTATAGCCTTTCGCCTGGATACGACGCCAGGCCTCGCGCAGCAGCTCGCGGCTGTCTGCGCCTTTAAATGCCGGATCGGTATCCGGGAAGAGCTTGCCGATATCCCCCAGCGCCGCCGCGCCAAGCAGCGCATCGGTTAAGGCATGCAGGGCTACGTCGCCATCGGAGTGCGCCAGCAGGCCTTTCTCATAGGGAATACGTACGCCGCCGATGATAATCGGGCCTTCGCCACCAAAGGCGTGTACGTCAAAGCCGTGTCCAATACGCATTATCAGTTCTCCATATAGGCGTTACGGGTAAGATAAAATTCTGCCAGCGCCAGGTCTTCAGGTCGCGTGACTTTAATATTATCAGCGCGGCCGGCGATCAGCTCGGGATGGTAGCCGCAGTGCTCCAACGCCGAGGCTTCATCGGTGATGGTCGCCCCGTCATTAAGCGCCCGCGTCAGGCACATTTTAAGCAGTGCAAGCGGAAAAAACTGTGGGGTCAACGCGTGCCACAGATCGTTACGATCCACGGTGTGGGCGATAGCGCTCTTGCCTGGCTCGGCGCGCTTCATGGTATCGCGCACCGGGGCGGCCAGAATGCCACCCGTACGGCTGGTTTCACAGAGGGAGAGCAGACGGGAGAGATCGTCCTGATGCAGGCAGGGGCGAGCCGCATCATGTACCAGCACCCACTCGGCATCGCCGGCGGCGTGCAGCCCCGCTAGCACCGAATCGGCGCGCTCTGCGCCCCCGTCAACCACGGTAACCTGAGGATGATGCGCCAGCGGTAGCCCGGCGAAACGCTCGTCGCCCGGACTGACGGCAATAATCACCCTCTCCACCCGCGGATCCGCCAGCAGCGCCGCAACCGAGTGTTCAAGGATGGTTTTATTGCCAATCGAAAGATACTGTTTAGGGCATTCCGTTTGCATACGGCGGCCAAATCCGGCGGCCGGTACGACGGCACAGATGGCCGGAACTATTGCTGCCATGTAAGAAAACCTGGGCCTGTTATCGACTGTTTTGTGGTGACCCTGGGCTGCGTTTGGACGCATCCGGAACCAGACGATAAAAGGTTTCGCCCGGCTTGGTCATACTGAGTTCGTTACGTGCACGCTCTTCAATCGCTTCCTGACCGCCGTTGAGATCGTCGATCTCGGCAAAAAGCTGATCGTTACGCGCTTTTAGCTTAGCGTTTGTTGCCTGCTGTACCGTGACATCATCGCTGACGCGGCTGAAGTCGTGGAGGCCATTCTTGCCAAACCACAATGAATACTGTAGCCAGACCAGCAAAGCCAGCAACAGCAGCGTTAATTTACCCATCCTGCCCCCTGTAAAACGGCATCATCATCCCATAACTTACGCCAGGACTCCACTCTAAGCCGATGCCGTAACGACGCTGCCAAATGTACCATACCTCACGCGCTCCAGGCACTGTCCTCTCCTGGAAACATCGTCTTAAAAAGCGTTACGGTTTGAATTATGGCGTGCTTTAACCCATCAGCCACATAAATAGCATGCCAAACATCGCAACGCTGGCGAGCGCCGTTGCCAGGCTGCTATAGACCAGCCTGCCGTTGAGCAGGGAGTGGATTGCCACGCCTACCACAACCGCAACGGGCATCAGTGCCAGAAAGAACGGCCAGGTATAGAGGAAGAAAAAGAGGGTGTTAGAGCCATACAGCAGGAACGGTATGCTTAGCGCCAGCAGCCATGAGGCAAAGCCAACCACGGCCCCTGGCAGTGACCAGGTCGGCTCGTCGTTGGCAACGCCGGTTTCAGATGGATTGATAGTAATATTCTGGCTATTGCGCATAGTGGATCCTGTGACCTGACTTGCCGGGCGCAACACCCGGCGTTGTCTCAGGATCTGATAATATCGTCCCGTTTCAGTAGATCTAATAATTGAGCCACCAAATTTGTTACCAATTGTTCGCCATCAAGGTGCACCTCTGGCGATACCGGAGCCTCATATACGGAATCGATCCCGGTAAAATGGCGTAGCTCACCGGCACGCGCCTTTTTATACAGCCCTTTGGGATCCCGCGCTTCGCAGGTGGCCAGAGAGGTATCCACAAAGACCTCGTAGAAACGCCCCTCGCCTACGCGCTCGCGCACCATCTGCCGCTCCGCACGGTGCGGGGAGATGAAAGCAGTCAGCACCACCAGACCCGCATCCACCATCAGCCGGGCCACCTCGCCCACGCGGCGAATGTTCTCCTTGCGATCGTCGTCGCTGAAGCCCAGATCGCTGCACAGACCGTGGCGCACATTGTCGCCGTCGAGCAGATAGGTGCTGACGCCCAGACGGTGCAGCGCCTCTTCCAACGCACCGGCGACCGTGGATTTACCCGAGCCGGATAGCCCGGTAAACCACAGCACAACCCCACGGTGACCGTGGAGTTGCTCCCGCTGCTGCGCGGTGACGGGATGGGCGTGCCAGACGACGTTTTCGTCATGCTCCGCCATTATTTGCCTCCCAGCAGATCGCGTGCGCCCCAGTGTGGGAAGTGCTTGCGTACCAGGGCGTTCAGCTCCAGCTCAAAGGCGCTGAACTCGGACGGCGCTGCCACAGCATCAGCGTTCGGCTGATTGACCATGCCTGCGCCGACGGTGACGTTGCTCAGGCGGTCGATAAAGATCATCCCCCCAGTAACCGGATTGTCCTGGTACTTGTCCAGCACCAGCGGCTCGTCAAAGGTCAGGTCGACCAGGCCGATACCGTTCAGCGGCAGCGCGTCGACGCTGCGCTGGGTCAGGTTGTTGATATCCACCTGATACTGAATGCCATCCACGCGCGCCCGGGTCTTCTTGCCTGCGATTTTGATATCGTAGCTCTGGCCTGGGGTCAGCGGCTGTTCAGCCATCCACACCACGTCCACCGCCGCGCTCTGCACGGCTGGCAGGCTCTCCTGCGCATCCAGCAGCAGATCGCCCCGGCTGATATCGATCTCATCCTTCAGCACCAGCGTAACCGCTTCGCCCGCGCCCGCTTCCGGCAGATCGCCATCGAACGTCACAATGCGGGCAACCGTGGACTCTACGCCGGACGGCAGCACCTTAACGCGCTGGCCGACCTTAACGCTGCCGGAGGCAACGGTACCGGAGAAGCCGCGGAAGTCGAGGTTCGGGCGGTTAACGTACTGCACCGGGAAGCGCATCGGCTGGGTTTCCACTACGCGGTGGATCTCAACGCTCTCCAGCACTTCCAGCAGCGTCGGGCCGCTGTACCACGGCATGCTCGCGCTCTGGCTGGCAACGTTATCGCCCTCCAGCGCCGACAGCGGAACAAAGCGGATGTCGAGGTTGCCCGGCAGCTGCTCGGCAAAGGTCAGGTATTGCTGGCGAATCGTTTCAAAGGTCTCTTCGCTGAACTCTACCAGGTCCATTTTGTTTACCGCCACCACCAGGTGCTTAATGCCCAGCAGGGTGGAGATAAAGCTGTGGCGACGGGTCTGATCCAGCACGCCTTTACGCGCGTCAATCAGCAGGATCGCCAGATCGCAGGTAGAGGCCCCGGTAGCCATGTTACGGGTATACTGCTCGTGCCCAGGGGTATCAGCGATAATAAACTTACGTTTTTCGGTAGAGAAGTAGCGGTAGGCCACGTCAATGGTGATGCCCTGCTCACGCTCGGCCTGCAGGCCATCCACCAGCAGCGCGAGGTCGAGCTTTTCGCCCTGGGTACCGTGGCGCTTGCTGTCGTTGTGCAGCGTGGAGAGCTGATCTTCATAAATCTGGCGCGTGTCGTGCAGCAGGCGGCCAATCAGGGTGCTTTTACCGTCGTCGACGCTACCGCAGGTCAGGAAGCGCAGCAGGCTTTTATGCTGCTGAGCGTGCAGGTACGCTTCGACGCCGCCTTCGTTAGCAATTTGTTGGGCAATAGTGGTATTCATGGCGGCTCCTTAGAAGTATCCCTGGCGTTTTTTCAGCTCCATCGAGCCGGCCTGGTCACGGTCGATGACGCGCCCCTGACGTTCGCTGGTAGTGGAGACCAGCATCTCTTCGATGATCTCCGGCAGCGTCTGGGCATCGGACTCTACCGCGCCGGTCAGCGGCCAGCAGCCGAGGGTACGGAAGCGCACCATGCGCTGTTTGATCTCTTCGCCCGGCTGCAGGTCGATACGATCGTCATCGATCATCATCAGCATGCCGTCACGTTCCAGCACCGGACGTTCAGCCGCCAGGTAGAGCGGAACGATTTCGATATTTTCCAGGTAGATGTACTGCCAGATATCCAGTTCGGTCCAGTTCGACAGCGGGAAGACGCGGATGCTCTCGCCCTTGTTGATCTGGCCGTTGTAGTTGTGCCACAGCTCAGGACGCTGGTTTTTTGGGTCCCAGCGGTGGAAGCGGTCGCGGAAGGAGTAGATACGCTCTTTCGCGCGGGATTTCTCCTCGTCGCGGCGCGCACCACCGAAGGCCGCGTCAAAGCCGTACTTATTCAGCGCCTGCTTCAGCCCTTCCGTCTTCATGATATCGGTGTGCTTGGCGCTGCCGTGCACGAACGGGTTAATCCCCATCGCCACCCCTTCCGGGTTTTTATGCACCAGCAGTTCGCAGCCGTAGGCTTTGGCGGTACGGTCACGGAACTCATACATCTCACGGAATTTCCAGCCAGTATCGACATGCAGCAGCGGGAAAGGCAGCGTGCCCGGATAGAAGGCCTTGCGTGCCAGGTGCAGCATAACGCTGGAGTCTTTACCGATGGAGTACATCATCACCGGATTGGAGAATTCAGCCGCCACCTCGCGAATAATATGGATGCTTTCCGCCTCCAGTTGTCGCAGGTGGGTGAGTCGTTTTTGATCCATAACCGTTCCTTAAAGGGAAATTTACCACACGAGACGATCTGTTCTGTGCGTCTGTTATACGTCGCATGAGTCGCTAAAAACAAAGGATAGAGGGACTATAGGGGGCGTCTAAGGACGAATGAAATTACGAATTGGAATGAGTAGTTACTCAATGGAATAACGTTGAGCAAAAGCAAATATCAAAAAGTGCTTAACGCGAGAAAATACGGGCGTTTAAGCGTAATTGAAATTGTGTAACTTCGATCACAGTTTCATACTATGCACGTCAAAAATTTTGCTTCATTTTTAAGGACTCACTATGTTTCCCGCATTGCGCCACCTCGTTGTAGCTCTGGCGCTCGGTGTGTGCTTTACCGTGCCGGCGCAGGCCAAAGCCAGTCAGCCCGGCGAGATGGCCAGCGAGCAGGCCCGCCATATTGCTACCTATTTCCCGGGGCGCATGACCGGTACGCCTGCGGAGATGCTCTCAGCTGACTATCTGCGCCAGCAGTTTGAACAGATGGGCTACCAGAGCGACATCCGCAAGTTCAACAGCCGTTACATCTACACCTCACGCAATAAGAATCAGAACTGGCACAACGTGACTGGCAGTACGGTGATCGCCGCCCATGAAGGCAAGCTGGCCCAGCAGATCATTGTGATGGCGCACCTCGATACCTATGCGCCGCGCAGCGATGCCGATAGCGATAACAACCTCGGCGGCCTGACGCTGCAAGGGATTGATGATAACGCTGCCGGTCTGGGGGTGATGCTGGAGCTGGCGGACCAGCTTAAGCATATTCAGACCCAGTACGGCATTCGGTTCATCGCCACCAGCGGCGAGGAAGAAGGACGGTTGGGCGCAGAAAATCTGTTGCAGCGCATGAGCGACGCCGAGAAGAAAAATACCCTGCTGGTGATCAATCTCGATAACCTGATCGTCGGTGACAAACTCTACTTTAACAGCGGTAAAAGTACGCCTGCCGCAGTGCGCAAGCTGACCCGGGATCGGGCTTTAGCCATTGCCCGCCAGCACGGTATTACCGCCACCACCAATCCGGGCCTGAACCCGGACTATCCGAAAGGCACCGACTGCTGCCACGATAGCGAAGTGTTCGATCGCGCGGGTATTCCGGTGCTCTCCGTCGAGGCCACGAACTGGTCGCTGGGGAAAAAGGATGGCTACCAGCAGCGGGCAAAAACCAAAGCCTTCCCCGACGGCACCAGCTGGCATAACGTCCGGCTGGATAACCAGCAGTTCCTCGACAGCGCCCTGCCCGGCCGCATTGAGCGCCGCAGCCGTGACGTGATGCGTATTATGCTGCCGCTAATGAAAGAGCTGGCGAAAGCGGAGAAAGGTGCCTGAAGCCGATGGTATGGGATTTGGGCGCTATGATACATTGTATCTACACCAAAAAATATCTACAATGTAGACACAGGCTGTATACCATGAGGTAGATATGATTCGCAGTAATGTAAAACGTTGGGGAAACTCTCCTGCGATCCGGATCCCAGCAACGTTAATGCAGGCCCTTAATCTTAATATTGATGATGAAGTTAAGATCGATTTGGTAGAAGGTAAGCTTGTCATCGAGCCAGTAAGGAGCGGAACTGAGTTTTCGCTTGCGGAACTGGTTGAAGAGATCACCGCCGATAACCAACATGAGTTGGTGGAATGGGGTAAACCTGAAGGTAAGGAAACCTGGTAAATGATAAGTCGATTCGTACCCGATTCAGGGGATCTCATATGGGTTGATTTTGACCCAACTAAAGGAAATGAGCAGGCAGGACATCGTCCTGCCGTCGTGCTAAGTCCATTCATCTATAACAATAAAACAGGGCTTTGCCTTTGTGTTCCCTGTACCACAAAGGCAAAGGGCTACCCTTTTGAAGTAGAACTCTCCGGTGAGCGTAACGCAGTAGCGCTTGCCGATCAGGTGAAATGCATCGCCTGGAAAGTCAGAAACGCAGCGAAAAAAGGCAGAGTAACAGAGCAGGAACTGGAAGTGATCAGAGCTAAGGTTAAGGCCTTAGTAGGGTAATACTTCAAGCGGTTAATATTTGCCCATGAGCCACCATATGGATATAATTAAATTACCAAATGGAGGTTAACCATGAAAACGTTTAGCGTATCCACGACTCAGGCCAGGCCGCCCCGTTTATGGCAGGTGGCTGGTTTAAACAATGCTGATGGTGTGGCATTGCTGGGTCAGATTAACGAAGGTCTTGATGGCAAAGTTGCTAGCCTGATCGTTGACTGGGCGAAGATAACGCAAAACGACCTGCGCAAAATGTCAGGTATCCCATCAACCACATTCAGCCGCAGTCTGAAAGCACGATTCAGTGCCGATCAGAGTGAACGGCTGGTGCGCATCATTCGTGTCCTTGATCGGGCGGTAGAACTGTTCGAAGGTGATAAGGATGAAGCGCAAAAATGGTTAAATGAGCCTAACCGTGCGCTGGGCTGGAAAGTGCCGGCAGACCTTATGGCATCCGAAACCGGGGCTTATGAGGTCATGAAGCTGATCACTCGTCTGGAGCATGGGGTCTACTCTTGATCCTCTATCGGCTTACAAAGACAAAGTATCTTTCTACAGCCTGGACAGGATATGGAGCAAAAGAGGCTGGGGGCCGCTGGAATAACGTTGGCACGGCGATGGTGTATGTATCAGAAACCGCGTCCCTGACTATGCTGGAAACCCTGGTGCATCTGCGTGCAGCGCAGATTATGGATTATTTCACGCTATTGAGTATTGATGTGCCTGACGACCAAGTTCAAAAGGCCAATATGGAAGAAATACCTGATAACTGGGCTGATGAAGAAGCGCCACCAGAACTGGCCGCTTACGGGGACGCCTGGTGCTTCACTAAAGCATCCATCGCCCTGCGTGTTCCCAGTGCTTTATCCCCCGTGGAATATAACTACCTGCTTAACCCTGAACACCCCGGTTTCTTCGAGCTCACACAAAAATCAAAAGCCATTCCGTTTCAATTCGACAGCCGGTTAAAACCCGATCGCAAGTGATGAAGCGTGCCGATTCTCGTGAAAATTAATAGAAATAAAACCCAAAAAAAATGCCGACCTAAAAGTCAGCATTTTCATAAGGTTTATCACCCTTCGTGCAGCCCGCATTCGCGCTTGAGGCCGAAGAAGCGGGTCTCTTCCTCCGCCATGCCCGGCTCCCATTTGCGGGTGGTGTGCGTATCGCCCACCGAGAGGTAGCCCTGGTCCCACAGCGGGTGGTACTTGAGCCCGTGCTTTTGCAGATACTGGTAGACGGTACGGTTGTCCCAGTCGATGATCGGCAGCACCTTAAACACGCCGCGCTGGACAGCCAGCACCGGCAACGTAGCGCGACTGCCTGACTGCTCCCGACGCAGGCCGGCGAACCAGGTCTGCGCATTCAGATCTTTCAGGGCGCGGTTCATCGGCTCGACCTTGTTGATCTCATTGTACTTCTCGATGCCTTCAACGCCCTGCTCCCACAGCTTGCCGTAGCGCGCTTCCTGCCATGCCGGACTCTGCTCCGCACGGTAAATCTTCAGGTTCAGCTTGAGCTTGTCTGCCAGCTCATCAATGAACTGGTAGGTCTCCGGGAACAGGTAGCCGGTATCGGTGAGGATCACCGGAATATCCGGGCTGATCTGGTTAACCAGATGCAGGCTCACCGCCGCCTGGATACCAAAGCTTGAGGAGAGCACGTACTCACCGGGCAGGTTCTCTAATGCCCAGACGACGCGCTCTTCCGCGCTCAGTTTTTCCAGTTGGCCGTTAGTCTCTGCCAGCGCCAGAATGCGTTCGACTTTTGGCAGATCGTTTAAAGCATTAAGATCGAGTCTGGACATATACCCCTCACTTCTGCCGGGCGGCACTGCGTTTGCCCAGCCTACGGTTTTGTAGGCCCGGTAAGCAAAGCGCCACCGGGCATGACCACGTTACTCCCAGAAATCCCGGGCCGGATCCAGCACCGGACGGATAATCCCGGTACGGATGGTGAAGTCGCCGAAGCCTTCGCCCGCTTCACGCTCTTTCGACCAGCGGCCTACCAGCACGTCGATAGAGTCGAGAATCTCTGACTCGGTGATATTTTCACGGTACATGCGCGGAATACGCGTGCCCATACGGTTGCCGCCAAGATGCAGGTTGTAACGACCCGGCGCTTTACCCACCAGCCCCATCTCCGCCAGCAGCGCACGGCCACAGCCGTTCGGACAGCCGGTCACGCGCATCACAATGTGATCGTCGCCAACGCCGTGCTTCTCCATGATCGCTTCGACTTTATCAACAAAGCTCGGCAGGAAACGCTCCGCTTCCGCCATCGCCAGCGGACAGGTCGGGAAGGCGACGCAGGCCATGGAGTTCTCGCGCTGCGGCTTAACCGCATCCATCAGACCGTGGGAACGGGCCAGCTTCTCAATCTTCGCCTTCTGGCTCTCCGGCACGCCCGCGACGATCAGGTTCTGGTTCGCAGTCAGGCGGAAGTCGCCCTTATGGATCTTCGCGATCTCCAGCAGGCCGGTTTTCAGCGGACGATCCGGGTAATCAAGGATACGACCGTTTTCGATAAACAGCGTCAGGTGCCATTTGTTATCGATACCTTTTACCCAGCCGATGCGATCTCCGCGGCCGGTAAACTCATACGGACGAACCGGCTCAAACTTCATGCCTGCCCGACGCTCAACTTCCGCTTTGAAAGTCTCGACGCCCACGCGCTCCAGCGTATATTTAGTCTTGGCGTTTTTACGATCGGTACGGTTGCCCCAGTCGCGCTGGGTGGTTACTACCGCTTCCGCCACCGCCAGGGTGTGCTCCAGCGGCAGGAAGCCAAACTCGCTCGCAGTGCGGGCGTAGGTTTTCTTGTTACCGTGTTCGATAGAGAGGCCGCCACCCACCAGCAGGTTAAAGCCGATCAGCTTGCCGTTCTCGGCAATAGCGATAAAGTTCATGTCGTTAGCGTGCAGATCGACGTCATTCTGCGGCGGGATCACCACCGTGGTTTTGAACTTACGCGGCAGATAGGTCTGCCCAAGGATCGGCTCTTCGTCGGTGGTCGCCACCTTCTCCGCATCGTGCCAGATCTCAGCATAGGCGCGGGTGCGCGGCAGCAGATGCTCGGAGAGCTTCTTCGCCCACTCGTAAGCCTCTGCGTGCAGCTCGGACTCAATCGGGTTAGAGGTGCAGAGCACGTTACGGTTCATGTCGTTGGCGGTCGCCAGCGCGTCCAGACCCACTTCATGCAGCATCTGGTGAGCAGGCTTGACGTTCTTCTTCAGAATACCGTGATACTGGAAGGTCTGACGGTTAGTCAGACGGATGCTGCCGTAGATGGTCTTCTCTTCGGCGAACTTGTCGATGGCCTGCCACTGCGCCGGGGTGATGATCCCGCCCGGCAGACGGCAGCGCAGCATCATGGCATGGCGCGGCTCCAGCTTCTGCTCGGCGCGTTCGGCACGAATATCACGGTCATCCTGCTGATACATACCGTGGAAGCGGATCAGCAGAAAGTTGTCACCTTTAAAACCGCCGGTAAGCCCGTCGTTCAGATCTTCCGCAATCGTACCGCGCAGGTAGTTGCTCTCACGTTTCATACGCTCGGCGTCGGTCAGTTTACCTTCGACCACCAGCGGACCTGGGTGTTTATCGCTCATTAGTAGACATCTCGCTGATAACGGCGCTCTACGCGCAGCTCACTTAAATATTCGTCAGCCGTTTCGGTATCCATGCCACCGAACTCGGCAATCACTTCCAGTAAAGCCTGCTCAACGTCGCGCGCCATACGCGTCGCGTCGCCGCAGACATAAATGTGTGCACCTTCGTTGATCCAGCGCCACAGCTCTGCGCCCTGTTCGCGCAGTTTATCTTGTACGTATATTTTCTCTTTCTGGTCGCGGGACCAGGCCAGATCGATGCGGTTCAGCACGCCCTCTTTGACGTAGCGCTGCCACTCCACCTGGTACAGGAAATCTTCGGTAAAGTGCGGGTTACCGAAGATCAGCCAGTTTTTACCCGGCGCTTCGTCCGCCGCACGCTGCTGCATAAAGGCGCGGAACGGTGCGATGCCGGTGCCTGGGCCAATCATGATCACCGGTGTTTCTGGGTTAGCGGGCAGGCGGAAGTTGTCGTTGTGTTCAATGAACACGCGGATCTCGCCATCCTCTTCCACGCGATCGGCGAGGAAGCCTGACGCGCCGCCGGTGCGGGCACGGCCTTCAACGTCATAGCGCACCACGCCAACGGTGACGTGCACTTCGCTTTCCACTTCCGCCTGGGATGAGGCGATGGAGTAGAGGCGCGGCGTCAGCGGACGCAGCAGGCCAATCAGCGCCTCGGCATCCAGCTGGGCGGCAGAGAAGCGCACCATGTCGACGATCGGCGTTGTGGCAGCATAGTGCTGAAGACGGGCCTTGTCGCCCACCATCGGCATCAGCGTTTCGCTGCGGCTCAGCTTAGCGTAGTTCTCAACGATGCTGGCGGTGTTTACCGTCAGCTCAAAGTGCCACGCCAGCGCTTCAGAAAGCGGCAGCGTTTTGCCATCCACGGTGACCGGCTCGTCGCCTTTCAGCCACAGCAGCTCTATCAGCTCGCGCACCAGCTCCGGATCGTTTTGATACCAGACGCCCAGCGCGTCGCCCGGCTGATAGCGCAGGCCAGAATCACCCAGATCGATCTCGATATGGCGCACGTCTTTCTCAGAGTCGCGGCCGGTGATCTTCTGGTTCACGGCGAGCGTGGCCACCAGCGGCTCTTCTTTAGTATAGGGGCTGGAGAAGACCTCGTTGACCGCGCCGGTAGCGGTGACCGCTGCCTGGGCGGGGCTTTCGGTCGGCACGCGGGCCTTCAGAATATCCACGATGCGCGCGCGCCACTCGCTGGCTGCCGTCTGATACTCAACGTCGGCATCCACGCGATCCAGCAGGCGCTCTGCGCCCAGCCCTGCCAGCTTGCTGTCAAAATCTTTACCGCACTGGCAGAAGAATTCGTAGGAGGTATCGCCCAGGCCAAAGACGGCGAAGGCTGCACCGTTAAGCTTCGGCGCTTTTTTCGAGAACAGGAACTTATGCAGCGCGACCGCCTCTTCCGGTGGCTCCCCTTCACCCTGGGTCGAAGCAACCACAACCAGCAGCTTTTCATTGGCAATTTGTTTGAATTTATAGTCGCCAGCGTTAACTAGGTTGACGTTGAGCTTCGCCGCCAGCAGATCGTCACGCAGTGCTTCCGCTACGCGACGGGCATTGCCGGTCTGCGATGCGCTCAGCAGCGTGATCGTCGGCGTATCTACCGCCGGGGCCGGTGCTGCGGCCATCGCTGCTGCGCCAGGCTGCTGGTTAAGCACGCCCCAGAAGTAGCCGGAAACCCAGGCAAGCTGGGTCGGTGTTAAATCGGTGGTGGCTGCCTGAAGGCGTGCCAGCTGCTCCGGGTTCAGCGGAAGCAAAGCGGAAGGTGGGGCCTGTGTCGTCATGCGTCGTTATGTTCCAGTAAGCAAAGCTATTAAAAAAGCGTAAAAACAGAACAGAGTGTAAGGGTAACGGCGTGAATAATAACAATTAAAGAAGGGTTGGAAATAACAAATAACTAAAAACGCTAACCGCTTTTAGTTATAGTTATTAACAGTAAAACAGGTTGATTAACTACATGATTTAAAAAGGTAAAATCCAGGTTTCACCCCTACACCCCAGGCTTTACCGCTTTTGCCTGTTTTAGTTAATGCCAAAAATGGTCAATTCCGGTAGTATGCGGCGGTTTTTGCCTGTCTGAGAATTCATCATGTCTACCACGTTATTTAAAGATTTCATCTTCGAAGCCGCTCACCGTCTGCCGCACGTGCCCGAAGGCCACAAATGCGGTCGCCTGCATGGCCACTCGTTTATGGTGCGCCTGGAAATTACCGGTGAAGTCGATCCCCATACGGGTTGGATCATGGACTTCTCCGAGCTGAAGGCCGCCTTCAAGCCGACCTATGACCGACTGGATCACTACTATCTGAACGATATTCCTGGCCTGGAGAACCCGACCAGCGAAGTGCTGGCGAAGTGGATCTGGGAAGAGATGAAGCCGCTTGTACCGCTGCTGAGTGCGGTGACAATCAAAGAGACCTGCACGGCGGGCTGTGTGTATCGCGGCGAATAAAGGTCGCAGCACGGTTAACCCAGGCCCGGTAAGCGTTAGCGCCACCGGGCTTATCGGTTTATATCAGGCAATATTCAGGTATTTATGCGTCTGCATCGACAGACGCCAGTTGCGAGCGATGCAGGTCTCAATGCACAGACGCGTCGCATCCTCTTTCTGGCTGATCGGCTGAAGCGCAATTACTCGCGGCTTGTCGTCGTGCAGGGTCGCCAGCAGTTCATCCAGCGCCTCAACGTCGCGCATCCGGCCAACCGGGTGCTTGATCTCATCTGCACGATCCAACGCCTGCTGTAAAATATCGTACCCGCCGCGCATGTTCACCTTCGGTGAAACTGTTACCCAGGTGTTAGTCGAGGTGCGGACTTCGTGAGTGCCGCTGGTTTCGATCTGGCAGCTAAAGCCATTTTTCTCCAGCAGCATGGTCAGCGGGATCAGATCGTGAATGCAGGGTTCGCCACCGGTGATCACCACGTGGCGAGCGGTATAGCCCTGGCGCTCAATAATGGCCAGCAGATCTTCACTGCTTGCCGGGCCCCACTTGTCGCTCTCTTTGGTTTTCGCCAGCACGCTGTAGAGGGACACTTCTCGATCGGCGAGCTTATCCCAGGTGTGCTTGGTATCGCACCAGGCACAGCCTACCGGGCATCCCTGCAGCCGGATAAAAATAGCGGGAACGCCGGTAAAGTAACCCTCGCCTTGCAGGGTCTGGAACATCTCATTAATCGGGTACTGCATACTCATCTCTGTTTGGCTATAAAACGTAAGTATCGCAGATCCCTGCCCTAAGGTCATGTGCAGCAGCTGCGCTATTGCAGCAATAAAAAAACCCGCCGCAGCGGGTTTTCTATTAAGAGTAAAAAGTCAGGTGATTATGCCTGGCCTTTGATCTCTTTACGACCGTTGTACGGTGCTTGTTCACCCAGCGCTTCTTCGATACGAATCAGCTGGTTGTACTTAGCAACGCGGTCAGAACGGCTCATGGAACCGGTTTTGATCTGGCCAGCAGCGGTACCCACAGCCAGGTCAGCAATGGTTGCATCTTCAGTTTCGCCAGAGCGGTGAGAGATAACCGCAGTGTAGCCAGCGTCTTTCGCCATTTTGATCGCAGCCAGAGTTTCGGTCAGAGAGCCGATCTGGTTGAATTTGATCAGGATGGAGTTAACGATGCCTTTCTCGATGCCTTCTTTCAGGATCTTGGTGTTGGTTACGAACAGGTCGTCGCCCACCAGCTGGATTTTGTCGCCCAGCACTTTGGTCTGGTATGCAAAGCCGGTCCAGTCAGACTCGTCCAGGCCATCTTCGATGGAGACGATCGGATACTGTTTGGTCAGATCTTCCAGGAAGTGGGTGAACTCTTCAGAGGTGAATGCTTTGTTGCCTTCGCCAGCCAGAACGTATTTGCCATCTTTGTAGAACTCAGAGGCTGCACAGTCCATCGCCAGAGTGATGTCGGTACCCAGCTCGTAGCCCGCTGCTTTTACCGCTTCAGCGATAACAGCCAGTGCTTCGGCGTTGGAGCCCAGGTTCGGCGCGTAGCCGCCTTCGTCGCCCACAGCGGTGTTCATGCCTTTAGACTTCAGCACTTTCGCCAGGTTGTGGAACACTTCTGAACCCATACGTACGGCTTCTTTCAGGGATTTCGCGCCAACCGGCTGAATCATAAATTCCTGAATGTCTACGTTGTTGTCAGCGTGCTCGCCACCGTTGATGATGTTCATCATCGGAACCGGCATAGAGTATTTGCCCGGGGTGCCGTTCAGTTCAGCGATGTGCGCATACAGCGGCAGGCCTTTAGAAGCAGCGGCAGCTTTGGCGTTCGCCAGGGAAACAGCCAGAATTGCGTTAGCACCGAAGTTAGATTTGTTCTCAGTACCGTCCAGGTCGATCATGATCTTATCGATGTTAGCCTGATCTTTGGCGTCTTTGCCAAGGATAGCCTGAGCGATCGGGCCGTTAACTGCGCCAACGGCTTTGGTCACGCCTTTACCCAGGAAACGGGATTTGTCGCCATCGCGCAGTTCCAGCGCTTCGCGGGAACCGGTAGAAGCACCTGACGGGGCAGCAGCCATACCGACGAAACCACCTTCCAGGTGTACTTCGGCTTCAACAGTCGGGTTACCACGGGAGTCGATGATTTCACGACCGATGACTTTAACGATTTTGGACATTAGGATTTCCTCAGTACAAGTTAATTAAAACTCCAGACAATCGATGCACCCCAGGGGGTGCATCGACGCTCTAACTCTTACTTCGCCTGACGCTTCTGGTAGTCGCTGGCGGCCTTCACAAAGCCTGAGAACAGCGGATGCCCATCGCGCGGCGTTGAAGTAAATTCCGGGTGGAACTGACAGGCAACAAACCACGGATGGTTTGGCACCTCGATGATCTCGACCAACTGATCATCGCCGGAACGGCCTGCAACACGCAGACCCGCAGCTTCAATTTGTTTCAACAGCATGTTGTTAACTTCATAGCGGTGACGATGACGTTCGACAATAGTCGGCGAACCGTACATCTGACGCACCAGGCTATCATCATCAAGCTGGCACTGCTGTGCGCCAAGGCGCATTGTGCCGCCCAGGTCGCTCTTCTCAGAGCGCACTTCGACGTTGCCTTCTTCGTCACGCCATTCGGTAATGAGAGCCACAACCGGGAACTTACAGTCTGGCACAAATTCCGTTGAGTTAGCGTTGTCCATCCCCGCCACGTTGCGCGCAAACTCGATCAGCGCAACCTGCATACCCAGGCAGATACCTAGATAAGGAATATTGTGTTCACGCGCATAGCGCGCGGTGGCGATCTTACCTTCTACGCCACGGTAGCCGAAGCCACCAGGGATCAGGATAGCATCCAGATCCTTCAAGATTTCTACACCACGTGTTTCAACATCTTGCGAATCGATCAATTTGATGTTGACGGTAACACGGTTTTTCAGGCCGCCATGCTTCAGCGCTTCAATCACCGACTTGTAGGCATCCGGCAGTTCAATGTACTTGCCGACCATACCGATGGTGACTTCACCTGACGGATTCGCCTCTTCGTAGATAACCTGTTCCCATTCGCTCAGGTTAGCTTCCGGACAGTTCAAGCTGAATCGTTTACAAATATAATCGTCCAGCCCCTGTGATTTCAACAGGCCTGGAATTTTATAAATCGAATCGACGTCTTTCATTGAAATAACGGCCTTTTCCGGCACGTTACAGAACAATGCAATTTTCGCACGTTCGTTGGCAGGTACGGCGCGATCGGAGCGGCAAACCAGGATGTCCGGCTGAATACCGATAGAGAGCAGCTCTTTTACCGAGTGCTGGGTTGGCTTGGTTTTCACTTCGCCCGCGGCAGCCATATACGGCACCAAGGTAAGGTGCATAAACAGCGCGTGTTCACGGCCGATATCTACCGCCAGCTGGCGGATCGCTTCGAGGAACGGCAGGGATTCGATATCACCTACGGTACCGCCAATCTCAACCAGCACCACGTCGTGGCCTTCGCCACCGGCAATGATGCGCTCTTTAATGGCGTTAGTGATGTGCGGAATAACCTGAACGGTTGCGCCCAGGTAGTCGCCACGGCGCTCTTTGCGCAGTACGTCAGAGTAAATACGGCCAGTAGTGAAGTTGTTGCGGCGCGTCATTTTGGTGCGAATGAAACGCTCGTAGTGGCCCAGATCCAGGTCGGTTTCGGCGCCGTCTTCCGTAACGAACACTTCCCCGTGTTGGATTGGACTCATGGTACCCGGATCGACGTTGATATACGGATCCAGTTTCATCATGGTCACGTTAAGGCCACGGGCTTCAAGAATGGCTGCGAGGGAGGCGGCTGCAATGCCTTTACCCAGAGAGGATACAACCCCGCCGGTCACAAAAATATAGTTCGTTGTCATGCTGAACCTGAGAAGTTAGGGTGAAACGATGGAATAACCAGGACGGGAAAGTAGTATACCCGAACACGGCGAGCGCCACAAACTTTCATTCTCCGTCTCCTGTCTCAGGCTTTGACTCATATTGGGAGTGAGAAAATAGCCCCTTTTGGGTAAATGTTTTTGACGCAAATCAAGCGCTTGTCATTTAAAAAATCACACAAATTGCGCTTGATCGCAAAAACCCGTTAGAGATCAGATTCCTGGCGTTTTACTTCCTGCCACACTTCTTCCATCGCGTCGAGGTCCACACCGGTCATTTCCAGGCCACGGGCGGCGATAATGCGTTCCACTTCCCGGAAGCGACGTTCGAATTTGAGG
This sequence comes from Pseudescherichia sp., assembly GCF_031998825.1. GTDB lineage: Bacteria > Pseudomonadota > Gammaproteobacteria > Enterobacterales > Enterobacteriaceae > Pseudescherichia. The sequence continues at coordinate 78,540 of NZ_DAMACX010000019.1, forward strand.
TTAGCTTTTTGCTGCGCCACCTCGGCTTTGACCCCTAAATGACGTGAAAGATTGACGGTGGCAAACAGCAGATCGCCCATCTCCTCTTCCAGCTTATCCTGATCCACGACTGCCTGTTGCGCTTCGTGCATCACCTCGTCGATCTCTTCATGCACTTTGT
>NZ_DAMACX010000020.1:0-75133 GCF_031998825.1 Pseudescherichia sp.
AAATAGTGGTGCCCGGACTCGGAATCGAACCAAGGACACGGGGATTTTCAATCCCCTGCTCTACCGACTGAGCTATCCGGGCAACGGGGCGCATTAAAACCGATTCGCCTCGTGTCGTCAACGAAATTTATCTAAATCGTTGCAGACTGCACAATCTATCACCACTTTGCCGTTTCTACACCCGTTTTTAGGCAAAAAAGGCGGTCCAAGCGGCGGAGAGGGGCATGGCGATAACCAGCGCGGGCAGCATATTGGCGACAGCGAACATCTTGATGCCGCAGATCCGCAGCCCGGTAGCCAGCAGCAGGATCCCGCCGACGGCGGTAAAGTCACCCATCATTGCGGGCGTCGTCAGCGGCATCACCAGCGTGGCGCAGGCTCCAAGGCTGAGCTGAATAAGCAGCATCGGCACAGAGATCGCCGCGACCGCAATGCCCAGCGAGGTGGCAAAAATGACGGCGGTAAAGAAATCGAGAAAGGCTTTGGCGATTAGGATGCTGGCGTCGCCGGTCATGCCTTCGCGCATCGCGCCGAAAATCCCCGTGCCGCTGGCGCAGAACAGGATGATGATCGCGACCAGGCTCTGAATAAAGGTCTCATGGGCAGCAGGGGCATCCTGCTTGCTGCGGCGCTGCACCAGTCGACGCAGGCCGTTCACCGCACCGCCGATCCCGCGCTCGACGTAGCATATCTCGCCAATCAGCGTGCCGAGCAGCGTCGCCAACACCATCACCGGCAGGTTAATGCACTTCACCACCAGCAGAATACCAATGCCCAGCGAGCAGAGGCCAAAGATGGCGGGCATGGAGGTACGCACCCGCTCCGGCAGCCGCTGGCTCAGCACGGCACCGATCGTCCCGCCAATCAGCACGGCGGCGGCATTTATAAAGGGTCCGGTTAGCACGCTTTTTCTCCTGAAATATCGGTTTGCATAACTGCATAGTATGCCGCAAAAAAGTCGGATTTTACCCGCCGATTGTGGCTTGCGTGGGCATAGCAAAAGTGACATTATTGCGCGAAATTTCTCCGGTTACATCTCTTCTTTCAACAACAGGGCTGCTGGATGACACATCAACTTGCTCGCCAGACGCATCGCATAACTATGCGATCCTTCGCCCGGGATATTTACCCCCTAAACGGTTACTCTAGCTTATGAAAACAATGAAAATTGCCGCCGGCCGCGAGCTGGTCTCTGCGCTCTCCACGCACCGGGAAGTGGTGACGCTGGACAGTACGGACTTTACCGATGTGGCGGCAGTCGTCATTACGCGGGCGGAGAGCCAGAGCGGTATCCTTACGCTGCTCAAGCGCACCGGCTTTAACCTGCCGGTGTTTATGTTTGCCGATGAGCAGGCTGATACGCCCGCAGGCATCGACGCGGTGATTAACGGCAAAGAGCAGGCGATGCTGGAGCTGGAAGCCGCTGCCTGCCGCTATGAAGAGAACCTGCTGCCGCCGTTTTTCGACACACTGAGCCAGTATGTGGCGATGGATAACAGCACCTTCGCCTGTCCGGGGCATCAGCATGGCGCGTTCTTTAAAAAGCATCCGGCGGGCCGCCAGTTCTTCGATTTCTTTGGCGAAAACGTCTTTCGCGCCGATATGTGCAACGCCGACGTCAAGCTGGGGGATCTGCTGATCCATGAAGGCTCCGCCAAGCATGCGCAGAAATTTGCCGCCAAAGTGTTTAACGCCGACAAAACCTACTTCGTGCTCAACGGCACCTCGGCGGCCAATAAGGTGGTGACTAACGCCCTGCTGACGCGTGGTGACCTGGTGCTGTTCGATCGCAACAACCATAAGTCAAACCACCATGGAGCGCTTATTCAGGCGGGGGCCACGCCGGTCTACCTGGAGGCGGCCCGTAACCCGTTCGGCTTTATTGGCGGGATCGATGCCCACTGTTTCGATGAAACGTACCTTCGCGAGCAGATCCGCGCCGTTGCGCCGGAAAAAGCCGACGCCCCGCGTCCGTTCCGCCTGGCAGTGATCCAGCTCGGCACCTACGACGGCACGATCTACAATGCCCGCCAGGTGATCGATAAGATCGGCGCGCTGTGTGACTATGTGCTGTTCGACTCTGCGTGGGTGGGCTACGAGCAGTTTATCCCGATGATGGCGGACTGCTCACCGCTGCTGCTCGATCTTAACGAGAACGATCCGGGGATCTTCGTGACCCAATCGGTGCATAAGCAGCAGGCCGGTTTCTCCCAGACTTCGCAGATCCACAAAAAAGATAACCATCTGCGTGGCCAGGCGCGCTTCTGCCCGCATAAGCGGCTGAACAACGCTTTTATGCTTCATGCCTCCACCAGCCCGTTCTATCCGCTGTTCGCCGCCCTGGATGTGAACGCCAAAATTCACGAAGGGGAGAGCGGTCGTCGTCTGTGGGCCGAGTGCGTGGCGGTGGGCATTGAGGCGCGCAAGGCGATCATTGCCAACTGCAAGATGATCAAACCCTTTGTGCCGCCGGAGGTGGCGGGGCGTCCGTGGCAGGATCATCCCACCCATGCCATCGCCAGCGAGCGCCGCTTCTTCAGCTTTGAGCCGGGCGCGGCGTGGCACGGCTTTGAGGGTTACGCCCGCGATCAGTACTTTGTCGATCCCTGCAAGCTGCTGCTGACCACGCCGGGCATCGATGCGGAAACCGGTGAGTACAGCGAGTTTGGTATTCCGGCTACGATTCTGGCCCACTATCTGCGTGAGAACGGCATCGTGCCGGAGAAGTGCGATCTCAACTCGATCCTCTTCCTGCTGACGCCCGCTGAAAGCGAAGAGAAGCTCAAACAGCTGGTAGCGATGCTGGCGCAGTTTGAGCAGCATATTGAGGACGATACGCCGCTGGCCGATGTGCTGCCGACCATCTTCAATAAGTATCCAGTGCGCTACCGCGACTATACCCTGCGCGAGCTGTGCCAGGAGATGCACGATCTCTACGTCAGCTTTGGCGTGAAGGATCTGCAGAAGGCGATGTTCCGCCAGCAGAGCCTGCCGTCGGTGGCGATGAATCCGCAGGATGCCAACAGCGAATTTATTCGCGGCAACGTGGAGCTGGTGCGCATCAGTGAGGCGGAGGGACGTATTGCCGCCGAAGGAGCGCTGCCGTATCCGCCGGGCGTGCTCTGCGTGGTGCCGGGTGAGATCTGGGGTGGGGCAGTGCAGCGCTATTTCCTGGCGCTGGAGGAGGGGGTCAACCTGCTGCCGGGCTTTTCGCCGGAGCTGCAGGGGGTCTATAGCGAAACCGACCCCGACGGGATTAAGCGTTTGTATGGGTACGTGTTAAAAGCGTAACCGGGCATTGCCCGGTTGCGTTTAAATCCGTCCCCCGCGATACCCCTTCTGCGCCGTATTCACCTTGTAGAGGTAGCGGCGCGACTCTGCCGACGGGTGGCGGGTGGTGAGCGTCTCATACACATCGCCCGGCGACATGTTGTTGATGATGTTCGCCGCCTGCACCTTGTCATTAGAGAAGACCCGCAGCACGCTGCCTGCACCGCCGTTATAGGCGGTGATCACCGCGTAGCGGCGTGAGGTCGGGTTGCTGATGCCGGAGAGGTAGACGTTGCTCAGCATCGCCAGATAGGCGGTGCCGGTATCGATATTGCTGGCGGGATCGAACAGGAAGCCGCGGTCCGGCATGCCGGAACGTCCCTGCGCCCGGAACACATCCTTCCCGGCACTGTGCTGCACCACCTGCATCAGGCCCAGCGCATCAGAGCGGCTGACCGCATAGGGGTTAAACGAGGATTCGGTCTGCATAATCGCCAGGATCAGCGACTCGTCCACGCCATACTTACGTGCCGACTGGCGCACCATGCCCACGTACTTATGCGCACGCTTGTCGAGGTGGTTCGCTACCAGGTTGATGGTCACGCTGTAGATGATCTTCAGGCCGTTGGTGCGGCTCTTCATCTGGTTTTGCAGCAGGTAGTCGGCATACTTCTCGGCGCGCCACTGCCAGCGGATCGCCTCGCCGTTGTTATCCACCACCTGGCCATAAAGGAACGGTTGCTTAGAGATCTGGATATCATCAACGTCGGAATAGAGATCGATAGATCCGGGATCGTCGCCCATCAGCAGGGTTTTGATAATCGCCTGGCGCAGGTGCGCCGCTGGCTCGGTACCGGCAATGGTCTCGATGGTGATCGTACCGGCATCAAAGTTGATGTGGCTACGGGTCTGGTACTGGTCGGTATACTTAACGTAGTCCTTGGGACCGGCAATCAGGACTTCGTTAAAACCCCAGATGTTTTCGATGTTATGGGCAAACTGACCCATCAGGATATCAAAACCGTTGGTGTCCTTTACCCAGGCTTCGTTATAGCTATCGCCCTTTTTATTGGAACTGGAACACGAGATGAGCAACGGCGCAATAAGGGCTAGCGCTAAATATTTTTTCATCATTCCTGGATGTATGTTGTGTTAAGTCGTTATTCTTTCCAAAAAAAGGGCCGAGGCCCTTAATCTTGTGGCTTATAGCCTTCGATGTGCACGTCTTTCCCTTCGAACAGGAAGTTGACCATCTCCTCTTCCAGCAGCTTGCGGTGTTCTACGTTCATCATGTTGAGCTTCTTCTCATTAATGAGCATGGTCTGCTTCTGCTGCCACTGGGACCAGGCTTCTTTGGAGATCTCGTTGTAGATCCGCTTGCCCAGATCGCCCGGATAGAGCTGGAAATCCTGGCCTTCCGCTTCGCGGCCCAGGAAGGTACAAAAAATAGTTCTGCTCATGGTCACTCCTCGTGATGTCGCGGCGCTAAACGGGTGCGCCCGCGCGTAATTGTTGTAACAGGCGCTCTACTGGCGCGGCCAGGCCCACCGACGGCGGCTGGGCTAAGTTATACCAGAGACCTGTTCCCTCATCCATGCATGACGTGAAGGAGGACACGGGAAGCCACATCGGCACAATATCCAGATGGAAATGGCTGAATGTATGGCGAAATCCGTTCAGCTCGGTAAGAGTATCGGCCTGAATCTGCCGTTGCGCCAGCCAGTCACGCAGGGCCGCTTCATCGCTAAACTGCGGGAAGCAGTAGAGGCCGCCCCACAGGCCGCTCGGCGGACGGCGCTCAAGCCAGACCGTCTCGCCGTGCTGCATCAGCAGCAGAAAACCGGTGCGCTCCGGCAGCGTCTGCTTCGGCTTTTTGCCCGGATACTGCGCCCAGCTTTCGTTGGCATAGGCGATACAGCCATTGTTCAGCGGGCAGAGCGTACATTTTGGCTTCGAGCGGGTACAGACCGTTGCGCCCAGATCCATCATCGCCTGGTTAAACTGCGCCACCCCCTCGGCGGGCGTCACGTTCTCACTGATCTCCCACAGGCGCTTCTCCACCTCTTTGCGGCCCGGCCAGCCGTCAACGGCGTAGCAGCGGGCCAGCACGCGCTTCACGTTACCATCAAGAATAGGAAAGTGTTTGCCGAGCGCAAGGGAGAGCACCGCCCCCGCCGTTGAGCGGCCAACGCCGGGCAGAGCGGCAACCTCATCAAAGGTTTGGGGAAACACGCCGCCGTGCTGGTCTGCCACCTGCTGCGCGGCCTTGTGCAGGTTGCGCGCCCGGGCGTAGTAGCCCAGCCCGGTCCACAGATGCAGAACCTCGTCGATAGGCGCACGAGCCAGATCGGTGACGGTGGGGAAGCGCGCCATAAAGCGCTCAAAGTAGGGGATAACCGTCGCCACCTGCGTTTGTTGCAACATCACCTCAGAGAGCCATACTTTGTAGGGCGTTTTTTCAATTTGCCAGGGCAGGGTTTTGCGCCCGAATTTGTCGTACCACTCCAGCACCTGGGCTGAAAACTGAGACGCGTGCATGGTCAAAGCAGGAGTTCCGAATTGCATGATTAAGGGGCCAGATTGCAGCACAGCGGCACCGGGCTGTAAACCGGAACTTTCCGGTGCTTGCATCCGGCTATTAACTTTGGATAATGCCCGTTTCCCGAACACTCTCACAAGCAGACTAGACACCTATGAACAACGACGTCATTTCACCCGAATTTGATGAAAACGGTCGCCCGCTGCGCCGTATTCGCAGCTTCGTCCGCCGCCAGGGCCGTCTGACCAAGGGGCAGCAGCACGCGCTGGATAACTTTTGGCCGGTGATGGGCGTTGAGTTTAGCGAGCAGCCGCTGGATTTCACCGCGCTGTTTGGCCGCGATGCGCCGGTGACCCTGGAGATTGGTTTTGGTATGGGCGCCTCGCTGGTGGCGATGGCAAAAGCCAGGCCGGAGCAGAACTTCCTTGGTATTGAGGTTCATTCGCCAGGCGTAGGGGCATGCCTTGCCACGGCCCACGAAGAGGGCGTGGAGAACCTGCGCGTGATGTGTCACGACGCGGTGGAAGTGCTGCACAAGATGATCCCCGACAACTCGCTGAACATGGTGCAGCTCTTTTTCCCCGACCCGTGGCATAAAGCGCGCCATAATAAACGCCGTATCGTGCAGACAACGTTTGCCGAACTGGTAAAAGGCAAGCTGAAGCTGGGCGGCGTATTCCATATGGCCACCGACTGGGAAGCCTACGCCGAGCATATGCTGGAAGTGATGTCCGCTATCGACGGATATAAAAACCGCTCTGAGAGCGGCGACTATGTACCGCGCCCGGAGACGCGCCCGGTAACCAAATTTGAACAGCGTGGCCATCGTCTTGGTCACGGCGTATGGGACTTAATGTTCGAGAGGGTAAAATAATGGCAACAAACCGTAGCCGTCGTCTGCGTAAGAAGTTACATATTGATGAGTTCCAGGAGCTGGGCTTTTCCGTTGCCTGGCGCTTCCCGGAGGGCACCTCTGAGGAGCAGATCGACCAGACGGTTGATGCCTTCATCAATGAGGTGATTGAGCCAAACAAGCTGGCGTTTGACGGCAGTGGCTACCTGGTCTGGGAAGGGCTGATCTGCAAGCAGGAGATCGGCAAGTGCACTGAAGAGCATCAGGCTATCGTGCGTAAGTGGCTGGAAGGCCGCGGCTTTGAAGATGTACGCATCAGCGAACTTTTTGACGTCTGGTGGGACTAAGTCACTATCGGGGCTGGCGATTGCCGGCCCGTTTTGTCTCTAGAGGACAGGAGTTTTTATGATGCGCAAAGCGCTGCTGGCTGTGGCACTCACGGCAACCGCCTTTACCGCCCAGGCAGAATACAAATGTAGCGTGAACCCGCGTGACGACGTGATCCTTAACCCGCAGACCGTACAGGTGGTGGGTGAGAACGGCAATCTGGTGATGACGCCAGACGGCAACGTCATGTTCAACGGCAAGCAGTATAGCCTTAGCGCGGCCCAGCGCGAGCAGGCGAAAGATTATCAGGCCGATCTGCGCAGCGCGCTGCCGTGGATCGACGAGGGCGCGCGTAGCCGCGTCGAGAAAGGCCGCGTGGCGCTGGATAAGATCATCGCCCAGGAAGTAGGTCAGAGCAGCAACATGCGCGGGCGCTTAACCAAGCTCGACGCGCAGCTGAAAGAGCAGATGAATCGCATTCTGGAGCATCGCAGCGACGGCCTCGCTTTTCACTATAAGGCGATTGATGAGGTTCGTGCCAACGGCCAACAGCTGGTGAACCAGGCGATGGGCGGCATCCTGCAGGACAGCATCAACGAGATGGGTGCCCAGGCAGTACTGAAGGGCGGCGGTAATCCGTTACAGAGCGTGATGGGCAGCCTCGGCGGCCTGCAAACTGCGATTCAAAGCGAGTGGAAAAATCAGGAAGCGGACTTCGAGCAGTTTGGCAAGGCGGTGTGCAGCCGCGTTATCTCCCTCGAAGAGAGCCGCAAGACGCTGGTGAGCGGGCTGAAGTAACGCCCGCCCGCAGGCAAACGCCTGCTAGAAATCAGCGGGCGCTTTAAACGTCATGCTGTTGCCGTACGCCGGATGCGTGATGGTCAACATCTCGGCGTGCAACTGTAGGCGGGGTGCCATCGCCAGCGCCTCGGGCGTGGCGTAGAAGCGGTCGCCCAGGATCGGGTGGCCCAACGCCAGCATATGCACGCGCAGCTGGTGCGAGCGCCCGGTAATGGGCTTCAGCTGCACGCGGGCGGTGTTATCCGCCGCGTACTCCAGCACCGTATACTCGGTCTGCGCCGCCTTACCGGTCTCATGACACACCATCTGCTTCGGGCGGTTCGGCCAGTCGCAGATCAGCGGCAGATCGATCAAACCCTCCGCCTTCTCAGGATGTCCCCACACGCGGGCCACGTACTGCTTCTTCGGCTCGCGCTCGCGGAACTGGCGCTTTAGCTCCCGCTCCGCGGCTTTGGTCAGCGCCACTACGATCACGCCGCTGGTGGCCATATCCAGACGATGCACCGACTCCGCCAGCGGATAGTCGCGCTGAATGCGCGTCATCACGCTGTCTTTATGCTCGTCCAGCCGTCCCGGCACGGAGAGCAGGCCGCTCGGCTTGTTAATCACCATAATGTGCTCGTCCTGGTATAACACGACCAGCCAGGGCGACTGCGGCGGATTGTAGGGCTCCATCAACATAACGGGTTCCTGTTACTGGTGCGTGACCACAATAAGACGCAGGGCATCGAGACGCCAGCCCGCCTGGGCAAGGCTATCGAGCACCTGCTGACGGTTGCTCTCGATGGCAGCCAGCTCATCATCACGGATGTTCGGGTTTACCGCCTTCAGCGCTTCCAGACGTGACAGCTCTGCCGAGAGACGTTCATCCGCCTCCTGACGCGCCGCAGCGATCAGCGCCTTCGCCGCGCTCTCGATCTGTGCTTCACCCAGCTGCAGGATCGCGTGCACGTCCTGCTGCACCGCGTTCACCAGCTTGCTGCCGGTGTGGCGGTTGACCGCGCTCAGCTGGCGGTTGAAGGTCTCAAACTCCACCTGGGCGGCAAGGTTGTTGCCGTTTTTATCCAGCAGCATACGCACCGGCGTGGCAGGCAGGAAGCGGTTAAGCTGAAGCTGCTTCGGTGCCTGCGCCTCGACGACGTAGATCAGCTCAAGCAGCAGGGTGCCCACCGGCAGCGCCTTGTTTTTCAGCAGGGAGATGGTGCTGCTGCCGGTATCGCCGGAGAGGATCAGATCCAGACCGTTGCGGATCAGCGGATGCTCCCAGGTGACGAACTGGGCATCTTCCCGCGACAGGGCCAGGTCGCGCTCAAAGGTGATGGTGCAGCCATCTTCCGGCAGGCCAGGGAAGTCGGGAACCAGCATGTGATCGGACGGGGTCAGCACGATCATGTTCTCACCGCGATCGTCCTGGTTGACGCCCACGATATCAAACAGGTTCATGGCAAAGGCGATCAGTCCGGTATCATCATCCTGCTCTTCGATGCTCTCTGCCAGCGCCTGCGCTTTTTCACCGCCGTTGGAGTGGATCTCCAGCAGGCGATCGCGGCCCTGCTCGAGCTGGGCCTTCAATGCCTCGTGCTGCTCGCGGCAGGTTTTGATCAGCTCGTCGAAGCCTTCGGTCTCTTCCGGCGCGGCGAGGTAGCCAATCAGATCGCTGTGCACCTGGTCGTAGATAGTGCGGCCGGTAGGGCAGGTGTGCTCAAAGGCGTCGAGGCCTTCATGGAACCAGCGCACCAGCACCGACTGGGCGGTCTTTTCCAGATAGGGAACGTGGATCTGGATATCGTGCGCCTGACCGATACGATCCAGACGACCGATACGCTGCTCCAGCAGATCCGGGTTAAACGGCAGGTCGAACATCACCAGGTGGCTGGCGAACTGGAAGTTGCGCCCCTCGGAGCCGATTTCGGAGCAGAGCAGCACCTGCGCGCCGCTGTCCTCTTCACCAAACCAGGCGGCGGCCCGGTCGCGCTCAACGATGGACATGCCTTCGTGGAACACAGCGGCACGGATGCCTTCACGCTCGCGCAGCACCTGCTCCAGCTGGAGGGCGGTGGCAGCTTTGGCGCAGATCACCAGCACCTTCTGCGAACGGTGGCTGGTCAGGTAGCCCATCAGCCACTCTACGCGCGGGTCGAAGTTCCACCAGGTGCCGGTATCGCCTTCGAACTCCTGGTAGATCTGCTCCGGGTAGAGCATGTCGCGAGCGCGCTCTTCGGCGCTCTTGCGTGCGCCCATGATGCCGGAGACCTTAATAGCGGTCTGGTATTGGGTCGGCAGCGGCAGCTTGATGGTGTGCAGCTCGCGTTTCGGGAAGCCCTTCACGCCGTTACGGGTGTTACGGAACAGCACGCGGCTGGTGCCGTGGCGATCCATCAGCATGGAGACCAGCTCCTGACGCGCCGCCTCTGCGCCGTCGCGATCGCTGTTAGCGGTTTGCAGCAGCGGTTCAATATCCTGCTCACCAATCAGATCGCTCAGGGTGTTCAGCTCGCTGTCGCTCAGATGCTTGCCCGCCAGCAGCATCGCCACGGCATCGGCCACCGGACGGTAGTTCTGCTGCTCTTCAACAAACTGCTCGAAATCATGGAAACGGTTCGGATCCAGCAGGCGCAGACGGGCGAAGTGGCTCTCCAGACCCAGCTGCTCCGGCGTAGCGGTCAGCAGCAGCACGCCCGGCACGCGCTCGGCCAGCTGTTCAATCGCCATGTACTCGCGGCTCGGTGCCTCTTCGCTCCACACCAGGTGGTGCGCTTCATCAACCACCAGCATGTCCCACTCGGCGTCGCACAGGTGCTCCAGGCGCTGCTTGCTGCGGCGCACGAAGTCCAGGGAGCAGATCACCAGCTGTTCGGTCTCAAACGGGTTATCGGCCTCGTGCTGGGCCTCCGCGTAGCGCTCATCATCAAACAGCGCGAAGCGCAGGTTGAAGCGGCGCAGCATCTCCACCAGCCACTGGTGTTGCAGGGTCTCCGGCACCACCACCAGCACGCGCTCTGCCGCACCGGCCAGCAGCTGCTGGTGCAGGATCATCCCTGCCTCGATGGTTTTACCCAGGCCAACTTCATCCGCCAGCAGCACGCGTGGCGCATGGCGACGGCCCACGTCGTGGGCAATGTGCAGCTGGTGCGGGATCAGGCTGGTGCGCTGGCCGCGCAGGCCGCTCCACGGCATCCGGTACTGCTCGCTCTGGTATTTACGTGCGCGGTAGCGCAGGGAGAAGCGATCCATGCGGTCGATCTGCCCGGCGAACAGGCGGTCCTGCGGCTTGCTGAACACCAGCTTGCTGTCGAGCAGCACTTCACGCAGCGCCACGTCGGTTTCGCCGGTATCCAGACGCGTGCCGGTGTAGGTCAGCAGACCGTTTTGCTCTTTTACGTCATCAATGGTGAGCTGCCAGCCTTCGTGGCTGGTCACCGTATCGCCTGGATTAAACATTACGCGAGTAACCGGGGAGTCACTGCGGGAGTAGAGACGGTTCTCTCCGGTTGAGGAGAAGAGCAGCGTAACGGTACGCGCATCCATCGCTACAACGGTTCCCAGTCCGAGTTCGCTTTCTGTATCGCTGATCCAGCGTTGACCAAGTGTAAAAGGCATAGTTATTCGGCTCTATATCTCAAATTGCAGGCAATAGTTAGACCACCGTCATGGGATGACAGCGCGTCAAAAATTGGGGCCAGGATTGGAAAGGGCGCTATGGTACTGGATGCTGAGATGATAGTCACCCGTTCGTCATCATTCAAAACGCACTAAAAGAGTCCCATCTGCCCCGTCACCAGTGTAGCAAAGTCATCGCCCATAAACGGCAGGATGCCCTCTGCCACCGGCTGTAGCTGGCGAGTTAAGTAGTGATCGTAGTCCAGCGGCGACTGTTGGTAGTCCACCGGCTCGGGGCCGTGGGTGGTCCAGACGTATTTGATGGTGCCGCGCTTCTGGTACTGCAACGCCCGGCCGCGCTTCTGGTTTTGCTCATCCGCCAGCCTCGCCGCCCGCACGTGGGGGGGCACGTTGCGCTGGTACTCCGCCAGCGGACGGCGCAGGCGCTTGCGATAGACCAGCTGGCTATCCAGCTCGCCCGCCATCAACTGGGCAATGGTCTCGCGGATGTAATCCTGATACGGCTCGCGGCGGAAAATGCGCAGGTAGAGCGCCTGCTGGAACGTCTGCGCCAGCGGCGTCCAGTCGGTGCGCACCGTCTCCAGACCCTTGAAAACCATGCGCTGGCTGTCGCCCTCCTGAATCAGTCCGGCGTAGCGCTTCTTGCTGCCGGTATCCGCCCCGCGAATGGTCGGCATCAGGAAGCGGCAGAAGTGGGTTTCGAACTCCAGCTCCAGCGCGCTGGTTAAGCCTTTGCTGGCGAGATGCTCCCGCCACCAGTCGTTGACCAGCTCCACCAGCGCCTGGCCGATGCGCGCGGCCTCCTCTTCGCTATGGGCGTGCTTCAGCCAGACGAAGGTGGAGTCCGTGTCGCCGTAGATCACCTCGTAACCCTGGGACTCGATCAGGGTTTTGGTCTGACGCATGATCTCATGCCCGCGCATGGTGATCGACGACGCCAGCCGGGGATCGAAGAAGCGGCAGGCGCTGGTGCCCAGCACGCCGTAAAAGGCGTTCATGATGATCTTCAGCGCCTGGGAGAGCGGCTTGTTACCCTGGCGTTTGGCCTCATCGCGGCCGTGCCAGATCTGGCCGACAATCTCCGGCAGGCAGTGCTTCTCGCGGGAGAACCACGCCCCAAGAAAGCCCTCGCTACTGTGGGTTTCGTCCGGCTGTGCCATGCCCTCTATCAGCCCCACCGGATCGATCAGAAAGGTGCGAATGATCGACGGGTAGAGGCTCTTATAGTCCAGCACCAGCACCGAGTCATACAGGCCGGGCGTGGAGTCCATCACATAGCCGCCGGGGCTGGCCTGCGGCGGCACGTCACCGAGATTCGGGGCCACGTAGCCCGCCCGGTGCATGCGGGGAAAATAGAGATGGCTGAAGGCCGCTACCGACCCGCCGTGGCGATCCACAGGCAGACCGTTGACCGAGGCGCGCTCGAGCAGGAAGGGCATGATCGCGGTCTTATGGAAAATGCGCGTCACCAGCTCGCAGTCTTTCAGGTTGTAGGTGGCGAGGGCTGGCTTATCTTCATTGAAGCGTCGCTCAATCTCGTCCATTCGGTCCCACGGGTTATCGATCGACTTGCCTTCCCCGAGCAGCTCCCGGGCTACCGACTCAAGAGAGAATGACTGGAAGTTCCAGAAGGCGGACTTCAGGGCATCGATGCCGTCGATAATCAGCCGGCCCGCCATCTGGGCAAAGAAGACGCCGTTCTTGAAGCCGTGCTCGCGCCACTCCAGCTCGCTGTTGCCACGTCCCAGCCGCAGCGGGACGCCGTAGCGCTCGGCATGCTTCTGTAACACGCGGAGATCGAACTGCACCACGTTCCAGCCGATCAGCACGTCCGGATCGTGGGCGGCAAACCAGGCGTTGAGCTTCTCCAGCAGCTGCCGACGGCTGGCAACGTACTCCAGATGAAAGTCGAGGCCCGAGGCGTCGCCGTTTTCCGGCCCGAGCATATAGACCGTGCGCTGGCCGCACCCTTCCAGCCCGATGCAGTACAGCTCGCCGTGGCGGGTGGTTTCGATATCCAGCGAGACCCACTTCAGCGGCGGGCGGTAGTGCGGGCTGGGCTTCAGGCGGGCATTCACCAGCGCGCCGTCGCGCGCTTCGCCGCTGACCCACACCGGGGCGGTGATAAAACGCTCCATCAGAAAACGCTCCGGCGGGCGGACGTCGGCTTCGTACAGGGTTACGCCGCCCTCGCGGAGCAGTTTCTCGTAGCGCATCAGCTGGCGATGGGCACGGCAGTAGAGGCCGTGCACCGGCTGGCGGCTGAAGTCTTTCAGCTCAAGCGGCGTCAGGCGGTAATGGCTTTCACCCGCGAGGATCCGCTGTGCCTGGGGCACCTGCGCCGAGGGGATAAACGCCACCGACTCCTGCACGGGCAGCACCACCCGTAGCGGGCCGCTGTCGGTTGCCAGCCAGAATTCGATCTCGGTGCCCTGAGGGGTATCCCGCCAGTGCCGGGTCAGTAAAAAGCCTTCTTGCGCCTGCGCCACGCCGTGTTCTCATAAAATAAAACCAGGCGTTATTATAGCCTGGTTTCACTGTTTTAGCTGGGTTTTTATACAGTCTTACTGGCCATAATAGGCCTTCGCCCCATGCTTGCGCAGGTAGTGCTTATCCAGCAGCGTCTGCTGCATCGCGGGCAGATCCGGGGTGAGCTGGCGACAGAAGATACCCATGTAGGCGACCTCCTCCAGCACGATGGCGTTATGCACCGCGTCGTCGGCGTTCTTGCCCCAGGCAAAGGGACCGTGGGAGTGCACCAGCACGCCGGGCATCTGAGCAGCGTCGATGCCTTGATGTTTAAAGGTCTCGACGATCACCTCACCGGTCTCCCACTCATACTCGCCGTTAATTTCGGCATCGGTCATTTTGCGGGTGCAGGGGATAGGGCCGTAGAAGTAGTCGGCGTGGGTAGTGCCGGTAGCCGGAATAGACTGTCCCGCCTGCGCCCAGATGGTGGCGTGACGCGAGTGGGTATGCACAATGCCGCCGATGGTGGGGAAAGCCTGGTAGAGCAGGCGATGGGTCGGGGTGTCGGAGGAGGGTTTTTTCGTCCCCTCGACCACCTCGCCGGTTTCGATGCTCACCACCACCATATCCTCTGCGGTCATTACGCCGTAGTCGACGCCCGAGGGCTTGATGACAAACACGCCGCGCTCGCGATCCACGGCGCTGACGTTGCCCCAGGTGAGGGTGACCAGATTATGTTTCGGCAGGGCCAGGTTGGCTTCCAGCACCTGGCGTTTGAGATCTTCAAGCATAGTTATCTCCACGTAGGCCCGGTAAGCGCAGCGCCACCGGGCGTTACGGACTTAACGTTTAGAGCCGTAATAGACTTCGTTCCAGCGCAGCGCATCTTTGAACGCCGGCAGGCGGGTATCGTTATCGATCACCGCCAGCTCAATGTCGTGCAGCTCGGCGAACTGGCGCATGTCGCTGAGATCCAGCGCGTGGCTGAAGACGGTGTGGTGCGCGCCCCCGGCAACGATCCACGCCTCGGAGGCGGTAGCCAGATCCGGCTGGGCTTTCCACAGCGCGTTGGCCACCGGCAGCTTCGGCAGCTGGTGCGGGGTCTCGACGGAATCAACGCAGTTCACCAGCAGGCGGAAACGATCCCCCAGATCGATCAGGCTGGCGTTGATCGCCGGGCCGGTTTTGGTCGAGAAGATCAGGCGGGCCGGATCGGCTTTGCCGCCGATGCCGAGGTACTGCACGTCGAGGATCGGTTTCTCATCCAGGGCGATGGTCGGGCACACTTCCAGCATATGGGAGCCGAGCACCAGATCGTTGCCGTCCTCAAAGTGGTAGGTGTAGTCCTCCATAAAGGAGGTGCCGCCCTGCAGACCGGTTGCCATCACCTTCATGATGCGAAGCAGGGCGGCGGTTTTCCAGTCGCCTTCGCCCGCAAAGCCGTAGCCCTGCTGCATCAGGCGCTGCACGGCGAGGCCCGGGAGCTGCTTCAGACCGTGCAGATCTTCAAAGGTGGTGGTGAAGGCGTGGAAGCCACCCTGCTCAAGGAAGCGTTTCATGCCCAGCTCAATGCGGGCGGCGTCAATCACGTTCTGGCGTTTATCGCCGTTAACCTGTGCGGCAGCGGTCAGGCGGTAGCTGCTCTCATACTCATCCACCAGCGCACTGATATCGCCTTCGCTGATGTCGTTAACCACCTGCACCAGATCGCCCACCGCCCAGGTATTCACTGAGAAGCCGAACTTGATCTGCGCCGCCACTTTATCGCCGTCGGTTACCGCGACTTCACGCATGTTGTCGCCGAAGCGGCACACTTTCAGATGGCGGGTATCCTGTTTGGAGACCGCGTGGCGCATCCATGCCCCGATGCGCTGCTGGGCTTTCCCATCCTGCCAGTGGCCGGTCACCACGCTGTGCTGCTGGCGCATCCGCGCGCCGATAAAGCCGAACTCGCGGCCGCCGTGCGCGGTCTGGTTCAGGTTCATAAAGTCCATGTCGATACTGTCCCACGGCAGGGAAGCGTTGAACTGGGTATGGAACTGCAGCAGCGGCTTGTTCAGGATGGTCAGGCCGTTGATCCACATTTTGGCCGGAGAGAAGGTGTGCAGCCACACCACCAGGCCCGCACACCTGTCGTCGTAGTTGGCGTCGCGGCAGATAGCGGTGATCTCATCCGGCGAGGTGCCGAGCGGCTTCAGTACCAGCTTGCAGGGCAGTTTGGCTTCGCCGTTCAGAGCGTTCACCACCTGCTCAGCGTGCTGCGTGACCTGGCGCAGGGTCTCCGGGCCATAGAGATGCTGGCTGCCAATCACAAACCATACTTCGTAGTTATTAAAAATAGTCATTATCGTGTCCTTTAATGGGTCAGAGCGGCCTGCGACGCTGGCGCGGCTGAAGGGAGATAGTGTTGCTCAGCGCTGGCCGCCCAGTGCTGGTAGCGGCGATAGAGCTGTTCAAAGCGTTGCGCCTGAGCGGGAGCAGGCTGGAGCGTGTTTTCGACGGCGCTGGCCATGTGGCGCTGCGCGGTCGGGATATCCGGATGATCCCCTGCGGCGACGGCGGCGAAGATCGCCGCGCCAAGGGCACAGCACTGATCGGAGGCGACAATCTGCAGCGGACGGTTGAGCACGTCGCAGCAGGCCTGCATGATCACCCGGTTTTTACGGGCGATACCGCCGAGGGCCATCACGTTGTTGACCGCGATCCCCTGGTCGGTAAAGCACTCCATGATGGCGCGCGCGCCGAAGGCGGTGGCGGCAATCAGCCCGCCAAATAGCAGCGGCGCGTCGGTGGCAAGGTTAAGGTCGGTGATCACCCCCTTCAGACGCTGGTTAGCGTTGGGGGTGCGGCGACCGTTGAACCAGTCGAGGATCACCGGGAGGTGATCGAGAGAAGGATTCTCCGCCCAGGCATGGGTCAGGGCGGGTAACAGCTGTTTCTGGCTCGCCTGGATCTGGGTTTTCAGCTCTGGATGCTGGAGCGCAAGCTGCTCAAGCGGCCAGCCGAGGATGCGGCCAAACCAGGCGTAGATATCGCCGAAGGCCGACTGCCCGGCCTCAAGGCCGATAAAGTCCGGGACCACGCTGCCGTCAACCTGGCCGCAGATGCCTTTCACCGCGCGATCGCCAACGCTGGGCTTATCGGCAATCAGAATGTCGCAGGTTGAGGTGCCAATCACCTTCACCAGCGTGTTCGGCTGCGCCCCTGCGCCCACTGCGCCCATATGGCAGTCGAATGCGCCGCCGGCAATCACCACTTTTTCCGACAGGCCCAGACGCTGCGCCCACTCCGGGCTCAGGTTGCCCACCGGCAGATCGGCGGTATACGTCTCGGTAAACATCGGCCAGCTGAGATGCTTATTGATGATGGGATCCAGCTCGTCAAAAAAGCTGGCTGGGGGCAGGCCGCCCCAGCTTTCGTGCCAGAGGGATTTGTGTCCAGCGCTGCAGCGCCCGCGGCGAATATCCTGCGGGCGAACGGTGTTGGAGAGCAGGGCGGGAACCCAGTCGCACAGCTCAATCCACGAGGTAGCGGCCTGGGCGACGGCAGCATCCTGACGGGTGACGTGCAGGATCTTGGCCCAGAACCACTCGCTGGAGTAGATCCCGCCGATATAGCGTGAGTAGTCGGTTTTGCCCGGCTGATGGCAGAGGCGGGTGATAGCCTCGGCTTCCTCTACCGCTGTGTGATCTTTCCAGAGCACGAACATGGCGTTGGGGTTGTCGGCAAACTCCGGGCGCAGCGCCAGCACGCGCCCCTCGGCGTCAATGGGCGCTGGCGTCGAGCCGGTGCTGTCCACGCCGATGCCGCTCACCTGCTCGCGCTGTTCGGCGCTCAGCTGGGCCAGCACGCTCTTGATTGCCGCCTCCATCGACTCGATATAGTCGCGTGGGTGATGGCGAAACTGGTTGCGCGGAGCGTCGCAATAACGCCCCTCCTGCCAGCGCGGATACCACTCCACGCTGGTGGCGATCTCAGTGCCGAGCTCGCAGTCTACTGCCAGCGCGCGTACTGAATCGCTGCCAAAATCGAGGCCAATTGCAATTGCCATCGTCTTACTCCATCCAAAATAACCGTATGGAGAAACATTAGAGACAGGGGCTAAAAAGCGTCAGGCAGGATCCGCTAATCTTATGGATAAAAATGCTGTTCCAGCGGAAAGTGTGACTCACTGCAAATATTCAATGTGGACATTTCTGCCGGGTTTATAGACACTTTTGTTACCCCTTTTTATCGGTGTAGATTAGACAAAACGGGGAAAGTGCTTTTATCTGGCGGGGTTGTCACGCTGCGGTTTTTGTCGCAGGTTGAGCAGAGTAGCAGAGTGATGAAATAAAACCCAATATGGACAAATGGTTTCCTTGACCACCACCTGGAGCGCGCTGTTTATGGCTGAATTGCAAAACGATCCTCTGCTGCCCGGCTATTCGTTTAATGCCCATCTGGTCGCCGGGCTGACGCCCATCGAGGCCGACGGCTACCTCGATTTCTTTGTCGACCGTCCGCTGGGGATGAAGGGCTACATTCTTAACCTGACGGTGCGAGGGGAGGGGATCGTCAACAACAACGGTCGGCAGTTTGTCTGCCGCCCCGGCGATATCCTGCTTTTCCCGCCTGGCGAGGTGCACCACTATGGCCGTCACCCTGAGGCGCGGGAGTGGTATCACCAGTGGGTCTACTTCCGGCCGCGCGCCTACTGGCATGAGTGGCTGACCTGGCCAACCCTTTTTGCCCAGACCGGCTATTTCCGTCCTGACGACCTCCATCAGTCCAGCTTTAGCGAGCTGTTTGCCCAGATCATCAGCGCAGGGCAGCGGGGCGGGCGCTACAGCGAGCTACTGGCGATCAACCTGCTGGAGCAGGTGCTGCTGCGGCGTATGGATGCGATCAACGAATCGCTGCATCCGCCGCTGGATAACCGGGTGCGTGACGCCTGCCAGTACATCAGCGATCACCTGGCGGATAACCACTTCGATATTGCCGGCGTGGCGCAGCACGTCTGCCTGTCGCCGTCGCGGCTGTCGCACCTCTTCCGCCAGCAGCTGGGGGTCAGCGTGCTCAGCTGGCGGGAGGATCAGCGCATCAGCCAGGCTAAGCTGCTGCTCAGCACCACGCGGATGCCCATCGCCAGCGTCGGGCGCAACGTCGGCTTTGAGGATCAGCTCTACTTCTCTCGGGTGTTTAAAAAATGTACCGGAGCCAGCCCGAGCGAGTTCCGCGCGGGGTGTGAATAACGTAAAGAAACGAAATGCCGCCGCCGAGGTCTGATACAGACAGTAAACTAATCGGACAATTGCAGGCTTGACGAGGCGCTACCGGCTCAGGAGAATCCCTGCTTCGTCACTAAAACGGACAGCGTATGCAGGCATTTCTGGAACATTTTATTACGCAATCAGCGACCTATACGCTCATTGCGATCGCCCTTGTGGCTTTTCTGGAGTCGCTGGCGCTGGTGGGACTGATCCTGCCCGGCACGGTGATGATGGCCGGACTCGGGGCGCTAATCGGCAGCGGCGAGGTGAACTTCTGGTATGCCTGGCTGGCGGGGATTGTCGGCTGCCTGCTGGGAGACTGGATCTCCTTCTGGCTCGGCTGGCGCTTTAAAAAGCCGCTGCACCGCTGGTCGTTTATGAAAAAGAACAAGGCGCTGCTCGATAAGACCGAGCATGCCCTGCACCAGCACAGCATGTTTACCATTCTGGTCGGCCGCTTTGTCGGGCCAACCCGCCCGCTGGTGCCGATGGTTGCCGGGATGCTCGATCTCCCGGTCAGCAAGTTTATCCTGCCTAACGTTATCGGCTGCCTGCTCTGGCCGCCGTTCTACTTTTTACCGGGTATTCTCGCCGGGGCGGCGATTGATATTCCTGCCGACGAGCAGAGCGGGGCGTTCAAATGGCTGCTGCTGGGCGCGGCGCTGCTGCTCTGGGTAGCAGTGTGGCTCTGCTGGCGACTGTGGCGCAGCGGCAAGTCCGGCAGCGATCGGCTGACAAAATACCTGCCACGCGGACGGCTGCTGTGGGTGGCTCCGCTGCTGCTCGGCGTGGCGGTGATTGCCTGCGTGGCGGTGGCTCGCCATCCGCTGATGCCTGCCTATCTAACGATTCTCGGTAAGGTCATCACCGGTCACTGACGTTCAATCCCCAGCAGCGCCGAGACGGGCGCGCGGCCGCTGACCAGATCGGCGGTTGCGCCGTCCCAGGCGATGCGCCCCTCGGCTACCACCAGCGCCCGGCTGGCGATGCGCGCGGCATCCTCAATGCTGTGGGAGACCATCAGCAAAGTAATGTTTTGCCGCTGGCAAACGCGCTGCACCAGGGCCAGCATCTCCTGACGCAGAGCCGGATCGAGCGCCGAAAACGGCTCATCCAGCAGCAGGATGGGCTGCTCCCGCACCAGACAGCGCGCCAGCGCTACCCGCTGCCGCTGACCGCCGGAGAGCTGATCCGGCAGCCGGTCGAGCAGGGTCTCCAGCCCCATCTGGGCGGCAATCTCCGCCAGCTTTTGCTGCTGCCCGGCATTGAGCTTCAGGCCGGGATGCAGGCCGAGGCCAATGTTCTGCCGCACCGTCAGGTGGGTGAACAGGTTGTTCTCCTGAAACAGCATCGATACCGGACGGCGCGACGGCGGCGTAGCGGTATGTTCCCGCTCGCCAATCATAATCGTGCCGCTCACCGGCTGAATAAAGCCTGCGATCAGGTTGAGCAACGTGCTTTTCCCCGCGCCGCTGGGTCCCAGCACGGCAATCTGCTCGCCCGCCTCGACGGCGAGGGTAAAGCGCATCGGCAGATGCTGGTAGAGCCAGGTAACATCAATCAGTTTTAGCATGGCGGCCCGGAAGTTTTTCAATAACGGTAAAGAGGGCAAAGCAGAGCGCCAGCAGGATCAGCGCCGTCACCGCGCCGTCCTGGCTGCGGTAGGCGCCAATCTGCTGGTAGAGATAGAAGGGTAGCGTGCGGAACTCTTCGTTACCAAACAGCGCCACTACCCCGAAGTCGCCGATTGAGAGCACGCAGGCGAAGGCCAGCGCCTGGGCCAGCGGCCGCCGCAACGCACGCAGCTCCACCCCCCGCAGACGTGAAAAGCCGCGCATGCCCAACGACTCGCACAGCAGGCTGTAGCGGGCGGTAATGTCCCGCATCGGGTTATCAAGCACCTTCTGGGCGTAGGGAATGGCCATCAGGGCGTTGGTAAAGATCACAATCCCATCCGCCGAGGTGGGCAGGCCGACAGAGTTGTTGAGCAGCAGAAAGAAGCCGGTTGCCAGCACGATGCCGGGCATGGCGAGGATCAGCATCCCGCTCAGCTCCAGCGCCTGGCCCCGGCGCGGCTGTCCGCGCGCCCGCAGCTCGCGGCTGCTCCAGAGCAGCATCATGGTGAGGATCACACAGAGCAGCCCGGCCAGCATGGCAATGCGCAGGGAGGTCCACACCGCCTGCCACAGCACCGGCTGGGCCAGCACCGCAGGCAGGTTACGATTAACGCCCTCGACGATCACCGCCAGCAGAGGCGGGAGCAGGAGCAGCAGCGCCAGGCCCATCAGCAGGCCGTCGCTTAGCCGGGCCCACCGGCTGTCTTCGGGATCGCGCCAGCCCTGGATTTGGCTGCTGCCTACCGGAATAGCCTTGCTCAGGCGCTGGCTAAGCAGCACCAGCCCCAGGCAGCAGATCATCTGTAATAGCCCCAGCAGCGCGGCGCGGCCGGGATCGTAGTCGAAGCTCAGGGCCTGATAGATCGCCAGTTCGATGGTGGTAGCTTTAGGGCCGCCGCCCAGCGACAGCACGGTGGCGAAACTGGCGAAGCAGAGCATAAAGATCAGCGCTGCCACCGGTGGGATCTGTCGCCGCAGCCACGGCCACTCGACGAAGCGGAAGAGGGCGAAACCGCGCATCCCCAACTGGGCGGCAAGCTGCCGCTGCTCGCCGGGGATCTGCTCCAGGGCCTGGAGCAGCAGGCGGGTCGCCATCGGCAGGTTAAAAAAGATGTGCGCCAGCAGGATGCCGCTCAGCCCGTAGGGCGAAAATCCCCACGGCAGGCCGAGGGCATCGCACAGCGACGCCAGCCAGCCCTGACGCCCGTAGACGGTAAGGATACCAAAGACCGCCACCAGCACCGGCAGGATCAGCGTCATCGCGCAGAGGCGGAGCAGCATCAGCCGTCCGGGAAAGCGGCGGCGATAGAGGGCGCGGGCCAGGAAGATAGCGGGCACTACCGAGAGCAGGGCGGAGAGAAATGCCTGGCCAAAGGAGAAGGCCACCACGTGACGCAGGTAGCTGTCGTGCCACAGCGCCGAGACGTCGGTGGTCGGCGCGTTGAGCCAGAGGGCAAGAAACGCCGCCAGCGCGACCGCCACCAGCAGGGTGGCAGCGGCAGCGCCGGGCAGCAGCCAGCCGGGAATTAGCGGCTGGTCGCGCGAAGCCACGTATTGATCCACTCAGCGCGTTGGGAGAAGACCTGCTGCGGGGTGAACTCCAGGGTGGTCTTCGGCTTCGTCAGCGAGTCAAAGCCAGCGGGCAGCGTCACGTTGCTTACCGGGTACATCCAGTTGCCGGTCGGGATGGCGTTCTGGAACGCCGGGCTGACCATAAACGTGAGGAACTTTTCCGCCAGCTCAGGCTGCTTGCTGGCTGCGGTGCGGGCAGCCACCTCTACCTGTAGATAGTGGCCTTCGCTGAAGTCTGCCGCCGCGTAGTTATCCTTTTTCTCTTCGATCAGGTGATAGGCCGGAGAGGTGGTGTAGCTCAGGACCAGATCGCTCTCGCCCTTCAGGAACAGGCCATAGGCTTCGCTCCAGCCTTTGGTGACGGTGACGGTTTTCGCCGCCAGCTTCTGCCACGCCTCAGGCGTTTTATCCCCGTAGACTTTTTGCATCCACAGCAGCAGGCCCAGCCCTGGGGTACTGGTGCGCGGATCCTGATAGATCACCCGCCACTTCTGGTCGCTCTCCACCAGCTCCTTGAGGCTCTTCGGTGGGTTTTTCAGCTTGTTTTTGTCATAGACAAAGGCAAAGTAGCCGTAGTCGAAGGGGACAAAGGTATCGTTTTTCCAGCCGCCGGGGACGTTAACGGCATCGGCCGCCACGCCGCTTTTGGCAAACAGCCCGGTCTGGCTGGCTGCCTCCAGCAGGTTATTGTCGAGGCCCAGCACCACGTCGGCCTTGCTGTTTTTGCCCTCCATGCGCAGACGGTTGAGCAGCGAGACGCCATCCTCCAGCGCCACCATCTTCAGCTCGCAGTTGCAGTCGGCCTCAAAGGCTTTTTTTATTGCGGGTCCTGGCCCCCAGTCGGCGGCGAAAGAGTCGTAGGTATAGACGGTGAGAACGGGTTTATCAGCAGCCGGGGCGGCAAAAACGGGGGAGGCCACAAGCAGCAGCAGCGGCAGACATTTTTTTAACACTTTGCACCTCAATAGAAAGAGAGTGGCAAAGGATTTTGAGCAGTAGCCTCAAATCCCTTCGCCGGCGTTATCCGGATCAGGTTCGACGGGTATTTTCTCAGCACACGCATTGCGCAGCACCCCGTTGAGCACGGCCTCATTGTAGTGATTATGTCAGCAATCCGAAAGCATACTTTATGGGTCCGGCGGCGCAAACCAGGCCGATTTAAAATCAAACCAGCCGAGGGTGTTCATCCGCAGGCCGCGCATGCTGCGCTGCCCCTGGATCATCAGCCAGTGGTGGATCAGCGGCACGATCGCCTTGCCCGCCAGCAGCTGCTGACACCAGGCGGCTAAATTCATCTCGCCCGCTCGCCACTGGGTGGCATCCGCCTGCCAGTCACGGGGAATGCATTTCTGCAATAGCGGCACTTCATAGAGATGGGTAAAGAGAGAGAAATCCAGCGGCAGAGTAAAGTTGGCGCTGTTGAGCCAGATATCGCTCACCGCGTCGCCCCTGTGCCACTCATCGTAGTCGACCTCCTGAATGTTCAGGGTGACCTGATGCGCCGCCAGCAGGGCGCTCATGGTCTGGGCCAGCACCCGGTGCTCAATATGATCCCGGTAGTAGGTCAACGTCAGCGACTCCAGTCCGGCAGGCTTTTCGCTGCCACCCGGACGGGTATGGTGCCAGCGCGGCAGCAGGCCGTAGGCCGGGAACCAGTAGCGCTGGTGATGCTCCTCGGCGTGATACAGCAGGCTCGCCGGGGAGAGGATCTGGCTCACCCACTCCCGCACCTGCTGGCTGGCCCCGCGATGGGTGCGAGCATCAAACAGCAGGTAGTAGCACCCCTCCTCGAGGCGGCTCTCTACCGCTTTCTCCTCCCCGCCAGGCCCCTCCAGCGTCAGGCCCGCGCTGAGATCGTCATTGACGTCGGGCAGCACCCAGACGTTCACCTCGTCGATCAACGCCCGGAAACCGAAGTAATCATCAAAGGCGTGGATCTTCAGCTGGTTGCTGTTGTTAAGCGTGACCGCATACGGCCCAGTGCCCACCGGCAGGCTGGCAAAGTTCTCCATCGTCGGCCACTCCTGGGGCAGGATCATCGACTGCACGTGGCCCAGCAGCCACGGTAGCCAGCTGTCAGGCTGGGAGAGGTGAATATCCAGCGTCCAGGGCGTCGGGGAGACGATCTCTGTGATGTGCGAGTAGAGCGGCAGGGCGTTAACCCGCTGCAGGGAGGTGATGACGTCGCTCATCTCCAGCTCGCGGCCGTGGTGAAAATGAATGCCGGGGCGCAGATAAAAACGCCAATGCAGGGGAGAGAGGCACTTCCAGTGGTGAGCGATATCCGGCTCCAGTTCCCCATTTTCCTCATTTATCCGCGTCAGTGCGCTAAAGATCTGGCGGGCAATGTGGGTTTCCGAGCGGCGCAGCGCCGTGCCGGGCAGCAGGTTGCGCAGCGGCCGATAGTAGAGCACGCGCAGAATATGCCGACCCTGACGAAAGCTTCTGCCAAGGTGCGAAACCAGCATCTGCCGGACGGCGCTTTTATCACCCACCAACTGCACCAGCTGATCGATGCGATCCTGATCCAGCAGATCCTCCGCCCGCTGCTGCTGGAGGGCGAGGCCGGTATAGAGAAAAGAGAGGCGCGAGCGTTTGCCGCGGCCGGCCTCCGCCTCCCACGTCAGCCAGCCGCGCTGCTGCATGGCATTGAGCAGGGTACGCATATGGCGGCGGGAACAGCTTAGCTGCTCCGCCAGCTCGCTGAGCGTTGTCTCCCGGGATGCGCCGTTACAGCACTGCCACAGGCGGATAAACTGTTGTTGCAGACGACCAGAGGACATAAAAGGGGAACTCCCGGCGAAAACTCAGCAATTTATTTTTCCCTATATTAAGCCAATAATCCTTACAGATGAAAGCGGTGCCCAACTGCTTTCATCTGTGTGACTGAGTATTGGTGCTTATCGCCACGCCAGCAGCTATGATTCTGCTGGCTTTTTTATTTTCTCACACCCTAAAAGGATGCTTATGCTCTGGCTGATGACAATGGGAAGGCGGCTAAACGGGGTCTACGCCGCGTTTATGATCGTTGCATTTATGATGGGCATTGCCGGGGCGTTGCAGGCACCCACGCTCAGCCTCTTTCTTAGCCGCGAGGTTGGCGCCGAGCCGTTCTGGGTCGGGCTGTTCTACACCGTCAACGCTATCGCCGGGATCCTTGTCAGCCTGTGGCTGGCGAAACGATCCGACAGCCAGGGCGATCGCCGCAGGCTGATCATGTTCTGCTGTGTGATGGCGGTGGGCAATGCGCTGCTGTTCGCCTTTAACCGTCACTACCTGACGCTGATCACCTGCGGTGTGCTGCTCGCCTCGCTGGCCAATACCGCCATGCCGCAGCTCTTTGCCCTCGCCCGGGAGTATGCCGACAGCTCGGCCCGCGAGGTGGTGATGTTCAGCTCCGTAATGCGCGCCCAGCTCTCGCTGGCGTGGGTGATCGGCCCGCCGCTGGCCTTTATGCTGGCGCTAAACTACGGCTTTACCGCCATGTTCTCTATCGCCGCCGGGATCTTTATCATCAGCTTCGCGCTGATTGCGCTGATCCTGCCCTCGGTGGCGCGAGTAGAGCAGCCTGCGGACGTGGCGGTGACGCAGATTAGCGGCTGGCGCGATGGCAACGTGCGCAAGCTGTTTATCGCCTCCACGCTGATGTGGACCTGCAATACCATGTACATCATTGATATGCCGCTGTGGATCAGTGGAGATCTCGGCCTGCCCGACCGGCTGGCGGGGATCCTGATGGGCACTGCCGCCGGGCTGGAGATCCCGGCAATGATCCTTGCTGGCTACTACGTCAAACGCATCGGCAAGCGGCGGATGATGACTCTGGCGGTCGCGGCGGGGGTGCTGTTCTATATTGGCCTGCTCTTCTTCCATAGCGAACAGGCGCTGCTGCTCTTACAGCTCTTTAACGCGGTGTTTATCGGGATAGTTGCCGGGATCGGCATGCTCTGGTTTCAGGATCTGATGCCTGGACGGGCGGGATCGGCTACCACGCTGTTTACCAACAGTATCTCTACCGGGGTGATTCTGGCGGGGGTGATTCAGGGGGCGCTGGCGCAAAGCTATGGCCACGGGGCGGTCTACTGGGTTATTGCGGGGATTTCACTGCTGACGCTGGGGCTGACAGTGCGGGTGAGGGATGTGTAATTGACAACAAAACGCCCGGTGGCGCTACGCTTATCCGGCCTACGAAATGGCAGGCCGGATAATAAACTAAACGACTTATTTATACAGCTCAGCCGTCATATGCACGTTGTTGTTGACGTTAGCTTCGGTGATTTTATAGGAAGAAGCACCGGCCTGCTGTGCCTGAGCGGCAATTTTCGCTTCGGCATCATCAATGGTGGTCCCGCTGGCAGTAACGCTCTGGGCAAACGCACCAAATGAGAGGGTAGAGAGGGCAACGGCGGCAACAAGAGTTTTAATCGATTTCATGATGGTATTCCTTAAGCTTGATTTTTGTCTGGGGTCGTTAATTAGTTAACGATCGATAGATAAATGATAGGCGCGATCGGCTATGCACGTCAACACTATTTTATAATGACCATTAACTAATTTAATAATGCTAAGGAATTCAAGGCATAAAAAAACGGCGAGGATCGCTCCCCGCCGCTTATGGTCGGTAAAACCGCGAGCAAATTAGTTCATAAAAGCAGGCTGACGTTGTTCATAGGCGGAAATCGCCTCTTCGTGTTGCAGCGTCAGGCCGATACTGTCCAGACCGTTTAACATGCAGTGACGACGGAACGCGTCGATATTGAAGCTGTAGGATTTCTCCCCGGCGATGACCTTCTGCGCCTCCAGATCCACTACAAAAGTGATGCCGGGATTGCTCTGCACCAGGTTAAACAGCTCATCCACCTCGCTATCGCTCAGCGTGACCGGCAGCAGCTGGTTGTTAAAGCTGTTGCCGTAGAAGATATCGGCAAAGCTCGGGGCGATCACCACCTTAAAGCCGTAGTCGGTCAGGGCCCAGGGCGCATGCTCACGCGACGATCCGCAGCCAAAGTTCTCCCGCGCCAGCAGGATTGAGGCACCTTTATACTGCGGAAAGTTCAGCACGAACTCCGGATTGGGCTGCTCGCCCTTGTCGTCCAGAAAACGCCAGTCGTTAAACAGATGTGCCCCGAAGCCGGTACGCGTGACCTTCTGTAAAAACTGCTTCGGAATGATTGCATCGGTATCAACGTTGGCGGCGTCCAGAGGGACCACCAGGCCGGTATGCTGGGTAAATTTCTCTGCCATGGTGGTCTCCTTATTTAATAGTGCGGATATCAGCGAAGTGGCCGGTAACGGCGGCGGCAGCAGCCATGGCCGGGCTGACCAGGTGGGTACGTCCCCCGCGTCCCTGGCGACCCTCAAAGTTACGGTTGCTGGTAGAGGCGCAGCGCTCACCTGGGTTCAGGCGATCGTTGTTCATTGCCAGGCACATGGAGCAGCCTGGCAGACGCCACTCAAAGCCCGCCTCGATAAAGATCTTATCCAGACCTTCCGCTTCTGCCTGCGCCTTCACCGGGCCAGAGCCGGGTACCACCAGCGCCTGAACGCCTGGCGCAACCTTACGCCCTTTAGCCACTTCTGCCGCCGCGCGCAGATCTTCAATGCGCGAGTTGGTACAGGAGCCGATAAACACCTTGTCGATGTTCACCTCGGTCAGCGGAATGCCCGGCTTCAGGCCCATATAGGCCAGCGCCTTCTCCGCGCTGGCGCGCTCAACCGGATCGGCAAACGACGCCGGATCGGGAATGTTTTCACCTACGGCGATCACCTGGCCTGGGTTAGTTCCCCAGGTGATCTGCGGGGCGATCTCTGCCGCCTGCAATGTGACGACGGTATCAAAGGTCGCGCCTTCGTCAGACTTCAGCGTCTTCCAGTAAGCCACTGCGTCATCGAAATCTTTGCCTTTCGGCGCGTGCAGACGGCCTTTGACGTAGTTAAAGGTGGTTTCGTCAGGGGCGACGATACCGGCTTTCGCGCCCATCTCAATGGCCATGTTGCACAGGGTCATCCGACCCTCCATGCTCAGGGCCTGAATGGCTTCGCCGCAAAACTCGACGACGTGGCCGGTACCGCCCGCGCTGCCGGTTTTACCAATGATCGCCAGTACGATATCTTTTGCGGTGATGCCCGGTGCAGCGTGGCCCTGCACCTCAATTTTCATGGTCTTGGCACGGCCCTGCTTCAGGGTCTGGGTTGCCAGCACATGCTCTACTTCTGAGGTGCCGATGCCGAACGCCAATGCGCCAAATGCGCCGTGGGTGGCGGTGTGGGAGTCGCCGCAGACGATGGTCATTCCCGGCAGGGTGATGCCCTGCTCCGGCCCCATCACGTGGACGATGCCCTGATAGGGGTGATTCAGATCGTACAGCTCTACGCCAAACTCGTTGCAGTTCTTAATCAGCTCCTGCATCTGAATGCGCGCCATCTCGCCCGAGGCGTTGATATCTTTCGTCTGGGTAGAGACGTTATGATCCATGGTGGCGAAGGTCTTACCCGGCTGACGTACCGGGCGATGGTGCGCGCGCAGGCCATCAAACGCCTGCGGGGAGGTCACCTCATGCACCAGGTGACGATCGATATAGAGCAGCGGGGTTTCGTTTGGCGCTTCATAGACCACGTGGGCATCAAACAACTTTTCATACAAACTCTTGGCCATGATTACACCCCTTCCGCTACGTAGCGGGCAATAATGTCGCCCATCTCATCAGTACTGACCGCCGCGCCGCCGCGGGCCAGGTCACCGGTGCGCACACCCTCTTCCAGCGCGCGGTTAATGGCGGCTTCAATCGCGTCCGCCGCATCGTTGGCATTCAGGCTGTAGCGCAGCAGCAGGGCCAGGGAGAGGATCTGGGCAATCGGGTTAGCAATATTTTTCCCGGCGATGTCCGGCGCAGAGCCGCCTGCCGGCTCATACAGGCCAAAGCCCTGCTCGTTGAGGCTGGCCGAGGGCAGCATGCCCATTGAGCCGGTGATCATCGCGCACTCGTCGGAGAGGATGTCGCCAAACAGGTTAGAACAGAGCAGAACGTCAAACTGGGACGGATCCTTAATCAGCTGCATGGTGGCGTTGTCGATGTACATATGGGCCAGCTCAACGTCCGGGTACTCTTTAGCGATCTCGTTAACGATCTCGCGCCACAGCAGGGAGGTTTGCAGCACGTTAGCCTTATCAATAGAGGTCACTTTATTCCGACGCTTGCGCGCGGACTCAAAGGCGATGCGGGCGATGCGCTCGATCTCGAAGCGGTGATAGATCTCGGTATCAAACGCTTTTTCATGCGGGCCGCTGCCTTCGCGGCCCTTTGGCTGGCCAAAGTAGATGCCGCCGGTCAGCTCGCGCACGCAGAGAATATCAAAGCCGTTAGCGGCGATGTCCGCCCGCAGCGGGCAGAAGGCTTCCAGCCCCTGATACAGCTTCGCCGGACGCAGGTTGCTGAACAGCTTAAAGTGCTTACGCAGCGGCAGCAGCGCGCCGCGCTCTGGCTGCTGGGCCGGAGGCAGGTGTTCCCACTTCGGGCCACCGACCGAGCCGAACAGAATGGCGTCGGCCTGCTCGCAGCCGGCAACGGTGGCCTGCGGCAGCGGGTTACCGTGGCGGTCAATGGCAATTCCGCCCACGTCGTAGTGGCTGGTGGAGATGCGCAGGGAGAAACGCTGACGAATTGCTTCCAGTACCTTCAGGGCTTGCGCCATCACTTCCGGGCCAATACCGTCGCCCGGCAAAACTGCAATATGATAATTTTTAGACATCACACGGTTTCCTGGTTGTTTTCTTTTATTGCTTTACGCTGCAGCTCTTTTTCAACTTCGTTGGCGCGCCAGATGTTATTCAGCACGTGCACCATCGCTTTGGCGGAGGACTCAACGATGTCGGTCGCCAGGCCCACGCCGTGGAAACGACGGCCGTTATAGTTCGCCACAATATCCACCTGGCCGAGGGCATCTTTGCCGTGGCCTTTGGCGCTCAGCTGGTACTTCACCAGCTCGATATCGTAGTCGGTGATGCGGTTAATCGCCTGGTAGACAGCATCCACCGGGCCGTTACCGTTGGCGGCTTCGGCTTTCACCTCCTCACCGCAGACCAGCTTCACCGAGGCGGTGGCCATCGCGTTGGAGCCGGACTGCACGCTGAAGTAGTCCAGGCGGAAGTGCTCTGGCTCCTCCTGCTGCTTGTTGATGAAGGCCAGCGCCTCCAGATCGTAATCAAACACCTGACCCTTCTTATCCGCCAGCTTCAGGAAGGCGTCATACAGGTTATCCAGGCTGTAGTCGCTCTCTTTGTAGCCCATCTCATCCATACGGTGTTTTACCGCCGCACGGCCGGAGCGGGAGGTCAGGTTCAGCTGCACCTGGTTCCGGCCAATAGACTCTGGGGTCATGATTTCGTAGTTTTCACGGTTCTTCAGCACGCCATCCTGATGAATACCGGAGGAGTGGGCAAACGCGCCGGTGCCAACAATCGCCTTGTTCGCCGGTACAGGCATGTTACAGATCTGGCTGACTATCTGGCTGGTGCGCCAGATCTCCTGGTGATTGATGCGGGTTTGCAGGTTCATGATGTCCTTGCGTACCTTAATCGCCATGATCACCTCTTCCAGTGAGCAGTTACCGGCGCGCTCGCCGATACCGTTCATCGCACCTTCAACCTGGCGTGCCCCGGCATGGACTGCCGCGATGGCGTTGCCAACGGCGAGGCCTAAATCGTCGTGGGTATGGACAGAGATGATGGCTTGATCGATGTTAGGCACGCGCTCATACAGGCCAGTAATGATATTGGCGAACTCGAAGGGCATGGTGTAGCCAACGGTATCCGGAATATTGATGGTTTTCGCTCCGGCGTTAATCGCCGCCTCAACCACCCGCGCCAGATCGGCAATCGGGGTACGGCCCGCATCCTCACAGGAGAACTCGACGTCGTCGGTATAGTTACGTGCGCGCTTCACCATATAGATCGAACGCTCGATCACCTCGTCCAAAGTGCTGCGCAGCTTGGTAGCGATGTGCATCGGCGAGGTAGCAATAAAGGTATGGATACGAAAAGCCTCGGCGACCTTCAGCGACTCTGCCGCCACGTCGATATCTTTCTCAACGCAGCGCGCCAGAGCACAGACGCGGCTATTTTTCACCTGGCGGGCGATGGTCTGTACGGACTCAAAGTCGCCTGGGGAAGAGACCGGAAAGCCTACCTCCATCACGTCTACGCCCATACGCTCAAGCGCCAGTGCAATCTGCAGTTTCTCTTTTACACTCAGGCTTGCCTGTAACGCCTGTTCACCGTCGCGTAAGGTGGTGTCGAAAATGGTAACGTGCTGCTGGCTCATGGTTTAGGTCCTTGTCTGTCGGAAGTCGCCTTGTGCTACGAGCATAAAAAAACCCGCGCATTGGCGCGGGTTCTCTGTTTTAACCGTAAGCTGACTTAACTCTGTTTGTCGCCCACCAGTCCACCGCGCAATGAGGATGCGTTTAGTAGTAGTAGACCGGCGATACGAACGTTGCGAATCATGCGTCAGGCTCCAGATGAAATCGATATGCTTTTAGTGGTACTGGATATGCTAAGTGATGTCAACAGTAGAGGCGGAAAAAAGGGTGCCGGTGGGATCGGGGTGGTTAGTTTATTGTGCTATTTAGGACACCTCAGGCAAAACATTTTCATTATGCGCGCTGCATTTTTGCGTAGGGCTGTGGCGGAATATATTTTACTTACAAATATATATACATTGTCATAAATGAAAATGGCGGCTTACTCGCTTGATTTAGCAGGTTTTAATGTTTTTATAATCTCTTTTTTATATGTTTGATTACAAAAATGGAACAATCAATATTCATTTTACCAATATTTAATTAATTGATTTTAGAAAATCTGAATTTCATTTTAAGTATATATCGCTTTGATTATTCATGATGATTATGTTTTTATTGCGCGCATACTGTTCAGGTTATGCGTTGGATAATAAAAGAACGTAGCGTCGAGCGTGTTCCTCTCGTCAGGTTATCCAAAATTACTCTGTATTTTTTCTAAATTTGTAACATACTGCTTTTGCCTATTTATATGTTCTGCATACCATATTTATAGCCCGGCGATTCGCTTGCCAGCAAAAGGAGTTTAGCATGACAGTGGAGTCACAAATGTCAGAAGCCAAAGATGAATACCTCTCAATACCCTATGATATGAAATCAAAGCTCCGTCAGGTCGATCTGAATTTATTAACCGTTTTCGATGCGGTTATGCAGGAGCAAAACATCACCCGAGCCGCGCGCAATCTCGGCATGTCGCAGCCGGCGGTCAGCAACGCGGTAGCCCGGTTGAAAGTGCTGTTTAATGACGATCTCTTCTCCCGTTATGGCCGTGGGATCAAGCCTACGGCACGAGCCTATCAGCTTTTTGGCTCGGTTCACCAGGCATTACAGCTTATTCAAAATGAGCTTCCCGGCTCTGGCTTTGATCCACTTAAAAGTGAGCGTATTTTCCATATTTGTATCTGTAGCCCATTGGATACCTGGCTGACGTCAACTATCTATAATCGTGTTGAAAAGGAAGCGCCTAACATTCATTTGGTCTTTAGCTCAGCGTTGGATAAAAATATTGAGCATCAGCTGCGCTATCAGGAAACTGGGTTTGTTATTGGTTATGAGGAGTTTAAGCGTCCGGAGTTCTCCTGCCTGCCGCTTTTTAATGATGAAATGGTGCTGGTCGCCAGTAAAAAACATCCGCGTATTTATAATCCCTTTACCGAGTCTGATATATATAATGAGGAGCATGCGGTCGTCTCTCTCGAACGTTATGCCTCTTTTAGCCAGCCGTGGTATGACACGCCAGATAAACAGAGCCGTATCGCCTACCAGGGAATGGCGCTGGTTAGCGTGCTTAACGTTGTTTCGCAAACTCAGCTGGTCTGTATTGCCCCGCGCTGGTTAAGCGAAAAATTTGCCGACAGTCTGGCGCTACATATTATGCCGCTGCCGTTAAAACGTAATAGCCGCACCTGTTTCCTGTCATGGCACGAGGCAGCCGGGCGCGATAAAGGCCATCAGTGGATGGAAGAGCTATTAATCGACGTCTGCCGTCGCGTATAAGCTATCGATCAAAACCGGATAGCTGCTATCCGGTTTATGCTGCAAACAGGCTCGTCTGCGCTATTTTTGACTAATGTAATATTTATCTATCCTTTGCCGACAGGTGAAAAATGGATGAATGGCTGTACGTGGCCCATTTCAAACGATGAAGCATCATCAGCTCTCCTTATCGCAGTTAAATCCACTAATAACTTTTTATTCACCTCCAGCTTCCTCTTTTTACCTGCTGCAACGCTAATCGTTTGCTAATTGCCTGCCCCGTAATCAGCAGTTAAGGTAACTGACATTAAACAAAAGCCTGGAGGCAAGTCATGGAGATGTTGTCTGGAGCCGAGATGGTCGTCCGATCGCTCATCGATCAGGGGGTAAAGCAGGTCTTTGGTTACCCTGGAGGGGCCGTCCTTGATATCTACGACGCCCTGCACACGGTCGGCGGTATTGAGCATGTGCTGGTGCGGCACGAGCAGGCGGCGGTCCATATGGCGGACGGGCTGGCGCGCGCCACCGGCGAAGTGGGCGTGGTGCTGGTCACCTCCGGGCCTGGCGCAACCAACGCGATTACCGGTATTGCCACCGCCTATATGGACTCTATTCCACTGGTGGTGCTCTCCGGGCAGGTTGCCACCTCGCTGATTGGCTACGACGCTTTTCAGGAGTGCGATATGGTGGGGATCTCCCGCCCGGTGGTGAAACACAGCTTCCTGGTCAAGCAGGCGGAAGATATCCCCGGCATTTTGAAAAAAGCCTTCTGGCTGGCCTCCACTGGCCGTCCTGGTCCGGTAGTAGTCGATCTGCCGAAAGACATCATGAGCCCCGCCAATAAGCTACCCTACGTCTGGCCAGAGTCGGTGAGCATGCGCTCCTATAACCCCACCACCCAGGGGCATAAGGGACAGATCAAACGAGCATTACAGACGCTGATCGCCGCGAAGAAGCCGGTAGTCTACGTTGGCGGCGGGGCGATCAACGCCGCCTGCGATAAGCAGCTGCGCGAGCTGGCCGAGAAGCTGAACCTGCCGGTCGTCTCCTCATTAATGGGTTTAGGTGCGTTCCCGGCCACTCACCGACAGGCGCTGGGGATGCTAGGGATGCATGGCACCTACGAAGCCAACATGACGATGCACCACTCCGACGTGATCTTTGCTGTCGGCGTACGCTTCGACGATCGCACCACCAACAATTTAATGAAGTACTGCCCGAACGCGACGGTGCTGCACATCGATATCGACCCGACCTCGATCTCGAAAACGGTGGCGGCGGACGTTCCCATTGTGGGTGACGCCCGGCTGGTGTTGGAGCAGATGCTGGAGCTGCTGGCTCAGGAGGAGAGCGTTCAGCCCCTCGACGACATTCGCGACTGGTGGCTGACGATTGATACCTGGCGCGCCCGCCAGTGTCTGAAGTACGACACCCAGAGCGAAAGCATCAAGCCGCAGGCGGTGATTGAAGCCATCTGGCGTCTGACCGATGGCGATGCCTATGTGACCTCTGACGTTGGCCAGCACCAGATGTTTGCCGCCCTCTATTATCCTTTCGATAAACCTCGACGCTGGATCAACTCCGGCGGCCTCGGCACGATGGGCTTCGGCCTGCCCGCCGCGCTGGGGGTGAAGATGGCTCTGCCGGAAGAGACGGTGGTCTGCGTGACCGGCGACGGCAGTATCCAGATGAACATTCAGGAGCTGTCGACGGCGCTGCAGTATGAGCTGCCGGTGCTGGTGCTGAATCTTAACAACCGCTATCTCGGGATGGTGAAGCAGTGGCAGGATATGATCTACTCCGGCCGCCACTCGCAGTCCTATATGCAATCCCTCCCGGACTTTGCCCGCCTGGCCGAAGCCTACGGCCACGTGGGTATCCAAATTACCCGTCCCGATGAGCTGGAAGCGAAGCTGAGCGAGGCCCTGACGCAGGTGAAAAATGGCCGTCTGGTGTTTGTCGACGTGACCGTTGACGGCAGTGAGCACGTCTATCCCATGCAGATCCGTGGGGGCGGTATGGATGAGATGTGGTTAAGCAAAACGGAGAGAACCTGATTATGCGCCGGATATTATCTGTGTTACTGGAGAACGAATCGGGTGCGCTGTCGCGCGTGATTGGCCTCTTCTCCCAGCGTGGCTACAACATCGAGAGCCTGACCGTGGCGCCAACCGACGATCCGACCCTCTCCCGCATGACGATTCAGACGGTGGGGGATGCCAAAGTGCTGGAGCAGATCGAGAAGCAGCTGCATAAGCTGGTGGACGTGCTGCGCGTCAGCGAGCTGGGGCAGGGGGCACACGTCGAGCGCGAGATCATGCTGGTGAAGATCCAGGCCAGCGGCTATGGTCGGGAGGAGGTGAAGCGTAACGCGGAGATCTTCCGTGGGCAGATCATTGACGTAACTCCCTCGATCTACACGGTTCAGCTTGCCGGCACCAGCGATAAGCTGGATGCGTTTCTGGCCTCTATCCGCGACGTGGCGAAAATCGTTGAGGTTGCCCGCTCTGGGGTGGTGGGGCTGTCGCGCGGCGATAAAATCATGCGTTAGGTTGAAGGCAAAAGCAAAATGAGCAGCCCGGCGGATCCTGTCGGGCTTTTTTTTGCGAAAACAGACGGAAGGCTGAGCGAAAGCGGTTGCCGCAGTGACTATTCTGCGTTTAGATGTGATGGAATTAAACCTATATTCCAAAAAAGGTTATGGAGTTTCCTTTTTTTTTGAGAGGCAATTGTGAAACTGGATGAAATCGCGCGGCTTGCCGGCGTCTCACGCACCACAGCAAGCTATGTAATCAACGGCAAAGCGAAGCAGTACCGCGTCAGCGATAAAACCGTTGAAAAAGTCATGGCCGTCGTACGCGAGCATAACTACCATCCGAACGCGGTAGCCGCCGGGCTGCGGGCAGGACGCACACGATCGATTGGCCTGGTGATCCCCGATCTGGAAAACACCAGCTATACCCGCATTGCTAACTACCTTGAGCGGCAGGCACGCCAGCGTGGCTATCAGCTTCTCATTGCCTGTTCGGAAGACCAGCCGGATAACGAGATGCGCTGCATTGAGCATCTGCTGCAGCGTCAGGTCGATGCCATTATCGTATCGACCTCGCTTCCACCGGAGCACCCCTTTTACCAGCGCTGGGCCAACGACGCTTTTCCTATCGTCGCCCTCGACCGGGCGTTAGACCGGGAGCACTTCACCAGCGTGGTCGGTGCAGATCAGGACGATGCCGAGATGCTGGCGGCGGAGCTGCGCACCTTCCCGGCAGAGAACGTCCTCTATCTGGGGGCGCTCCCGGAGCTTTCGGTCAGCTTTTTGCGCGAGCAGGGTTTCCGTACCGCCTGGAAAGACGATCCGCGTGAGGTAAGCTTCCTTTACGCCAACAGCTACGAGCGCGAAGCCGCCGCACAGCTTTTTGATAAGTGGCTGGAGAGCAACCCGATGCCGCAGGCGCTGTTTACCACCTCGTTTGCCCTGTTACAGGGGGTGATGGATGTGACGCTGCGCCGCGACGGCCATCTGCCAGCTAACTTAGCGATTGCCACCTTTGGCGATCATGAGCTGCTCGACTTCCTGCAGTGTCCGGTACTGGCCGTGGCCCAGCGCCATCGCGATGTCGCAGAGCGCGTGCTGGAGATCGTGCTGGCCAGCCTCGACGAACCGCGTAAGCCAAAACCTGGCCTGAGCCGCATCCGGCGCAATCTCTACCGCCGCGGCGTGCTGAATCGGGTTTGAATTTTTTTAAAGGCAGCGAGAGCTGCCTTTTCCTTTTAGCGCTTCCTTCTATATGAAAGCCATTCGCGTATTAACGTAAATTAAGGCTCGGATTAATCCTTAAAATCCATAGGCCGCTATTTTTTAAATTTCCCTTTATTCTTAAAACGCATTTTTTTAGGGGAAAAGGAGGTAACGGCGCGTTAATTTTGTATTGTTTTGTTACATCTACGGCAGAGCCGCTGAATTAATGACCTTTTTGTTAGTATGACAATTCACTTCTGCTTGTCACGACCCCTCTGACGTCGCTCCGCCTGCAACTGGCGCTGTTAACCATTGACAATATGGCTTAAAATGCTGCCCGCGTCGCAAACTGACACTTTATATTTAATCCGTATCGTGGCCGAGGTCTTTAACTGGCTCATGCGGAGGCATTATTTTTTTTGCAAATATTCATGACGTTAATTTGCAGCGCATGTTGAGCGCATTTTGTGCGGGCCTGTTATCCACTATTAATCGTGGTTGTTTCGGGCTCGTTAGCCTCAGTGCTGGCTTGACAAGCTTTTCCTCCGCTCCGTAAACTCCCTCGGTGGGGATTTGTGGGATAAAGTGGTGAAAGGTTGATTTTGAGGTGAAACTGGCATGTTCCGTGGGGCAACGTTAGTTAATCTCGACAGTAAAGGTCGGTTGTCCGTACCTGTTCGCTACCGGGAACAACTTGTCGAGCATGCTGCCGGTCAGATGGTCTGTACCATTGACATCCACCACGCCTGCCTGCTGCTTTACCCCCTCCCGGAATGGGAAATTATTGAGCAAAAATTATCGCGTCTGTCGAGCATGAATCCCGCAGAGCGACGCGTGCAGCGTTTACTGCTGGGACATGCCAGTGAATGTCAGATGGATAGCGCGGGGCGCTTATTGATTGCTCCCGTTTTACGGCACCATGCCGGACTGAACAAAGAAGTGATGCTGGTCGGGCAGTTTAACAAGTTTGAGCTGTGGGATGAAACGACCTGGTATCAACGGGTCAAGGAAGATATCGACGCTGAGCAGTCAGGCTCTGAACCACTTTCAGAGCGATTGCAGGATTTGTCTCTATAACGATGATGGAAAATTTTAAACACACAACGGTACTGCTCGACGAGGCCGTAAACGGCCTGAACATTCGTCCTGACGGCATCTACATAGATGGAACTTTTGGTCGCGGTGGCCACTCGCGCCTGATCCTCTCCCAGCTGGGGGCGGAAGGACGGCTGCTGGCAATCGATCGCGATCCTGAGGCGATTGCTATCGCTAAAACCATTGACGATCCACGCTTCTCAATTGTGCACGGGCCTTTCTCCGGGCTGGCGGACTACGTTCGCGAGCGCGATCTCACTGGCAAGATCGACGGTATCCTTCTCGATCTTGGCGTCTCCTCCCCACAGCTTGACGATGCTGAGCGTGGTTTCTCCTTTATGCGCGACGGTCCGCTGGACATGCGTATGGATCCCACCCGCGGCCAGTCTGCCGCCGAATGGCTACAAACCGCTGACGAAGCCGATATCGCCTGGGTGATCAAAACCTTTGGCGAAGAGCGCTTCGGCAAACGTATCGCCCGCGCCATCGTGGAGCGTAACCGCATTGAGCCGATGACCCGCACCAAAGAGCTGGCGGAGGTCATCGCCGCCGCTACCCCGGTGAAGGATAAGCATAAACATCCCGCGACCCGTACCTTCCAGGCGGTGCGCATCTGGGTAAACAGTGAGCTGGAGGAGATAGAGCAGGCGCTAAAAAACTCGCTCGACGTGCTGGCCCCAGGGGGACGACTGTCGATCATCAGTTTCCACTCGCTGGAGGACCGCATTGTGAAACGCTTTATGCGTGAGCAGAGCCGGGGTCCACAGGTTCCAGCCGGGTTACCGATGACTGAAGCGCAGCTCAGTAAACTGGGCGGCCGTTATCTGCGAGCGTTAGGCAAGTTGATGCCGGGCGAAGAAGAGGTGGCAGAGAATCCACGCGCCCGTAGTTCAGTGCTGCGTATCGCAGAGAGGACGAACGCATGATCGGCAGGGTGGCAGAGACCTTTAGCAAAGTAAAAGGGTCGTTAGGAAACACCGAGCGCCATGCGTTGCCTGGCGTGATCGCGGACGATCTCTTGCGCTTTGGGAAACTGCCGCTCTGTCTGTTCATCTGCATCATCGTGACGGCGGTGACGGTCGTAACGACTGCGCACCATACCCGTCTGCTGACGGCGCAGCGTGAGCAGCTGGTGCTGGAGCGCGACGCGCTGGATATCGAGTGGCGCAACCTGATCCTTGAAGAGAACGCCCTCGGCGATCACAGCCGCGTTGAACGGATCGCCACCGAGAAGCTGCAGCTGCAGCATGTTGATCCTTCACAAGAAAACATCGTAGTACAGAAATAAGGACTTACGCGACGCATGAAAGCAGCGGTGAAGACGCTTAAACCAAAACGTCAGGAAGAGCAGGCCAACTTTGTGAGTTGGCGTTTTGCGTTGCTTTGCGGATGTATTTTACTGGCGCTGGCGTTTCTGCTGGGGCGCGTCGCATGGTTACAGGTTATCAACCCGGATATGCTGGTGCGTCAGGGCGATCTGCGCTCGCTGCGCGTGCAGGAGGTCTCTACCTCTCGCGGCCTGATCACCGACCGCTCTGGCCGTCCGCTGGCGGTAAGCGTGCCGGTGAAGGCGATCTGGGCCGATCCGAAAGAGCTGCATGACGCCGGCGGCATTACGCTCGACAACCGCTGGAAAGCGCTGGCGGATGCGCTGCATCTCCCGCTCGATCAGCTTGCTGCTCGCGTGAACGCCAACCCGAAAGGCCGCTTTATCTACCTTGCGCGCCAGGTAAACCCGGATATCGGCGACTACATTAAAAAACTGAAGCTGCCCGGCATTCATCTGCGGGAAGAGTCGCGTCGTTACTACCCCTCCGGCGAAGTAACCGCTCACCTCATTGGCTTTACCAACGTCGACAGCCAGGGCATTGAAGGGGTTGAGAAGAGCTTTGATAAGTGGCTTACCGGTCAGCCTGGCGAGCGCATCGTGCGTAAAGACCGCTATGGCCGCGTGATTGAAGATATCTCCTCCACCGACAGCCAGGCGGCGCACAACCTTGCCCTGAGCATCGACGAGCGGCTCCAGGCGCTGGTCTACCGCGAGCTGAACAACGCCGTGGCCTTTAACAAGGCGGAGTCTGGCAGCGCCGTGCTGGTAGACGTCAACACCGGTGAAGTGCTGGCGATGGCGAACAGCCCCTCCTATAACCCGAACAACCTCAGCGGTACGCAGAAAGACGTGATGCGTAACCGTACCATTACCGACGTGTTCGAACCCGGCTCTACCGTGAAGCCGATGGTGGTGATGACCGCTCTGCAGCGCGGCGTGGTCAGAGAGAACACCGTTCTGAATACTGTCCCTTACCGTATTAACGGCCACGAGATCAAAGACGTGGCGCGCTACAGCGAATTGACCCTGACCGGGGTACTACAGAAGTCGAGTAACGTCGGTGTATCAAAGCTGGCGTTAGCGATGCCCTCCTCAGCGCTGGTAGAAACTTACTCGCGTTTTGGCCTGGGAAAAGCGACCAATTTGGGGTTGGTCGGAGAACGCAGTGGCTTATATCCTCAAAAACAACGGTGGTCTGACATAGAGAGGGCCACCTTCTCTTTCGGCTACGGGCTAATGGTAACCCCGTTACAGTTAGCGCGAGTCTACGCAACGATCGGCAGCTACGGCATCTACCGTCCGCTGTCGATCACCAAAGTTGATCCGCCCGTTCCGGGCGAGCGTATCTTCCCGGAATCCATCGTTCGTACCGTGGTGCACATGATGGAGAGCGTGGCGCTGCCCGGCGGCGGCGGCGTGAAGGCCGCCATCAAAGGCTATCGCATCGCCATTAAAACCGGTACGGCGAAAAAGGTCGGGCCGGACGGACGCTATATCAATAAATACATTGCCTACACCGCGGGCGTCGCGCCAGCCAGCCAGCCGCGTTTTGCGCTGGTGGTGGTCATTAACGATCCGCAGGCGGGTAAATACTACGGCGGTGCCGTTTCCGCACCGGTCTTCGGGGCCATCATGGGGGGCGTACTGCGCACCATGAACATCGAGCCGGACGCGTTAGCAACGGGCGAAAAAAGTGAATTTGTAATTAATGAAGGCGAGGGAACAGGTGGCAGATCGTAATTTGCGCGACCTTCTCGCTCCGTGGGTAGCGAATTTGCCTGCGCGAGCTTTGCGGGAAATGACACTCGACAGTCGCGTAGCGGCAGCGGGCGATCTCTTTGTGGCGGTAGTAGGCCACCAGGCGGACGGGCGTCGGTATATCCCGCAGGCGATAGCACAGGGCGTGGCGGCCATCATTGCGGAAGCAAAAGGCGAGGCCGCCGACGGTGAGATCCGTGAAGTTCACGGCGTGCCGGTTATCTATCTTAGCCAGCTCAACGAGCGCCTCTCCGCGCTGGCCGGACGCTTTTATAATGAGCCTGCCGAGCGTTTAAGCCTGGTGGGCGTCACCGGCACCAACGGCAAAACCACTACCACCCAGCTGCTGGCGCAGTGGGCTCAGCTGCTGGGTGAAACCAGCGCGGTCATGGGTACGGTAGGCAACGGCCTGCTGGGTAAGGTGATCCCAAGCGAAAATACTACCGGCTCCGCCATTGACGTTCAGCATGTGATTGCCGATCTGGCAGGGCAGGGGGCAACCTTTGCCGCGATGGAGGTCTCCTCCCACGGCCTGGTGCAGCACCGCGTCGCCGCCCTGAAGTTCCGTGCCTCGGTATTCACTAACCTGAGCCGCGATCACCTCGATTATCACGGGGATATGGCGGGCTACGAATCAGCAAAATGGCAGCTCTTCTCCGCACACCACTACGGACAGGCGATCGTTAACGCCGATGACGAAGTGGGCCGCCGCTGGCTGGCTAACCTGCCGGACGCCGTTGCGGTCTCTATGGAAGGGCATATCAACCCGAACTGTCATGGCCGCTGGCTGAAAGCCGAAGCGGTAAGCTATCACGACAGCGGGGCCACGGTGCGCTTCACCTCCTCCTGGGGGGAGGGCGAGATTGAAAGCCGCCTGATGGGGGCGTTTAACGTCAGCAACCTGCTGCTGGCGCTGGCAACCCTGCTGGCGCTGGACTTCCCGCTGAGCGAGCTGCTGAAGACGGCGTCGCGCCTGCAGCCGGTATGCGGCCGCATGGAGGTCTTCGCTGCGCCGGGTAAACCGACGGTGGTGGTGGATTACGCTCACACCCCGGATGCGCTGGAGAAAGCGCTACAGGCCGCGCGCCTGCACTGCACCGGTAAGCTGTGGTGCGTCTTTGGCTGCGGCGGCGATCGTGACAAGGGCAAGCGTCCGCTGATGGGTGCCATTGCCGAGGAGTTTGCCGACGTTCCGGTTGTCACCGACGACAACCCGCGTACCGAAGAGCCACGCGCCATCATTAACGATATTCTCGCTGGTATGCTCGATGCAGGCCGCGCCCGGGTGGTGGAAGGCCGCGCCGAAGCGGTAACCAGCGCCATTATGCAGGCGAAAGAGAACGACGTCGTGCTGCTGGCCGGTAAGGGCCATGAAGATTATCAGATTGTCGGTACCCGCCGTCTCGACTATTCCGACCGCGTCACTGCCGCGCGTCTGCTGGGAGTGGTGGCATGATTAGCGTAACCCTTAACGAGCTTGCCCAGATCTTGAACGGCGAGCTGCACGGTCAGAGTCTGACCATTGATGCCGTCACCACCGATACCCGCCAGCTGACGCCGGGCTGCCTGTTTGTGGCCCTGAAAGGTGAACGCTTCGACGCCCATGACTTTGCCGAGCAGGCGAAGACGGGCGGCGCGGGCGCGCTGCTGGTCAGCCGCAAGCTCGACTGCGATCTGCCCCAGCTGGTGGTGAAGGATACCCGTCTCGCCTTTGGCGAAATCGCGGCCTGGGTGCGCCAGCAGGTGCCGACCCGCGTGGTCGCGCTCACCGGCTCGTCGGGTAAAACCTCGGTGAAAGAGATGACCGCC
This sequence comes from Pseudescherichia sp., assembly GCF_031998825.1. Classification (GTDB taxonomy): domain Bacteria; phylum Pseudomonadota; class Gammaproteobacteria; order Enterobacterales; family Enterobacteriaceae; genus Pseudescherichia. The sequence goes on from NZ_DAMACX010000020.1 coordinate 43,104, forward strand.
GCCATCCTCAGCGAGTGCGGTAATACGCTTTATACCGCCGGCAACCTAAATAATGACATCGGCGTGCCGATGACACTGCTACGCCTGACGAAAGCGCACCAGTATGCGGTGATCGAGCTGGGGGCTAACCACCAGGGCGAAATCGCCTGGACCGTTAGCCTGACCCGTCCGGAAGCGGCGCTGGTCAACAACCTGGCGGCCGCGCATCTGGAAGGTTTCGGCTCGCTGGCGGGCGTGGCGAAAGCGAAGGGTGAGATCTTTACCGGCCTGCCGCTCGACGGCGTGGCGATCATGAATGCGGACAACAATGACTGGCTGAACTGGCAGAGCATCATCGGCGGGTGCAAAATCTGGCGCTTCTCACCGAACGCGGCCAACAGCGACTTCACTGCCAATAACGTGCATGTGACCTCGCACGGGACCACCTTCACGCTGCAAACCCCAACCGGCAACGTTGAGGTGCTGCTGCCGCTGCCGGGTCGTCACAACATTGCTAACGCGCTGGCCGCAACGGCGCTGGCGATGGCGGTGGGCGCACCGCTGGACGCGGTGAAGGCCGGGCTGGCGAAGCTGAAGGCGGTGCCGGGACGTCTGTTCCCCATCCAGCTTGCGGAAAACCAGCTGCTGCTCGACGACTCCTACAACGCCAACGTCGGTTCGATGACCGCGGCGGCGCAGGTGCTCTCCGAGATGCCGGGCTACCGGGTGATGGTGGTGGGCGATATGGCCGAGCTGGGCGATGAGAGCGAAGCGTGCCATCAGCAGGTGGGGGAGGCGGCGAAAGCCTCCGGCCTCGATCGCGTGCTGAGCGTGGGCGTCCAGAGCAAAGGTATCTCCGACGCCAGCGGCGTTGGCGAACATTTTAACGATAAAGCTGCGCTGATCGCGCGCCTCAAGGCGCTGATTGCAGAGCAGCAGATTATTACCATTTTGGTGAAAGGTTCACGTAGTGCTGCCATGGAAGAGGTAGTACGCGCATTACAGGAGAATGGGACATGTTAGTTTGGCTGGCCGAGCATTTGGTCAAATATTATTCGGGCTTTAACGTCTTTTCCTATCTGACGTTTCGCGCCATTGTCAGCCTGCTGACCGCGCTCTTCATCTCCTTATGGATGGGGCCGCGCATGATCGCCCGCCTGCAAAAGCTCTCGTTTGGCCAGGTTGTACGTAACGACGGTCCGGAATCGCACTTCAGCAAGCGCGGCACGCCGACAATGGGCGGGATCATGATCCTCACCGCCATTGTGGTGTCGGTCCTGCTGTGGGCTTACCCCTCCAACCCCTACGTCTGGTGCGTGCTGGTGGTGCTGGTGGGCTATGGCATCATCGGCTTTGTTGATGACTACCGGAAGGTGGTGCGCAAAGACACCAAGGGTCTCATCGCCCGCTGGAAATATTTCTGGATGTCGGTTATCGCCCTGGGCGTCTCCTTTGCGCTCTATCTGGTGGGCAACGATACGCCGGCCACCCAGCTGGTGGTGCCGTTCTTTAAGGACGTTATGCCGCAGCTGGGCATCCTCTATATCCTGCTGGCCTACTTCGTCATCGTCGGTACCGGCAACGCCGTGAACCTCACCGACGGCCTCGACGGCCTGGCTATCATGCCTACCGTGCTGGTGGCGTCAGGCTTTGCGCTGGTGGCCTGGGCAACCGGCAACATGAACTTTGCCAGCTATCTGCATATTCCCTACCTGCGTCACGCCGGTGAGCTGGTGATCGTCTGTACGGCTATCGTCGGGGCAGGGCTGGGCTTTCTGTGGTTTAACACCTATCCGGCGCAGGTCTTTATGGGCGATGTCGGTTCGCTGGCGCTGGGCGGCGCGCTGGGCATTATCGCCGTGCTGCTGCGTCAGGAGTTCCTGCTGGTGATCATGGGTGGCGTATTTGTGGTAGAGACCCTGTCGGTGATCCTGCAGGTGGGCTCCTTTAAGCTGCGCGGACAGCGTATCTTCCGTATGGCCCCGATCCATCACCACTATGAACTGAAAGGCTGGCCGGAGCCGCGGGTCATTGTGCGCTTCTGGGTTATTTCGCTGATGCTGGTGCTGATTGGCCTGGCTACGCTGAAGGTGCGTTAATCATGGCAGATTACCGGGGTAAACAGGTCGTCATCATTGGGTTAGGGTTAACCGGCCTATCCTGCGTGGACTTTTTCCTTGCGCGTGGCGTGACGCCGCGGGTGATGGATACGCGCACCGCGCCGCCGGGGCTGGAGAAGCTGCCGGAGTCGGTGGAGCGCCACCTTGGTAGTCTGAATGACGACTGGCTGCTGGCGGCGGATCTGATCGTTGCCAGCCCCGGTCTCGCTCTCGCGCACCCGTCGCTGAGCGCGGCCGCCGAGGCTGGCGTGGAGATCGTCGGCGATATCGAGCTGTTCGTGCGTGAAGCCCAGGCACCGGTGATTGCGATCACCGGCTCTAACGGCAAGAGCACCGTGACTAAGCTGGTGGGCGAGATGGCGGAAGCGGCGGGCGTTAACGTCGGCGTGGGCGGCAATATTGGTCTGCCGGCCTTGATGCTGCTCGACAGCAACCGCGAGCTGTACGTGCTGGAGCTCTCCAGCTTCCAGCTTGAGACCACCTCCAGCCTGCACGCCGTGGCGGCGACAATCCTCAACGTCACCGAAGACCATATGGATCGCTATCCGTTTGGCCTGCAGCAGTACCGTGCCGCCAAGCTGCGTATTTTTGAGAACGCCAAAGTCTGTGTGGTCAACGCCGACGATGCCCTGACCATGCCGGTTCGTGGCGCGGACGAGCGCTGCATCAGCTTTGGCGTCGACGTGGGTGACTACCACCTCAACCGCCAGCAGGGCGAGACCTGGCTGCGGGTGAAGGGTGAAAAAGTGCTTAACGTTAAAGAGATGAAGCTCAGCGGCCAGCACAACTACACTAACGCCCTGGCGGCGCTGGCGCTGGCGGATGCCGCTGGCCTGCCGCGTGCCACCAGCCTGAAGGCGTTAACCACCTTTACCGGCCTGGCGCACCGTTTCCAGCTGGCGCTGGAGCACAACGGCGTGCGCTGGATCAACGACTCCAAGGCCACCAACGTCGGCAGCACCGAAGCGGCGCTTAACGGCCTGCACGTTGACGGCACGCTGCACCTGCTGCTGGGCGGCGACGGCAAGTCGGCAGACTTCTCACCGCTAAGCCGCTACCTGAACGGGAGTAACGTGCGCCTCTACTGCTTTGGCCGTGACGGCGCAGAGCTGGCGGCGTTACGTCCTGAGATTGCCGCACAGACCGAGACGATGGAGCAGGCGATGCGCCTTATCGCGCCGCAGCTCAAGCCGGGCGATATGGTGCTGCTGTCACCTGCCTGTGCCAGCCTCGATCAGTTTAAGAACTTTGAACAACGGGGCGATGAGTTCACCCGTCTGGCGAAGGAGTTAGGCTAATGCGCTTATCACTCCCTCGCCTGAGACTGCCGCGCATGCCGCGTCTACCGGGACTCGGTATCCTGGAGTGGCTGTTTGCGGCGCTCAAGGGCTGGGTCATGGGCTCGCGTGAGAAAGATACCGACAGCCTGGTCATGTACGATCGAATGCTGCTGTGGCTGACCTTCGGCCTTGCGGCCGTGGGCTTTATCATGGTGACCTCCGCGTCGATGCCGGTAGGGCAGCGCCTGACCAACGATCCCTTCTTCTTTGCCAAACGCGATGCGCTCTACATCTTCCTTGCGTTTTGTATGGCGATGATTACCCTGCGCCTGCCGATGGAGTTCTGGCAGCGCTGGAGCTCGGCGATGCTGATCGCCTCTATTGTCATGCTGCTGCTGGTACTGCTGGTAGGCAGCTCCATTAACGGGGCATCGCGCTGGATTGACCTTGGCGTAATGCGCTTCCAGCCTGCCGAGTTCACTAAGCTCTCCCTCTTCTGCTACCTCGCCAACTACCTGGTGCGTAAGGTGGATGAGGTGCGTAATAACCTGCGCGGCTTCTTAAAGCCGATGGGCGTGATTCTGGTGCTGGCGGTGCTGCTGCTGGCGCAGCCTGACCTCGGAACCGTGGTGGTGCTGTTTGTCACCACCCTGGCCATGCTGTTCCTCGCCGGGGCCAAGCTGTGGCAGTTTATCGCCATCATCGGCATGGGCATCTCTGCCGTAGTGCTGCTGATCCTCGCCGAACCCTACCGTATCCGCCGCGTCACCTCGTTCTGGAACCCGTGGGAAGATCCGTTTGGCAGCGGCTACCAGCTGACCCAGTCGCTGATGGCCTTTGGCCGGGGCGAGTTCTGGGGACAGGGCCTGGGCAACTCGGTGCAAAAACTGGAGTACCTGCCGGAGGCACATACCGACTTCATTTTCTCCATTATCGGCGAAGAACTGGGTTATATCGGTGTGGTACTGGCGCTTTTGATGGTATTCTTCGTCGCTTTCCGTGCGATGTCTATCGGGCGGAAAGCGCTGGATATTGACCATCGCTTCTCGGGTTTTCTGGCCTGTTCGATCGGTATTTGGTTTAGTTTTCAGGCACTCGTCAACGTTGGCGCGGCCGCCGGGATGCTGCCAACCAAGGGTCTGACGCTGCCGCTGATCAGCTACGGTGGCTCCAGCCTGTTAATTATGTCGACGGCGATCATGATGCTGTTGCGTATAGATTATGAAACGCGTCTGGAAAAAGCCCAGGCGTTTACACGAGGTGTTCGATGAGTGGGCAACCGAAGCGGTTAATGGTGATGGCAGGCGGCACGGGCGGGCACGTTTTCCCCGGCCTGGCGGTTGCGCACCATTTAATGGCCCAGGGCTGGCAGGTTCGCTGGCTGGGCACCGCCGATCGTATGGAAGCGGATTTGGTGCCAAAACACGGTATCGAGATCGACTTTATTCGCATCTCCGGCCTGCGCGGGAAGGGGCTGAAGGCCATGCTGCTTGCACCGCTGCGTATCTTTAACGCCTGGCGACAGGCGCGGGCGATTATGCAGCGCTTCAAACCGGACGTGGTGCTGGGGATGGGCGGCTACGTCTCCGGGCCGGGTGGCCTCGCCGCCTGGTCGCTGGGCATTCCAGTGGTTCTGCACGAGCAGAACGGCATTGCCGGGCTGACCAACAAATGGCTGGCAAAGATCGCCACCAAGGTGATGCAGGCCTTTCCCGGCGCGTTTCCGCAGGCCGACGTGGTGGGTAATCCGGTGCGCACCGACGTGCTGGCGCTACCGCTACCGGCGGATCGCCTCTCTGGCCGTGAAGGGCCGGTGCGGGTGCTGGTCGTCGGCGGCTCGCAGGGCGCACGGGTGCTGAACCAGACGCTGCCGCAGGTAGCCGCAAAGCTTGGCGATGCGGTGACCATCTGGCACCAGAGCGGGAAAGGGGCGCAGCAGGCGGTTGAGCAGGCCTATGCCGACGCCGGTCAGCCGCAGCACCGCGTGACCGAGTTTATTGATGATATGGCTGCGGCCTACGCCTGGGCCGACGTGGTGGTTTGTCGCTCCGGGGCGCTGACGGTGAGTGAGATTGCCGCCGCCGGGCTGCCCGCGCTGTTTGTGCCGTTCCAGCATAAGGATCGGCAGCAGTACTGGAATGCGCTGCCGCTTGAGCAGGCGCACGCGGCGAAGATCCTTGAGCAGCCGCAGTTTACCGTTGATTCCGTCGTCGAGACGCTGGCGAGCTGGGATCGCGTTACGTTACTGGGGATGGCCGAGCGCGCGCGCGCCGCAGCCATTCCTGATGCTACCGACCGGGTAGCAAAAGCCGTAAGCCTTGCTGCACAGGCTTAACCATCGCGACGCCTTTTGCGTCGCACGAATTTTAGAAGTTTATGGCGTTTAGAGAATGAATACACAACAACTGGCGAAACTGCGTTCTATCGTGCCCGAGATGCGTCGCGTCCGGCACATTCACTTCGTTGGCATTGGCGGGGCCGGCATGGGCGGCATCGCTGAGGTGCTGGCGAACGAAGGCTATCAGATCAGCGGTTCCGACCTTGCGCCAAACCCGGTTACGCAGCAGCTGGCCGCCCTTGGCGCGACCATCTACTTCAACCATCGCCCGGAGAACGTGCGTGACGCCAGCGTCGTCGTCGTCTCCAGCGCCATCTCTGCCGATAACCCGGAGATTGTCGCCGCGAACGAAGCGCGCATTCCAGTGATCCGCCGCGCAGAGATGCTGGCAGAGCTGATGCGTTTTCGTCACGGCATCGCCATCGCCGGGACGCATGGCAAAACCACGACCACCGCGATGGTCTCCAGTATCTATGCCGAGGCCGGACTGGATCCGACCTTTGTTAACGGCGGGCTGGTGAAAGCCGCCGGCGTGCACGCCCGTCTGGGCCACAGCCGCTATCTGATTGCCGAGGCGGATGAGAGCGACGCGTCGTTCCTGCATCTGCAGCCGATGGTCGCCATCGTCACCAATATCGAAGCCGACCATATGGATACCTACCAGGGCGACTTCGAGAACCTAAAGCAGACCTTTATCAACTTCCTGCACAACCTGCCGTTCTATGGCCGGGCGGTGATGTGCGTGGACGACCCGGTGTGCCGCGAGCTGCTGCCGCGCGTTGGCCGCCAGACCACCACCTACGGCTTTAGCGACGACGCGGACGTGCGGGTAGAGAGCTACCAGCAGACCGGGCCGCAGGGACACTTTGTGCTGGTGCGCCAGGACAAACCTAATTTACAGGTCACGCTGAACGCGCCGGGCCGCCATAACGCCCTGAACGCGGCGGCGGCGGTGGCCGTAGCGACGGAAGAGGGGATTGACGACGAAGCGATCCTGCGGGCGCTGGAGAGCTTCCAGGGGACCGGCCGCCGCTTCGACTTCCTCGGCGCGTTCCCGCTGGAGCAGGTAAACGGCAAAGCGGGCAGCGCCATGCTGGTTGACGACTACGGTCATCACCCGACCGAGGTAGATGCCACCATCAAGGCCGCGCGTGCGGGCTGGCCGGATAAGAATCTGGTGATGATTTTTCAGCCGCACCGTTTCACCCGTACCCGCGACCTGTACGATGATTTCGCTAACGTGCTGACCCAGGTCGACGCCCTGCTGATGCTGGACGTCTATGCCGCAGGGGAGACGCCGATCCCAGGTGCGGATAGCCGCTCCCTGTGCCGTACCATTCGTGGCCGGGGAAAAATCGATCCGATTCTGGTTCCCGACGCTGCCCAGGTCGCGGCGATGCTGGCCCCGGTATTAACCGGTAACGATCTCATTCTGGTTCAGGGCGCAGGCAACATCGGTAAAATCGCCCGTAGCCTGGCCGAGAATAAACTGAAGCCGCAGCAGCCGCAGGAGGAAGAGCGTCATGGCTAATAAAGTTGCAGTCCTGCTGGGCGGAACCTCCGCCGAGCGTGAGGTGTCGCTGAACTCTGGCGCAGCGGTGCTTGCTGGTCTGCGCGAGGGTGGCGTAGACGCCCATCCGGTCGATCCGCGTGACACCGACGTCACCCAGCTTAAGAGCATGGGCTTTGACAAGGTCTTTATCGCCCTGCACGGTCGCGGTGGCGAAGACGGTACGCTACAGGGTCTGCTTGAATTGACCGGTCTGCCTTATACCGGCAGCGGCGTGATGGCCTCGGCCATCTCAATGGATAAGCTGCGCAGCAAGCTGCTGTGGCAGGGCGCGGGCTTGCCTGTCGCGCCGTGGGCGGCAGTAACGCGTCAAGAGTTTGAGCAGGGGCTGAACGAGAGCGTGCTTCAGCACATCACCAGCCTGGGCCTGCCGCTGATCGTCAAGCCCAGCCGGGAAGGCTCCAGCGTCGGCATGTCTAAAGTTGACGAGGCTGGCGCGCTGGATGCGGCGTTAGCTTTAGCGTTTCAGCACGATGAAGAAGTCTTAGTTGAGAAGTGGCTGAGCGGGCCGGAATTTACCGTTGCAGTATTAGGGGAAGAAATTTTACCCTCAATTCGCATCCAACCCGCAGGAACCTTCTATGATTATGAGGCAAAGTATCTCTCTGATGAGACTCAGTATTTCTGCCCCAGCGGATTAGAAGCGGAGCGCGAGGCGCTGTTACGCGATCTGGTACTAAAGGCCTGGAACGTATTAGGCTGCCGTGGATGGGGTCGAATCGATGCCATGCAGGATAGCGATGGTCACTTCTATCTGCTGGAAGCGAACACCTCGCCGGGAATGACCAGCCACAGTCTGGTCCCGATGGCGGCTCGCCAGGCTGGATTAAGTTTCTCGCAATTGGTTGTACGAATTCTGGAGTTGGCGGACTGATATGTCGCAGGCTGCGCTAAACACGCGAAACCGCGAAGAGGAGGAGGTTGTTGCCTCCCGGCGGAATAATGGAACGCGTCTTGCAGGAATTGTGTTTCTGCTGGCGGTGCTGTGCACCGTGTTGGTGAGCGGCTGGATGATTCTGGGCTGGATGGACGATGCGCAGCGCCTACCGCTGTCGAAGCTTGTGGTCACCGGTGAGCGCCACTACACGCGCAACGATGATATACGCCAGTCGATTCTGGCGCTGGGTGCCCCTGGGACCTTTATGACCCAGGATGTGAACATCATCCAAAGCCAGATTGAACGTCTGCCGTGGATCAAGCAGGCCAGCGTAAGAAAGCAGTGGCCGGACGAATTGAAGATTCATCTGGTTGAATATGTCCCGATTGCGCGGTGGAATGATCAGCACATGATGGATGCAGATGGAAATTCGTTCAGCGTGCCCACCGATCGTGCTAAAGAGCCGGGTCTCCCGCTGCTGTTTGGCCCGGAAGGGAGCGAAAGCGAAGTGTTGCAGGGCTTCCGTGACATGGGGCAGGTGCTGGCAAAAGATAAGTTTACGTTGAAAGAGGCGGCGATGACCGCCCGTCGCTCCTGGCAGTTGACGCTGAACAATGGAATCAAGCTCAACCTGGGCCGGGGGGATACGATGAAACGTCTGTCACGCTTTGTAGAACTCTATCCTGTTCTGCAGCAGCAGGCGCAAACCGACGGCAAAGAGATTAGCTACGTCGATCTGCGCTATGACTCAGGCGCGGCGGTCGGTTGGAAACCGGCACCTATTGTGGATCCTAATCAGCAACAGAATCAGGCACAGGCAGAGCAATAATGATCAAGGCGACGGACAGAAAACTGGTAGTAGGACTGGAGATTGGCACCGCGAAGGTCGCCGCTTTGGTAGGGGAAGTTCTGCCCGACGGTATGATCAATATCATTGGCGTGGGCAGTTGCCCGTCGCGGGGTATGGATAAAGGCGGAGTCAACGATTTAGAGTCGGTGGTGAAGTGCGTGCAGCGCGCCATCGACCAGGCCGAGCTGATGGCGGACTGCCAGATTTCGTCGGTTTACCTGGCGCTCTCCGGCAAGCATATTAGCTGTCAGAATGAGATCGGCATGGTACCCATTTCCGAAGAGGAAGTGAGCCAGGAAGACGTTGAAAACGTTGTGCATACCGCCAAGTCGGTGCGTGTGCGCGACGAGCACCGGGTCCTGCATGTTATTCCGCAGGAGTACGCCATTGACTACCAGGAAGGGATCAAAAACCCGGTAGGGTTATCCGGTGTGCGGATGCAGGCAAAAGTGCACTTGATCACATGTCACAACGATATGGCAAAAAACATTGTCAAAGCGGTTGAACGATGTGGTCTGAAAGTTGACCAACTCATTTTTGCCGGACTGGCGTCCAGCTATTCCGTGTTGACGGAAGACGAACGTGAGCTGGGTGTCTGCGTAGTGGATATCGGTGGTGGTACAATGGACATCGCCGTGTATACCGGCGGTGCGCTGCGCCATACCAAGGTGATCCCCTACGCGGGGAACGTGGTGACCAGCGATATCGCCTATGCCTTCGGTACGCCGCCAAGCGATGCCGAGGCCATTAAGGTTCGCCATGGCTGTGCCCTGGGCGCAATTGTCGGTAAAGACGAAAGCGTAGAGGTGCCGAGCGTGGGCGGACGTCCACCGCGCAGCCTGCAGCGTCAGACGCTGGCGGAGGTGATTGAGCCGCGCTACACCGAGCTGCTCAACCTGGTGAACGAAGAAATTTTGCAGCTGCAAGAACAGCTCCGGCAACAAGGCGTTAAGCACCATCTTGCAGCAGGAATTGTATTAACCGGCGGCGCAGCGCAGATCGAAGGGCTTGCAGCCTGTGCGCAACGCGTGTTTCATACACAGGTGCGCATAGGTGCGCCGCTGAATATCACGGGCCTGACGGACTATGCCCAGGAGCCGTACTATTCAACGGCGGTAGGTCTGCTGCACTACGGGAAGGAGTCCCATTTAAGTGGTGAAGCAGAGGTGGAAAAACGTGCGTCAGTCGGCTCGTGGATCAAACGTCTGAACAGCTGGCTGCGAAAAGAGTTTTAATATTTTCAGAGACCGCACAAAATTAGTGGTCTCAGGCGACAGGTACTTACACTGAATCCCTCTTGCAGTCTTACAGCAGTCTGCAGGATGATGTGTAAAATCGGAGAGAAAATTATGTTTGAACCTATGGAACTGACCAACGATGCGGTGATTAAAGTCATCGGCGTCGGTGGCGGCGGCGGTAACGCCGTTGAGCACATGGTGCGCGAGCGCATCGAAGGCGTTGAATTCTTTGCAGTGAATACTGACGCCCAGGCGTTGCGTAAGACCGCGGTGGGGCAGACCATCCAGATCGGCGGCGGCATCACCAAAGGTTTGGGAGCGGGTGCTAACCCGGAAGTCGGCCGCAATGCAGCCGAAGAGGACCGTGAAGCACTGCGCGCAGCGCTTGACGGCGCAGACATGGTATTCATCGCCGCAGGTATGGGCGGGGGTACAGGCACAGGTGCCGCGCCGGTGGTTGCCGAAGTGGCCAAAGATTTAGGTATTCTGACCGTTGCCGTCGTGACCAAGCCTTTCAACTTCGAAGGCAAGAAGCGTATGGCCTTTGCGGAGCAGGGGATCACCGAGCTCTCTAAGCACGTTGACTCCCTGATCACCATCCCGAACGACAAGCTGCTGAAGGTGCTGGGTCGTGGCATCTCTCTGCTTGACGCCTTTGGCGCGGCCAACGACGTGCTGAAAGGCGCGGTCCAGGGCATCGCCGAGCTGATCACCCGTCCAGGCCTGATGAACGTCGACTTCGCTGACGTGCGCACCGTGATGTCCGAAATGGGCTACGCGATGATGGGCTCCGGCGTGGCGAAAGGGGAAGATCGTGCGGAAGAAGCCGCCGAGATGGCCATCTCCAGCCCGCTGCTGGAAGATATCGACCTCTCTGGCGCACGCGGCGTTCTCGTCAACATTACGGCGGGCTTCGACCTGCGTCTGGACGAGTTTGAAACCGTGGGTAACACCATCCGTGCATTTGCGTCAGATAACGCGACCGTGGTTATCGGTACCTCTCTGGATCCAGAGATGAACGACGAGCTGCGCGTGACCGTTGTTGCCACCGGTATCGGTATGGACAAGCGTCCAGAAATTACCCTGGTGACCAACAAACAGCAGCAGCAGCCGGTGATGGATCGCTACCAGCAGCACGGTATGGCACCGCTGAGCCAGGAGCAGAAACCGGCCGCGAAAGTGGTCAATGACCCGACGCCGCAGACCGCAAAAGAGCCAGATTATCTCGATATTCCGGCATTTTTACGTAAGCAGGCTGACTAAGAATTAGCTGGAAGTTGGGCATTGTCGCTCTTTGTGCTAAACTGGCCCGCCGGTTGTATAGTACAATTCGGTTGGATTAGTAACTAGGCGAGATTATACGATGATCAAACAAAGGACACTTAAACGTATCGTTCAGGCGACTGGCGTCGGTTTGCATACCGGCAAGAAAGTCACCCTGACGTTGCGACCTGCGTCGGCCAACACCGGGGTCATCTATCGTCGCACTGACTTGAATCCACCGGTAGATTTTCCGGCCGATGCCAAATCTGTGCGTGATACCATGCTCTGCACCTGCCTGGTGAACGAGCATGACGTGCGGATCTCTACCGTAGAGCACCTCAACGCCGCGCTGGCGGGTCTGGGTATCGACAACATCATGATTGAAGTTGACGCCCCTGAGATCCCGATCATGGACGGTAGTGCAGCCCCCTTCGTTTACCTGCTGCTTGATGCGGGTATCGAAGAGCTGAACTGTGCGAAGAAATTTGTTCGCATCAAAGAGACCGTTCGCGTCGAAGACGGCGACAAATGGGCTGAATTCAAGCCGTACAATGGTTTTACGCTCGATTTCACCATCGACTTCAACCATCCGGCGATTGATGCCAGCAGCCAGCGCTACGCGATGAACTTCTCTGCCGACGCATTTATGCGCCAGATTAGCCGCGCGCGTACCTTCGGCTTTATGCGTGATATCGAGTATCTGCAGTCTCGTGGCCTGTGCCTGGGCGGCAGCTTCGATTGTGCCATCGTAGTTGATGACTATCGCGTACTGAACGAAGACGGCCTGCGTTTTGAAGACGAGTTTGTGCGTCACAAAATGCTGGATGCGATCGGTGACCTGTTCATGTGCGGTCACAACATTATCGGTGCATTTACCGCTTACAAATCCGGTCATGCGCTGAATAATAAACTGCTGCAGGCGGTCCTGGCTAAACAGGAAGCCTGGGAGTATGTGACGTTCCAGGACGACGCTGAACTGCCTTTGGCATTCAAAGCACCCTCAACGGTACTGGCATAATCCTCCAGACCGTTTAGTAAAAATTCGACTGGTTAACCTGGCACTCTCTCCGGTCAGGGGCGCCAGTCGTTTTTGTTTCCAGGTTTTACCGGTTCTCTTCTCGCCCCTGATGCACAAATCCAGAGATAATTTACTGCCCAAAGCGGAGCGTTCGCTGTTTTCTTAAGCATTTTCACCCGGCTATGCCCCTCATTGTTACTGCCGTGTAGCGCCTTTAATGGTAATATTTGGTCGCAAAATAACGGATGTTGATATGAATCGGGTAGGTTTAACCCATTAATGGTGGAGCAAGTGAGCGGATTACTGACGCGCTGGCGACAATTTGGCAGACGCTACTTCTGGCCGCATCTCTTTTTAGGGATGGTCGCGGCGAGTCTTGGCCTGCCCGCGCCCGGTACGCAGGAGCGCCCGGCCCAGCCTGAGAAGGCAACCGCCAGCAACCATAATCGCACCAGCCCGGTCAACTTCACCAGCCTCGCGCTGCTCGAAGCCAGCCGCCGTCCGACCTTTACCGTCGACTACTGGCATCAGCACGCTATCCGCACCGTTATTCGTCATCTCTCCTTTGCAATGGCACCGCAGGCGCTGTCGGTTGCTGAAGAGCCGCTGCCCGTCCAGGCGCACCATCTGGCGCTGCTGGATACGCTCAACGCCCTGCTGAACCAGGAGGGCAAGCCGCCGGTTATTGTTCGCCATCGCATCCTCGTCACTCCAGAGCCGCACGCTGCGTTTACCGTCGCTGACTGGCTCGCGCAGGTGCAGGGGATCCGCGCCGGACCTCAACGCCTCAGCTAAATTAACCGTTTCAACACCTTAATTTATCTGCCCATTTTGGGGCGTTTGAGAATTTATTATGCTTATTAAACTGTTAACAAAAGTATTTGGTAGCCGTAACGATCGTACCCTGCGCCGGATGCGCAAAGCCGTCACCGTCATCAACGGTATGGAACCGGCTATGGAGAAGCTCAGCGATGATGAGCTGAAAGCCAAAACCGCCGAGTTCCGCGCCCGTCTGGAAAAAGGCGAGACCGTGGAGAGCCTGATCCCGGAAGCGTTCGCCGTGGTGCGTGAAGCGAGCAAGCGCGTGTTCGGCATGCGCCACTTTGACGTCCAGCTGCTGGGCGGGATGGTGCTTAACGATCGCTGCATCGCCGAGATGCGTACCGGTGAAGGTAAAACCCTGACCGCAACCCTGCCTGCCTATCTGAACGCCCTGAGCGGTAAAGGCGTGCACGTGGTGACCGTCAACGACTACCTCGCCCAGCGTGATGCCGAAAACAACCGTCCGCTGTTCGAGTTCCTTGGCATGAGCGTGGGCATCAACATGTCCGGCCTGCCAGCACCGGCCAAGCGTGAAGCCTATGCCGCAGATATCACCTACGGCACTAACAACGAATACGGCTTTGACTACCTGCGTGACAACATGGCGTTCAGCCCGGAAGAGCGCGTTCAGCGTAAGCTGCACTATGCGCTGGTGGATGAGGTAGACTCCATCCTCATCGACGAAGCCCGTACGCCGCTGATCATCTCCGGTCCGGCGGAAGACAGCTCCGACATGTACAAGCGCGTCAACAAAATCATCCCTAACCTGATCCGTCAGGAGAAAGAGGATTCTGACACCTTCCAGGGCGAAGGCCACTTCTCCGTGGATGAGAAAGCGCGTCAGGTAAACCTGACCGAGCGCGGACTGGTGCTGATTGAAGAGCTGCTGGTGCGTGAGGGCATCATGGACGAGGGCGAGTCGCTCTACTCCCCAGGCAATATCATGCTGATGCACCACGTTACCGCTGCGCTGCGTGCCCACGTGCTCTTCACCCGCGACGTGGACTACATCGTGAAAGACGGTGAAGTCATCATCGTTGATGAGCACACCGGCCGTACCATGCAGGGCCGCCGCTGGTCCGATGGTCTACACCAGGCCGTTGAGGCCAAAGAGGGCGTGGATATCCAGAACGAGAACCAGACCCTGGCCTCCATCACCTTCCAGAACTACTTCCGCCTGTATGAGAAGCTGGCGGGGATGACCGGTACTGCCGATACCGAAGCCTTCGAATTTAGCTCTATCTACAAGCTGGACACCGTGGTGGTGCCGACCAACCGTCCGATGATCCGTAAGGATCTGCCGGACCTGGTCTACATGACCGAAGCGGAAAAAATTCAGGCCATCATCGAAGATATCAAAGAGCGTACGGCCAACGGCCAGCCGGTGCTGGTGGGGACCATCTCCATCGAGAAATCCGAGGTGGTGTCTAACGAACTGACCAAAGCGGGCATTAAGCACAACGTCCTGAACGCCAAGTTCCACGCCAACGAAGCGGCAATTGTTGCCCAGGCGGGCTATCCGGCAGCGGTGACCATCGCCACCAACATGGCGGGTCGTGGTACCGATATTATGCTCGGTGGTAGCTGGCAGGCAGAGGTTGCCGCCCTGCCGGAGCCGACCGAAGAGCAGATTGCACAGATCAAAGCGGACTGGCAGGTGCGTCATGATGCGGTGCTGGCCTCCGGCGGTCTGCACATCATCGGTACCGAGCGCCATGAATCCCGCCGTATCGACAACCAGCTGCGCGGCCGTTCCGGTCGTCAGGGTGACGCAGGCTCCTCCCGCTTCTACCTGTCGATGGAAGATGCCCTGATGCGTATCTTCGCCTCTGACCGCGTCTCCAATATGATGCGTAAGCTGGGGATGAAGCCGGGCGAAGCGATCGAGCACCCGTGGGTGACCAAGGCTATCGCCAACGCCCAGCGTAAGGTAGAGAGCCGCAACTTCGATATTCGTAAGCAGCTGCTGGAGTATGACGATGTGGCCAACGATCAGCGCCGCGCCATCTACACCCAGCGTAACGAGCTGTTGGACGTAAGCGACGTCAGCGAAACCATCACCAGCATCCGCGAGGATGTCTTCAAGGCGACTATCGACGGGCATATTCCGCCGCAGTCGCTGGAAGAGATGTGGGATATCCCAGGCCTGCAAGAGCGCCTGAAAAACGACTTCGATCTCGACCTGCCGATTGCCGAGTGGCTGGACAAAGAGCCGGATCTGCATGAAGAGACGCTGCGCGAACGTATTATGCAGAGCGCGGTAGAGGTCTATCAGCGTAAAGAAGAAGTGGTGGGTGCCGAGATGATGCGCCACTTCGAAAAAGGCGTCATGCTGCAAACCCTCGACTCCCTATGGAAAGAGCACCTGGCGGCGATGGACTATCTGCGTCAGGGCATCCACCTGCGTGGCTACGCGCAGAAGGATCCGAAGCAGGAGTACAAGCGCGAATCCTTCGCCATGTTCGCCGCTATGCTTGAGTCGCTGAAGTATGAAGTGATCAGCACCCTGTCGAAAGTGCAGGTGCGGATGCCGGAAGAGGTGGAAGAGATGGAGCAGCAGCGTCGTGAGGAGTCAGAGCGCCTGGCCCAGATGCAGCAGCTTAGCCACCAGTCCGACGACGCGCAGGCTGCGGCCGATCTGGCGGATCAGACCGGCGAGCGTAAAGTGGGTCGTAACGATCCATGCCCGTGCGGCTCTGGCAAAAAATACAAGCAGTGCCATGGCCGTCTGAGCTAAGCGCGACACAATAAAAAAAACAAAGGCGCAGATTCTGCGCCTTTTTTATGGAGTCAACCTGATGAAAGTATTGAATATCGCCGCCGGGATCATTCGCAATCCGCAGGGCGAAATCTTTATTACCCAGCGCGCCGCCGATGCGCACATGGCCAATAAAAAAGAGTTTCCTGGCGGCAAGATTGAGGCTGGCGAAACGCCGGAGCAGGCGCTGGCGCGCGAGCTGGACGAAGAGGTGGGCATCACCGTTACCTCAGCGCTGCTGTTTGAGAAGCTGGATTACCAGTACCCAGAGCTGCACATCACCCTGTGGTTCTACCTGGTCGAAAGCTGGGAAGGGGAGCCGTGGGGCAAAGAGGGCCAGCCGGGGGAGTGGCTGATGCCGCAGGCGCTGAACGCGGACGATTTCCCACCCGCCAACCAGCCGATTGTCGCCCGCTTACGCGGCGAGTAATTTGATGGTTTGTAGTTTTGTAGGCCTGCTAAGCGAAGCGCCAGCAGGCGTTATTTAGGCGGATGGGCAGCGGTTACTGTTTCTCTTCGCTCCAGCCATCGCTGTCGGAGAGATCGCCCTCGCTGGGGATGCGCTTCTCTTCGGCAGCCCACTCGCCTAAGTCGATAATCTGGCAGCGCTTAGAGCAGAACGGGCGAAACGGGCTGGTCTCGTTCCAGATCACTTTCCGGCCACAGGTTGGGCAGTTTACAACGGTTTCTTCAGACATCACTCCTCCTTAACAGCACGCCAGGCTAAAATCGAGACGCTCCGGCACGTGGCCGTTTTCGCTGTCCAGCGGCATAAAGCGGATGGCAAAGCGGCTCTTATGCCCGGAGATTTGCGGATAGAGCTGGTCGGCGAGCGTCAGCTCCAGACGCAGCAGATCGGCATCGTCACCGTTGTCCTGGTAGAAGCCGTTCAGGCTGGTCTGCTTGCGGAAGGGGGCAGAGTTGCGGATCAGGTCAAGGATCAGCGTCAGCGTTTGGGTCAGCGGCTGGAGGCTCTCCAGCCAGACGGCGACCTGCTCATCCCGCTGGGACTGGGGGGCATAGAGCCACAGGTGCAGCGTCGGCAGATCGAAGCTACAGCAGCCGCCGGGGATGGAGAGGCGCTGGCGCACCAGGCCAATCAGCCGCTCTTCACGCAGCAGCTGCCCAACGCGCGGGGCGGCCATCAGGGTGCTGCTGCTCTGCTTCAGCTGGTCGCGCACCGCATCAATGCGGCTCTGGTCGACTCCAGGCACTTCTACCCACGCTTTCAGCTTACGCTGCTGGCGCTCCAGCTCTTTCAGCAGCTCGGTGCGGATATCGCCGCGTTCGAACACGTCAAGCAGGTCTCCGGCGTTACGAAAAAAGTGTAAGGCGTCAGCGTGATCGCTGATAGGGAGGCGGGCGGAGAGCTGCTGGAGCAGAAATTCAATGCGCAGCCAGGTGCGCATCTTTTCATTGAGCGGGTGTTCAAAAAGGACGTGGGTCTGCATTACGGTTTTTCCTGTGATACGACCTGGGAAGCGTAGCGTAGGTACGCCTCATGCAGGCGGGCAACATCCGATGCAACGGCATCTGGTGCGCCATTATTGTCAATAACATCATCCGCGACGGCAAGGCGTGCTTCTCGCGTGGCCTGCGCGGCAAGAATATGCTCGGCGTGCTCACGCGTGACGCCATCGCGCTCTATCGTGCGGGAAATCTGTGTCTCCGGGGAGACGTCAACCACCAAAACCCGATCGGCTTTGGTGTGCAGCTGGTTCTCCACCAGCAAGGGCACCACCCACAGCACGTAGGGCGATGTGGCCTCAGCAATCTGCCGCTGGGTCTCTTCGTGGATCAGGGGGTGGAGTAACGCGTTAAGCCAGCGCTTATCGTCTGGCGAGGCGAAAATGCGTTCACGCAGCAGGCGGCGGTTGAGCGTGCCGTCCGGCTGGATCGTCTCTGGCCCAAAATGGGCCGCAATGGCGCGTAGGGCAGGAGCGCCAGGCTCAACCACCTGGCGGGCGATGACATCAGCATCAACGACGCTAACCCCGTTTTTCAGGAATTCATTGGCAACCGTACTTTTTCCGCTGCCGATTCCCCCGGTTAAGGCGACCGTATACCCCATAACGCAAAATCCCAGACTACTTTGCCAGCTCACGATCTTTTGATTTATTTATTTCGCAAATCAAAAGGTTATAATTTGTACGGAAAACGACATGTTCAATAATCCGGACCCCGCCCATTCGGCAGGTAAATTTATAGGATTGTAGCGTAAAAAAAGAGAATTTCGCAGTCTTGCGGACTCCTATTTAGTGCGTATGATAGCGTCACTGGAGTTGTGTGTTAGCTCGTATGCGTTAGTCGCCATTAACCCCAGGAATCCGTTCATGCGTATCGAAGAAGATCTGAAATTAGGTTTTAAAGACGTTCTTATCCGCCCTAAGCGCTCTACCCTCAAAAGTCGTTCCGATGTCCAGCTGGAGCGCGAATATACCTTTAAGCACTCGGGCATGACCTGGTCTGGCGTTCCTGTCATCGCAGCGAACATGGATACCGTTGGCACCTTCGCGATGGCGAAAGCGCTGGCGTCGTTCGACATCCTCACCGCCGTGCACAAGCACTACTCCGTCGAAGAGTGGAAAACCTTTGTTGCCGCGGAGTCCGCAGACGTGCTGAAACATGTAATGGTTTCAACCGGGACCTCCGACGCCGACTTTGAAAAGACCAAACAGATCCTCGACGCCAGCCCGGCGCTGAGCTTTATCTGTATTGACGTCGCTAATGGCTACTCCGAGCACTTCGTGCAGTTCGTGGCCAAAGCCCGTGCGGCCTGGCCGACTAAAACCATCTGCGCCGGTAACGTAGTGACAGGCGAAATGTGTGAAGAGCTGATCCTCGCTGGGGCGGATATTGTTAAGGTCGGCATCGGCCCAGGCTCCGTCTGCACCACCCGCGTGAAAACCGGCGTCGGCTATCCGCAGCTCTCTGCGGTGATCGAGTGCGCCGATGCGGCCCACGGTCTCGGCGGCCAGATCGTCAGCGACGGCGGCTGTACCGTACCGGGTGACGTGGCTAAAGCCTTCGGCGGCGGCGCAGACTTCGTGATGCTGGGCGGTATGCTGGCCGGTCACGAAGAGAGCGGCGGCACCGTAGTCGATGAGAACGGTGAAAAATTCATGCTCTTCTACGGCATGAGCTCCGAGTCAGCGATGAACCGTCACGTTGGCGGCGTTGCGGGCTACCGCGCAGCGGAAGGGAAAACCGTTAAGCTGGCCCTGCGTGGCCCGGTTGAGAACACCGCCCGCGATATCCTTGGCGGCCTGCGTTCAGCCTGCACCTACGTAGGCGCATCCCGCCTGAAAGAGCTGACCAAGCGCACCACCTTTATTCGCGTCGCCGAGCAGGAAAACCGCGTTTTCAATAGCCTCTGATGCCTCTGCTGGCGCGGTTCGCTGCGCCAGCTTCTCGCCTGCCCTTATCCCATTCCGCTCATCGCATCTCCCAGATGAAAAATCGGCAGGTACATCGCCACGATCAGCGTTCCAATGATAACCCCAGTTACCACCAGCATCAGGGGCTCCAGCAGCGTGGCCAGGCTATCCGCCTGCTGCTGGGTCAGTTCGCTATGGTGGCGGGCAAGGTTGTTGAGCATGGTATCGAGCGCCCCGGAGGCTTCGCCGGTCCGCACCAGCTGGATGCAGAGCGCGCTAAACTGCCCGCTGTTTTTCAGTGCCGTCCAGATCGGCGTCCCCTGGGCAATCTCCTGATGGATATGGTGGATCGCTTCGCGCCAGTGGGGGCAGGTCAAGGTTGCCTCGACGCTCTCCAGCCCCTGCAGGAAAGCAATCCCTGCCCGCTGGGTGAGGGCCAGCACGGTAAATATCTGGCTGAGCTTCTGCCCGCGCACCAGCCCACCGACCACCGGGATACTTAGCAGCAGCCGCTGCCGGTAGCGGAGCCACGGCGGGTGGTTGCGCAGCGCAAATCCGCTTCCAGCAAGCAGGAGAGCGGCCGCAAGCGCCCACGGACCTGCGTGAGTCACTATCCCCGCAAGGGCCATCACCCCGCGCGTGAGGGCGGGCAGCGGCGTATTGAAGGTCCGGTAGATGGCGGCGAACTCGGGCAGCACCAGCAGGATCATCGCCAGCGTGACCGCCACGGCCAGGGCCAGAACAATCAGCGGGTAGCGCAGCGCCTTTTTTACCTTACCCGCCAGCTGCAGCTCAGCTTTTTGTTGGGCGGCAAGCTGGAAGCAGCACTCATCCAGCGCGCCGGTCAGCTCCCCGGTGTGGATCATGGCGATATAGATCGGCGGGAACACGGCGGGCCAGCGGCGCATGGCCGCAGAGAGCGCCGTGCCCTGAGTCAGATCCTCCGCCAGGCTTTGCAGCAGCGCCTGCCACTGCCGAACCGGGTGCTGACGGGAGAGCATCAGCAGCGCATCGGGCAGGGTCAGGCCCGCCTTAAGCAGCGTTGCCAGCTGGTGCACCACCTCGCAGCGGTGCGTCCCGCGCCAGGCTGCCGTTCGGACCGAGCTGCGCCTGAGCGTCAGGATAAAAATCTGCTCGGTTTGCAGGGCGTCGGCGACGGCCAGCCGGTCGGTAGCCCAGCGTGCACCCTGACAGCGCTGGCCTGCGTCATCAAGTCCGCGCCAGTGCCAGAGCCGTTTAGCCTGCATCGGGCATCCCCAGCACCCGCAGCAGCTCCTCAAGGGTGGTTAACCCCCGCTCAACGGCGAGGCAGCCGCGCTCAAACAGGGTAGCCATACCCGCCTGTCGTGCCTGCCGCTCAATGTTTTCCGTAGGCTCACCGTTGGCGATGGCCTGGCGCAGGGCAGGGTTGATGCTGAGTACCTCAAAGAGTGCGACTCTGCCGCAGAAGCCGTGATAGCACGCCTCGCAGCCGCCTGCCTGCCAGTGGGGCAGCGCGCGAGGCCACAGCCCTTGCGGCAGGATAAGATCCTCCGGCAGTCGGCGGCGACAGTGCGGACAGAGCTTACGCACCAGCCGTTGTGCGACCACCAGCGAGAGGGCAGAGGCGATCATCCAGCGCGCAACGCCCATCTGCGCGATCCTGACCAGCGCCTCGCTGGTGGAGTTGGTGTGCAGAGTGGAGAGCACCAGGTGCCCGGTCTGAGAGGCCTTGATGGCGATCTCCGCCGTTTCGCCATCGCGGATCTCACCGACCATAATGATGTCCGGATCCTGGCGCAGCAGCGCCCGCAGCACGCTGTGAAAGTCCAGCCCGGCCCGAGGATTGATCTGCGTCTGATTTAGCCCATCCAGCGGGATCTCAATAGGATCCTCCACGCTGCAAATATTCACCTCGGGAAAGTTACGCGCAGCCAGCGCGCTGTAGAGCGTTACGGTCTTGCCGCTGCCCGTCGGCCCGGTGACCAGCAGCAGCCCCTGCGGCCTGGCGAGCGCCGCCTGAAACTGGGCCAGCTGCCACGCGCCCATGCCCAGCGCACAGAGATCCAGCGGCTGGTTCACCTGGTGCAGCAGGCGCAGGACGATCTTCTCCCCATGGCGGCAGGGCAGCGTGGCGATACGAAACGAGATTGCCTTGCCGGAGAGCGTAACCGTGAACTGACCGTCCTGGGGCAAGCGCCGCTCGGCGATGTCCAGGCTGCCCAGCACCTTCAGTCGTGCCGTCAGCGTCTTTGCGCTCTCCCGGGTTAGCGGGGGGAGGGCGTGCAGTACGCCGTCAATGCGCAGCCGGATGCGGTAGTGGTTCTCCCCCGGCTCAAAGTGGATGTCGGAAGCCCGCTGTGCCAGCGCCTGCTGGAGCGTCTGGTTAAGCAGCTCCACCACGGAGGGAGTCCCCTCGCTGATGGCAGGCAGATGGCTTTGCGCAGCGAACGATGCGGGTATGTCCATATTCCCCCCTTATTGATAGTCGAAGCGGAAAACGTCTTCGCAGGCTTGCTGGAATGCCGCGTCGTTTTGCACGTCGCAGGTACGCTGCCAGCCGCTCATCCCGCTGCTGTTGTCCCACTGCGGCACCAGCGTCACGCTCAGCCCGGTCAGGCTCTCCTGCCCGGTTAGCGTGACCGTGCCGTTCTCTACGCTCATCGCTGAGACATAGCGCGTGCTCGTCGGGGAGGGGATACCGTTGCTGCCGCCGTCGCAGCTCTCCGTACCGCCGCGATCGAGGGCGCACAGCTCAATGGCGGTACGGTAGGGGATAAAGGTTTGCAGCATATCGGTGAGGGCCGCCTTGCGCAGGTAGTTCTGATAGGCGGGAATGCCGATGGCGCTGAGGATGGCAATAATGCCAATCACCACCATCAGCTCAATTAAGGTAAACCCTCGCTGTTTTTCCAATGACTTCTTCATAACGTGCTCCCTGGTTGATGCCGGGGAGTCTGTCAGCAGATGGAGAAGGTGACGAGGGGGCAAAGCGGCGTTCAGGAAGGCAGCTTCCTGCGTTTTTAATGGCGTTGCAGCGGTAAACAGTGATTTTGCGAGCAGGAGCGAAACATGTCGCCCCGGTTAGCGTAGCGCCACCGGGGACTCACTGGGACTAGCGAAAACGCATCGAGAGATCGAGCGCGCGCACGTGCTTGGTCAGCGCGCCCACCGAGACATAGTCCACTCCAGTTTCAGCAAACTCGCGAATCGTCTCAAAGGTGACGTTGCCGGAGACCTCCAGCCGCGCCTGACCGTTGGTGATCCGCACCGCCTCGCGCATCTGCTCGGTGGTAAAGTTATCCAGCATGATGATATCGGCCCCGGCCTTCAGCGCCTCCTCCAGCTCTGTGAGCGTCTCTACTTCCACCTCAACCGGCACGTCCGGGTGGAGCCAGAAGGCTTTCTCTACCGCCTGGCGCACCGAGCCGGAGGCGATAATGTGGTTCTCTTTGATCAGAAACGCGTCGGAGAGGCCAAGGCGATGGTTCGCGCCGCCGCCACACAGCACGGCGTATTTCAGGGCGGTACGCAGGCCGGGCAGGGTTTTACGGGTGTCCAGCAGCTGGGTTTTTGTGCCTTCAAGCAGGTCCACATAGCGGCGTACCTCGCTCGCTACGCCGGAGAGGGTCTGCACAAAGTTCAGCGCCGTGCGCTCACCGGTGAGCAGTACGCGGGAGGCTCCGTCCAGCTCAAACAGCGGCTGATTGGCGGTGACGCTCTCCCCATCGGCAACGTGCCACTGGATCTGCACATCGTCGCCTGCGAGCTGAATAAAGACCTCTTCCACCCAGCGTTTGCCGCAGAAGACGCCATCCTCACGGGTGATCACCACCGCATGAGAGCGCGTATCCTCCGCCAGCAGCTGGGCGGTAATATCGTTGTTCGCGTCCACCTCGCCGCCCAGGTCTTCGCGCAGGGCCTGCGCCACGGCGTCGGGGATATCCAGATTTATACGTTCCAGCAGCGCGTCACGACGGCGATCGGGGCTATAGCGGCGAGGCGGCATAATAAACTCCAAAAAGGGTAACGAATCATAAGATTGAAACATGCTACTCTGAAGCGAGTATTAGAGCCATACTTGAGGAGATCCCGTATGCAGTTAAACGAGGGCTGGCTGGCCGGTGTGCGGCAGGTCCGCTCCCCGCACTATGACTGTCGCCCGGATGATGAGTGCCCCTCTCTGCTGGTGGTACATAACATTAGCCTGCCCCCCGGTGAGTTTGGCGGGCCGTGGATCGATGCCCTGTTTACGGGCACGCTGGATGCTAACGCGCACCCTTTCTTTGCCGAGATTGCCCACCTGCGCGTCTCTGCGCACTGCCTGATCCGCCGCGACGGCGAGATTGTCCAGTATGTCCCTTTTGATAAGCGCGCCTGGCATGCGGGCGTCTCCCGCTACTGCGGGCGCGAGCGCTGCAACGATTTCTCCATCGGTATCGAGCTGGAAGGGACGGATACGCTGCCCTATACCGAAACGCAGTATCAACAGCTGGCGGCGATTACCCAGGCGCTGGTTGCGCTTTACCCAACCATTGCTGACAATATGACCGGACACAGCAACATTGCCCCCGAGCGTAAAACCGATCCTGGCCCGGCCTTTGACTGGGAAAAGTTTCGCGCTCTGGTTGCCCTCTCGTCAGATAAGGAGATGACATGACGCTATTCACGATGCTGCTGGTACTGATCGCCGAACGGCTGTTTAAGCTGGGTGAGCACTGGCATCTGGATCACCGCCTTGAGGTACTCTTCCGCCGGATTAAGCACTTCTCGATGCTGCGCACGCTGCTGATGACTGCCCTGGCGATGCTAGTGACCTTTCTGCTGCTGCGCGCGCTCTACGGACTCTTTTTCAACGTGCCGCTGCTGGTGGTGTGGATTATGCTCGGCCTGCTCTGTATCGGGGCGGGCAAGGTGCGTCTGCACTACCACGCCTATCTGAAGGCGGCCTCGCGTAGTGACAGCCACGCGCGGGACACCATGGCCAGCGAGCTGACGCTGATCCACGGCGTGCCGCCCGAGTGTGACGAACGTGAGTACCTGCGCGAGCTGCAAAACGCCCTGCTGTGGATTAACTTCCGCTTCTATCTGGCCCCGCTGTTCTGGTTTGTTGTCGGCGGGACATGGGGACCGGTGCTGCTAGTGGGCTACGCCTTCCTGCGCGCCTGGCAGTCGTGGCTGGCACGCTACCTGACGCCGCACGCGCGGTTACAGTCCGGTATTGACGCGATTCTGCACCTGTTGGACTGGATCCCGGTGCGGCTGGTGGGGGTGGTCTACGCGCTTATCGGCCACGGTGAGAAGGCGCTGCCCGCCTGGTTTGCTTCGCTTACCGACTGGCGTACCTCGCAGTATCAGGTCCTGACACGGCTGGCCCAGTTCTCGCTGGCGCGGGAGCCGCATCTCGATAAGGTCGAAACGCCTAAAGCCGCCGTGTCGATGGCGAAGAAGACCTCCTTCGCGGTGGTGGTGGTGGTGGCGCTGCTGACCATTTATGGGACGCTGGTGTAGATTTAACGCCCGGCGGCGCAGGCTTGCCGGGCCTACAGGATCGTAGGCCGGGTAAGCGCAGCGCCACCCGGCGGAACTTAATAGCTGTCCGCAGGCGGAACGCCAAAAATTGGCATCCCCTCTTTATCCCACTGGATCAGCTTCAGGCGGGTATGACGGTTCGGATCGTAGAGCGGATCGCCCTCAATCTCGGTGTAGTTACGCGCATGGTAAACCAGCACGTCTTCGCCGTCCGTTGTACGGGTAAAACTGTTGTGGCCCGGCCCGAACTGCCGGTTGTCATAGCTGGTGGTAAACACCGGCTGTGGGGACTTATGCCAGTTCTCCGGCTGGCATGGATCGGCATCAATAGCGATCCACAGCAGGCCCAGGCAGTAGTTCTCATCGGTGGCGCTGGCGGAGTAAGTGACAAACAGCCGATCGCCATGGGTAACTACCGCCGGCCCCTCGTTGACCAGAAAGCCCCGGCACTCCCACTCAAACTCCGGCTTGCTGAGCATCACCGGGTCGCCTTTCAGCGTCCACGGGTTCTCCAGCTCCGCCAGATAGATGTTTGAGTTGCCGGGAATATCGGGTGCTTTCTGCGCCCAGAGATACCACTGCTTGCCCTGGTGGTTGAACGTCGTGGCATCCAGCGCAAAGGTATCAAACGGCGTCTGTACCTGGCCCTTCTCCGTCCAGCGCCCGGTTAAGGGGTCGGCGTCGGCACACTCCAGCACAAACATGCGGTGCTGGAACATATTCAGCGCGTCGAGATCGTGCGTATGGGTTGCGGCAAAGTAGATGTACCACTTCCCGTCAATCTGATGCAGCTCCGGGGCCCAGATCAGCTGGCTCATCGGGCCGGTCTGCGGTTTACGCCATACTACCACCGGCTCGGCGTCGCGCAGCTCCTCGAGAGTAGCGGCGCGGCGGATCTCCAGCCGATCGTACTCCGGCACGGAGGCGATAAAGTAGTACCCATCGCCGTGACGCAGAATGAACGGATCGGCGCGTTGCTCAATAAAAGGATTTGGCCACTGGCGCATTATGCTTTCCTCACGTTGTCGCCTGTTGGAAGGTCGGTGCTGTCACTCAGCTCGCGGTAATTAATGCGGCGCTTCTCCAGGTCGGCCTGGATCTGCTGCATAAACGTGCGGTCGACCTTCAGCATACGCACGACCCCGGCGGTAATCAGGTAGCCGACGCCCGGAATAACGGTGAACAGCAGCATGATGCCGTTGATCGCCGTGGCGCTCTGCTGTTTCGCGCCCGCATCGTAGCCGTACCAGGAGAGCAGGAAGCCTACCATCGCCCCGGCTACCGCCAGCCCGACCTTCAGGAAGAAGAGGTTACCAGAGAAGCTGATCCCGGTAATACGCTTGCCGGTCTTCCACTCGCCGTAGTCATCTACGTCTGCCATCAATGACCAGTGCAGAGGGGAGGGGATCTGGTGCAGCACGTTGAGCAAGAAGTAGAGCACCACGATCAGCACCGTTGCGTGAGGATCGAAGAAGTAGAACGCACCGGAGAAGATCGCCAGCGCAATGTTGGTCCAGAAAAACACTTTCAGCTTGCACCAGCGATCGGTCAGCGTTTTGGCGAGCATGCTGCCAATCATCATGCCGACCACGCCAAGGCTGATAAACAGCGTCGCAAAGTGGGTGCTCTGCCCCATGACCCAGGTGACGTAGTACATGGTGGCGGCCATACGGATGAAACCGGGGCAGACGTTGCACAGGGTAAGCAGCAGAATGCGCACCCACTGGTCGTTTTTCCAGACGTCCCGCAGGTCTTTCTTCAGATCGTCATTGGTCTGTACCGCCGGACGGACGCGCTCGCGCACGGTAGCAAAACAGTAGAGGAACATGCACATGCCGATAAAGGCCAGCACCATCATCGCCATCTGATAGCCTTTGGCCTTGTCTTCGCCGCCGAACCACTCCGCCATCGGCAGCAGGGTTAACGACAGCAGCAGCGTGGCGATGCCCACCATCACAAAGCGGTAGGACTGGCAGGCGACGCGCTCTTTAGGATCGTTGGTGATGACGCTGCCGAGAGAGCAGTAAGGGATATTAATGGCGGTATAGGTAATTGACAGCAGGAAGTAGGTGACGAAGGCATAGATAACCTTGCTATGGTAGCTCCAGTCCGGCGTGGTAAACATCAGCACGCTGAACACGGCGTAGGGCAGAGCGATCCACAGCAGCCAGGGGCGAAAACGGCCATATTTGCTTTTGGTACGGTCGGCCAGCGCCCCCATAATCGGGTCCGTTACCGCATCAATAACGCGGATAGAGAGCAAAAGCACCCCGACCAGCGCCGGTGCCAGACCAAATATGTCGGTATAAAAGTAGTTAACGAACAGCATGATAGCGCCGAAGATGATATTACATCCGGCGTCGCCCATGCCGTAGCCGATCTTCTCTTTCACTGACAGCTTGTTATTGTCCATCGCGAAATCTCCCGTTGATATAGAAAGAGATTATTCGCTCGCTACGGAGTTTTTGCGTTACAGGATAGGGGCGCAGAGATGGACAAAACGGCTACGAAAGTGAATTTGTGAAGCGTCTTACAATTTCACATCTGCCCTGCCTCCCTGGATCCAGGAGGCAGGGCAGAGCGTGCGGTTAGTGGGCCTTAACCGGCTTTCCCGCTTTTTGCTGCTTAATAAAGTAACCCACGGCAAGGATCGCCACCCAGACCGGGATCAGCCAGACGGAGATCGCCATGCCAGGGGTAATAGCCATAATCACCAGCACTGCTGCCATAAACAGCAGGCAGATCCAGTTCCCCAATGGGTAGAAGAGGGCCGGGAAGCGCGTTTTCACGCCCTGCTTATCCTTCGCCCGGCGGAACTTCATATGCGCCAGGCTGATCATCGCCCAGTTGATCACCAGTGCGGAGACCACCAGCGCCATCAGCAGGCCAAAGGCTTCGCCAGGCGCCAGGTAGTTAATCAGCACGCAGAGGGCGGTGAAGAAGGCAGAGATAAGAATGGTCGCTACCGGAACGCCGCGCTTGTCAACTTTCGCCAGCGCTTTCGGGGCGTTACCCTGCTTCGCCAGGCCGAACAGCATCCGGCTGTTGCAGTAGACGCAGCTGTTATAGACCGACAGCGCAGCAGTCAGCACCACCACGTTAAGGGCGTTAGCAACAAAGGTATCCCCCAGCTCGTGGAAGATCAGCACGAACGGGCTGGTGTCGGCGGTGACGCGCGTCCACGGCAGCAGCGAGAGCAGCACCGCCAGCGAGCCGATATAAAAAATCAGGATCCGGTAGATAACCTGGTTGGTGGCTTTAGGAATGCTCACTTCCGGGTTATCCGCCTCGGCGGCGGTGATCCCCACCAGCTCCAGGCCCCCGAAGGAGAACATGATAATCGCCATCATCATGACCAGCCCGGTAAAGCCGTGGGGCAGGAAGCCGCCCTGTTCCCAGAGGTTGCGCACGGTAGCCTGTGGGCCGGCGCTATCGCTAAACAGCAGCCAGCCGCCGAAGAGGATCATCGCAACCACGGCAATCACTTTAATAATGGCGAACCAGAACTCCATCTCCCCGAATACTTTAACGTTAGTGAGGTTGATGGCGTTGATGATCACAAAGAAGGCCGCCGCCGATACCCAGGTAGGGATCTCCGGCCACCAGAACTGGATGTATTTCCCGACGGCGGTCAGCTCAGCCATTGCGACCAGCACGTAGAGCACCCAGTAGTTCCAGCCGGAGGCAAAGCCGGCAAACCCGCCCCAGTATTTGTAGGCGAAGTGGCTGAACGATCCGGCGACCGGCTCCTCAACGACCATTTCGCCCAGCTGGCGCATAATTAAGAACGCGATAAACCCGGCAATGGCATAGCCAAGGATAATTCCCGGCCCTGCGGACTGAATGACTGATGCGCTGCCCAGAAACAGGCCAGTCCCGATAGCACCACCCAGCGCAATCAGCTGAATGTGGCGGTTTTTAAGGCCGCGCTTCAGCGTTTCACCGTGCTGTTGACCTTCCATCATGAAACCTCATATGTGGTTATTTTGTGTACGCTGTTGTGTGCATGTACGGATAAAATTCCATTTTTGTATTTATAGGTTTACGTAGGCCGGATCTTAAATATCACCCTATACCTTTCGTAAGGTTCAGAATAGTGATAAGCGCGAGGGAATGCACCTGCTTTATGCAGGGGCGATAGCGGGTTGGATGAAAAGCAAACTATTGTAAATAGTTGCCGCCTACCCCCAGCTACTCCCAAAACAGCTCTTTCAAATAAATAAGCACTATATCTGCGTAAATAAGCGAAATATAGCTCACTGAATCGGTTCAATTTGCACTGGGTAAGTTTCACAGAGGTTAAATCTGCCCCTTAAGGGGTAACGGTATCTTTTGGGCAAAGTTACATTCCTGAAACGTCATTTCTGTAATGTTGTTAAAATGTGCAGGGTTCCCTGATTTCAATCAAAACCTGTATGGACAGAAGGTGAATACTTTGTTACTTTAGCGCTAAGAACATGAAATTGGTAAGACCAATTTACTCCGGGCTAATGGCAGAGACAGGGAATAATGGCCTACAGCAAAATCCGCCAACCAAAACTATCCGATGTGATTGAGCAGCAGCTGGAGTTCTTGATCCTTGAGGGGACATTGCGCCCCGGTGAAAAACTTCCACCCGAACGCGAGCTGGCTAAGCAGTTCGACGTTTCCCGTCCTTCGCTCCGTGAGGCGATTCAACGTCTCGAAGCCAAGGGCTTGCTGCTTCGTCGCCAGGGCGGCGGAACCTTTGTCCAGAACAGCCTGTGGCAGAGCTTTAGCGACCCGCTGGTCGAACTGCTCTCCGATCATCCTGAATCCCAATTTGACCTGCTTGAGACGCGCCACGCGCTGGAAGGTATTGCCGCCTATTACGCGGCGCTACGCGGCACCGATGAAGACCGGGTGCGTATCCGCGAGCTGCACCACGCCATCGAGCTGGCGCAGGAGTCAGGGGATCTCGATGCCGAATCCAGCGCGGTGGTCCAGTATCAAATTGCTGTCACCGAAGCGGCACACAATGTGGTGCTGCTGCATCTGCTACGCTGCATGGAGCCGATGCTAGCCCAGAACGTTCGCCAGAATTTTGAATTGCTCTATGCCCGCAGGGAGATGCTCCCGCTGGTAAGCAAACATCGCACCAGTGTTTTTGAGGCGATTATTGCCAGGGAGCCGGAGCAGGCGCGTGAAGCGTCGCACCGTCACCTGGCATTTATTGAGGAGATATTGCTGGATCGCAGCCGTGAGCAGAGCCGTCGGGAACGCTCAATGCGCAGGCTTCAGCAACGAAAGGACTAGCGTGGTTAGTTAACGCGCGGCAACTAACGCAGAACCTGTCTTATTGTGTTTTCTGGTGAAAACACAATGGGACAGGTTCCAGACAAATCAACGTACTCAGATAGATAAGGAATACCCCCATGTCAGAACGTCTCCAAAATGACGTGGATCCGATCGAAACTCGCGACTGGCAACAGGCGATCGAATCGGTCATCCGTGAAGAAGGTGTTGAGCGCGCTCAGTATCTAATTGAACAGATGCTTTCTGAAGCCCGCAAAGGCGGCGTGAAAGTAGCTGCAGGTGCAGGGGCTAACAACTACGTAAACACGATTGCCGTTGAAGACGAACCGGAATACCCGGGCAATCTGGATCTGGAACGCCGCATTCGTTCTGCAATCCGCTGGAACGCCATCATGACCGTTCTGCGTGCGTCCAAAAAAGATCTGGAGCTGGGCGGCCACATGGCTTCCTTCCAGTCTTCTGCAACCGTTTATGAAGTGTGCTTCAACCACTTCTTCCGCGCGCGTACCGAGAAAGACGGCGGCGACCTGGTGTACTTCCAGGGCCACATCTCTCCAGGCGTCTACGCACGTGCCTTCCTGGAAGGTCGTCTGACTGAAGAGCAGATGAACAACTTCCGTCAGGAAGTGCATGGCAACGGCCTCTCCTCTTACCCGCACCCGAAACTGATGCCAGAATTCTGGCAGTTCCCGACCGTATCTATGGGTCTGGGCCCGATCGGTGCGATCTACCAGGCTAAGTTCCTGAAATATCTGGAACACCGTGGCCTGAAAGATACCTCTGAGCAGACCGTTTACGCCTTCCTGGGCGACGGTGAGATGGATGAGCCGGAATCTAAAGGCGCAATCACCATCGCCACCCGTGAGAAGCTGGACAACCTGTGCTTCATCATCAACTGTAACCTGCAGCGTCTGGATGGTCCGGTAACCGGTAACGGCAAGATCATCAACGAACTGGAAGGCATCTTCGCTGGTGCTGGCTGGAACGTAATCAAGGTAATGTGGGGCGGTCGTTGGGATGAGCTGCTGCGTAAAGACACCAGCGGTAAACTGATCCAGCTGATGAACGAAACCGTTGACGGCGACTACCAGACCTTTAAATCCCGCGACGGCGCTTACGTGCGTGAGCACTTCTTCGGTAAATACCCGGAGACCGCAGCGCTGGTTGCCGACTGGACTGACGAGCAGATCTGGGCCCTGAACCGCGGTGGTCACGATCCGAAGAAAGTCTACGCTGCACTGAAAAAAGCGCAGGAAACCAAAGGTAAAGCAACTGTCATCCTGGCCCACACCGTTAAAGGTTACGGCATGGGTGATACCGCTGAAGGTAAAAACATCGCTCACCAGGTTAAGAAAATGAACATGGACGGCGTGCGCTATATCCGCGACCGTTTCAGCGTTCCAGTAACCGACGAGCAGGTTGAAAACCTCTCTTACATCACCTTCCCGGAAGGTTCTGAAGAGCACACCTACCTGCACGCCCAGCGTCAGAAGCTGAACGGCTACCTGCCGTCCCGCCAGCCTAACTTCAGCGAGAAGCTGGAGCTGCCTGCGCTGGAAGACTTCAAATCGCTGCTGGAAGAGCAGAACAAAGAGATCTCCACCACTATCGCTTTCGTTCGCGCCCTGAACGTGATGCTGAAGAACAAGTCGATCAAAGATCGTCTGGTTCCGATCATCGCTGACGAAGCGCGTACCTTCGGTATGGAAGGTCTGTTCCGTCAGATCGGTATCTACAGCCCGAACGGCCAGCAGT
>NZ_DAMACX010000021.1:0-74676 GCF_031998825.1 Pseudescherichia sp.
ACGGCCTGAAAAAAGCCTCTGTTGAAATCGACCGTAAGATCCTGGCTGACATCGCTGTATTCGACAAAGTGGCATTCTCTGCCCTGGTCGAAAAAGCGAAAGCAGCTCTGGCCTAAGCCAGTTAGAGAGAGGGAGCCTGGCTCCCTCTTTTTATTCCTGATCACACAAGGTAACGCAAGCATGAATGCTGCTATTTTCCGCTTCTTTTTTTACTTTAGCACCTGATTCCAGGAGGCTTGCGCGTGAAAGAAGAAACGAAAAACAGCGCCAGAAAGCCTCCCCAGGGAGGCTTTTTTTATGCCTGTATGTAAAAAATATGAGATCACCATAACGGTGTCAGCACCGACATAATGAGGAAAACCATGTCACATCTCGCAGAGCTGGTTGCCAGCGCCACGGCAGCCATTAACGAGGCTACAGATATTGCGGCATTAGATAATGTACGCGTTGAATATCTGGGCAAAAAAGGGCAACTGACCCTTCAGATGACAACCCTGCGTGAGCTGCCGCCTGAAGAGCGTCCAGCCGCCGGTGCGGTGATTAACGAAGCCAAAGAGCAGGTGCAGCAGGCGCTGAACGCCCGCAAAGAGATGCTGGAGAGCGCCGCGCTGAACGCACGTCTGGCGGCGGAGACCATCGATATCTCTCTGCCGGGTCGTCGCATTGAGAACGGCGGTCTGCATCCGGTTACCCGCACCATCGACCGCATTGAGAACTTCTTCGGCGAGCTGGGCTTTACCGTGGCAACCGGTCCGGAAATCGAAGACGACTACCACAACTTTGATGCCCTGAACATTCCAGGTCACCACCCGGCACGCGCCGACCACGATACCTTCTGGTTCGATGCGACTCGCCTGCTGCGTACCCAGACCTCTGGGGTGCAGATCCGCACCATGGAGAACCAGCAGCCGCCGATCCGCATTATTGCCCCGGGCCGCGTCTATCGTAACGACTACGATCAGACCCACACCCCAATGTTCCACCAGATGGAAGGGCTGATCGTCGATAAAAACATCAGCTTTACCAACCTGAAAGGGACCCTGCACGACTTCCTGAACAACTTCTTTGAGGAAGATCTGCAGGTACGTTTCCGTCCTTCCTACTTCCCGTTTACCGAGCCCTCCGCTGAAGTGGACGTAATGGGTAAAAACGGTAAATGGCTGGAGGTGCTGGGCTGCGGTATGGTGCACCCGAATGTGCTACGCAACGTGGGCATCGATCCAGAGGTGTACTCTGGCTTCGCATTCGGCATGGGGATGGAGCGCCTGACCATGCTGCGCTATGGCGTGACTGACTTACGCGCATTCTTCGAAAACGATTTGCGTTTCCTCAAACAGTTTAAATAAAGGCAGGAAAAAATAATGAAATTCAGTGAACTGTGGTTACGTGAATGGGTTAACCCGGCGGTCGACAGCGACGCGCTCTCCGATCAAATCACTATGGCAGGCCTGGAAGTCGACGGCGTTGACGCCGTGGCCGGCAGCTTTAACGGCGTCGTGGTGGGCGAAGTCGTTGAGTGCGGCCAGCATCCGAACGCCGACAAGCTGCGGGTGACCAAGGTTAACGTCGGCGGCGAACGCCTGCTCGATATCGTCTGCGGTGCGCCAAACTGCCGCCAGGGGCTGAAGGTGGCCGTGGCGACCATCGGCGCGGTGCTGCCGGGCGATTTTAAAATTAAAGCTGCCAAGCTTCGCGGCGAACCGTCCGAAGGGATGCTCTGCTCCTTCTCCGAGCTGGGCATTTCCGACGATCACAGCGGGATTATCGAACTGCCGGCGGATGCGCCGATCGGCACCGATATTCGCGACTACCTCAAGCTCGACGATAACACCATTGAGATCAGCGTAACGCCGAACCGTGCCGACTGCCTGGGGATTATCGGCGTCGCCCGCGACGTTGCCGTGCTGAACAAGCTGCCGCTGACCGAGCCTGAGATGGCGCCGGTTGTGGCAACCCTCAGCGATACGCTGCCTATCCGTGTTGAAGCTGCTGTCGCCTGTCCGCGCTATCTGGGCCGTGTAGTCAAGGGTATCGACGTCACCGCACCAACCCCGCTGTGGATGCGTGAGAAGCTGCGCCGCTGTGGCATCCGCTCTATCGACGCCGTTGTGGACGTGACTAACTTCGTCCTGCTGGAGCTGGGTCAGCCGATGCATGCCTTCGATCTGGGCCGCATTGAGGGCGGGATCGTTGTTCGTATGGCGCAAGAGAACGAGACGCTGGTTCTGCTCGACGGCAGCGAAGCGAAATTGCAGTCCGATACGCTGGTTATCGCCGACCATAACAAAGCCCTGGCGATGGGCGGTATCTTTGGTGGCGAACACTCGAGCGTAAATGGGGAGACCCAGGACGTGCTGCTGGAGTGCGCCTTCTTTAGCCCGCTCTCCATCACCGGTCGCGCCCGTCGTCACGGTCTGCACACCGATGCCTCTCACCGCTACGAGCGCGGTGTCGATCCGGCGCTGCAGTATAAAGCGATGGAGCGTGCGACCCGCCTGCTGCTGGATATCTGCGGCGGCGAAGCCGGTCCGGTTATCGATGTGACTCACGACGCCGCGCTGCCGAAGCGCGCAACCATCACCCTGCGCCGCAGCAAGCTGGATCGACTGATCGGCCACCACATTGCCGACGAGCAGGTCAGCGATATTCTGCGCCGTCTGGGCTGTGAGGTGACCGAAGGTCAGGACGAGTGGCAGGCGGTAGCGCCAAGCTGGCGTTTTGATATGGAGATTGAAGAGGACCTGGTCGAAGAGGTTGCGCGCGTCTACGGCTACAACAGCATTCCTGATGAGCCGGTGCAGGCGGGTCTGATCATGGGTAGCCATCGCGAAGCAGAGCTGTCAATGAAGCGGGTGAAAACCATGCTTATCGACAAAGGCTACCAGGAAGTGATCACCTACAGCTTCGTGGATCCGAAACTGCAGCAGCTGATCCATCCGGGCGAAGAAGCGCTGATCCTGCCAAGCCCGATCTCCAGCGAAATGTCGGCTATGCGCCTGTCGCTGCTGACCGGTCTGCTGGGCACGGTGGTCTATAACCAGAACCGTCAGCAGAGCCGCGTACGCATTTTTGAAACCGGGCTGCGCTTTGTACCTGATACGCAGGCGAATCTGGGGATCCGTCAGGATGTGATGCTGGCCGGAGTTATTACCGGAAGTCGCTACGAAGAGCACTGGAACCTGGCAAAAGAGAGCGTCGATTTCTATGATTTAAAAGGCGATCTGGAATCCGTTCTCGATCTGACCGGCAAGCTGGCTGACGTTCAGTTTAAAGCTGAAGCCAATCCGGCGCTGCACCCAGGCCAGTCCGCCGCGATTTATCTGAAAGGCGAACGTATTGGTTTTATTGGGGTTGTGCATCCTGAGCTGGAACGTAAACTGGATCTTAACGGCCGGACGCTGGTGTTTGAGATTGAGTGGAACGCCATCGCAGACCGTGTGATTTCGCAGGCGCGGGAGGTTTCACGCTTCCCGGCAAACCGTCGTGATATCGCGGTTGTGGTCGCGGAAAACGTCCCTGCAGCAGATGTTTTGGCTGAGTGTAAGAAAGTTGGCGTAAATCAGGTAGTTGGCGTAAACTTGTTTGATGTGTACCGCGGCAAGGGCGTAGCGGAGGGCTATAAGAGCCTCGCTATCACCCTGATCCTTCAGGATACCGGCCGTACACTCGAAGAAGAGGAGATTGCCGCTACCGTTGCCAGATGTGTAGAGGCATTGAAAGAGCGATTCCAGGCATCATTGAGGGATTGAACCTATGGCGCTTACAAAAGCTGAAATGTCAGAATATCTGTTTGATAAGCTTGGGCTTAGCAAACGGGATGCCAAAGAGCTGGTAGAGCTGTTTTTCGAAGAGATCCGTCGCGCTCTGGAAAATGGTGAGCAGGTAAAACTCTCCGGTTTTGGTAACTTTGATCTGCGTGATAAGAATCAACGCCCGGGACGTAACCCGAAAACGGGCGAGGATATTCCCATTACAGCCCGGCGCGTGGTGACCTTCAGACCCGGCCAGAAGCTAAAAAGCCGTGTCGAAAACGCTTCGCCCAAAGCAGAGTAATCTGAACTAACCAAAAAGGCCGCCCGTGCGGCCTTTTTTCTTTTCACTCGCCGCTCGGCATCTTAAAATCAACCCTCATGACGTTAAGCAGGATGGATCCGATGCTAGCTCTTGCTCACCTACAGACCCGTCGCCACGCCCGCTGGCTTGGCGGACTCTCACTGCTTCTGCTGCTGGCTATTGTGGTTAGCCTCTGTGCGGGCGATCAATGGATTGCGCCCGGCGACTGGCTAAGCCCGCGCGGGCAGCTCTTCGTTTGGCAAATCCGTCTGCCCCGTACCCTTGCGGTGGTGCTGGTCGGGGCGGCGCTGGCGCTCTGCGGCACCCTGATGCAGGCGCTGTTTGAAAACCCGCTGGCGGAGCCTGGGCTGCTTGGCGTCTCTAACGGCGCGGGCGTTGGCCTGATTGCTGCCGTCATGCTGGGGCAGGGGACGCTGCCCGTCTGGGCGCTTGGCCTGTGCGCCATCGCCGGGGCGCTGATGATCACCCTTATTCTGCTGCACTTCGCCCGCCGCCATCTCTCTATCAGCCGTTTGCTGCTGGCGGGCGTTGCGCTGGGCATTATTTGTAGCGCACTGATGACGTGGGCCATCTACTTCTCTACCTCATTTGACCTGCGCCAGCTCATGTACTGGATGATGGGCGGGTTTGGCGGCGTTGACTGGCAACAGGGGTGGCTGATGCTGGCATTGCTACCGGTGATGGGATGGGTCTGCATGCAGTCGCAGCCGCTCAATATGCTGGCGCTGGGGGAGCCCTCTGCCCGCCAGTTGGGCCTGCCTCTATGGTTCTGGCGCAACATACTGGTGGTCGCCACCGGCTGGATGGTGGGCGTCAGCGTCGCGCTGGCTGGATCGATCGGTTTTATCGGCCTGGTGATCCCCCATATTCTGCGCCTCTGTGGCCTGACCGATCACCGCGTGCTGCTGCCCGGCTGTGCGCTGGCAGGGGCAAGCGCGCTGCTGTTTGCGGATATTGTCGCCCGCCAGGCGCTTAACGCGGCAGAGCTGCCTATTGGGGTCGTCACCGCCACGCTAGGTGCACCGGTGTTTATCTGGCTGCTGCTGAAGGCGGCGCGGTAATCTCGCCACCGCACCGCACTTAACTCCCTATCGCGAAGAAACTTTTACGATAAAATTGCGGATGAATGCACGCCGTCTTATTGTCTATTATTAAAGGCCGGCGACTGAACCGGTGGCACGTTTGATAACCAAGGGGAAGCTATGCAACACGATATTCTGAACACTGACGTGACGACAATTGATGGTGAGAAGACCACGCTTGCAGATTACCAGGGCAAGGTGCTGCTGGTGGTCAACGTAGCGTCAAAATGCGGCCTGACGGCGCAGTATGAGCAGCTGGAGAACATTCACAAGGCCTGGGCGAAAGACGGTTTCGTGGTGCTCGGCTTTCCCTGCAACCAGTTTTTAGGCCAGGAGCCAGGCAGTGAAGAGGAGATTAAAACCTTCTGCAGCACAACCTATGGCGTTACCTTCCCGATGTTCAGCAAAATTGACGTTAACGGTGAGAATCGTCATCCCCTCTATCAGAAGCTGATCGCCGCTGCACCCACTGCCGTTGCGCCGGAAAAAAGCGGGTTCTACGAGCGCCTCGCCAGCAAAGGCCGCGCGCCGCTCTATCCTGACGATATTCTCTGGAACTTTGAAAAATTCCTGATTGGCCGCGATGGAGAGGTCGTCCAGCGCTTTGCGCCAGACATGACGCCGGAAGATCCCATCGTGATGGAAGCCATCAAGCTGGCGTTAGCAAAATAGTGAACGCGCTGATGACGCTACAGGATGTAGCGGAATCTGGCAGGCTGGGGCCCGTCACGGCCAGGGTAAATGTCGGTGAGATCCTGCATCTGGTGGGGCCAAACGGCGCCGGGAAAAGTACCCTGCTGGCACGTATGGCAGGACTGGCGAGTGGGCCGGGAAGCA
Organism: Pseudescherichia sp.; assembly: GCF_031998825.1. GTDB lineage: Bacteria > Pseudomonadota > Gammaproteobacteria > Enterobacterales > Enterobacteriaceae > Pseudescherichia. The sequence goes on from NZ_DAMACX010000021.1 coordinate 5,994, forward strand.
TCACGCTAAACGGCAAACCGCTGAGTGCCTGGCATGCGACCGCGCTGGCCCGGCGTCGTGCTTACCTTACCCAGCAGCAGCATCCGCCTTTTGCCATGCCGGTCTGGCACTACCTGACGCTGCACCAGCCCGATCGTAAGCATACTGAACTGCTGCATGACGTTGCCGGTGCGCTGGGGCTTGAGGATAAGCTCGGGCGCACGGCGAACCAGCTCTCAGGCGGGGAGTGGCAGCGGGTGCGTCTGGCGGCAGTGATTTTGCAGATCCATCCGGCCGGTAACCCAGAGGGAGAGCTGCTGCTGCTGGATGAACCGATGAATAGCCTGGACGTTGCCCAGCAGGCGGCGTTCGATCGCCTGCTTAGCGCGCTCTATCGGGCGGGTATTACCGTTGTGATGAGCAGCCACGATCTTAACCATACTCTGCGTCATGCCCACCAGGCATGGCTGCTGCGTAACGGTAAGCTGATTGCCAGCGGCCCACGTGATAGCGTGCTGACGCCTGCCAGGCTGGCCCAGGCCTACGGTATGCCTTTTCGTCGCCTTGATGTAGAGGGGCATAGCGTACTTATTTCTACGCTGTAAACGCATAGCATATTGCGCGGCGCTTTCCCGCCACGTTAAATTACTGGAAAAATAATAGAGCAGAGGATCCGCCCTGAATGCGCCTATGGTTTCTTTTCGCCACCGTGCTTTTTTTAGCAGGGTGCAGCCACCACCGGGCTCCACCGCCGAATCCACGGCTGGCGGACTCGATTACCGTTATCGCTAATCTTAACGATCAGCTCAGCCACTGGCGGGGTACGCCGTATCGTTACGGCGGTATGAGCCGGGGCGGCATAGACTGCTCCGGGTTTGTGCTGATGACCTTCCGGGATCGCTTCGATCTCCGTCTGCCTCGCGAGACGCGTCAGCAGGCAAAGGTGGGAACAGAAATTGATAAAGATGAACTGTTACCTGGGGATTTAGTTTTCTTCAAGACCGGCTCCGGCGACAGCGGCCTGCACGTGGGGATCTACGATACCGATAACCAGTTCATTCACGCCTCCACCAGCCGGGGGGTAATGAGGTCCTCTCTCGATAACGTCTACTGGCGTAAAAAGTTCTGGCAGGCGCGCAGAATTTAATTTTTTCGCCATATTATGGAAACGGGGTCATAACATGGCGCCGTTTTCTTTTTGCATAACGTAACATTTCCACACGTTGGAAAGTATTTACTCAATATATTAATGCTTACTAATTAGGCAGCTGATAATTATCAACTATCGTACTAATTTATAATGCCCGACTGGCAATTATCTTCCTCCCAGGATAACCTTAATTATGGGCAAGGGACCGTCTAAAATTATTTTGGGAGCGTGGAGCAGACAATGATTGTATCGCTCGACAATACCTGGTGCTCTGAACTGCTATTCAACCCAGCGCGCGATGCGCAGGGCAGGCTTCAGGGGCTTGAAATTGTCGTTAACTTTATTGGTATAGACCCCGACGTGCGCATTCCCACAGAGCTTGTGCTGCCGCGCCTGACGTCGCAGCAGGCTATTGCGCTGTTTAACGAACAGCTGGAGCTGATTGACGCCTGCCAGCTCTTTTTTATTCAGCATCATCTTATAGCATGGATCAATATTAATCCGGTTATTGCTGGTGCACTTTTAATGGATGAAAAGCTGGCCGCTTCGGTAAATCGTTTCCCCTTTATTGAATTTACCATCAATGAAAATTACCCGCAGTTAAACAGGGGGAATGAGAATCCTTTACTGGAGCAACTGGCTAATCGTTATTCTATGGTGCTGGCTGATTTTGGGGCAGGGACGGCGTCGACCCGAGCTATATTTGATGGTCTTTTTACGCGTGTTGCGCTGGATAAAAACTTTGTTAATCAGCGTCTCAGGGCGCGATCGTTTCAGCCATTTATGCAGGCCATCGTTACCCAAATAAAACCTTACTGCCGCTCAATGATGATTGCAGGCATTGACAGCGAACAGGCGCTGAAGAAAGTGACGCCGTTTGCCTTTAGCGCGATGCAGGGGCGCCTGTGGCCGCCGGTGCCTCCGCAGCAGGTTACCCAACTGGTGCAGGGATAACCGCGCACTCTGCCAGTGTTTATTCCTCCTGATACCTTCTACACTACAGGAAGAGGAGGAACCATGACCCTTTCGTTTACGACACACTGGCGCGATGAGCTGCCGGGCTTTTACACCTCGCTTTCGCCTACGCCGCTGCGCAATGCGCGCGTGCTGTGGCACAACGCTGCGCTGGCCCAGACGCTGGGCGTGCCCGATGCGCTTTTTGCGCCTGCCGAGGGGGCAGGCGTCTGGGGCGGTGAAACGCTGCTGCCGGGCATGTCGCCGCTGGCTCAGGTCTATAGTGGCCATCAGTTTGGCGTCTGGGCTGGGCAGCTGGGCGATGGCCGCGGCATTCTGCTTGGCGAGCAGCTGCTGGCCGATGGCAAAACGGTGGACTGGCACCTTAAGGGGGCAGGGCAGACGCCGTACTCCCGCATGGGTGACGGACGCGCCGTGCTGCGCTCGACCATTCGTGAAAGTCTGGCCTCGGAGGCGATGCACTATCTGGGGATCCCCACCACCCGGGCGCTGGCGATTGCCACCAGTGATACGCCGGTAGCGCGAGAAACCACCGAGCAGGGAGCCATGCTAATGCGCATCGCGGAGAGCCATCTGCGCTTTGGCCATTTCGAACACTTCTACTACCGCCGCGAGCCGGAGAAGGTCCGCCAGCTGGCCGACTTTGCCATCCGTCATCATTGGCCGCACCTTGCTGATGAGAGCGATAAATATGTGCTCTGGCTGCGGGATATCGTCGCCCGTACCGCGCGACTGATCGCTCAGTGGCAGGCGGTAGGCTTTGCCCACGGCGTGATGAATACCGACAACATGTCGATCCTTGGCCTGACCATCGATTACGGTCCGTTCGGCTTCCTGGATGATTATCAGCCTGGTTTTATCTGTAACCACTCTGACTATCAGGGCCGCTACCGTTTTGATAATCAGCCCGCGGTTGGCCTGTGGAATCTTCAGCGGCTTGCCCAAACGCTGTCGCCCTTTATCGATGTTGACACGCTGAACGCTGCCCTGGATGAGTATCAGCAGGTGCTGTTGCAGGAGTACGGTAAACTGCTGCGCAGCAAGCTGGGCCTGTTCACCGAGCAGCGCGGCGATAACGATCTGCTGAATACGCTCTTTGCCCTGATGGCGCGTGAGGGCAGCGACTATACGCGTACCTTCCGCATGCTGAGCAGCACCGAACAGCACAGCGCCAGCTCACCGCTGCGCGATGAGTTTATCGATCGCGGCGCGTTTGATGCCTGGTTTAGTACCTACCGTACGCGGTTGCAGGGTGAGCAGATTGACGATGCCGAGCGCCAGCGACAGATGAAAAGCGTAAACCCGGCGCTGGTCCTGCGTAACTGGCTGGCGCAGCGGGCTATCAGCGATGCCGAGCAGGGCGATACCCATGAGCTGGAGCGGCTGCACCAGGCGTTACGCGATCCCTTTAGCGATCGTAATGATGACTACGTCAGCCGGCCGCCTGACTGGGGTAAGCATCTGGAAGTGAGCTGTTCAAGCTAGAAGAGAACGCCCGCCACCATGGCGGGCGGAACGTTAGAGACGGGTGGACACCGCGGCAGAGAGTTTCTCCACCAGCAGAGTCGTGTCTTCCCAGTGCAGACACGGGTCGGTAATTGACTGCCCATAGGTGAGTGGTTGCCCGGCGACAATCTTCTGCGTCCCTTCCTGGAGGAAACTCTCCGCCATAATCCCGGCAATGGCCGTCGAACCGCTACGGATCTGCTGACAAACGTCGTCGCATACATCAAGCTGTCGACGATGCTGTTTCTGGCAGTTGCCATGGCTAAAATCCACCACCAGATGCTCAGGCAAAGAGAACTCGCTCAGCGTAACGCAGGCCTCGGCAATCGCCTCTGCATGGTAGTTAGGCGTCTTGCCACCGCGCATAATGATGTGCCCATAGGGGTTACCGCTGGTCTGATAGATGGTCATCTGCCCATTTTTATCCGGCGAGAGGAACATATGGCTCGCCCGTGAGGCGCGAATAGCGTCAACCGCAATACGGGTGTTGCCATCCGTTCCGTTTTTAAAGCCTACCGGACAGGAGAGCGCGGACGCCATCTCACGGTGGATCTGGCTCTCCGTGGTGCGCGCCCCGATTGCACCCCAGCTAATGAGATCGGCAATAAACTGTCCGGTCACCATATCGAGAAACTCGGTGGCGGTCGGTACGCCCAGCTCATTCACCTGCAGCAGCAGCTTACGCGCCAGCTCCATACCGTGATTAACCCGATAGCTGCCGTTAAGATCCGGATCGGAGATCAATCCTTTCCAGCCCACGACGGTGCGCGGTTTCTCAAAATAGGTACGCATCACAATCTCAAGCGTATCCTGATGCTTTTCACGCAGTTTCTGGAGTCGGTGAGCGTAATCCATCGCCGCATCAAGATCGTGAATTGAGCAGGGGCCTACAATCACTAACAGGCGACGATCTTCGCCGTTTACTATTTTCTCTATCCGCCGACGCGAGGCGTTAACGTGTTCCGCAACCGGCCGGGAGACGGGATACCGCTGGGCCAGCTCGGCCGGGGTCACCAGACTCTCAATGCGCGCAGTGCGGAGTTCATCAGTTTTGTTCATGACTTATCTCAGAAATTTATGGCTTCAGCGGCAGACCTGCCGGAAGTGATGGGCATCACGATAAACCAATCCGTGATGTTTTCAAGTATGGGCGTGATGCACATCACAATGCTGCGGGCAATGATAGCGGAAAATGGCGGATTGTACTAGCTAATTAGTACATGCTGCGATTCAGCTTCATGATATCGAGGATCTTAGTCGCGATCTCCTCCACCGAATAGTTAGTGCTGTTCAGGTAGGGAATATTATTTTTACGATAGAGCGCCTCCACTTCGGCCAGCTCCAGTCGGCACTGACGCATTGAGGCGTAGCGGCTGTTCTCAACGCGCTCCTCACGAATAGCTGCAAGGCGTTCGGCATTAATGGTCAGGCCAAACAGCTTGTGCTGAAGCGGTTTTAGCGCAGCGGGCAGCACCAGGTTATCCATATCGTCGGCGATAAAGGGGTAGTTAGCGGCGCGAATGCCAAACTGCATCGCCAGGTAGAGGCTGGTAGGCGTTTTGCCGCAGCGGGAGACGCCGAGCAAGATCACCTGCGCCTGCTCCAGATTGCGCATGGAGATGCCGTCGTCATGGGCAAGGGTGTAGTCAATCGCAGCGATACGGGCGTCATACCGCGTCAGGTTCCCCGGATTGAGACCGTGGGTGCGGTGGGCGACTGCGCTAGGATCGAGCTTAAGTTCCTGCTGGAGCGGAGCAACCAGCGCCTGGACGATATCCTGGCAGAAGCCCTGGCTCTGGGTAATGATGCTGCGGATCTCCGGCATCACGATGGAGTAGAAGACCAGCGGACGCACGCCTGTCTGCTGGTAGATGGCGTCAATCTGCTCCTTGACCGCATTGGCGCGCTGGACGTTTTCGACGAACGGCAGCGTGATGCTGTGAATGGCAACGGGAAACTGCGACATGACCGCGTGCCCGAGCACTTCTGCCGTGATGGCCGTGCCATCAGAAATATAAAACACCTGGCGATCGGCTGAATTTTCCATTTTTTATCCCCCGTTTGCATGATGGTGTTAAGGCTAAAAATAATTTAGGTACCATACTACTGCGCATTGCGCATTTGCACAAAATGAAATGCCGTTTTTATTTTTACTGAAATGTGCATTTCACTTTTATTTTTCATGTATACAAAAAATCTCAAATAGAGTGCAACCAAATCAGCAGGTTACAAAATAGCGTGAAACTGTCCGAAAAATAGAAAAATAAATTTGCTTGAACGATTCACCGTTTTTTTAAGCGAGCCAGTTATGCCAGGATAAATAGGTACGTCAGGTGTTGCTAACTCAATCATATATCAAAAAAGGATTGTCCGATGTCCAACAATGGCTCGTCACCGCTGGTGCTCTGGTATAACCAACTCGGCATGAATGATGTTGACCGCGTTGGGGGCAAAAATGCCTCCCTGGGTGAAATGATTACTAACCTGTCTGAAACTGGCGTGTCTGTCCCGAACGGGTTTGCCACCACGGCGGATGCGTTTAATCAGTTCCTCGATCAAAGCGGCGTCAACCAGCGTATCTACGAACTGCTGGATAAAACGGACATTGATGATGTAGGCGAACTGGCGAAGGCCGGGACGCAGATCCGCCAGTGGATCATTGATACCCCTTTCCAGCCGGAGCTGGAAAAGGCAATCCATGAGGCCTATGACCAGCTCTCTGAGGGCGATGCCGAAGCGTCGTTCGCCGTGCGCTCATCCGCCACGGCGGAAGATATGCCGGATGCCTCGTTTGCCGGTCAGCAGGAGACCTTCCTCAACGTGCAGGGCTACGATGCGGTACTGGTGGCGGTGAAGCACGTCTTTGCGTCACTCTTTAACGATCGCGCCATCTCCTATCGCGTGCATCAGGGCTACGATCATCGCGGGGTAGCGCTCTCTGCTGGCGTGCAGCGCATGGTACGCTCTGATTTAGCCTCCTCTGGCGTCATGTTCTCAATCGATACCGAATCCGGCTTCGATCAGGTGGTGTTTATCACCTCCGCCTGGGGTCTGGGTGAAATGGTCGTGCAGGGGGCGGTTAACCCGGACGAGTTCTACGTGCACAAGCCGACGCTGGCGAACGATCGTCCCGCCATTGTGCGCCGCACCATGGGCTCGAAAAAGATCCGTATGGTCTATGCCCCAAGTCAGGAGCATGGCAAACAGGTACGTATTGAAGACGTTCCTGAAGCCGATCGCGACGTATTCTCCCTGACCGATGAGGAAGTCCAGGCGCTGGCGAAGCAGGCGGTGCTGATTGAGCAACACTATGGTCGTCCGATGGATATCGAGTGGGCCAAAGATGGTCATACCGGCAAGCTCTTTATCGTGCAGGCACGTCCGGAGACCGTGCGCTCCCGTGGTCAGGTTATGGAGCGCTATACGCTTAATGCGCAAGGCAAGGTGGTTGTCGAAGGCCGTGCCATCGGGCACCGCATTGGCGCGGGTCCGGTAAAGGTGATCCACGATATCAGCGAAATGAACCGCATTCAGCCCGGCGACGTGCTGGTGACGGACATGACCGACCCGGACTGGGAACCGATCATGAAAAAAGCGGCGGCCATCGTGACCAACCGCGGCGGACGTACCTGCCATGCGGCGATTATTGCCCGCGAGCTGGGTATTCCGGCGGTGGTGGGCTGCGGTGACGCGACCGAGCGCATTCGCGACGACGAGAAGGTTACCGTCTCCTGTGCTGAAGGCGACACTGGCTATGTCTATGCCGAGATGCTCGATTTTAGCGTGCAGAGCTCCAGCGTTGACACTATGCCCGATCTGCCGCTGAAGATCATGATGAACGTGGGTAACCCGGATCGCGCCTTTGACTTCGCCTGCCTGCCGAACGAAGGCGTTGGCCTGGCGCGCCTGGAGTTCATCATCAACCGCATGATTGGCGTGCACCCGCGTGCGCTGCTGGAGTTTGACGACCAGGAGCCCGCCCTGCAAAACGAAATTCGCGAGATGATGAAGGGCTACAAATCACCGAAGGACTTCTACGTCGGTCGGCTGAGCGAAGGCATTGCCACCCTCGGTGCTGCCTTCTGGCCGAAACGCGTTATCGTGCGTCTCTCTGACTTTAAATCCAACGAGTATGCCAACCTGGTGGGCGGTGAGCGCTACGAGCCGGAAGAGGAGAACCCGATGCTCGGCTTCCGTGGCGCGGGCCGCTATGTCTCTGACAGCTTCCGCGACTGCTTTGCTCTGGAGTGCGAGGCGGTTAAACACGTACGTAACGATATGGGTCTTACCAACGTCGAAATTATGATCCCATTCGTCCGTACCGTTGAGCAGGCGAAAGCGGTAGTAGACGAGCTGGCACGTCAGGGTCTGAAGCGCGGCGAGAACGGGCTGAAGGTCATTATGATGTGTGAAATCCCGTCCAACGCCCTGCTGGCGGAGCAGTTCCTTGAGCACTTTGATGGCTTCTCTATCGGCTCGAACGATATGACGCAGCTGACGCTAGGCCTGGATCGTGACTCCGGCGTGGTATCTGCCCTCTTCGACGAGCGCAACGAAGCGGTTAAAGCGCTGCTCTCCATGGCGATCCGCGCGGCGAAAAAAGAGGGCAAATACGTCGGCATCTGTGGTCAGGGACCATCCGATCACGAGGACTTTGCCGCCTGGCTGATGGAGGAGGGGATCGACAGCCTGTCGCTGAACCCGGATACCGTTGTTCAGACCTGGCTGAGCCTCGCCGAGATCAAGCCGTAACCTTTCCTACCCCCAGAGCCTTCCCGTCCCCGGAAGGCTCTCTTTTCTTCTGCCGGTTTGCCTCTGGTCAAAATAAATTCTGCTGATGTGATGACAACCAGGTTTATTTGCTGATGTCAGACTACTCTTACAGAGGTTAAAGCTGATCTATTTTCAGCTCTACTTATTAAACCGTCGAAAGTTGCGACATAAGCCGTATGGTTATAAGGGAGAAGAAGAGATGACCGATCAACATGTGCATGTCCGAAACGATTACGATGACATATATACGCCGGGTAGAGGCGTCCCACTAAAACGTATTTCCTGGAGTGCAGTATTTGCTGGCGTCATTATTTCGATGGTGCTCTACCTGATGCTCGCCATTCTTGGAACGGCCATTGGTACCACCACTATCGATCCTCTGGAAGAGGAAAACCCGATGGGTGGTATCGGCATGGGGGCGGCGATCTGGACCGGCCTGAGCATGCTGATCGCCATTGCGGCGGGGGCCTATGCCACAGGCAGGCTGGCACAGCGAGAGGGTGCTCTGCATGGAGTGCTGATGTTTGGCGTCAATACTATCATTAGCGCCTGGTTTGTTATTACGCTAGCCAGCAGCGCGGTGACCGGCGCGATGAATATTATGGGAGCGGGCTTGCAGGCCGTAGGCAGTGGTATCAGCGCCGCCGCGCCACCGGTTAAGGATATGGTGAGGGATAAACTCGCCGAGAACAATATTAATCTCGATAGCTTACAGCAAGAGCTGGAGACGACGCTGCGACAAACCGGTAAACCTGAATTGCAGCCCGAGGCGTTGCAAAATCAGGCGCAGAATGAAGCCAACAATGCCCAGAATCAGGCGGCGGCAACGGCTAACACGCCGCAGACGGCCGACACCGATGTCGCAGGGTTTATCAAAGGCTTAATCGACAGGAATCAGGATACCTTCCAGGCAGCTGACCGCGAAGCGCTGAAAAATATCATTCAAGCGCGTACCGGAAAATCTGATGCGGAAGCGGAGCAGATTGTTGCCCAGACCGAGAAAAGCTATCAGGAAGCCCGGGCTAAATTTAACGAGCTGAAAGCACAGGCGGAGCAGAAAGCCCGTGAAGCAGGTGAGAAAGCGGCCGCCGCTACTGCTAAAGCAAGCTGGTTTACCTTCTTTATGCTGCTCATTGAAGCGGTACTGGCGGGTGCCATGGGTATGGTAGGACGTCGTACTCAGCCGCGTCAGGTAACAACGACCGACCGCATCAGATAATATTGCCTGTTATTTAAACATCAAGCCAGACTCCGGTCTGGCTTTTTTTATGGTTATTTTGAAGGGCCGGAATTTAGCTTAAAAAAAAGCCCATCGTGGGAGATGGGCAAAGACTACACACAGCAATTCGTTGTTTCACTCAGGGGATTTCCATGCTTATAAATCAACGCCTTGATTTATAACCGTGCCTTAATAGTAGGCATCGCCCTTATTAGCGTCGATCAGATTCGTCTCAATAGTTAACCATAAGTAACGATTTTGCGACAAGCAAAATTGCAGATATAGCGTATATATAGTGAGTTGCAGGGTCCGACCAGAAAGGGAATATAAATAATTGATAAGCGTGGCTTAATAGTAAAGCGGGTTTCCCCGCTTTAATGACTATTTATTACCCAGTTCGCGATCGTTAACCTTTTCCAGAAGATTATCCCTGGCTTCACCGGGAGGAGGAACTTCATGTACCCAGGCATCAAAAAGACGCCATGAGACCGCGAGCAGAACTGGACCGATAAATAGGCCGATCATGCCAAAGGCGATCAGTCCGCCAATCACGCCGGAGAGGATCAGAATCAGCGGTAGGTCGGCACCCATGCGAATCAGCACCGGGCGGATAACGTTATCCAGCGTCCCCACCACGCAGCTCCAGACCAGCAGCACCGTGCCCCAGGTGGTATCCCCGCTCCAGTAGAGCCAGATGATAGCCGGGATCAGCACCGGCAGCGGACCAATCTGTACCAGGCAGGAGAGGATCATGACCACCGTAAACAGGGTTGGGTAGGGTACGCCGGTGACAGCCAGCCCAATGCCGCCCAGCACCGCCTGTACCAGCGCGGTCACGACAACACCGAGGGCCACGGCGCGGATCGCCTGCGCCGCCAGCAGCACGGCGGTATCGCCACGTCGACCCGCCAGGCGAGTGGCAAAGTGACGAATGCCCTGGGCCACCCGCTCACCGCGCCAGAATAGCAGGGCGCTGAACAGCAGCATCAATGCACAGTGCATCATAAAGCGGCCAATATGCGCCGCCTGGCCGACGAACCAGGTCGTCGTTGCGCCCAGATAGGGACGTACCTTAGCCATAATCGCGCTGCCGCCCATATCCAGCAGGTTATGCCAGCCGAGATAGAGGTTATGGCCCACCAGCGGAACACTCTTGAGCCAGGCCAGATCCGGCGGGGTCAAATCACCAGAGGTAATGGCGCGGATCACCGGGCCGCTGCCGTCAACAAGGCTATTCACCAGCAGGGCAATAGGAATAACAAAGACCAGGATTAAGATCACGGTCATACATAGCACCGCCAGGGAGCGGCGGCCTGCCAGCACACGCTGGAAGCGTAAAAACAGCGGCCAGGTGGCAATCACGATGGTGCCTGCCCAGGCAAAGCTGAGAATAAAGGGTTGCACTATCCATAAACAGGCAACAATCATAACGGCTAAAAACAGCACCGAGAGCAAGATCTGAGCTACATCTCCGGGCTGACGACTATTGATCATAAGATCTATCCACCTTTTGTTTTCGCCGAACCGTCGGCGCAGCGTCTGTTTAATACATGAATACGGCTGTTTATTTCAGCACGTTTTGTCCGCGCTATTTTGCCCGTAATTCAAAGGGGCGTAGCATAAAAAAATGTGATACAACGATAAATGCACAACGCAAACGATACACTTACAACATTAACAGTCAGGCAGGGTCAACGGTAATGATCCCACAGATTTCTCAAGCACCCGGCGTCGTTCAGCTGGTGCTCAATTTTTTGCAGGCACTGGAGCAACAGGGTTTTACAGGTGATACCGCCACGGGTTACGCCGATCGGCTAACCATGGCGACCGATAACAGTATTTACCAGCTTCTCCCCGATGCAGTGGTTTTTCCCCGTTCAACCGCCGACGTCTCCCTGATCACCCGGCTTGCCGGAGAGGCCCGCTTCCAGTCGCTGGTCTTTACCCCGCGCGGCGGGGGGACCGGCACCAATGGCCAGGCGCTAAACCAGGGCATCATTGTCGATCTCTCCCGCTATATGAACCGCATTCTCGAAATAAACCCTGAAGAGGGCTGGGTACGCGTGGAGGCTGGGGTGATCAAGGATCAGCTCAATCAGTTTTTGAAGCCGTACGGCTTCTTCTTCGCCCCGGAGCTCTCCACCAGCAACCGTGCCACCCTTGGCGGCATGATCAATACCGACGCCTCCGGACAGGGATCGCTGGTTTACGGTAAAACGTCCGATCACGTGCTGGGGGTACGGGCCGTTCTGCTGGGTGGCGATCTGCTGGATACGCAGCCGGTCTCGCTGGAGCTGGCGCGTACGCTTGGCAAGGCGCAGACCGCGCAGGGGCGGATCTATAAAACGGTATATGAGAGCTGCTATAACAATCGCCAGCTGATTATCGATAAGTTTCCCAGGCTAAACCGGTTCCTGACCGGCTACGATCTGCGTCACGTCTTTGATGATGAGATGACTACCTTCGATCTCACCCGCGTCCTGACCGGATCGGAGGGGACGCTGGCCTTTATTACCGAAGCGCGGCTGGATATTACGCCGCTGCCGAAGGTGCGCCGGCTGGTTAACGTTAAGTATGACTCCTTCAACTCGGCGCTGCGCAACGCCCCCTTTATGGTGGAGGCCCAGGCGCTGTCGGTAGAGACCGTTGACTCTACGGTGCTCAACCTGGCGCGGGAGGATATTGTCTGGCACTCCGTGCACGATTTGATTACCGACGTGCCGGATAAAACCATGCTGGGGCTGAACATCGTTGAGTTTGCTGGCGATGATGCTGAACTTATCGACGGTCAGGTCAACGCCCTCTGTCAGCGTCTGGATGCGCTGATTGCTGCCGAGGAGGGTGGGGTTATTGGCTGGCAGGTGTGCAGCGAGCTGGCAGGGATTGAACGCATCTATGCGATGCGTAAAAAAGCGGTCGGACTGCTGGGGAATGCCAAAGGTGCCGCGAAGCCGATTCCCTTTGCGGAGGATACCTGCGTGCCGCCGGAGCATCTGGCGGACTACATCGTTGAATTTCGCGCGCTGCTCGACAGTCACGGGCTGAACTACGGCATGTTTGGTCATGTGGATGCGGGCGTACTGCACGTTCGCCCGGCGCTGGATATGTGCGATCCGCAGCAGGAGATGCTGATGAAAAAGATCTCCGACGAGGTGGTGGCCCTGACGGCGAAGTATGGCGGTCTGCTCTGGGGTGAGCACGGTAAGGGTTTCCGCGCCGAATACAGCCCGGCTTTCTTTGGCGAGCAGCTTTACGGCGAGCTACGCAAGGTTAAGGCGGCGTTCGATCCGCAGAACCGGCTCAACCCGGGTAAAATCTGCCCGCCAGCGGGCCTCGATGCGCCAATGATGCAGGTCGATGCCGTAAAGCGCGGCACCTTTGACCGACAGATCCCTATTAGCGTGCGCTCCTCATGGCGCGGCGCGATGGAGTGTAACGGCAACGGGTTGTGCTTTAACTTTGATGCGAAAAGCCCGATGTGCCCGTCGATGAAAATCACCAGCAACCGTATTCACTCACCCAAAGGCCGTGCCACGCTGGTGCGCGAATGGCTGCGGTTGCTCGCGGATCGCGGTGTCGATCCCATCAAGCTGGAGAAGGAGCTGCCGGAAAAACGTGCCAGCCTGCGGAGCCTGATCGAACGCACCCGTAACAGCTGGCATGCGCGCCACGGTGAGTATGATTTCTCGCATGAGGTGAAAGAGGCGATGTCCGGCTGTCTGGCGTGCAAGGCCTGTTCGACCCAGTGTCCGATTAAAATTGACGTTCCGGAGTTTCGCTCGCGCTTCCTTCAGCTCTATCACACCCGCTATCTGCGACCGCTGCGCGACCACGTTATTGCCAGCGTGGAGAGCTATGCGCCGCTGATGGCCCGTGCGCCGAAGACCTTTAACTTCTTTATAAACCAGCCGTGGGTGCGCTCAATGTCAGCCACCCACATCGGGATGGTGGATCTGCCTCTGCTGTCGGTGCCTTCTCTCCAGCAGCAGATGGTTGGGCATCGTTCCGCCAATATGACCCTCGACGAGCTGGAACAGCTCAGCGAAGAGCAGAGGGCGAAAACGGTGCTGGTGGTGCAGGATCCCTTTACCAGCTACTACGACGCCCAGGTAGTGAGCGATTTTGTCCGGCTGGTAGAGAAGCTGGGCTATCAACCGGTCTTGTTGCCGTTCTCGCCGAACGGTAAGGCGCAGCACATCAAAGGTTTCCTGACGCGTTTTGCTAAGACGGCGCAAAAAACCTCTGACTTCCTGGCACGGGTAGCACGGCTTGGAATGCCGATGGTCGGCGTCGATCCGGCGCTGGTGCTCTGCTACCGCGATGAGTACAAGCAGACGTTAGGGGACAAGCGCGGCGAGTTTAACGTCCAGCTGGTGCACGAGTGGCTACCCGCTGCACTGGCATCGCATGAGGAGCAGGCGTCGGGCGGCGAGGCCTGGTATCTGTTTGGTCACTGTACCGAGGTCACCGCGCTACCGGGTGCGCCGGGACAGTGGGCAAACATTTTTGCCCGCTTTGGCGCTAAACTTGAGAACGTTAGCGTTGGCTGCTGCGGCATGGCCGGAACCTACGGCCATGAGATTAACAATCATGCTAACTCGCTGGGGATCTACGAGCTATCCTGGCACCAGGCAATGCAGCGTCTGCCGCGCAACCGCTGCCTGGCGACGGGGTACTCGTGCCGCAGCCAGGTTAAGCGCATTGAGGGTAGCGGCGTGCGCCATCCGCTACAGGCTCTGCTGGAGATAATGGGATGATCTGGAAACGTACGGCTACCCTCGACGCGTTGAACGCAATGGGCGAGGGCAATATGGTAGGACTGCTTGATATTCGTTTTGAGCGCATCGGTGACGATGTACTTGAAGCCTCGATGCCCGTTGATGCCCGCACCCATCAGCCTTTTGGTCTGCTGCACGGCGGCGCGTCGGTGGTGCTGGCGGAAACCCTCGGTTCGGTGGCGGGCTACCTCTGCACCGAGGCTGAGCATAACGTGGTAGGGATCGAGATCAACGCCAACCATATTCGTGCCGTACGCAGCGGCCGGGTGCGTGGCGTCTGTTCCGCACTGCATACCGGCGGCCGCCATCAGGTCTGGCAGATTGATATCTTTGATGAGCAGGATCGGCTGTGCTGTTCATCGCGGCTGACTACCGCCGTCGTCTGAGATTTTGCGGCAGGTTTTGCCTGCCGTTTCCTGCCGATCTATTTTTTTCTTCCCCAGATGCGATTTTTTAAAAACATGCTAAAATCCGCGCGATTGAATCTTCGGCTAAAACTATTGTCTTAATCGAAGACCGTAACGCTGACTGACCTAATGAAGGGATTCGTTGTTTCCTTAAGCGCTACTTACTATAAGCTTAAAGGTAACAACGTTATGTGCGCTTCGTTTAAACTGGCTTTTCTGCATCCCCGTCACTGGTCGACCTGGTTTGGCCTTGCCGTTCTCTGGCTTCTTGTTCAACTGCCGTATCCTCTGCTCTATCGCTTCGGTACCGGGCTTGGCCGCATGGCGCGACCGTTCCTTAAACGGCGGGAGAGTATTGCCCGACGCAACCTCGAACTCTGTTTCCCTGAGATGACGCCCGCACTGCGTGAGACCCTCATCGAAAGAAACTTTATGTCATTGGGCATGGGACTGATCGAGACGGGCATGGCCTGGTTCTGGCCGGACAAGCGGGTGCGCCGCTGGTTCGACGTAGAGGGCTATCAAAACCTGGTCGAGGCGCAGAAAAAATACAATGGCGTGATGGTTGTTGGCGTGCACTTTATGTCGCTGGAGCTGGGGGGACGGGTGATGGGGCTGTGCCAGCCGATGATGGCAACCTATCGTCAGCACAACAGTCCGGTGATGGAGTGGGTGCAGACCCGAGGCCGTATGCGCTCCAATAAATCGATGATCGACCGTCGCAACCTGAAGGGCCTGGTTAGCGCGCTGCGTAAGGGTGAGGCAGTCTGGTTTGCTCCCGATCAGGACTATGGCCGTAAAGGCAGCACTTTTGCCCCGTTCTTCTCTGTTAACGCCGCGACGACCAACGGTACCTATGTGCTGTCACGCCTCTCCGGTTCGGCCATGCTGACGGTGACAATGGTACGCAAGCCTGACGGCTCTGGCTACCAGCTGCATATCGGCGAGGCGCTAACGGACTATCCGGTTGACAATGAGTTCGAAGCGGCAAGCTATATGAACCGGGTAATTGAGCGGGAGATTATGCGTGCCCCTGAGCAGTATCTGTGGATCCATCGCCGCTTTAAAACCCGCCCCATGGGCGAAGCCTCGCTCTACCTCTGATTCATTGATAAAAGCTGCCTGCTGATGCGGGCAGTTGCAATCCTGACAGCTCTACCCATTTTAGCGGCTGTGCATGCCTGTTGATTATGCTTATCATTCTCATGTTGATAATAGCAAGGAGCAGGCATGAAACTTTATTGGTGCAGAAGAAGCATTCCCGAACTGGCTAACCTGCCACGAAAAGTGCGCAATAAAAACTATCGGGATGCTTTTAGAATGGCGAGAACGCACAGGGAGTTCTGGATTGGTACAGTGCTCTATTTTGTGCTGCTGCTGGGCGCATTTGAACTATTTGATTCTCTATTTCCAGGCGAGCCGGGGATAGAGAGAGAGATTTTTCGCTGCGTAATTTGTGTCGTACCCTGCGTTCAACTCTGGACACAGTTCAACGTTTACATAATGAGGAAGTACTATCGGCATATCCTGTTGCGCTGTACGCAAGAGTAATGCCGTAAACAGGCCTCGCGTGAGGCCTGGGTTTATGCCACTTTTTTCCATCTCCGCCTTTTCGGGAGGGTAGTTTTCGCAGTGAGTCTGACTCCGCAAACGGAACAGACGGCCCCATGGGGATAATTTTTGTCAGGGCAAAAAGTTGTGAAGATGAACTTAGAACCGTTGCAGACAGGGCACTTAAACTTGAGATTGGGGATGACCCCTCCGGCCCGTTGAGTGGAAACACCAATTTAGCATGATTTTTAAGCAGTCACAGGGTTAATGGTAAGCGCGCTCGTAATAGCACAGATTTCTCACAAATAAGCCATTTCACACAAATTATCATCTGGCATCTCCTTTTCACTCCAGCATAATCCACTCTATGACGAGCGCTTTCTGCTGAATAAATTTTTCACCTGCTACTAAATGTCATAGATAGGTAATTATCGCTATATTAATTGGTTTTAGCGATCGTAATTATCGTTTCGATCGATTAATTCTATCAATTGTTTCGCTTAAACTTCTTTTGTGCAGAAAAAGGACACATAAAGCACATATCAGATATCGTCACGAATGCATGAAATTTTTTATCGCTAATCGCATAAATAGGCATTGCCTATACATGTTTCATTTTTGTTATCAAACAGTAACTCTTCGCATTTAAAAGATAATAAAATCATTGTGTTATCTTTGTAAATCCTTTCCTGTTAACCCTGACAGCAGGGTCTATGCTTAATAGAAGTGTTCAAAAAGGGCATCTAACGCGAATAACCCTGCGGATTAGAGGTTGAAGTGATAATCATTATCACTAACATAGCGTTATGTCCTTCTGACGTAATCGTGTGAGGTAAACCTATGGAATTGCATTCAGGGACTTTCGATCCAAACAATCCGGGCTGGGAAGGGGTAACGTTGACTCCGGCAGCGGCGGAGCATATTCGCGCACTTACCAGCAAGCAGCCAGAACTGCGCGGCGTTCGCCTCGGCATTAAACAGACAGGCTGTGCAGGTTTCGGCTATGTGCTGGATACGGTGACCGAGCCGACAGAAGACGATCTGCTGTTTGAGCTAGACGGCGCGCACCTGTACGTTCCTTTACAGGCCATGCCGTTCATTGATGGAACGACCGTCGACTATGTGCGTGAAGGATTAAACCAGATATTTAAATTTTATAATCCGAAAGCTCAGCACGAGTGTGGCTGTGGTGAAAGCTTTGGGGTATAGGCGGTACTATGTCGCGTAATTCTGAGTCTCATAAAACTGAAGCAATGGACGATGTCCAGACCTGGTCAGGCCACCTTAACTATAAAGAGGGCTTTTTTACTCGGTTACAAACTGACGAGATGGCTCACGGCATCAATGAAGATGTTGTGCGGGCTATTTCGGCCAAACGAAATGAACCTGAATGGATGCTTGAGTTCCGCCTGAATGCCTTTCGGGCATGGCTGACCATGGAGGAGCCGCACTGGCTCAAGGCACACTACGACAACCTCAACTATCAGGATTACAGCTACTACTCTGCCCCCTCCTGCGGCAACTGCGACGATACCTGTGCGTCAGAGCCGGGTGCGGTGCAGCAGACGGGGGCGAATGCCTTTTTGACCAACGAGGTGGAAGAGGCATTTAACCAGCTGGGCGTTCCGGTGCGTGAAGGCCGCGAAGTGGCAGTCGATGCCATTTTTGACTCGGTTTCCGTGGCGACCACCTACCGGGAAAAACTCTCGGAGCAGGGAATTATCTTCTGCTCGTTTGGGGAAGCGATCCACGATCATCCAGAATTGGTGAAGAAATATCTTGGTACCGTTGTACCGGGCAATGATAACTTCTTTGCGGCCCTGAACGCCGCCGTCGCCTCCGATGGCACCTTTATCTATGTGCCAAAAGGCGTGCACTGCCCCATGGAGCTGTCGACCTATTTCCGTATCAACGCGGAGAAAACGGGTCAGTTCGAGCGCACCATTTTGGTGGCCGATGAGGGGAGCTACGTTAGCTACATTGAGGGTTGCTCGGCCCCGGTGCGCGACAGCTATCAGCTTCATGCTGCGGTAGTAGAGGTGATCATCCATAAAGACGCGGAGGTGAAATACTCCACCGTGCAGAACTGGTTCCCAGGGGATAACAATACCGGCGGCATCCTGAACTTCGTGACCAAACGCGCGCTGTGTGAAGGTGAGAACAGCAAGATGTCCTGGACGCAGTCAGAGACCGGCTCGGCAATCACCTGGAAATACCCAAGCGTTATCCTGCGCGGCGATAACTCCATCGGCGAGTTCTACTCCGTGGCGCTGACCAGCGGCCATCAGCAGGCTGATACCGGCACCAAGATGATCCACATTGGTAAGAACACCAAATCGACCATCATTTCGAAAGGGATCTCGGCGGGGCAGAGCCAGAACAGCTATCGCGGGCTGGTGAAAATCATGCCGACGGCGACCAACGCACGTAACTTTACCCAGTGTGACTCCATGCTGATTGGGCCAGACTGTGGGGCGCATACCTTCCCCTACGTCGAGTGCCGCAATAACAGCGCTCAGCTAGAGCACGAGGCGACCACGTCGCGCATTGGCGAAGATCAGCTCTTCTACTGCCTGCAGCGCGGCATTAGCGAAGAGGATGCGATCTCCATGATTGTTAACGGCTTCTGTAAAGATGTCTTCTCTGAGCTGCCGCTGGAGTTTGCCGTAGAAGCCCAAAAACTGCTGGCAATTAGCCTTGAACACAGCGTCGGTTAAGGAATAAGGGAATCCCTATGTTAAGTATTAAAGATTTACAGGTATCCGTTGAAGATAAAGAGATCCTGCGCGGCCTGAGCCTTGAAGTCCGCCCTGGCGAAGTACACGCCATTATGGGACCCAACGGCTCCGGTAAAAGTACGCTGTCAGCAACCCTCGCCGGCCGGGAAGACTATGAGGTCACCGGCGGCAGCGTTGAGTTTAAAGGCAAAGACCTGCTGGAGCTGGATCCAGAGGAGCGCGCGGGCGAAGGCGTCTTTATGGCCTTTCAATACCCGGTAGAGATCCCCGGCGTCAGCAATCAGTTTTTCCTGCAAACTGCCCTTAACGCGGTACGCAAGCACCGTGGCCAGGAGGAGCTGGACCGTTTCGACTTCCAGGACCTGATGGAAGAGAAGATCAAGCTGCTGAAGATGCCAGAAGATCTGCTTACGCGTTCGGTCAACGTCGGCTTCTCCGGCGGTGAGAAAAAGCGTAATGACATTCTGCAGATGGCGGTGCTCGAACCGGAGCTGTGTATTCTGGATGAAACCGACTCTGGTCTGGATATCGATGCGCTGAAAATCGTCGCCGACGGCGTGAACTCCCTGCGTGATGACAAGCGTGCCTTTATCATCGTGACGCACTACCAGCGTATCCTCGACTACATCAAACCAGACTATGTGCATGTGCTCTATCAGGGGCGCATTGTCAAATCAGGCGATTTTACGCTGGTCAAACAGCTGGAGGAGCAGGGCTATGGCTGGCTTACCGAACAGCAGTAACGCGCTGCAGCAGTGGCATCATCTGTTTGAAGCCCGGGGCGAGACCCGATCCGAGCAGGCCGAGCAGCACCTACAGCAGATGCTGCGCTTAGGCCTGCCGACGCGCAAACAGGAAGACTGGAAATATACCTCTCTCGACGGACTGCTGAAGCGCCAGTTTGTCGCTAAAAGCAGCCGCATTAGCGCTGAACAGCGTGATGCGCTGGCGCTGCCGGTAGATGCTCTGCGGCTGGTCTTTATTGACGGACAGTTTGATGCGGACCTGAGCGACAGCCTGGATAACAGCGGGTATAGCGTGACGATCGGCGACGAGCGTAGCGCGCTGCCCGCGCCGGTTCAGTCTGAGGTCTTTTTACATCTGACCGAAAGCCTCGCGACGAGCGTGACGCACATTCGCGTGGCGCGTAACCAGCGGCCTGCTAAGCCGTTGCTCTTAATGCACATTACTCAGGGGCTGGACGGTGATGAGATGAATACCGCTCACTACCGGCACCACCTTGAGCTGGCCGAGAGCGCAGAGGCGACAATTTATGAGCACTATGTCAGCCTGAACGACAGGAGCCATTTTACCGGCTCGCGCCTGACGATGAACGTTGGCGCGAACGCGCAGCTGCACCATGTGAAGCTGGCCTTTGAGAACGCGGGCAGCTACCACTTTGCCCATAACGATCTCTTTATGGCTGCGGATGCCGCCGCCTGGAGCCACAGCTTCCTGCTCGGCGGAGCGGTGCTGCGCCACAATACCAGCACCCAGCTCAATGGTGAAAATACCACCCTGCGCATCAACAGCCTGGCAATGCCGGTTAACAATGAGGTATGCGATACCCGAACCTGGCTTGAGCATAACAAAGGCTTCTGCAATAGCCGCCAGCTGCATAAAACCATTGTCAGCGACAAAGGCCGGGCGGTGTTTAACGGCATGATTAACGTGGCGCAGCATGCCATCAAAACCGACGGGCAGATGACCAACAACAATCTGCTGCTGGGCCGGCTGGCGGAGGTGGATACCAAGCCGCAGCTGGAGATCTACGCCGACGATGTGAAATGCAGCCACGGAGCGACCGTTGGCCGTATTGATGATGAACAGATGTTCTACCTGCGCTCGCGCGGTATCGATCAACAGGCCGCGCAGCAGATGATTATCTATGCCTTTGCCGCTGAACTGACGGAAGCCATCAGTGACGAAGCGTTAAAGCAGCAGGTGCTGAGTCGTATCGGTCAGCGCCTGGCAGGGGGTAATGCATGAGCTATTCCGTGAGCGACGTACGGGCGGACTTTCCCGTTCTGGGACGTGAAGTGAACGGCGTGCCGCTGGCGTATCTCGACAGCGCCGCCAGCGCGCAGAAACCCAATCAGGTTATCGACGCCGAGGCGGAATTCTATCGTCACGGCTATGCGGCCGTGCACCGGGGTATTCATACCCTGAGCGCAGAGGCAACGCAGCGGATGGAGAACGTGCGTGCGCAGGCGGCCGGTTTCCTCAATGCCCGGACGGCGGAAGAGATCGTTTTTGTACGCGGTACGACCGAAGGGATCAATCTTGTAGCGAACAGCTGGGGCAGCAGCCAGATTCGCGCCGGGGATAACATCATCATTACGATGATGGAGCACCATGCCAACATTGTTCCCTGGCAGATGCTGTGCGAGCGCACCGGCGCAGAGCTGCGGGTCATTCCACTTAATTCGGACGGCACGCTGCAGATGGACGTCTGGCGCGAGCTGCTTGACGATCGCACCCGCTTGCTGGCCATTACTCATGTCTCAAACGTGCTGGGTACCGAAAACCCTGTTGCGGAGATGACCGCGCTTGCCCATCAGCATGGCGCGAAGGTGCTGGTGGACGGCGCCCAGGCTGTCATGCACCACACCGTTGATGTCCAGGCGCTGGATTGCGACTTCTATACCTTCTCCGCGCACAAACTCTATGGGCCTACCGGGATCGGCATTCTCTACGTCAAAGAGGATATCCTCCAGGCAATGCCGCCGTGGGAAGGGGGCGGGTCGATGATCGCTACCGTTAGCCTGACGGACGGCACAACCTATGCCAGAGCGCCCTGGCGCTTTGAGGCCGGGACGCCGAACACCGGCGGGATTATCGCCCTCGGTGCAGCAATAGAGTATGTCAGCACCCTGGGCCTCGATAATATTCAGGCTTACGAGAAGTCGTTGATGGAATACGCGCTAGCTGAAATGGCGAGCGTGCCAGATATCACGCTGTATGGTCCTGCACACCGCCAGGGCGTCATTGCATTCAATTTAGGTAAGCATCATGCCTATGACGTAGGGAGCTTCCTGGATAACTACGGCGTTGCAGTACGTACTGGTCACCACTGCGCAATGCCGCTGATGGCGTTTTATAACGTTCCGGCCATGTGTCGTGCATCGCTGGCTATTTACAACACGCAGGAAGAGGTGGATCGTCTGGTAGCCGGGCTGAAACGTATTCATCAGCTGCTGGGCTAACAAAGGAGCGGTTATGGCTGAATTACCCGATAAAGAGCGACTGCTGCGTAATTTTACGCGCTGCGCAAACTGGGAAGAGAAATATCTCTATATTATCGAGCTGGGTCAGCGTCTGCCGGCGTTGAGCGAGCAGGCGCACAGCGCGGAAAACACCATTCAGGGCTGCCAGAGCCAGGTATGGATCGTTATGCAGCAAAATGAGAGCGGCATTATCGAGTTGCAGGGCGATAGCGACGCGGCCATTGTTAAAGGACTTATCGCCGTGGTCTTTATTCTGTATCAGCAGATGACGGCCCAGGATATTGTCGCTTTTGATGTTCGCCCATGGTTTGAGAAAATGGCCCTTGCTCAGCATTTAACCCCTTCGCGCTCCCAGGGACTGGAAGCCATGATCCGCGCAATTCGTAACAAAGCTTCCAACATTAGCTAAACTGTTTATATAGCTTTCATCCTGTTACGCGAGGTGGCTTGCCGCCTCGTGTAATTTTCAGCTTTCTGGCGCTGGGCCAGTGAATACGGGAACTTCAGTATGAAACGCGCGTCTCTAATAACAGTTAGCCTTATCAGCGCATTTAGCGCTATTCAAACTGCCCATGCAGCGGATTATTTACTGCCGCCGCCAGGCAGTCGTCTCATTGGTCAAAATCAGACCTATACCGTGCAGCCGCAGGATCGCAACCTGCAGGCCATTGGTCGCCACTTTGACACCCCCGCGATGTTGCTTATTGAAGCAAACAATACCATTGCGCCGGTGCCGAAGCCGGGAACAGTGATGACAATCCCTTCTCAGATGCTGCTGCCCGATACGCCGCGGGAGGGCGTTGTGATTAACCTGGCGGAGCTACGGCTCTATTTCTATCCGCCGGGTGAAAACAGCGTGCAGGTCTATCCTATCGGTATTGGCCAGCAGGGGCTCGAAACGCCCGTCACGCTGACCAGGATAAGCCAGAAGATACCTAACCCTACCTGGACGCCTCCTGCGGGCATACGGGCGCGTTCGCAGGCGAAAGGCATCACGCTACCGGCCGTTGTTCCTGCCGGACCTAATAACCCGCTGGGACGCTTTGCGCTGCGTCTCGCAGAGGGCAGGGGTGAATATCTCATTCACGGGACCAATGCCCCTGACAGCGTCGGGCTGCGCGTCAGCTCGGGTTGTATCCGTATGGCCGCGCCGGATATTCAGGCGCTCTTTTCTCAGGCCTCAACTGGAATGCCAGTGCGCATCATCAATGAACCCGTGAAGTACTCCGTAGAGCCTGACGGCAAGCAGTATATTGAGGTGCACCGTCCGCTCTCGCAGCTGCCGGAGGAGAATACGCAAACCGTGCCTATTTCGCTGACGGCGACCTTTAGCGACACGATTCGCCAGGCGGGCGGGGATCGATCAACGATTGATAAAGCCATGCTCCGGCGTGCGGGTTACCCAGTAAGCGTGCCGGTGGCAAAGAGCGAGTCTGGTCCGGCAGCGGTGCTTTCAGCGCACAACAGCAGTTCTTCCGCAGTGACCGCAGCAGGAAGTGAAGGTTCGGGCAGGATGATGACGCAGTAGTCAGAGAGGCTGATAAATCGCAGGCAAAAAAAATGGCGCACAGTGTGCGCCATTTTATTACAGGAACTCTTACTTACGGTAAGAGTGAGCCTGGTTGTCCAGACGCTGGTTAGCGCGAGCTGCGTCGTCTTTAGCAGCCTGAACGTCAGAACGGATTGCGTTCACGTCGTTGCTCAGCTGGTCAACTTTAGCGTTCAGAGTCTGAACGTCAGAAGACAGCTGATCGATTTTAGCGTTGCTGGAGCAACCTGCCAGCAGAGTAGAACCCAGGATTACCGCGCCCAGTACCAGTTTAGTACGATTCATTATTAATACCCTCTAGATTGAGTTAATCTCCATGTAGCGTTACAAGTATTACACAAAGTTTTTTATGTTGAGAATATTTTTTTGATGGGAATACCCCTAAATTTGATCGTTCGCTCAAAGATGCATCGACTTTTGTGGGGGAGGCAAAAAAACTGTGTGAAAACAGACCACTTTCATCGGATATATCTTATGAAATACGACGTTAAATAGTTTAAGCCGATTTGCATTTCTATTGATAGTGGCTATTGATGGAATAAAAAAAGCGCCCTGAGGGCGCTTTTAATGTAAATTAATAGAGCTGTTAATAATTACAGTACGTGTACAGAAGCGGTATTAGTTGTACCGCTCGGGACCAGAGCACCGGATACCATCACAACCACATCGCCTTTCTGTGCCAGGCCGCTCTCCAGCGCAATCTCTTTACCTTGCAGGTAGAAATCATCCGTAGAAGCGATCTCGTTCACCAGCTGGGCGACCACGCCTTTGCTCAGCACCAGCTGACGGGCAGTCTGTTCATTGGTGGTCAGGGCCAGAATGGTAGCATCCGGGAAGTATTTACGTACTGCACGAGCCGATTTGCCGCCCTGGGTTGCTACAACGATCAGCGGTGCTTCCAGTTTCTCAGCAGTCTCTACCGCACCACGGCAGACGGCTTCGGTGATGCGCAGCTTACGGCTGTCGTTGTTGAAGTCCAGACGGCTGGTCATCACGCGATCGGTACGCTCACAGATGGTCGCCATAATGGTCACGGCTTCCAGCGGGTATTTACCCTTGGCAGATTCACCAGAGAGCATCACAGCATCGGTACCGTCAAGGATGGCGTTGGCTACGTCGCCTGCTTCAGCGCGGGTTGGACGCGGGTTCTTGATCATGGAGTCCAGCATCTGCGTGGCGGTAATCACCACTTTACGCGCCCGGATACATTTTTCGATCATCATCTTCTGCGCGAAGATAACCTCTTCAACCGGGATCTCTACGCCGAGGTCGCCACGGGCAACCATGATGCCATCAGACGCTTCGAGGATTTCGTCGAAGTTATTCAGGCCTTCCTGGTTTTCGATCTTGGAGATGATCTGAATGTTTTCGCCGCCGTGCGCCTTCAGGTGCTCGCGGATCTCAACAACGTCAGAACGTTTACGGATAAAGGAGGCCGCAACGAAATCGACGCCCTGTTCGCAGCCGAAGATCAGATCCTGTTTGTCTTTCTCGGCCAGCGCAGGCAGGGCGATAGAGACGCCCGGCAGGTTCACACCTT
The DNA here is from genome assembly GCF_031998825.1 of Pseudescherichia sp. Classification (GTDB taxonomy): domain Bacteria; phylum Pseudomonadota; class Gammaproteobacteria; order Enterobacterales; family Enterobacteriaceae; genus Pseudescherichia. The sequence continues at coordinate 31,386 of NZ_DAMACX010000021.1, forward strand.
TATTTTCGCCGAGGTCGCCGTTGTTCAGTACCTTACAGACAACGTTGTTGCCTTCGATAGCAGTCACTTCCATACCGATCAGGCCATCGTCAACCAGCACGGTGTTGCCGACGGAGAGGTCGGTAGTGAAACCTTCATAGGTCACAGCGACGATTTCGTTGTTACCGACGACGGATTTATCGGAGGTGAAGGTGAAGGTCTGGCCTGCTTTCAGAGAGACGTCGTTGCCGCCTTCCAGCTTAATGGTACGGATTTCCGGTCCTTTGGTATCCAGCAAAATGGCGGCTTTTTTACCGGTTTTGCTCATCACGTTGCGCAGGTTCTGGATGCGCTGACCGTGTTCTGCATAGTCACCGTGAGAGAAGTTAAGACGCATAACGTTCATCCCGGCGTCCAGCATTTTGGTCAACATCTCTTCGGATTCGGTTTTCGGGCCGATGGTGCAAACAATTTTGGTCTTTTTCATGACAGTCTTAGTCTTTAAGTTGTGAAGGATAGGAGAATAGCGCTCCGGGGGCGCACCGCCGCGGAGTCAAACCTGTGTTGCGAAAGTTGCGATGCCACAGCCTAAGGATAGGTGACATCAAAAGAGCGTGCAGAGTAATGTGTGCTTGAGTTTCAGCCCAAAACGGGAGTATGCGATGTGATAGTTGAATTTTACAGTTCAATGAGCTGAAACCATTCAATAGCGACCAGGCACCCATTATACGCTGAAAAAAGTGCAAAAGGAAAATGAAAACACCGTTTCAAAAGTGTTCCAGGCAGTTTCACAACGAAGTGTGATCAAGGTGTTAAGTATTGTCGAAAACCAGGCGGTGCTCAACGCGTCACGTACGCTGGGCATCGCTACAGATATCATAGTGATGAATGTTCATCTGGATAACGTGGCTAATTATAGTAGTAAATTGCCTATAGCATACTGACCAGGGCGGCAATAATACATTTATTAATATTAACATATATTATGTTAGCGCATTGGGAACACATAACTTTTATTAAAGTACGGTGAGTGAAAATTTCACCAGTGAAGCGAGGGTTAACTCGCTTCATGTTTATAGCGCTGACCTAAATGAAATTATTTATTATTGATTTGATCTGCATGACAATTTTGTTCATTTTTTTATCGGTTGTATGGTACATGTAAATCATGGGCTTTATGTCTTTAACCGGAATGTATTCTACCCCGTCAACTTTAAACATCGTCGCCATTTTTCTCGTTAATAGTGAGCACCCCTTGCCGACTCGGATGTTATAAAGGAGACCGGTAAGGCTGAGATTATGTTCAATAAAAACAACGTCGGTAAAGTAGCCTTTCACTACCTGGGAAAAGCTACGTTGAAGATAATTTGAGGTTAGATCCTTCCAAATAAAGATACGTGGCGTATCACTTTTAGACTGACAGTGCACCGACCTACAGATCACAATTTCATCACCCTGCCATTTATCTACCTCACAGTTCGTATTAGAAGCGACCTCACGCAGCGAAACAATAATCATGTGCTTGCGAGCAACCTCATCAATATCAGACAAGTTAATAACATATCTTTCACAATTAAAGATGAGATTTTCACTCTTCATTGCCATAACGATCTGTTGGTACAGCAGTTCAGGTACACTAATATCAAAAATAATTGTTAAAGGGATATCAACATTTACTGAGCGGCATTCATTTTCGAGCGCCAGAATCATCTCATAAATAGGCTTGCACTTCTGATAGTAGTCAAAAGCAAGCTCAGTAGGCTCAAGACTATTGTAAGCGCGGGTAAACAGTTTACCTCCCAGGTAGTCTTCCAGTTCGCATATGGCTTTACTTAAGGGGGAACGAGTGATACAGAGTGCTTCCGCAGCTTTAGCAAAATTGCGCTCTTCCATCGTTACCATAAAATATTTCATTTTTTTAGCAAGTAATGCGCCCATCCGGTTTTCTCCGATGTGAAAATGAGAGTCAGGTCCATACGATTGCAGTACATCTGAAACTATATTGATTAAAAGGTGTAATGTCATTTGCCAGACCATTATAGTTTTTAAATTAAAGTTAAATATGATGCGTGATAACATCATTTTTCGATTAACTCTAGGTAATTTATGAACACTATTAAATCGGGATGGCAATATCATCGGTCACTACAGCCTACGAAGGGGCAGGATTAATTGACGACAGTAACAATGCATTTAAACATTATCAATGGCCCAAAGCCATTACAGGTGGCAATACTTATGGCTCTCTCAACTATTATTAGCCATGATCCGGATACGTTTATCGCCGCTTTTGCTGGCAGTATCATTTTTGTGGTTTCTGCTATCGATTTTGCCGTCTGGGCACGGGTACTCTTGTTCGCCGCTTCGATGATGATTGGCCTGATCTGTTCAGAGTTCTCTGCCCAGGTATTATCTCAATTAAGCAGTAAGCTGCTGGGACTCGGGCTCGATGTGCCGCCCGTAGTGGGGGCGGTTGTCAGCGCGGCGGCGGCGGTTCGATTACTCATGTACCTCACTACTCGGCCTAAAAAGACTGGGTCAATTTTTGATCATAACTTTAGAAAAGGTGAAAAATGAGCATTCTCTATTTTAGCTACGTAATTAATATTATTTCCGCAGGGCTGATTATCGCTAAGATTGTCTTTACCTGTGTGGTTCATTCATCGCAACACCCCGCTTACTCCTGGATGACATGGGCGCTGGCCGTAGCCTGCAGCGCGCTTATCGTATGGATCTTTCATGGTCATTTCAAACTTGCCGAGCTGGCACAAATGGTTATCAATATTCTTTTTTGTATCGCTATATTTTCCGTTGATGGCGATCTGGCCTTTTTAATCAAAGGAAAAAGAAACAAAGTAAACATATGACACCTGTCTCACTGTGGAAACATAATAATAACTACATAATCTCCGGCTTTCAATGTATAAACGTGCTTGTTATGACCGGCTAAGACATGCTGGGTGTTAATTATATGCTTTACGTAATGGTTTCTTGTGATTAATGTTTTTTAATATATATATCCGAGAAATAATTTAGTATAAAACCATTGAGATTGCCCGCGTAAATTCACTATTTAGATTAGGATGATAAATGAATGAATATTCACCGCGATATATTTTATCATCATGGTAACACTTTAACGCTAATTTGTGACGTTTCTGAGGTTCATGGTCAGTCAATAATAAAGGTTGCTGAAAATGGGTATATTCATGATATCTATTGTTGTGATTATCCTGTTCAGGATGTCAGGTTTGTTCAGGAACAGGTAACAAACACGATTATGATTACATGGCTGGCGTGGTTCGATCGGCAGCATAAACATTCTGGAACTTATCTGCTCAGCTTCGACGACGCGTTCGTTGTAGAGCGGGTCGATCTATTGCAGTCAAACTTTGCAGGGATAGAAAACAATACGTTGCCTACAGTCATACAGTTCGAAAATGTTTTACTGCTCTCGCAGATCTCTCTTGCTAAAGGCCGGATAAGTCTCAGCCTGTATGACGTCAAAACGCTACGAGAGCTCTGTCCGACCGCGCTGATTAAAGAGTGTGTGAGCTATGATTTCTTCCACCATCCCCAGGCGTGTGGGCAAAAATTTAGCGTCACAAAAATAGCGACTAATCAAGCAGTCATTATGTTCTATAACGAGTTTGAACATCGCTGTGTTTATCGTTACACCGTGGGGATCGCCAGCAGCCTTGAAAAAATTTATTACAAATAATAGGTCAGCTTACGTGTCTCATTTAAGACTCTATTATCATTCTGCTTCGGGAGATAAGACGGACAGGGTTTATAGAGTAGCGGGCAGCTGTATTCGCGCCAGTCCTGCGGAGGCAAGCCTGGCTTTACGATCTATTTTTCTGCAAATTTCAGCAATGCATCGCCATCAAGGCGGTAGCGTACCCATTCACTTTGCGGAAGTGCGCCGATGCTGAGGTAAAAATCGATAGAGGGCTGGTTCCAGTCGAGAACGCTCCACTCCAGGCGGCCACATTGCCGGGTAACCGCGCACTGAGCGATATATTTCAGCAGCGCTTTGCCGGCACCTTTACCGCGGTACTCCGGAGAAATATAAAGATCCTCCATGTAGATGCCGTTACGCCCAAGCCAGGTGGAGTAGCTGGTGAAGAAAACGGCATAGCCCACCGTTTTTCCATCGATCTCACAGATTAACGCCTCGGTTTTGCTTTCCGGATCAAACAGCGTTTTGCCGATCTCCTCGGGCGTAGTCACTACCTCTTCCGGTGCTTTTTCGTATACCGCTAGCTCATAGATCATGTCGTAAATAGCATTAGCGTCTGTCGGGCGTGCCTGGCGAATCGTGATACTCATCCGTTTTTCCTGTGATCTTATGTATTGAAGCAAATTGCTGGTACTCAGCATAAAGGATACCTAACATTTATGCAGCACGTCCGTGAGTAGGATAGATGCGTTAATGCAGCAGCCGGTACCGGTTACCGACTGCTGGTTATTGTTACGCAGTCTATTAACTGGCAAGCGACGGAATTTATGCTGACTGAACTGAACCTGTCAGATCAACATACCAGCCATCATCCTCACGGGTAACAGCACGAATAACCCAGTCCGTGGGGGCATCTGAATTAAGCGTCACGTTCAGCTCACCGGATGATGTCTGCTCAACCACTATTCCGCACTCACCTGACCATGTGACCACCGATCCGTCTTCGCTTAAGGACCCATAGCGGAGGTCGCACTCCTGGGAGCCAGAAGCCGCATAGCTTACCGGGCAAAGCAGCCCCGGTTGGGTATCTGGCTTACTCATGCAGAAACTTACATACTGATTGAGGTGGAGTTGTAAAAGAGGAGTAATAAAAGTGCTTTGCAAAACAAAACCTTGCCAGTAGCCAGGATTGGCAGCATTATTCAAACGAATAAAAACAGGGATTACATCTGTAGCAAACAGGGCCTGAACAGAGGTTGCCAGGGTATTATTCAATGCAGCAGGAACATTATCGACACCCTGATTGGTAATAAGATTTCGATACTGGTTGAAGTTAAAATCAACACCCCCTTCCGGATAAGGCGTGTTAAACCATAAAAAGGACGCGTTGTAAGCACTGTAAATGCTCACTGATTTATAAAACCAGTTGTTATAACTATCTTTTAAATCAAAGGTAACTGCATTGATACAGGTCTCGATATTCCCTCGATACTCTTCCTGATCATAAGCGTAACAGTGGCTATAGTCCGTCACAAGGTATTCAAAATGTACAATAAAGTGGTTTTGGTCTATTTTTTCAATGGTTGCTGGCAGGTCGGTAAAATCAGGAAAGAGCGTAATGGTTCCTTTTGAAGGGTCGTAACTTACTGTTATCTCATCAAATTCGCCGTAAGATGATTTGTCTGCTTGCGGGAATTCCAGACTGGATGCCTCTGGGGCGACAATCGCTGTAGAAGACAACAAACTCTCCGCATTTAATATTGCCAGCACGGCAGGCGTACCTTGCTGCGTATCATTAAAAGCGCACTGAGTATCCAGAGTAAATGGCGCTGAAAGTGTGGTCTTGATGATTGTTTCAAAGCCACGCATTTTGTTAATAACGTCCATGCTGACAATGATATCATCGGTTAACAAAACCGCTGCATCTACGCTGACGACTCCATCTATGCCCTGGGTCAGGCGTGTTAAATCTGCTATATCTTCATTTACAAAAAATTCTTTTCTGAAAAAGTTATAATATTGTTCATCTCCTGTATTATAACGTACGTTTGCATAAAATTTATAACCATTAATTTTTACAGAGCGATAACTCCAGACGCTGTTAGAAAATAGCGATAACGCTTCATGGGCGGGGACGCTCACTGCATCGCCCTGAAAATCGGTTTCGCTGTAAAAAATCATATCTCGATAGGCTTGAAAATTAAGTGACATAAATGACTCCTGTTGCTTGAATGAATTCCCGATGAACAGATCACCCGGAAACTCACTTTGTCACGGCAGGAGTAGGTAAATTGACTCTTAATTGCGCTGCTTAGGATGATAACAAATGCGTATTTAGCGAGAGTCACAGAGCGGCTGGCGATGCATCGAAAGCAAAAACCCCGCCGAAGCGGGGTTTTTAGAATTTGGCTCCTCTGACTGGACTCGAACCAGTGACATACGGATTAACAGTCCGCCGTTCTACCGACTGAACTACAGAGGAATCGTGTGAACGCAGCGAATATTAGCGGCATAAAAATTTTTGTCAAACCCCATTTTAATCAACAGGGTTTGTCTGCTGCTTCTCTCACCACTCTGATGCTTTTCGCAACAAAATCTGCGCAAAATACTTTGCAGGATCGGCATTTCTCCCTCATCATTTGAAATGAAGTTTCAACTTTCTCTCTCGCACTCTCGCTAAGGTCCATTTTGAACGTCACTGCCGCTCTACGACAGGCCGTCGTACGCACGTCCTGGTATAAAAAACGCAATAGTTACCGAGTCCTTTTTTGGCGTGAGATCACTCCGCTGGCGGTACCTATTTTTCTGGAAAATACCTGCGTACTGCTAATGGGGGTGCTTAGCACCTTTCTGGTCAGCTGGCTGGGTAAAGAGGCGATGGCAGGCGTAGGCCTTGCCGATAGCTTCAATATGGTAGTGATGGCATTTTTCGCCGCGATTGACCTTGGGACCACTGTGGTTGTCGCCTTCAGCCTGGGCAAGCGCGATCGGCGGCGGGCACGGGCGGCAGCGCGACAGTCGCTGGTGATCATGACCCTGTTTGCGGCGGTACTTGCGGCGGTCATTCACTACTTTGGCGCGCAGATTATTGACGTTGTCGCAGGAGAGGCGACGCCGGAGGTTAAAGCGCTGGCGCTGACCTATCTGGAGCTGACGGTGCTTAGCTACCCGGCGGCAGCGATTGCCCTGATCGGCAGCGGGGCGCTGCGCGGGGCAGGGAATACCAAAATCCCGTTATTGATTAACGGCGGTATGAACATTCTCAATATCATTATCAGTAGCGCACTGATCTACGGCGTCTTCTCCTGGCCTGGACTGGGATTTGCCGGAGCCGGACTGGGTTTGACTATCTCCCGCTATATCGGTGCGGTGGCGATTATCTGGGTGCTGATGATTGGCTTCAACCCGGCGCTGCGAATTACCCTCAAAAGCTATTTTAAGCCGCTTAATTTCGCCATTATCTGGGAGGTGATGGGGATTGGCGTTCCGGCCAGCATCGAGTCAGTGCTTTTTAACAGCGGCAAGCTGCTGACGCAGATCTTTGTAGCGGGAATGGGCACTAACGTTATCGCCGGTAACTTTATTGCCTTCTCCGTGGCGGCATTGATCAACCTGCCGGGGAATGCGCTCGGCTCTGCTTCAACGATCATCACCGGCAGGCGGCTGGGTAAAGGGCAGATCGGCCAGGCCGAACGCCAGCTGCGCCATGTTTTTTGGCTTTCGACTATTGGCCTGACCTGTATCGCCTGGTTCAGCGCGCCGTTTGCGGGGCTGCTGGCCTCGTTCTACACCCCGGAGCCGGATGTGCAAGAGGTCGTGAAAATTCTGCTCTGGCTTAACGCCGCCTTTATGCCGATCTGGGCAGCCTCGTGGGTGCTGCCGGCAGGGCAGAAGGGCGCGCGTGACGCTCGCTTTGCGATGTGGGTCTCCATGCTCGGCATGTGGGGCTGCCGCGTTGTTGCAGGCTATACGCTGGGCGTGGTGCTGGGGATGGGCGTGGTTGGCGTCTGGCTAGGGATGTTCCTCGACTGGGCGGTGCGCGGGGTGCTTTTTTACTGGCGTATGATCAGCGGTCGCTGGTTATGGAAATATCCACGTGCCAAACGGCAAAAAACACAGTAAACCATCGCAGTGTTGCTGTTTTTTGTGCGGCCTGGGGAATAATTGGGCAATCGGACGATTTTTTTAAATCACCCTTTGACAAGCCCCATCCCCGCCGTTAATATTCGCCCCGTTCACACGATTCCTCTGTAGTTCAGTCGGTAGAACGGCGGACTGTTAATCCGTATGTCACTGGTTCGAGTCCAGTCAGAGGAGCCAAATTTAAAGAAGCCCGCTTTTTAGCGGGCTTTTTGCTTTTCTACTTACCGGAACGGTGGCTCGTTAAAGGTTCTCAGCTTACGCGAGTGCAGGCGGTCGCCCTCGGCGCGCAGCAGGTCAATCGCCCGGATCCCAATTTGCAAATGCTCGGAAATCGCCCCCTCGTAAAAACGGTTCGCCTGGCCCGGCAGCTTGATTTCGCCATGCAGCGGTTTATCAGAAACGCAGAGCAGGGTGCCGTACGGCACGCGGAAGCGATAGCCCTGGGCGGCAATGGTGGCACTCTCCATATCGATTGCTACCGCACGGCTCAGGTTAAAACGCAGGGCTGAGGCGCTATAGCGCAGCTCCCAGTTGCGATCGTCAGTGGTCACTACCGTCCCGGTACGCAGCCGCTGTTTAACTTCCTCACCGGGCATACCGCTGACCACCTTGGTGGCGTCATAGAGCGCGCGCTGCACCTCAGCAATGCTGGGGATCGGGATATCCGGCGGCAGTACCGCGTCCAGCACATGATCGTCGCGCAGATAAGCATGCGCCAGCACGTAATCGCCAATAGACTGGCTTTCACGCAGGCCGCCGCAGTGGCCAATCATTAGCCATAGCGCGGGGCGCAGTACGGCAAGGTGATCGCAGATAGTTTTGGCATTCGACGGGCCAACACCAATATTCACCAGCGTAATACCCTCCCCATCGGCGGTGATCAGATGCCAGGCGGGCATCTGGTGCTTTTTCCATGCCAGATCGGAAATAGCCTCTTCCGGTGCTTCTGTCTCGGCGGTGATCCAGACTCCTCCCGCACACGAGAGCGCAATATAGGGGCTATCGGGATCGAGGATCTGGCTACAGCCCCAGCGCACAAACTCATCCACGTAGCGGGTGTAGTTGGTGAAGAGCACGAAGGGCTGGAAATGCTCAACAGGCGTACCGGTGTAGTGTCGCAGGCGAGCCAGCGAGAAATCGACCCGACGGGCGTCAAAGTGCGACAGCGGATAGAGTTCAGTCGGGTGAAACAGGCCGTCAGCGGTCTCATCGCCAATCTGTGCCAGCTCGGTGGTCGGGAAGTGGCGGGTCAGTCCCGCGCTCATGGAGCGATCCAGGGTCAACGCTGAGCCATCAATCACGTAGGGGTAGGGGATCTCATGCTGGGATGGCCCAACGTCAATCACGGCCCCATAATCATTGTAGAGCAGAGTTAACTGCTCCAGCAGGTAAGAACGAAACAGCCCTGGACGCGTGATGGTAGTGGTGTAGCGACCGGAGTGGGTAAAGCGACCATAGGCGCGGGTTTTTGGCGGATTGGTGGTATTGCCATCCCAGGAGACCGACAGCTCAGGATAGACAAACTTGCCCTGGGCTCGCGTCAGGGTATCGGGTAGCGTGCCCTTTTCAATAAATGCGCCGATGGCGTCGCGGAGTGCGTTCACCGACTGCTCATAGAGCGCGTCAAGCTTCTCCAACGCCTGCTCCGGCGTCAGACCTTCGCCCTTGTTATACATCATTATCTCCTTGTTCACGGGTGTGCTGACATACACGATAGTATGTCACACGAATGTGAAACAAAAGGGTGGGGTAATTTCATACTTTAGCCTCTCCCAGGCTGCCTATACTCGTGGGACCGATCGTCGCCGGGTCTCTTTTAATGTCGCTAACAGAACGTCTTTTCGCTTTTCAGCATGGAAGCCAGAACATTGTCGTCCTTCTTCTGCTCTGCATTCTCTCTCTGCCAAATCAGTACGCTTATGGCTTCTATCCGCCAGATCCCCCTGCGGAGTGCAGCAGTAGCCCAGACGATGTAGGGCGTGGACGCTGCCTGCTGGACCAGGTTTACCTGATGGGCGACGTGGCAGCCGAAGCGGGCTTAGACAGAACGGTTTATCGGCAGCAGGCAGGCGCCGCGTTGGCACAGATCGAAGAGATGGAGGCACCTCCGGCCTGGCTGCTGGCAGAGGCACGCTTCGCCTGGGCGTGGGCCAGCGATCCGGATAACGGCGTCTTTACCGATTGGCAACGTGAAGAGGCGGACAGGCTAACTATTGCGCACTACCAGAAGGTCTGTTTTCCCCCTTATTCAGCGACGGTCAGCGTGGAGCATGATATCGCCCAACTGATGTGCACCGTTGCCCGACAGCGTATCCATCTGCTGGAACATGGCCTGAATCAAATTCAGCAGGATGGTGCCGGTATGAAGGCGATGCTGGAATTTATCAAACGCTATCCTCTGCTGAAAAGCGATACGGGGCTGGATGAGGCCAACCTGCGGCAGGCGCGACGGTTAGTGGTGCTCGGCCTGGGGTTTGCTACAGCCGAGCGTGCAGAAACACAGGCCAAACAGGCGGTGGGGCTGGCCTTTTTGATGCTCTCGGTTGCGCAGGCCCAGTTTGACCAGCCGGATCGCGAAGCGGTTGCCTTTGCTGCCGATATCGTGCAGCTGGTCGATCTTGCCAGACCTCGGGATCGTTCCCGTCAGGACTACAACATCAAGCTGGTCACCCTAGGCCACCGTCTGGTTTCTGCAACGTTCCCGCCGGAAAGCCCAATCGTCGTCAATAGCAACCAGCTGCAGACGGACATGAATATTGATATCGCGTTGGATCCTGTCTATCCGCCCACCCTGCGTAGCGCGGCGGCAGCTGAGGCGAAGGTACTGGTAGACAATTTAACCCAGAACGCTCTACAGCAGAGAGAGTATGCCACGCAAAGGGAGCGGCTGGAGGTGGTGCAAACGCTCTTTGAGCGGCTGGAGCAGTATAAGCCAGAGCCGGAGCAGCACCCGGAGTTCGCCGCCGTCTGTCCTATCAACCTATAAAAAAACCGGCCAGAACGGCCGGTTTGTGCATCAGATTTTGCAGGCGTCGCCGCAGTCATCGTCGGCAACGATCGCCTGCGCTTTTTTATCCGCGTCTTCCAGACGTTCCGCGTTGCGCTCCTGCGCTTCGTCAAGCCCGGCAAACTCCAGGTTGTCGAGATCAATTTCCATTAGCTACCCCTTTTAAAAGCCGATTGAACGGATACTTTAGCATTATATGCCATCCGTTCGGGATGGCGAGAAATGCTAACCTGCACCTGAATCACGCCTCCTTAGGCCAGCGCTGCATGGCGACAGGGAACGGCGTCGCCTCAGGCTGGGCAGGCGTTCTGACGACGAGGCTCGGCAGCGCCAGCTCGATCTCATGTTCATTCAGCTTTTCAATAATTCGAATATTGATCTCCTGCTGAATATCCATGTACTTGTTGTAGTCCGCCGTATTCACTATATGCACGACCTCGAAGGTCAGGCGGTCCGCATTAAACGCCAGCAGATGAGCACGGTCGAATTTCGTTTCGCCTACCTCAGTAATAATCGTTTTTACCATGTCGCCGATAATGCGCAGCTTTTCCGGCGGCGTGGCGAGGGCGACGCCAAAGGTAAAGACGATACGGCGGGTCTGCATACGCTTATAGTTGTGAATGGTCTGCTGCAGCAGCTGGGCGTTGGCGCAGACAATCTGCTCGCCGCTGAGGCTGCGAATGCGCGTAGTTTTCAGCCCTATATGCTCAATAGTGCCGGCAACATCGTTAAACACCACAAAGTCGCCGATCTCAAAGGGCTTATCGAAACCGATCGACAGGGAGGCGAAGACATCACTCAGCACGGTTTGCACCGCCAGGGCGATAGCAATACCGCCGACGCCAAGGCTGGCAACCAGCGCGGTAATATCGACGCCGATATTCGCCAGAATCGACAGCAGCATCATTGACCAGACCACGACGCGGAGGATCATCCCCAGGATCACCATCGTCACCGGATTCTTATTGGATCCTGGCGCATAGAGCAGATGACGCATCCATGACTGCACGCCTTGGTCGAGCCAGATGGCAACCTGAATGGCAATAACGAAAAACCAGATGTGGGAAACCGTTGAGAACAGGCGGTCAGGCAGGTCAACGAAGCGCAGGCTGAAAAGAAAAGCCGCTATGAACAGCAGAACCTTATTGGTTCGTTTTAATATGTCGAAAGCAATAAAGTGCGGGCGCGCGTTGCTACCCTCTTTTTTGCTGGCCTGCTGGATAGTTTTATAGACAAAGCTCAGCAGACGGTTCGTCAGCCAGTAGGTAAGCAGAGTGACAAAAAAGACGATAGCCAGATTGATCCAAAAAGCGGGGGACATCAACACCGTCACGATGTTTAGCCGTGCCAAATACTCCATTTTACCTCCAGTTTATAGCGCAAGAACACTACAGTATAGACAGTGGAGTAAGCCCTGGCCGGAGAGCAGTTTGCCAGGCGGTGAAAAGCCAGCCTGGCAAGTTAATTTAATTTACAGCATCTATCCAGGTAGACTGTTCGCTGCCGTTGTCCAGCGTCGCGGTTACCACCGCTTCTCCAGGCGTAGCACTGCGTAGTGTGGCGTTCGCAGCGCCCGTTGCGTCCGTGGTCGACGCTGCGGAATCCAAACTACCCAGGGTCGTGGTCCAGTGGACGCTTGCCCCGGCAACGGTACCGCCTGTTTTACTCTTCACGAACGCCGTGATCGTCGCGTTATCCTGCCCGTCGGCGCTAATAGTCGTTTTACTCACGTTCAGGGCATCAATATAGAGATCCTGAGCGGCGCTATCTTTCACCGGAATAATCCTGAGCTGGTGACTTTTACCATCTGGCCCATAGGCATATACCATGGCATTTTCAGCTTTGGTATCGGTAAACGTATTAGTCGCAACGCCGGCTGTGTCGGTATACGTGATATTGTGCGCCAGCTTGCCGTTAGCAGACATATTTACCCACGTCACCATCGCCCCTGCAATGGCCTCACCATTTGACGCATGGACTTTTGCTGTTAAGTGGGCCACCGCTTTATCGCCGGATGTCTCAATTGTAGGGGGGATCGCCAGCATATTACTTACAGATAGAGCGTCGGTCTCTACCTGAGCACCTGGATCATAGGTAAAGGTGGCGTCATCGGTTTTCGAGGCTGGCAGGGTTAGCTGTATGACCGGGACGAACATACCGTTGGTTTGTTCATAAAAATCACGCTGGTCAGCTTGGGCATCTGCCAGGCCGCTGGCATTGGTATAGAAGAAGGACTGGATAGGCAGCTGCTCAGGAATATCTTGCTGCCACGTGGCGATGCGCATCTCATTTTGCGTTTGAAAAGATTCATTGCTTATCTTGGTCATACTCAAAATCGTTTGGTAAAACGCATCCGTTACACCGGTATAATCTTTTGTAAGACCAAAACCACACTGCGAAGTATGCGAGGAGTTATATTTCACATAGTGATCGTACCAGCCATCAGCATCAGTAATGCCCTGTAGCTGGCACTCTTTACTTTCACTCTGTCCATTATACATTCCGCATCCTGCATCATTACGGCTATTTGTTGCAGCATCAATAGGGAATGAACAGAGCACATCGAGATCAATCTTACCGTCAGGTTTATTATCGTTGGGGTAGACAAAAAAACCGTTGTAGTAGCTATAGGCCAATTTATTATATTTTGAATCCGCTCGGAGATAAGAGAATGAAACCCCGCCGCTGGTAACGGAAGAGGGACTAGGATTCCATGCGAAATAGCTCGATGAATGATCGGTTCCTCTTAACTCTACGCCCGAACAGTTAAAGGCAGGTGAGTTATTCTGCTTGCAGGCGGCAGTAGTATTCTTATATTGTGTAGATAAATTTACCGCAACCTGTTGGCCATGCAGATCCTGCCAGCCACTTTGCTCTAATGTGACGTTGTTTTGTGCGAGAAGAGTAAAGGATACAAAAAGTAACACATAAGGGTACATAGATGTTTTCATAATGTATTCTCTAATTAAATTAAACCGGCGGTAATAAAACCGCCAGTCTGTTTCTGTTGTTATTTTGCATAATAAGAGATGTTGCCATCGATATCTTTTGCAGGGAAATCAATCACGCCAGACGTAGCGTCACCCCATACAAAAATTGAATCATCGGTTTTCAATGCGGCAAAAGCGCGGGTATTACTATAAATAGCGGCGACATCATTCAGGCCTGGAATAAATGAATTGCGACCACCCGTGTCGGGATCCCCCCAGGTAATAACCCGTCCTGCTCTGGTCAATGCGGCAAAGCTGCTGCCGTTCGCGCTAAGGGAGACGATATTGTTCAGCAACGACTCGACTGCGCTTATATCTCCGCCATAGGCCTCATTTCCCCACGCAATGACGGTACCGTCACTGCACAGTGCGGCAAAGGCACCATAGGTGCTTTTTACATCGATAATGTCGGTTCTCGATTTATACTCTTCTGGTAAGCTGTTGCCATAGCTACTGTTACCCCAGCACGCAACGCCGCCATTTGAGAGCATTGCCGTATAGGCCGACTCTGTTGAAATAAGCCGCGTGGCGTTATCGATCGTGCTTACTGCATTGGCATTGCCGCCGTAATCGGTATCACCCCACGCTGCAATTTTACCGTTGACGAGAACAGCGAAAGCACGGCGGCTGGCGCAGCAATCATCGATACCGCTAAGAGAGCTAACGGTTTCAGGTACTGCCCCGCCAGTACCTGTGCTGCCCCATGCAAAAATATTGCCGGCCCGATTAATAACTGCAAATGCATTTTCATTGGCAACGATTGACTGGATGTCACTCATCGCTGCAATATTCTCAGGAACGGATAGATCAAACGATTCGCTGCCGTCAGCTCCCCACCCCCAGGTTTGAATATAGGGATAGAGTAGCGAACGCAGAGCATAGGTTCCTCGGGCGGCTTTAATATCCTCGACGCTGCGCAGCAGCGCTACGCTGGCAGGAATGTCTCCACCTTCGGCTGTATCTCCCCAGGCGAAAACAGAGCGATCGGTACGGATTGCCGCGAAAGAACCGTATGCAGCGTAGAGTGATTGCACATCATGATTAATACTGACGGGAAGCGTATAACCACCGTTGGTTGCCATACCCCATCCCACATAGCTGCCGCTATTTAATCTTGCAGCAAATGCGCCTGCGGAAATGTCTGTATCGGTCCACTCACCGTTGCCCAAAATATTAGCGACGTTGAGGGTAAAGGTATCGCCATGAATGTTGCTAACGTTGAGATATTGATCGGGCTGCGTATCGATAAAGTAGCTATTAATGGTGTAATTAGCGTCATTTTCATAACGCCAGACGACGGATATCGGCATAAGCGTTTGCGGATGGAGCGCGACCAGATAGCCTCTCTGTACCTGACCCGCCCCGCGGATAGAGCTGCGCGCGCCACGGATAATAGCGAATTTTTCAGAGGAGGCTACGGTAATGCTGTACGATTTTGAGCTGCCGTTGGCGAGGCGTGCCATAACGGTAGCGGTGCCGGTATCGCCTTTATCTGTCAGGGCAACCGTAGCCATGCCGCTATCGTTGGTCAGGGTGGCGCTGGCGCTAAGGCTACCGAGAGTTGTGTTCCAGTCAACGGAGATGTTAGTCATCGGCAGGCCCGTCGTGGAATCAATGACGGTAGCCGTGAAGGTCGCGGTGTCGATACCGCTGTTTACAATAGTGGCTTTATCACTGGTCAGGCTGTCGATTTGCGTTGTGGCAGGCAGAGAGGCATCGGAAAGCACAACAAGCCAGGAGCCGTCAGGCTGCAAGGCGGGTTCATTGAAGCTCCAGCCGTCCGGAAGTCCGGATACAGAAGAGAAGGTCAGCGTATCGTTGTTATAGATAAGCATTACAGAACCGGAGCCGGACCAGGTGACCGTGCCAGAAGCCTTGTCCTGTGTGCCGATGGTCAGAGATGCAAGGGTAGACGCACCATTAACATTCTGAATAAAGGCGAGTGCGCCGGGGGTGGCAAACGAAACAAAAGTTGTAACGCTGGTGGACGATCCTGGCACCAGGGAAGAAGAGGAAAAGCAGTTTTGTGCAATAAACTCCCCGCTAAGCTGTACAAAAACCGGTACTGCGAGGGTGGCATCAATACCGAGAAACTGTACCGGGTATTGAGGGGCAGGGAGGGCCAATGATATATCGGCAATATTGGCGGTGATGTACTGCTCTACATGGTCGCTATAGGCGAGATTCGGGTTACCGGTGTCAACGCCGCTCCACAAAAACGTGAACATGTTATCGGAGCCGGGAACAGAGACAGACTGTTCGGCCCATGAGGTCGCGGAAGAGGCGACAATACCCGTCTGCCCGTGCGCAACCCGTAGCGCATTACCCGCGTAGTTGGGCAGGGAGTAGAAAACCAGTGAGGAATCATTGACGTCAGTTATGGATGGTTCCATGAAAAAACTCCTTAAATAATAAATAGAATGAGAGAGAACCTTCAAGCAGGAGAAACTGTAACGTCAAGGAGTGGGTGAACTGTGCAAATAAAGCGGGAAAGGGTGTAAAATATGAAAATAAAACCCGTTATCCTACGTGGGAAATATTCTTGCTAAAAAATGAGATAAGGCCTAAATTTCAGGCCTTATCTGCGCTACATTGCCGGAATATAAATACTTGGTCCGGAGTTGAAAGCGCCCCCGCCATTAGATAGAGTCATATCGATAGTGCCTCCCTCCCAATCAGAGGTGGCAAGATTTAAGTTGTCAATAATAATATGCAGTGTTGCAGTCCAGTCCGAACCTGAAATATACGTCGAGGCGTTTTGTTGAATATAGCTGCTGGTGACTGAATAGGTTGTGTTGCTCAGATAAACGGACGAGGTGTCTGTCAAGTAAAGGGTTGTGGTAGGAGAACCTGGATTATTACCACTCAGTGGGTTTGTATAAAATCTAAATACATAATGTTGCCCTCCTGGATAATTGCGCGCGATCAGCTCAAAGCTGATTGTTCCTGCTCTTGAGCCTTTTTTGACGTTGGATGCGGTAAACTGTGGGAAATCAGACGATCCAGATATCGCTTGAAGGGTGACAGACTTGCTGTCGCCATTCTCCAGCGCAGCGGTGACGGTAATGGATCCCTCTTGGGTTGCTATGAGTGAAGTAGATGCATTGCCTTGTGCGTTAGTTTCGCTCTCCTGGCTAGCCAATTTACCTGACGTTGTTGTCCAGCGTACAGTTGCATATTGCAACGGGAGCTGCTGCCCATCAACCACGTTTGCGGTAATCAACGCCACATCTTTACCATTCACAAGAAGTGTATCTTTATTACTCGTCAGTGTGCTAATCGAACTCTGCTCGTTTTTTATAATAAGAGGAATGGTATATTCTCCGGAAAGAGCGGTTGTGGTTACCGATCCTAAGCGTAAATCCTGTGAGTCCCCGCCTGCGAGCATGACGACAGGCATCTGTTTTTCTTTATCCCATGCGGCAATCAATGATGTTTCATATGTCCAGGTTGCACTCCCCGCAGCATCTAACGTACCGACCAGGAGCGGTATTGTTGTCGTACTTTGGGTTATGTCCATAACCGCAATAATACCCATGTTGCTTTTACCCGCATCACTGAAGGTGGCGGTTATCATTGCTGATGGCCAGCTTTGTTTGGCACAGGCAACCAGCATGGATGTGGGATCGGAAGAGAGCAGGGTGCTTCGTATGACAATATCATTACTGCCTAATGCGGTTGCTGCGACCTGAGAAAAGGTCTCTAAACCATAAAGCGAGGTGAGATCGGCAACATCCGTTACGTCAAAGCTATCGGCATAGCCCCAAAAATTGAAAGTATTTTCATCCTGAATAACTGTTCGACTTAGTAAGCGTTCAGCACCAACTCTGGCTGACTTCCAGAGCCATTGGCGTAGCGTTGTTCGCAGATAGATACTGCCATGCTCTTCAAGCTCCAACATCTCTCCCTGATAACTGGCCTCGCGGTAAAACGTAGCGTTACCAGACGAAGTCACCAGGCTAATTGTCTGCGATTTAGCGCTGCCGCTGCTGATACGCGCCATTACCGTAGCGGTACCGGCGTCTCCTGTATCTGTCAGGGCAACGGTGGCAATGCCGCTACTGTCAGTTAACGAGGTGCTGGTGCTGAGATCGCCAAGCGTCGTATTCCACTCAACGGAGACGTTAGCGAGCGCCAGACCGGATGCGGAGTCGGTGACGGCGGCAGAGAAGATGGCCGTGTCGGTGCCATTATTTTCTATGTTGGTTTTGTTGCTGGTCAGGCTGCTGATCTCTGCCGTCGCGGGCAGGGAAGTAGCAGAGAGCATGACAAGCCAGGAGCCGTCAGCCTGACGCGCCGGATTACCGAAGGACCAGCCGTCCGGAAGCCCCGAGACAGAGGCGAACGTCAGCATGTCATTATTGTAGATGAGCATGACGGAGCCGGAATCGGTCCAGGTCACTGTGCCCGATGATCCGTCAAACGAGCCGAACAGAAGCGAGGCAAGCGCGGACGCGCCGTTTATATTCTGGATAAAGGCGATAGCACCCTGATTGATGGGTGACGTAAAGGTGGAAACGTGGGTAGTCGATCCGGGTACCAGGGTTGAGGAGGCAAAACAGTTTTGCGCGCTGAACTCTCCGCTAAGCTGCACAAAAACCGGTACCGCAAAGTTGGCATCAATACCGAGAAACTGCACCGGGTACTGTGGGTCAGGAAAGGCAGATTCAATGTCAGGGATATTGGCGGTGATGTACTGCTCAAGATGGCCGTTATAGACGAAACTCGGGTTGCCGGTGTCAACGCTGCTCCACAAAAAAGCGAACATGTTATCGGAGCCGGGAACGGAGACAGACTGTTCTACCCATGAGGTTGCGGAAGAGGCGACGATTCCCGTCTGGCCGTGCACAACGGGCAGTGCAGTACCCGCATAATTAGCCAGTGAGTAGAATACCAGTAATGAAGACTGGACGTCAGTGACGGATGATTCCATGATAAAATTCCTCAAACAGAAGATAAAAATAGAAAGAAGCTACAGGGCCCTGAAACTGTAACGGCAATGGAAGAGTAGGCTGGGCAAATAAAGCAACAAAAGGAGTGAAATAGGAAGAAGTGCGTTCTTAATTGCTTACTATTGATGTGTTTCAGTGATTTTAACTTCCCGGCAGCAGGTAAATCGGTGCGGTTTCGAACACCTGCTTAACCCGCGCTTCACCCAAAGAGGCGCGGGTTAATAGCAGTTAAATATCAGCGATCGTTTCAGTTTGAATAGCAATGGGTGGGAATGAAATAAAAACAATATCAGAACTGACCACGGAACCAGAGGCTTTGGGAAGGCTGATGGTAAAATTCACGGTTTCGGCCATCGTATCCAGTATTGCGACGCTACAGGAGCCATCTTCATAGAGAGGGATATCGGCTACGGAAAAAAGATAGCCCTCCATTGTCGCATTACTTGAGTTAAGGCTAACGCGGGCGGTAGTAATATCTTCAGAGGGGTAAGAACGAATATAAATATGCCCTTGAGAGCGGCCATTTGCCGCTGCACCCGTGGAGATCGCATAGCCCGTTAACGAGCCCGTTCCCGGCAAATAGTCACCGAACATCATGCTGGCCGTTGCCGTCATGCCGGGGTTCGTGGTGAGATAGGCGCTAATGCTGGTTAATCCTGGCGCAAGGCTAAACACATGCAGAATTGCGCTGCCGTTCTCATCGAGATTATTTTGCCATATTGAGGTGCCTGTTTCGTTGAAATAAGCATTTGGTGAAAGCGAAACAGTAACACCAGCCCCGGCAGGACCGGAAATGGTTAGGGTATTGACGGGAACAACCGGCGCGCTGGTATTATCCCGCCAAGGCGCGCCCGTTGCGGCATTCAGATAAAGTTGAGTCGTTGATTTTATCATAATATTTACCTAAGTATTTAAGGATTCAGCATTCACCTCTTGCGCTACTCCAAGCCTGGTAGCTGACATCGGGCGCAAGACTGGCAGGCCTCATATAAAATCTATTGTTCCAGATAACAGATAATCACTGTGAAACCCGGAAACTATATCGATAATTGAAGGCTGCGGTCGGTCAAAAAAAAGTACGTAGGATGTTTAAAAAAGGGAAGAGATGTTAGGTAGTAAAGTTTGGGCAGGACGATAATATTGGTTAAAAAATAAGGTTGCTATTTTGCTGGATAATAATATGAAAACAGAATTGAGGAGGGTACTGCGAAGATTTGGTGCGTCCGAGTGGACTCGAACCACCGACCCCCACCATGTCAAGGTGGTGCTCTAACCAACTGAGCTACGGACGCACTAAGAAGATGGTGCGTTCAATTGGACTCGAACCAACGACCCCCACCATGTCAAGGTGGTGCTCTAACCAACTGAGCTATGAACGCAACGTTGTGTGTGACAACGGGGACGAATATTAGCGGCAGGCGGCGGCTGTGGCAAGCAGAAAAAAGCACTTTTATCACTGATTTCACGCGATTGCGGAACAACTGCACAAAACGTTGATAAAACAGCCGCCCGCAGGCGGCTAATGGTGAATTATCGTGCAGCGCGCTGGAGGATCACGCTTGAGGGCTGGCGCTGCAGGAAGCGCATCCGCAGCATCATTAGGATCGCCGCCGAGGTCAGGCCAATGATAAAGCCCATCCAGAAACCTGCCGGACCCATGCGGTCGACGACCAGGTCGGTCAGCGCCAGCACGTAGCCGCTCGGCAATCCCAGCACCCAGTAGGCGATGAAGGTAATGAAAAAGATCGAACGCGTATCTTTATAGCCACGCAGAATGCCGCTGCCCACCACCTGAATGGAGTCGGAGATCTGATAGATTGCCGCCAGCAGCATCAGCTGCGCCGCCAGGTGCACTACCTCGGGGTTATCGTTGTAGAGTAGGGCGATCTGCTCCCGCAGGGATACGGTAAAGATCGCGGTAATCACCGCCATGCAGACGCCGACGCCCAATCCGGTGCGTGCCGCGGTCTGCGCGTCAAGGGTCGACCCCTGACCCAGGCGAAAACCGACGCGAATGGTGACTGCCGCCGCCAGCGACATCGGCAGGACAAACATCAGCGAGCTAAAGTTGAGGGCAATCTGGTGGCCTGCCACATCAACAATGCCCAGCGGAGAGACCAGCAGCGCCACCACGGCAAACAGGGTTACCTCAAAGAACAGCGCCAGTGCAATAGGCAGGCCGAGCTGTACCAGGCGTTTAAGAACGCTGAAGTCAGGCTTAGCAAAGTGCTGATCCTGGCGGATATCGCGCATGGAGCGGGCGCGTTTAATGTATGAGAGCATACAGATAAACATCACCCAGTAGACCGCTGCGGTAGCCACGCCGCAGCCGACGCCGCCCAGCTCCGGCATGCCGAAGTAACCGTAGATAAAGATATAGTTAACCGGGATATTCACCAGCAGGCCGATAAAGCCAAAGACCATGCCGGGTTTGGTCTTTGCCAGCCCTTCACACTGGTTACGCGCCACCTGGAAGAAGAGGTAGCCAGGCGCGCCGCAGAGCAGGGCGCGAAGGTAGCGTACGGCTTTGTCCGCCAGCTCTGGATCGATGTTATGCATAGCATGAATAATATGCCCGGCATTCCAGAGCACGATCATAATTAACACGGAGACAAAGCCCGCCAGCCAGAACCCCTGGCGCACCTGTTGGGCAATGCGATCCCGTCGGCCTGAACCGTTAAGTTGCGCGATGACCGGCGTTAGAGCCAGCAGCAGGCCGTGGCCAAAGAGGATCGCCGGTAGCCAGATGGAGGTTCCGATCGCGACCGCCGCCATGTCGGTGGCGCTGTAGCCACCCGCCATGACGGTATCAACAAATCCCATGGCGGTTTGTGCAACTTGCGCAAGGATCACTGGGATAGCCAGCGCCAGCAGCTGGCGCGCTTCGATATAATACTTCTGCACGGAAACACCTGTATATTGTTGTTATAGGGAAGCATAAAAAAGCCGCCTTAGCTGGCAGCAAGAAGAGGTTGCAGGATAAATAGCCAGTCCATTGTAACGGGGAAAAGCGAATATGCCAGAGAAAAAACAGCCTGGGCGGGTGCCGCGCTGGCAACCTCTTTTTCCACCTGTTATTGTGCAATTATCAAAACGGCTTGCGCCGAATTAATGGTTACAGGAGTGGTAGGCATGTTTACTGGTATTGTACAGGGCACGGCAAAAGTCGTCTCCATTGATGAAAAACCCAACTTCCGCACTCACGTCGTTGCGCTGCCCGAGCCGATGCTGCCGGGTCTGGAGACCGGTGCCTCCGTGGCGCATAACGGCTGCTGCCTGACCGTTACCCGCATCAACGGGCCGCTGGTGAGCTTTGACCTGATGAAAGAGACGTTGCGTATCACCAACCTCGGCGAACTGAGCGTTGGCAGCGAAGTGAACGTTGAGCGTGCCGCGAAGTTCAGCGATGAGATCGGCGGCCATTTGATGTCGGGACATATTATTACTACTGCCGAAGTCGTTAAGATTTTGGCGTCCGAAAATAACCGTCAGATCTGGTTTAAAGTTCAGGATGCAAGTCTGATGAAGTATATTCTTTATAAAGGGTATATCGGCGTGGACGGTATTAGCCTGACGGTAGGTGAGGTCACGCCGACGCGTTTCTGCGTGCATCTGATCCCGGAAACCCTTGAGCGCACCACGCTGGGCAGTAAAAAGCTCGGTCATAAGGTGAATATTGAGATCGATCCGCAGACTCAGGCCATTGTCGATACGGTAGAGCGCGTGCTGGCCAGCCGGGAGGCAGCGATGATTGCCGCCTCGGTCAGCGGCAGCGAAGAGTGACTAAATAAAAAACCCCGGCGAGCCGGGGTTTTTTGATCGCATTCGTTAGCGTGCCACCCGCAACCCGTTTTCTACGCCGCGGCTGAACATCACCTGCCAGAGCTGAATATCACGTGCGCGGAACGCACCGGCGCAGGCATTCAGATAGTAGCTGAACATGCGCTTAAAGCGCTCGGAGTAGTTGTCGGCAATTTCTGGCCACGTGGCCATAAACCGCTCATGCCAGGCCATCAGCGTGGTATCGTAATCTGCACCAAAGTTATGCCAGTCCTCCATAATAAAATGGGGTTCGCTGGCATTAGCAATCTGGCGCACCGACGGCAGGCAGCCGTTGGGGAAGATATACTTGTCAATCCACGGATCAACGTTGTTATCGGTTATTTTCGAGCCGATAGTGTGGAGCAGGAACAGGCCCTCAGGCTTGAGGTTGCGATCGACCACTGCAAAATAGGTGGCGTAGTTTTTCGGACCGACGTGCTCAAACATACCGACGGAGACCACCCGGTCGAACTGATCTTTCAGATCGCGATAATCCTGCAGCAGGATAGTCACATCCAGCCCCTCGCAGCGCGCCTGGGCCATCTTCTGCTGCTCTGCTGAGATGGTGACGCCGGTAACGCTGACGCCATAGTTTTTAGCCATAAAGTAAGCCAGGCCACCCCAGCCGCAGCCGATGTCCAGCACGCGCATGCCGGGCTGCAGCTGCAATTTTTCACAGATTAGCCGCAGTTTGGCCTGCTGCGCCTCCTCCAGCGTCTGCGCCTCTTTCCAGTAGGCGCAGGAGTACTGCATATAGGGATCGAGCATGCGGCTAAAGAGATCGTTACCAAGATCGTAGTGCTCTTTGCCTACTATCCAGGCACGCTTCTGGCTTTGCAGGTTGAACACCCGCGCTGCCGCAATGCGGAGGGTATCCTTGACGTGGCGCGGCATCTGGTTTTCCAGGCCAGCGCGGAGAACCTTGCTAAAGAACATATCCAGCCGGTCACACTCCCACCAGCCGTCCATGTAGCTCTCGCCCAGCCCAAGCGAGCCTTCCTTTAGCACGCGCTTAAAAAAACGGGGGTTTTTAACCCGGATATCCGAGGGGGCGGTGCCGTTAATGTTGATGCCCGCGCGGCCTAACAGTTCGCTTGCGATACGGAACCAGTTATCGCTCTGTATGTTGACTTCTTCTATACACGATGAACTCATAGCTTCTCCATCACCCTATGTGATCAGAACCTTCAAACAGCGTAGACGCTTTTAATGGTTTGTGAGAAATCCCACGGAACGGGCCGTGAGCTTGATATCCGACGTAGAACAGAGGAAGGGAGATCGCCCTTGCCGAAAATGCCGTCCATGGAAGAACAGGCGCACTCCGACGCCTGTTAATACCTATTATTTTAACGCTTAAGAATTATCGAATTGAGTATAGGCCGCAAAAAAGGGTCGTTCAACCCATTATGATTAGTTAACTAATTATTTTACTGCTTGTTTTGTATCCAATAGCCTAGTCCGGCAAGCATGACGGTCAGCAGCATCACGCTGGTCGTGGTGAGCAGAGGCGTAGCGATAAGCGTTGAGACCAGCAGACTGGCGAAAAAGCAGAGGCCCAGCTGGAGAGTATTTTGCAGCGCCGCTGCGCGTCCCGCACCCTGTGGAAAAGGACTTAGCGCCTGAGCCACGACAATGGGATAGATCGCACCGTTCGCCATCGCCATGACGCAGAACGGCACCAGCAGCAGGGTTAGTGAAACCTGCGGGATAAAAGAGACCAGCCAGACGGCAATCACGCTCAGCGCATAGAGCGCCAGCAGCCAGGGCAGCATGCGTGGCCCCTGCCAGCGCTGCAGGGCGGCACGACAGCCGTAGCCGCCCACCAGAAAGGCAATCGTCTGCGGGACGTAGCTTAAGCCAATCGCGGTAGGACCGTATCCCAGCGCGCTCAGGATAAACGGCGAGCCGGTAAGCCAGGCGAAAAAGCTGGCCGAGCAGGCGGCATAGATCATCACGTTTCCGCAGTAAAAGCGGGAGCGTAACAGCAGTCCGAAGGTCACGGGAGCCGTCTGCGGCTGGTTTTTCCTCGCTGGCTTTTTAAGACGCAGCGCGGGAAGCATAAGCCCTAGCGTAATCACGAACAGCACCGCGAAGATGGTCTGCCAGTGGGAGTGGGCAAGGATCCAGCTCCCCAGCAGCGGGGCGAGGGCGGGTGACAGTCCAACCAGCGGCATGATGGTAGCAAAGATGCGGTTGACCCGCTGGGCCGGATAGTAGTCCGTGACCAGCGTCTGCCAGGTCACCGCTGCGGCACACACTCCCACGGCCTGGACAAAACGCAGTGCCAGCAGCGTGGTGCCATCACGCACCCACAGCATACCGAGGCAGCCGAAAGCAAACAGCCCCAGCCCGCAGAGCAGTATCGGCTTACGGCCAAAGCGATCCGAGAGCGGCCCCCAGGCCAGCTGGGCGAGGGCGAAACCGGCCAGAAACAGGCTCAGGCTGGCGCTAACCGCTGATGCAGGCGTATTGAGATCCTGCTGAATGGCCGTAAACGCCGGCAGGTACATATCCGTCGCCAGAAAGCCCAGCACGCTTAATCCTGCTAGCCAGACTAAAAATCCTTTACCAGGTAACATCATCTTTCCTTCTTCTTATCTTTTCACAATAGTGGTGTAACAGCGCAGGTGACAAAGCCGCAAAGTGTAGGCAGTGCATTATCGGTTGTGAAACGGTAATATTTGCGCAGTGCATTCAAATTTTTTGCAGGCAGATTATGTGGTCAGATTACTCTCTTGAAGTGGTAGATACCGTTGCCCGTACCGGTAGCTTTAGCGCCGCAGCGCAGGAGCTGCACCGGGTTCCCTCGGCGATTAGCTATACCGTACGTCAGCTGGAGGAGTGGCTGGCCGTATCGCTGTTTGAGCGACGGCACCGGGACGTGGTACTTACGCCAGCGGGCAGCTGGTTTTTGCAGGAGGGGCGCTCTGTCATCAAAAAAATGCAGGTCACCCGGCAACAGTGCCAGCAGATCGCTAACGGCTGGCGCGGCCAGCTGGCTATCGCGGTGGATAACATTGTTCGGCCCGAGCGCACCCGGCAGATGATTGTCGACTTCTATCGCCATTTTTCAGACGTTGAGCTGCTGGTGCAAAAAGAGGTATTTAACGGCGTCTGGGACGCGCTGGCTGACGGGCGCGTGGAGCTGGCCATTGGGGCCACCCGAGCAATACCGGTGGGTGGGCGCTTTGCTTTTCGCGATATGGGGATGCTCAACTGGCGCTGCGTCGTGGCCGCCCATCACCCGCTGGCGGGTATGAGTGGCCCGCTGAGCGATGACGTCCTGCGCGGCTGGCCGTCGCTGGTGTGGGAGGATACCTCCCGGCTGCTGCCCAAACGGATCACCTGGCTGCTGGATAACCAACGGCGTATGGTGGTGCCTGACTGGACCTCTTCCTCCGCGTGCCTGAGTGCCGGACTGTGCGTGGGTATGGTGCCAGGCCATTTTGCCAGGCCGTGGCTCGATTGCGGTGAGTGGGTGGAGCTGCAGCTGGAGGAGCCTTTTCCAGACGCGGCCTGCTGCCTGACGTGGCAGCAGAACGATAACTCACCCGCGCTGGGCTGGCTGCTGGACTATTTAGGGGATAGCGAAACGCTTAACCGGGAGTGGCTGCGGGAGCCAGAGTAGCCGGCTCCCGAAGTACATCAACGTCAGAGTATTAACGACGGTAGTCGCGGAAGGGACCGTCAGCCACCGAGCGGCGCTCGATCAGTCGAGGGTGAACCTCAATTGACTGCGACTCTTCACGCTTGTTGACGATGCGGTCCATCAGCATAGTGAACGCCGTCTCCCCCAGCGAGTCTTTTGGCTGGTGGATGGTGGTCAGTGCAGGGGTAAAGAAGCGGGCGTTACGCACGTTATCATAGCCGATCAGCGAAACATCCTGCGGCACGCGTAGACCCATCTCGTCGACGGCGCAGAGCGCACCCATCGCCATGACATCGCCACCGCAGAACACGGCGGTAGGGCGGTGCGGCTGGGAGAGGATCTGCTGCATGGCACGGTAGCCGGATTCCGGTTCAAAGTCACCCTGCACAATCCAGTTCTCCGGCACGCTGATCAGCGCCTCTTCCATGGCTTTCATAAAGCCAGCCAGACGACCCGCGCCGGTGTTGCGCTCAAGGGGGCCGGGGATCACGCCGATCTCGCGGTGTCCGCGTTCGATCAGGTAGCGGCCCGCCATATAGCCACCCTCAAAGGCGTTATCGATCACCGAGTCGGTGAAGTCCGCTTTCGCCTCGCCCCAGTCCATGACCACCATAGGGATATGGCGATACTCCTCCAGCATGCTGAGCAGCGGAGCAGGGTATTCAGAACACATCACCAGCAGGCCGTCGACGCGCTTCTGTGCCATCATCGAGAGATAGGCACGCTGTTTTTCCAGGTTGTTCCAGGCGTTGCCCAGGATCAGGGTATAGCCCTTCTGGAAGCAGTTCTTCTCAACCGCCTCGATAATCTCAGCAAAATAGGGCGCTTCGCTGCTGGTTGCCAGCAAGCCAATCGATTTAGTGTGATTAACCTTCAGGCTGCGAGCCACGGCGCTCGGGGAATAGTGCAGCTCTTTAATGGCTGCCCACACCGCATTACGCGTCTCTTCCGCCACGAAGCGGGTTTTGTTAATAACATGTGATACGGTTGTGGTGGAAACGTTTGCTCGTTTCGCTACGTCTTTTATCGTTGCCATTCAATGTCACTCCAGACCACGACGTAAGCTCCTGAAAATAGTGTAGGTAAACGTTTGCCTCTCTTCAGCCTGCACGCAACTTTTGGGGATGCGATTCGCCGGGAAAACGACACGGAACGTCAGGAGGGGTCTATGGCCGGTACGCGAATAAATTTAGCGTGGAATTTTGTCTTATCTTGATGAAAAGGGGAAGCGTTAAAACGCATATCACCTCAAATCAAAGAAGATTTTTGCCTATAAATGTGTAAAATGAGCTGGCTCACTTTTTGTGGGGTAATAAGAATGGAGAGAGATTGATGAGTGCAGATCTGAAGTTTTCCCTGATGACTACCGTTGTCGTGCTGGGCCTGATTGTTGCTGGTGCGCTGACCGCTGCGTTAAATTGATTTAGCGTGAGGGAGAGTGCTCTCCCTCTGCTCTTCGCCTGCCTTTTCCGCCCTCGCTAATTGTTATCAAAATGGCAATAAACTTTTGTTAGATTGATAACTTCTGTTTTTTTGTGATAAATGTCATGCTTTTGGCTTCTTGTGACGGTGTCGCCTGTTCGACACGGCAATTCTGGAGTCAAAATATGAAAATTAACTTTCCCCTGCTGGCCCTGGCGATTGGGGCATTTGGCATTGGTACCACTGAATTCTCTCCGATGGGCCTGCTGCCGACTATCGCTCGAGGGGTAGATGTCTCTATACCGGCAGCGGGAATGCTCATTAGCGCCTACGCCATTGGCGTAATGGTGGGGGCACCGCTGATGACGCTGCTGCTCTCCCATCGTGCTCGCCGTAGCGCGCTGATCTTCCTGATGGCGATCTTTACCCTGGGCAACGTGCTGTCAGCTATCTCCCCGGACTACACCACCCTGATGCTGTCGCGCATTATCACCAGCCTTAACCACGGCGCATTCTTTGGCCTCGGTTCGGTGGTTGCGGCAAGCGTAGTACCGAAAGAGAAGCAGGCCAGCGCGGTAGCCACCATGTTCATGGGGCTAACTATTGCTAACATCGGCGGCGTACCGGCGGCAACCTGGCTGGGTGAAACCATCGGCTGGCGGATGTCGTTTCTTGCCACGGCGGGCCTCGGTGTGATCTCAATCCTGAGCCTCTTCTTCTCCTTGCCGAAAGGCAGTGCCGGGGAGCGTCCAGAGGTACGTAAAGAGCTGGCCGTGCTGGTGCGTCCGCAGGTGCTGTCTGCGCTGCTGACTACCGTGCTGGGAGCAGGAGCGATGTTTACCCTTTACACCTATATCGCGCCAGTGCTGCATGAGATCACCCATGCTACGCCGCTGTTTGTTACCGCGATGCTGGTGCTGATAGGCGTTGGCTTCTCCATTGGTAACTACCTGGGCGGTAAGCTGGCGGATCGCTCCGTGAGCGGTACCCTGAAGGGCTTTTTCCTGCTGCTGATCGTGATTATGCTGGCGATCCCGCTTCTGGCGCGTAACGAGCTGGGCGCGGCGGTAAGCATGGTCATCTGGGGTGCCGCGACCTTTGCCGTGGTGCCGCCGCTGCAGATGCGTGTGATGCGCGTAGCCCATGAGGCACCAGGCCTGTCGTCATCCGTTAATATCGGTGCGTTTAATCTCGGTAACGCGCTGGGCGCAGCCGCGGGTGGGGTAGTGATCTCCAGCGGGCTAGGGTACAGCGTTGTTCCGGTGACCGGGGCGCTGATTGCGGTTCTGGCGCTGCTGCTGGTGCTAATTTCAGGACGTGGCCAGGCCGAACGGGAATACGCGGTCGAGTAACGGTGAAGAAAAAGCCCCGCCACGGCTGGCGGGGCTCTGCATTAACGAAGGGTTTTAGAGGTCATTACCCGGCGTGCGCCGACATAGTGGCGCTGCCAGTAATCTTCGCTCAGGGAGGTGATCTGAATATCCTGGCCGCTGCGCGGAGACTGAATGAATTTACCGTTACCGACGTAGACGCCGACGTGATCGGCGGTGCCCCGGCCCTGGGTACGGAAGAACACCAGATCGCCGCTCTGCAACTCACCGGTATTTACCGGAGAGGCATCGCGCAGGTGATACATCTCATTGGCCGTCCGTGGAATGCGGAACTTAACCAAATCTTTATAAGCGTAATAGACCAGACCGCTGCAATCGAAGCCGGTTCGCGGGGAGGAGCCACCCCAGCGATAGGGTTTGCCGATCTGATCCATCAATTTATTCATTGCCGTCTTCTGGGCTTTTTGCACCCGGGCCTTATGCAGATCCGCCAACGTCTCTGGTTGGCCCTCTTTTGCCTTTATGCAGCGTGCCTTATGGCCTTTACGCGCGGTGCACTTTTGCGCCATAGCGACGGAAGCCGTTTTATCTGGGCTGTTTTTTGTACGGCGGGAGGCGACTTTGCTGGCTTTCGTGCTGTTTGAAGCGCGTTTGGTGCTGGAGGAGGCGGTTTTGGAAACGCTGGTTTTTTTATCTCTCTTTTTAGTGCTGCTTTTTGCAGTGCCACTGCTTTTCTTTGAGGTCTTTTGGTTAGTGCTTTTACTTTTTCGCTCTGATGATTTTGCCAAATGCGTTTTTTGCACGGCAGAGGGCCGCGCCTGTTCGGACGCCCGGGCCAGCGGCGTGAACGTCAGCGAGGCAAAAACTAAAGCACAGAGCGTGATCGAGATTTTATTTATCCGCGCCACTGAGCAATCCCCTGAGTCAGTCAAGCAACTAATAATACTTGCGTGTGATTTACAAAACTCGTCGATTCTAAAGCATAAAATGCCAAAAGGTTAATAAACTTTTTGCATCACAGCGCTATTTCGTTAGCAAGCGCAAAAAAAAGCACCGTTTATCCATTTTTAATGCTCACGAGATGAGCAGTTGTGAAGCCAAAACGCTAAGCAGCACAATTTTTACGGCAACTTTACCCTTCAGACGATAAACTAACGGTTGGTGAACAAAATGTTATTTTACCCGCTGGTGTGAAAAGCTAGAATGTCACATCACGCCGTAAGAAGTTAAGGAAGCAAGACAATGAGCACAACCGTAGAGAAAATTCAGCAGCAGATCGCTGAAAACCCGATCCTTCTGTATATGAAAGGCTCCCCTAAACTGCCAAGCTGCGGCTTCTCCGCCCAGGCGGTGCAGGTGCTCTCCGCCTGTGGCGAGCGTTTTGCCTATGTTGATATCCTGCAGAACCCGGATATCCGCGCTGAGCTGCCAAAATACGCTAACTGGCCGACCTTCCCGCAGCTGTGGGTAGACGGCGAACTGGTTGGCGGCTGCGATATCATCATCGAGATGTACCAGCGCGGTGAGCTGCAGTCCCTGATCAAAGAGACGGCGGCGAAGCACAAAACGGAAGAGCCTGACGCAGAGTAAGCGTTTCGCACCGTATAAAAAAAGCCGCTCAATCGAGCGGCTTTTTTGTTTTACGGGCGGCGTTATGCCTCGTCAGCGACAATCGGCAGCGGCCAGCCGCCGAGTCGTTTCCAGCGGTTGACGATTTCACAGAACAGCAGGGCGGTCTGTTGCGTATCGTACAGCGCGGAGTGGGCCTGGGTGCTGTCAAACGGCAAGCCGGCGGCGGCACAGGCTTTTGACAAGACGGTTTGTCCCAGCGCCAGCCCGCTCAGGGCGGCGGTATCAAAAGTCACGAAAGGGTGGAACGGGTTACGCTTGAGCGAGGCACGTTCAGCCGCGGCCATCATAAAGCCGTGATCGAATGTGGCATTGTGAGCCACCATAATGGCGCGGTTGCAGCCAGAGTCTTTGATTCCTTTGCGCACCATTTTGAAGATCGCGTGCAGCGCATCGTATTCACTGACCGCCTCGCGCAGCGGGTCGCTGGGATCGATACCGTTGAACGCCAGCGCCTCAGGCACCAGGTTGGCCCCTTCAAAGGGTGCAACCTGGAAGTGAAGGGTGCTGTCCGGCATCAGCCAGCCGTCGTTATCCATTTTTAGCGTTATGGCGGCAATGTCCAGTAGCGCATCGGTTTTGGCATTAAACCCGGCGGTTTCAACATCAATCACGACAGGGTAAAAACCACGGAAACGGTCGCAAAGACCGGTGAGCTGTGCGTTATCGGACATAGGATCTCTTAATACAGGAAAAAGCAGCGCGCATTATGGCAAACTTTGGGTAGGGATTGTATAGCACAGATGAAACAACGGGCGCAGAAAGCGCCCGTAGAGATCAGTTACCCAGGCCGCGGCCTGCGTCTTTCTCTTCGATCAGTTCGATTTTATAACCGTCTGGATCTTCAACAAAAGCGATAACGGTGGTGCCGCCTTTAACCGGACCGGCTTCGCGGGTCACATTACCGCCGTTCTGACGAATACGCTCGCAGGCTTCTGCTGCGTTCTCCACGCTCAGGGCAATATGACCATAGGCGGTGCCCAGCTCGTAGCTATCTACGTCCCAGTTATAGGTCAGCTCAATCACCGCTTCGTCGCTCTCCGGGCCGTAGCCAACGAAGGCCAGCGAGTACTTATATTCGGTGTTTTCGCTGGTGCGCAGCAGCTGCATACCCAGAACCTTGGTATAGAACTCAATGGAGCGTTGCAGGTCGCCAACGCGCAGCATGGTGTGAAGTAAGCGCATAATATCCTCTTTCGTTTTTTTGCTCAGGCATTTAAGTCATAACGTCTATTTTAGTATAGCGGCGGATCCCTGCCGCTATCAATGCCAGTGACGGCGTACCCGGTTACAGCGTCGGGTAGTCAGTATAGCCTTCCGCGCCGCCGCCGTAGAAGCTCTCTGGGCGCTGCGGGTTCAGCTCGGCTTTGCGCTGCAGGCGCTCGACCAGGTCCGGGTTAGCAATGTAGTCGCGACCAAAGGCCACCGCGTCGATCAACCCTTTAGCGATCAGTTCTTCTGCTTTTTCTGGCGTATAGGCACCGGCACCGACGATCGGGCCGTGGAAGCGCGCGCGCACTTTTTCACGGAACTCGTCGGTGTAGGGCTGGCCACCGGCCCAGTCCGGCTCGGAGAGGTGCAGATAGGCGATGCCGCGTTTAGCTAACTCTTCGATCAGGTAGAGCGCATCCGCCTCTTCATTGTCACCGTTGTCGGTGTTCTGGAAAGTACCGATCGGTGAAAGACGGATGCCGATACGCTCCGCGCTCCACTCTTTGCTTACGGCGTCGACCACTTCCAGCACTAGGCGGGCGCGATTCTCGGCGCTGCCGCCGTACTCATCGGTACGATGGTTAGCTGACGGGGAGAGGAACTGGTGCAGCAGGTAGCCGTGGGCGGAGTGCAGCTCCACCAGGTCGAAACCGGCTTCGCGGGCGTTAGCTACCGCCTGGCGGAAGTCGTCAACGATGCCTGGGATCTCGCTAATATCCAGCGCGCGAGGCGTAGAGGTATCGACACGGATCGAGTTGCCATTTTCGTCACGCAGCGAGGTGCGGGTCCCTGCGTTAATGGCCGATGGGGCTACCGGCGCGTTGCCGCCCGGCTGGATGCTGGCGTGGGAGATACGACCGGTATGCCAGAGCTGCACAGCCATGTGGCCATTTTCCGCGTGAACGCCGTCGGTGATCTTTTTCCACGCCGCTACCTGCTCAGGGCTGTGCAGGCCAGGGGCACCGGCATAGCCTTTGGCCTGGGCAGAGATCTGCGTTGCCTCGCTGATGATTAACCCGGCGCTGGCGCGCTGGCGGTAGTATTCGCCCATCAGCGGAGTAGGGATATCGCCTGGCTCAATGCTGCGCAGACGCGTCAGCGGAGCCATAAAAACGCGGTTCGCCGCAGTAATCGCACCCACTTTCAGCGGGGTAAAGAGTTTGTTCGACATAACATCTCCTGAATAGACCGGTCGACTAGTTAAAGGTCAAATAAAACGCCTGCGTTACTCAGGCGTGATAAGTATTGTTTTAGCATGTGCTACCGCGCTCTCTAGCGGTAGAGCACTGCGAGAAATTTTAGCCTGCAAATTGGCACCCAGCCACAGAGCATAAAGTACCTGCCCCTGGGTGAAGGCATCACCCTCAAACGCCAGACAGCGGGTTTCGCGCCCGTTTTCCAGCGCCTCGGCCAGCAGCGCAATGACGCGGCTTGCGCCTCTGTCCATTGCGCTACGCATATCTTCCGAGAGATCGCACACTTCGGCAGAGAGCTTTACCGTCAGACAGCCGCTGATAATACCCTTCTGGCAGAACTGATTCAGCGTCTCCTGAAAGTAAGCGATCAGCCGATCGCGGTAGTTACCGCTGCCGTGTGCAAAATGATGCGCCAGCCGCTGGTGGTAGCCGACATAGTGACGCTCAAGCATGGCCACCCCGAACGCCTCTTTCGAGCGAAAATAGTGATAAAACGAGCCCTTCGGCACTTCCGCCGTCTTTAATAGCTCGCTTAGCCCCATGCCGGTAAACCCGCGATGCATGCAGAGCTGCTCGCCGGTTACCAGTAAGTGTTCGCGGGTATCATGTTCGGTATCTCTGTTCATGATCTTTACTCTAATAGACCATTTGGTCTAATGCAAGGGTTGCTTTCTGGCGGACGGGCGTCTTCAATAGTATGTATCGATCGTTAACAGGAGGAAGGACGTGCCGGAACAGCTGGAGTTTTTCCCCATTTTAAGCCCATGCCGGGGAATTTGTCAGACCGATGAGCAGGGTTACTGCCGGGGCTGCCTGCGCAGCCGGGATGAACGTTTTAACTGGCAGCGTATGAGCGATAGCGAAAAGCAGAACGTGCTGCGTCTCTGCCATCAGCGCGCCCTGCGCAAAAGGCGTGCCGGTAGCCAGCCGGCTGGCGAAGATCCGCAGCAGCCCTCACTGTTTTAAGCGCCGTTTTCCGTATACTCTCTGCCTATCTCTTTGCAAAGAAAGGAAGCGGTTATGGTTCAGCGTATTACCCTCGCACCCCAGGGGCCGGAATTTTCACGTTTCGTTATGGGCTACTGGCGTCTGATGGAGTGGAACATGTCTCCACGCCAGCTGGTCAGCTTTATTGAGGCGCATCTGGATCTGGGCATCACCACGGTCGATCATGCCGACATTTATGGTGGCTATCAGTGCGAAGCAGCGTTTGGCGAAGCGCTTAAGCTTGCGCCCCATCTGCGTGAGCGCATGGAGATCGTCTCTAAGTGCGGCATTGCCACTACCGCGCTTCCCGAGCACGTTATCGGCCACTACATTACCGATAAGCAGCACATTATCAGTAGCGCCGAGCAGTCGCTTGTCAACCTGGCAACCGATCGCCTCGATCTGCTGCTGATCCATCGTCCCGATCCGCTGATGGATGCCGACGAGGTCGCCGAGGCGTTTCTTCAGCTTCATCAGAGTGGAAAGGTACGCCACTTTGGTGTCTCTAACTTTACACCGGCCCAGTTTGCGCTGTTGCAGTCGCGTCTGCCGTTCACTCTGGCAACGAATCAGGTTGAGATCTCGCCGGTGCATCAGCCCCTGCTGTTAGACGGCACGCTGGATCAGCTTCAGCAGCTGCGCATTCGCCCCATGGCGTGGTCCTGCCTTGGCGGTGGGCAGTTGTTTAGCGATGAAGCTTTTCAGCCGCTGCGCGACGAGCTGGCTCAGGTTGCTCAGGAGATCAACGCTGAATCCATTGAACAGGTGGTTTATGCCTGGGTAATGGCGCTGCCGTCGAAGCCGCTGCCGATTATCGGCTCCGGCAAAATTGAGCGCGTGCGTGCGGCCATTGCCGCTGAAGCGCTCACGCTTACCCGCCAACAGTGGTTCCGCATCCGTAAAGCCGCGCTCGGGTACGACGTACCCTGATAGCTGATTATCTGATTCTCCGGTGAAATCTGCTTTCCTGTTTTAAACTTCAGGGGGAACAGACACTAACCGGAGGTCAAATGAAGCGATTAAGTCTGGCTGTAATAACGCTGTTAGCCTGCACCGGTGCGCAGGCTGCCAGTGAAGAGGTTGAAATGAACCTTGTTACGTCTCAAGGCGTGGGTCAGTCCATCGGGACGGTGAAAATCACTGAAACCGATAAAGGGCTGGAATTTGCCCCCGATCTGAAAGCGCTCCCGCCGGGCGATCACGGTTTCCACGTGCACGCTAAAGGGACCTGCGAGCCTGCTATGAAGGAGGGTAAACCTTCGGCCGCTGAAGCGGCGGGTGGGCATCTTGATCCACACACCACGGGCAAACATGAGGGCCCAGAAGGCGCGGGGCATACGGGGGATCTGCCCGTGCTTCAGGTTAATAACGACGGCAAAGCCACCGAGCCCGTGGTTTCCCCGCGTCTGAAAAAGCTGGATGAGGTGAAAAACAGATCCCTGATGATCCACGTGGGTGGCGACAACTATTCCGACAAACCGGAGCCGTTAGGCGGCGGCGGGGCACGCTATGCCTGTGGCGTGATTAACTAATTACGTTAGCATCCCCGGCGGTGGCGCTTGTACAAGCTGCGACAGTGATATCTGTAGCCGCCAAACAAGCGCCGCCAGCTCTCGGGCGGCGGGTTGATGGTGATGAGATAAGGTATCGCAGATACGCTGTAACCGTTGCAGCGTGCTGGCCAGATGGCGTTGCTCAACTCCCCGCTCGCTCATCACATCGCGTAACTGAGCAAGGCAAACGTCTCTGACACGTGAAAGCGGATCGGAACGGGTTTCCCACTCGCGAAGCTGCCAGACGACATGCGAGCAGTTAAGTAGTACCACTCCCCAACGTAATAGCCAGCGGCGGGCCAGTGCGTCCTGACTAGTGCTGAGCTGACTGATGTGATGATAGGCCAGCGATTCAAATTCATATTCACTGTGCGCCGGACGACGGCTGAGCTGATCGACGAAGTCGCGGCGTAGGGCGTGTATACGGCGGCGGCTTTTACGGGCGTCCGAGCCGGGGCGCAGAATAGCAAACGCCAGCCACGAAAGAGCAACCCCGACGATTTTTGCCGAGTTATCATTTAGAAAATCAGCAAAGTCGTAAACAGGCGGATTGGTCACGGCGATAAACGACCCCATAAAAACAATCAGCTGGCCCCATAACCCTGCCAGCTTCGTCATTTGCAGCTTCAGTAACTGCATGGTGGTCAGGAGTGGAAAAAGAAACAGCAAAAATTGCCAGAGTTCGGTTATTTGCACCATCAGGCCAAACTTCACAACAAAGCTGAATAATGACAGCAGAACGAGAGTCCGCATCAGCAGGGTGAGCGATTTAAAAGGGGTAGCGACGATTGAATAGAGCACGCAGCTAATCGCCGCCAGAGATAGAGCGGCCGAACCGGACTCCCATTGTGTGCCAATACTCCACGCTCCCACTACCATTAACGTACAAAAGGTTCGTATACCGCTCCACAAGGCCTCCATGCTATCAGTATGACGCGCCAGGCCCGGACTGCGGCGGGCAGTTTGCATGGCGACCGGCGTGCCGTTTTCCAGCGCGCGCAGTCCGCGGTTACTTTGCAGATAAAGTGCGCAAAAATAGCGTAGCCGTTGCCAAAAGGCGAGGTGGTGATAGTCGCTATCGTCCTGGGGACGTAACGGAGCGATAATTCGTGCGATGCTGTAAGGATCCACACGAGGAGCGGCAAGCGCAGCAAGCAGCTGTTCAAGGACCTGGCGGATCTGTGTCGGCGGGTTGGGCCAGTTTAGTAGCAGGCGGCGAAGGCTGGAAATAACGCTGGTCAGCCGTAGCTGGTGGTGCAGCAGCGTGTTGAGCAGGGCATTCTGGCGCCGAAAGCGGTAATGACTCCAGAACGCCTGAATGCGTAGCAGATTCATGGTCAGGATCTGGTTGATGACCCCCTCATGCGCGGAACGAATGGCATCGTTGGTTTCAGGCTGCCAGAGCAGGCCAGCGTGTTCCAGTAAGCGCGCATGCATGTTTTTTAGTGCGGTGAGCAGGGTGGTTCCATCCGAGGTGCTGGGCAGGATCATCATCATCACTCCGCCGCAAAGTATACCCAGCACGACCTCGCAAACGCGGGCCTGAGCGATATCCCATAGCTGGACGGTATCAATGAGATTAACGGTCGGGAAAGCAATAATAGCGGCGGTATAGCCTGAGAGCTGAAAAGCGTAAGCGGCGTTATGGGTAAAGTATGCGCAGGCCCAGGTACACAGGCCGAGCCAGGCCGCCATGCTGACTAAAAAGAGCCACGGCTCATTTAAGGTATGGCCTGCGATTATCAGGGCCGCCGTAGCGCCCAACAAACTGCCAGCAATACGACCGAGACTTTTACTGATAACGCCGCCCACCGTTGGAAAGCTCACCACCGCAGCAGAGGTCATCGCCCAGTACGGCTCGTCCAACTCAAAGCAGTAGGCGAGCGTTAAGGCAAGGCACATGGCAATGGCGTTACGTAATGCATATCGCCATTGACCGCTCGTCGCCTTCCACCAGGGCGTATTGCGCCAGCTTAACCACGAAACATTCATCAGCGTTGACCAATTGCAACGCTGCACGTCGTACCGGAGATCAGCGTAATGTCATGGGGAAGCGAGTCGAACGCTATCCGTACCGGCACGCGCTGAGCCAGGCGCACCCAGGGAACATTTGGCTTAATATCAGGCACTAAACCGGAATCACTCTCTACGCTCTGATCGTAGATAGCGCGACCAATGCTGGATACGTGACCCTGTAACTTTACGTTATCGCTGTAAAGCGTAATAACGGCCGGCGCGCCTTCGCGAATATGGCGCATTTTCGTCTCTTCGAAATAACCCATGACATAAAAAGAGTGGCTGTCGACAAGGGCGAATAGTGGCTTGCCGGTAGTGGCGTAATCCCCTGTACGGGTCGACAGATTGGTTACCCAGCCCGCGACTGGCGCACGAACGTCGGTCTGCTCAAGCTGCCATTGCGCATGTTTTAACGCCGCTTCGGCTGCCTCGACGCTGGCCTGGGCCGCTTTGACGTTCAGGTTTGCGGTATCCATATCTTCTGCGGAGATATAGTTGCGTGATAAATGCTGGCGGCGGCGTGCTTCGTTAGTCGCTTTTGCCAGATCCGATCGCGCTTTAGCCAGTCCGGCTTGCGCATCAAGTATCGCTATGTTAAAAGGCGTCTTATCCACGGCCAGCAGCAGGTCGCCAGCGTTAACGAACTGGTTGTCTTTAATAGTGAGCCGGGTAATGCTGCCGGAAACCTGAGGCGTAATACTCACCTGCTCGGCGCGAATTTTGCCGTCGCGGGTCCACGGGGATTGCATGTAGTAGTTCCATAACCACCATCCCGCCAGCACCGCGACAACGGCGATCGCAATCGTAGAAAAATATTTAACTGTTTTAAGCGACATACTCACCACGCAATCAGCAATACGAAACTCAGGCAGACGCAAAGCGTAAAGATCGATAGATCCATCAGCTGGGGATGCCATATTTCTCCCGAATAGATCCAGTCGCGCAAAAGACGATGCGCCACCAGCCAGATAATAAATCCGCAGGCGAACACGCTGAAAAATGGAGGAAAATAGAGAGAGGCACCGACCACGAGATCCCGTAAGGGCAATCCTGCCGTATTAAGCGTAAGCGTCACAAATCGTAATCCTTTGCATTAACTATCATTGTTTATAGGTTTAGCAAAAACCACGTAAACGCACTCTTTTTCTGCTCTAAGCTGATTGGGTCAGCGTTAGGTAAAAATAAGTAAGACGTTTGTTTTGGAAATATAAATATTGCACACTATTCTAAAATCAGCATAATAACTTAGCAAGCTAATTATAAGGAGATGAAATTGGAATCGCCATTGGGTTCTGATCTGGCACGTTTAGTACGTATCTGGCGTGCACTGATTGACCATCGCCTAAAACCTCTGGAATTGACGCAGACGCACTGGGTAACGCTGCATAACATTCATCAGCTGCCGCCCGAACAGTCGCAAATTCAACTGGCAAAAGCGATCGGCATTGAACAGCCATCGCTGGTGCGTACGCTCGATCAGCTGGAGGAGAAGGGGCTTATCTCCCGGCAAACCTGTGCCAGCGATCGACGTGCGAAACGTATCAAGCTCACGGAGAAAGCGGCCCCGATCATTGATGAGATGGAATCCGTTATCAATAAAACACGGGGTGAGATCCTCGCCGGTATCTCTGCCAGCGAGCTGGAGCAGCTCATCAGCCTGATTGGCCGACTTGAGCATAATATTATTGAGTTACAATCGCGTGACTAACGCTGACAAAGGCCTTGCGAAAGCAGGGCTTTTTTAATGGCGGAGAGGGTGAAAGGCCGCCGCCGCGGCGGCCACGGTAATGATTAACGCGGGGAGACGGTGACCTGGCTGCCATTGCTGGCCAGTACCACGCGCTGGCCAGCAGCGAAGCGGGTATCGCCCTGTTTCTGCACAACCATAATGGTGTTGCCGTCGTCTTTACGGATCTCCAGCTCTACACCCTGGCTCTTATTAAAACGACCCTGTACGCCCTGGCCGGCCACGCCACCTGCCACAGCGCCTGCGGCAGTAGCCAGCGATTGTCCCGAACCACCACCGACGGTGTTACCGAGGAAGCCACCCAGCACTGCGCCACCCAACGCACCAATCACGTTGTTCTCATCTCCGCCCTGAATCTGTACCGGGCGTGCGTTAACAATCGTACCGTAAGTGACATTTTGTACCTGTTTCGCTTCGGATGCGCTGTAAACGTCGCCGGAGAGGCTGCTGTCATTCACGCAGCCTGCCAGAGTAAAGCCAACCAGGGAAACTGCCAGTGTACGTAAAATCATCTATGAATCTCCTGTTCACCTAAAAACGCTCGGACGGGCATCCGTCATCTCTAAATTATATGGCATTTAAAGATATCAGGTCATACCTTCCGCCAAAACAATGCGAAAATAGTACGATTGCAGAGCTTAACTTTACTTAAACAAGCCAAAAATGGGCAAGTTTACCTGTGCAAACCCAGACTGAAAGATCACAATAGCGCTATACGTGCCCTGGTCACCACTTTAGGGTTGGGTAGAGATCTTCAGCCACGCAGACAGATAAGGACGGCATATGAAATCGGGTCGCTATATTGGCGTCATGTCAGGCACCAGCCTTGATGGGGTAGACGTTGTTCTCGCGGCGATTGACGATCGCATGGTGGCGCAGCAGGCCAGCCTGAGCTGGCCGATACCCGTGTCGCTCAAGGAAGCTATTCTCAATATCTGTCAGGGCCAGCAGCTCACCCTGTCCCAACTGGGGCAGCTTGATAGCCGGCTGGGTAAACTGTTTGCCGATGCGGTCCTGGCGCTGCTCAAACAGGAGAACCTGCGCCCGCAGGATATCGTTGCCATTGGCTGCCACGGGCAGACCGTCTGGCATGAGCCGGTTGGGGATGCGCCGCATACGCTGCAAATCGGCGATAACAACCAGATCGTCGCCCGCACGGGGATTACGGTAGTGGGTGATTTCCGCCGCCGGGATATCGCCCTCGGCGGCCAGGGCGCGCCGCTGGTACCCGCCTTCCATCAGGCGCTGCTCGCGCATCCGGTAGAGCGGCGTATGGTGCTCAATATTGGCGGTATCGCCAACCTCTCGCTGCTCTTCCCGGACCAGCCGGTCAGAGGCTATGACACCGGCCCGGGTAACATGCTGATGGACGCGTGGATCTGGCGGCAGAAGGGCCAGCCTTATGATAAAGATGCTCGGTGGGCAAGCGCGGGTAAGGTCATTATCCCGCTGCTCCAGCAGATGCTCAGCGATCCGTGGTTTGCCCGGCCCGCGCCGAAAAGCACCGGGCGGGAGTACTTTAATTATGGCTGGCTTGAACGCCAGCTCGCCCACTTCCCGGGCCTCTCGGGGAGTGACGTTCAGGCCACTCTGGCGGAGCTGACGGCGGTCAGCGTGGCTGAGCAGGTGCTGCTGAGCGGCGGCTGCGAGCGTCTGCTGGTCTGTGGCGGCGGGGGACGCAATCCGCTGGTGATGTCGCGCCTGGCCAGCCTGCTGCCGGGTATTGAAGTCGGCACCACCGACGAGGCAGGTATTAGCGGAGATGACATGGAGGCACTGGCCTTTGCCTGGCTGGCGTGGCGCACCGTTGCCGGTCTGCCGGGTAATCTGCCCTCCGTCACCGGGGCTTCGCAGGCGAGCGTGCTGGGGGCCATATTCCCGGCTAATCCGCGCCATAATCAGACATAACCTAAATTTTCTTTTGTAACGAGACGTTAGACTAAAACGATGCAGGGGCAGGCGCGTGTTACGCTTCGCCCCGGGACACGTTTTAGGATGGATCATGAAAAGATTATTGATTGCCTTATTGCCAGTGATGCTTGCCGGATGTACCACCTACAACCAGTTTGTGGAGCGCATGCATACCGATACCCTCGAGTACCAGTGCGACGATGAGAAACCGCTGACGGTCAAGCTAAATCAGACCCGTCAGGAGGTGCATTTCATGCTGGATGATACGCCGCTGACGCTGCAGCAGGGTCTTTCCGCCTCCGGGGCACGCTATACCGACGGTATCTATGTCTTCTGGTCTAAAGGGGATAACGCCACAGTTTACAAGCACGATCGCATTATCCTGAATAACTGCCAGCTGCAAAACCCGCAGCGTTGAGATTTTTACCTGGGCGGCGCACAATAGCGCCACCTGAATCTTTACGTAGCGAACGCCATGTCAGACAACAATGATGCAAATAACAGCGATCTGCAGCACATCGCCCACCTGCGCCGGGAGTACACGAAAGGCGGCCTGCGGCGCACCGATCTCCCTGCCCAGCCGTTAGATCTCTTTGAACGCTGGCTTAGCCAGGCCTGCGAAGCCCGCCTTGCCGATCCGACGGCGATGGTTGTCGCCACGGTTGATGAGAAAGGCCAGCCTTACCAGCGTATCGTTTTGCTTAAGCACTACGATGAAAAAGGGCTAGTGTTCTACACTAACCTTGGCAGCCGTAAAGCGCATCATATTGAAAACAATCCGCAAATCAGCCTGCTGTTTCCCTGGCATATGCTCGAGCGCCAGGTAATGGTCATCGGCAAGGCAGAACGCCTCTCTACTCTGGAGGTGGTGAAGTACTTCCACAGCCGCCCGCGCGACAGCCAGATCGGTGCCTGGGTCTCCCAGCAGTCCAGCCGCATCTCCGCCCGCGGCGTTCTCGAAAGCAAGTTTCTTGAGCTTAAGCAGAAATTTCAGCAGGGGGAAGTGCCGCTGCCCAGCTTCTGGGGCGGCTTCCGCGTCAGCATTGAGCAGATGGAGTTCTGGCAGGGGGGCGAACACCGTCTCCATGACCGTTTTTTATACCAGCGTGAAAACAACGGCTGGAAAATCGATCGTCTCGCGCCTTAATCGCTGAAAAATGTTGATTTAAGCGCTGGTACTCCTTGTTCCAGCGCTTTATTCTATCCCTCTTTCGTAACGAGCGAAAAGTCGTGTACCGGCAAAGGTGCAGCGTTTGATACATGGAGAATTTGATGGCAAGCGGTAACTTGATTAAACAATTGCAAGAGCGGGGCCTCGTTGCCCAGGTGACGGACGAAAATGCGTTAGCAGAGCGACTGGCGCAAGGCCCGATCGCGCTCTATTGCGGCTTCGATCCCACCGCTGACAGCTTGCATTTGGGGCATCTGGTTCCATTGTTATGCCTGAAACGCTTCCAGCAGGCAGGCCACAAGCCTGTGGCGCTGGTGGGTGGCGCAACGGGCCTGATTGGCGATCCGAGCTTTAAAGCCGCCGAGCGTAAACTGAACACTGAAGATACCGTCCAGGAGTGGGTAGATAAGATCCGCAAGCAGGTTGCGCCTTTCCTCGACTTCGACTGCGGTGACAACTCAGCGATTGCGGCGAACAACTACGACTGGTTTGGCGGCATGAACGTGCTGACCTTCCTGCGCGATATCGGGAAGCACTTCTCTGTAAACCAGATGATCAACAAAGAGGCGGTGAAGCAGCGTCTGAACCGTGACGATCAGGGCATCTCCTTTACCGAGTTCTCCTATAACCTGCTGCAGGGCTACGATTTCGCCTGCCTGAATAAGCTACACGGCGTGGCGTTGCAGATTGGCGGCTCCGATCAGTGGGGTAACATCACCTCCGGTATCGACCTGACCCGCCGCCTGCACCAGAACCAGGTCTTCGGCCTGACCGTTCCGCTGATCACCAAAGCCGACGGCACCAAGTTTGGTAAAACCGAGGGCGGCGCAGTATGGCTCGATCCGAAGAAAACCAGCCCGTATAAGTTCTACCAGTTCTGGATCAACACCGC
>NZ_DAMACX010000022.1:0-74145 GCF_031998825.1 Pseudescherichia sp.
GACGCTGGCCGGGCACAGACCGCGCAGAATACCGCCCAGCAGGCGCTGGCGAACGCCCGCCCGCAGCTTGCCGCGCTGGAGCAGGCCCGACCCGCTCTGCTGCTGCGGCCGATATGGCAGAGTTTGCAGGAGCAGATCCGCACCCACGGCCAGACCCAGCGTCAGGCAGAAGAAGTGAATACTCGCTTACAGCAGCTGCTGAGCAAGCGCAGCCGCATCCGCACCGCCGCCGACGCGCAGATGCGTACGCTCCAGCAGGAGCAGAAAACGCTGGCCGACTGGCTAACCGCTCACGATCGCTGGCGGCTGTGGCAGAGCGAGCTGACCGGCTGGCGGGCCAACTTTGCTCAGCAGGCTGAGGAGAGAAAGCACGCCATAACGCTCAGCGCACGCCGGGAAAAGCTTCAGCAGCAGCTGACGGCGTTGAACGCGCCTGCGCTGGACCTGAGCGCCGAAGCGTTGCAGCAGGCGATAGCCGATCTGGCCCAACAGCGCCCGCTGCGCCAGCGCCTGCACGTGCTGCATGCCAGCTTTGCTCCTCTCCAGCAGCGTATTAAACAGCTGCAAAAGACGCTGGCCGAGAGCGAGGCTGAGCAGACGCATCTCAATCAGGCCCTGACCCAGCGCCGTCAGGCGTATAAAGAGAAGAATGCGCTCCTGGCCGAGGTAAAGACGATTTGCGCGCTGGAAGAGCGGATCAAAGGCCTGGAGGCCGAGCGCGAGCGCCTGCGGGCCGGTGAGCCCTGCCCGCTGTGCGGATCGACAGCCCACCCGGCGGTCGCGGAGTATCAGGCAATGACCGTGGATGCCAACCAGGCCCGGCGCGATGCCCTT
This sequence comes from Pseudescherichia sp., assembly GCF_031998825.1. Taxonomy (GTDB): domain Bacteria; phylum Pseudomonadota; class Gammaproteobacteria; order Enterobacterales; family Enterobacteriaceae; genus Pseudescherichia. Next base: position 835 of record NZ_DAMACX010000022.1, read on the forward strand.
GAGCGTGAGGTCAAACAGCTGGCGGAGAGCGGCGCAGCCCTGCGCGGCCAGCTTGATGCGCTGGTGAAGCAGAGCGAGAGGGATCGCCTTGCTGCCGAGGCCGAAGCGCAAAACGATCTGAACCTGCGTCAGCAGTGGCGCGAGCTGTGCGCCGCGCTCGCTATGACGCTCTCCCCTGAGGATGACGTCAGCGGTTGGTTGCAGGCTGAGGAGGCCCGCGAGCACCAGCTCTACCGGTTCAGCCAGCGGTTGGCGCTGGAGGAGCAGCTTAACGAGCTACAGCAGCAGGCGGTACACGCCCAGCAGGCCATTGATACCCGCCGCCAGACGCTGGCGGCGAGTCTGGCCCAGCTCGGACTGACCCTGCCCGCAGGCGAGGAAGAGTCTGCCTGGTTTGCCGCCCGCGAGGAGGAGTCCCGTCAATGGCAGCAGAACCAGGTCCATGCCACGACGTTACAGGAGCGCATAGCCCAGCTCCAGCCCCTGCTGGAGACGCTTCCTGTCGACGGCGCGGCCGAAGGAGACCTCGTCAGCCTTGAGGGCTGGCAGCAGGTGCACCACGACTGCGTCTCTCTCCACGGCCAGGTGCAAACCCTACAGCAACAGCTGGCGCTGGAGGCCGGGCGCGTGGCGCAGCAGCAGGCGCAGTTTGACGCCGAGCTGGCGCAGAGTCCCTTTGCCGATCGGCAGGCGTTTCTGGCCGCGCTGCTTGACGAGGGTGAACGTCAGCGTCTTGAGCAGCTTCAGCAGTCGCTGGAGAGCAGGCTACAGCAGAGCCAGGCCCTGCTGACTCAGGCCCAAGCCGCGTTGGCTACGCACCAGAGCCAGCCACCTGCCGGACTGAGCGAGGAGGCGAATATTGAAGGGACGCGGGCGGCGCTAAACGCTCTGGCGCAGCAGCTGCGCGAGAACACCACCCGTCAGGGTGAGATCCGCCAGCAGCTTAAACAGGACGCCGAAAGCCGCCAGCGCCAGCAGGTGCTTTTGCAGGAGATTGAGGAGGCCACCCGCCAGTTGGCGGACTGGGGCTACCTGAACGGGCTGATTGGCTCCAAAGAGGGGGATAAGTTCCGTAAGTTCGCTCAGGGACTGACGCTGGATAACCTGGTCTGGCTGGCAAACAATCAGCTCACTCGCCTGCACGGTCGCTATCTGCTGAAGCGGAAAGCGAGCGAGGCGCTGGAGCTGGAGGTGGTGGATACCTGGCAGGCGGACGCGGTACGCGATACGCGCACCCTCTCCGGTGGGGAGAGCTTCCTCGTTAGCCTTGCGCTGGCGCTGGCGCTCTCGGATCTGGTGAGCCACAAAACCCGTATCGACTCGCTGTTCCTTGACGAAGGGTTCGGCACGCTGGACAGCGAAACGCTGGATACCGCCCTCGATGCTCTCGACGCGCTCAACGCCAGCGGCAAGACCATCGGCGTGATCAGCCACGTCGAGGCGATGAAGGAGCGGATCCCGGTGCAGATCAAGGTCAGGAAGATCAACGGTCTGGGCTACAGCAAGCTCGACGGCAAATTTGCTGTGTCGTGAATATGCCGGGTGGCGCTACGCTTACCCGGCCTACGAAACATGCCCTCGTCTGGGAGCTACTTCTCCAGCGGCCAGAGCCACGCCGCACCGCGGACGCCGCTGGAGTCGCCGTGTACCGCCCTGCGGATCGGCGTTTCGCACTCGCCGCCAAACACCCAGTTTTTGATCAGCTGCGGCACGGTTTTATAGAGCCGGTCGACGTTACTCATGCCTCCGCCGAGGACAATCACGTCCGGATCGAGAATATTCACCACGTGCGCCAGCGACTTCGCCAGCCGCAGCTCGTAGCGACTCAGCGCCAGCTCGGCCACGGCATCCTGCTCGCCCACCAGACGAATAATCTCGTTACCCTTCAGCGGCTGGCCGCTCAGGCGATGAAAATCACGGGCAAAACCGGTCCCGGAGATAAAGGTCTCAATGCACCCCTGCTTGCCGCAGTAGCACGGCACCTCCTCCCGGTAGCGCAGCTCGTCCTCGTCCATCCACGGCAGCGGATTATGTCCCCACTCCCCCGCCGTGCCGTTGCCACCTGAATGGGCATGACCGTTAAACGCGATGCCCGCGCCGCAGCCGGTGCCGATAATCACTGCGAAAACGGTCTGCGCCCCGGCCGCGGCGCCGTCGATAGCCTCTGAGACCGCCAGGCAGTTAGCATCGTTCGCCAGACGCACTTCCCGGCCCAGGCGTTTGCTCAGATCTTTATCAAACGGCTGGCCGTTCAGCCAGGTGGAGTTGGCGTTTTTGACCACCCCGGTATAGGGCGAGATCGAGCCAGGAATACCCATCCCCACCGTGCCCTGCTGGCCGGTCTCTTTCTCTGCCATGTCGACCAGCGTGGCGATGGTTTCAATGGTCTGCTGATAGTCGTCACGCGGCGTGGGCAGGCGGTGACGGAACAGCTGTTCCCCGCTGTCGCCGAGCGCAATCACCTCTGTTTTGGTACCGCCCAAATCAATACCTATACGCACAGCGATCTCCTTATTTTTAGCAATATCAAGAGAGTAGAACCCCACCGGGGGATTAGCAATGCAAGCGGCAAGACAATTCGCTATCATGCCCGCTGCATTTAACGACAAGGCTGTGGAAAATATCATGCTGTGGTTCAAAAATTTAATGGTTTACCGTCTCAGCCGCGATATTGCGCTGCGTGCAGAGGAGATGGAAAAACAGTTATCCGCGCTCTCATTTACCCCTTGTGGTAGCCAGGATATGGCAAAAACCGGTTGGGTTCCGCCGATGGGTTCACATAGTGATGCGTTGACCCACACCAACAATGGCCAAATCATCATCTGCGCCCGCAAAGAAGAGAAAATCCTGCCGTCGACGGTAGTGAAGCAGGCGCTGGAATCAAAGATTGCCAAGCTGGAGGCCGATCAGGGCCGCAAGCTGAAGAAGACCGAAAAAGACTCGCTGAAGGATGAGGTGCTCCACTCTCTGCTGCCGCGCGCCTTTAGCCGCTTCAGCCAGACCATGATGTGGATCGATACCGTTAACGGCCTGATTATGGTCGACTGCGCCAGCGCCAAGAAAGCGGAAGATACGCTGGCCCTGCTGCGTAAAAGCCTCGGTTCGCTGCCGGTGGTACCACTGACCCTTGAGAACCCTATCGAACTGACCCTGACCGAGTGGGTCCGCAGCGGCAGCGCGGCGCAGGGCTTCCAGATCCAGGACGAGGCCGAGCTGAAGGCGATCCTCGAAGATGGCGGCGTGATCCGCTGTAAAAAGCAGGATCTGGTGAGCGATGAGATCGCGGTGCACATTGAAGCGGGCAAGCTGGTGACTAAACTGGCCCTCGACTGGCAGCAGCGTATCCAGTTTGTGATGTGCGATGACGGCTCAATCAAGCGGCTGAAGTTTGCTGATGAACTGCGCGATCAGAATGAGGATATTGACCGGGATGATTTTGCCCAGCGTTTTGACGCGGACTTTATCCTGATGACCGGCGAGCTGGCAGCGCTGGTGCAGAATCTGGTGGAAGGCCTCGGCGGCGAAGCGCAGCGCTAAGGCAGCAGGCACTGTCCCCTCAATATAGGGGACAGATGCAGGGGACAGGCAGAATGCGTTACAGGTAGCGGCAGAGGTAGGCGCTATCTTCAGCTACCTGCAGATGAAATTCGCTGTGGCCCGGCACGTTGAACACCTCACCAGCAGAGTAGCTTTTCCATTCGGTCTCGCCGGGCAGCAGTACGTTCAGCGCACCGCTCACCACGGTCATCTCTTCCGGCTGGGCCGTACCAAACGTGTACTCACCCTCGGCCATCACGCCTACGCTGGCGCGGCCGGTGCTGCTGCTGGTAAAACCAATGGATTTCACTTTACCGGAAAAGTATTCGTTACTCTGAAGCATGGGTGGCCCTTATAAATAAGTGTATGGAAAATCACTATAGGGGCCAGCCTTCGTCTCTGTCACGCAAAATTTCTTTCACGAAAAATGGCTATAGCAGCAGCTCTGATGCCAGACGGGCGACCAGCACGTTAGAGAGCAGTACCGGTACATCCAGCGCTTTTTGTAGCAGGTCACGGTGTTTTTGATGATAGCCGAGGCAATCCAGGATCAATACGTCAGCGCCTTTGGCCACCAAAGCTTGTCCGGCGGCAATCAGGTCGGTATCGCTGCCGTGCAGAGAACTGGCGACTTCATAATAGGGCGCGTTCTCTAACAGCTGCCACTTATCCATCTGGCCCGGGATCAGCCCAGCGAGAGGAACAATGACGCCAACCTGATGGCCATCAACAATTGAAGAGACCAGCGGCGGGATGATCCTTTCAGGCTCCAGTAAAATAGCGTGATGGGCCGTAAGCCCGCTAAAGCGCTCGGTGCTCATCAGTAAAATGACGTCGTAGTTCTGCTTGTCGATAACGCCGATAACGGCCTGCAAATCGCGCTCTATTTTCTTGCGTGAAACCTGGGCTACTTCACCGTTATTAAGCAGTGCATGAACTGGTAACTCCCCCGGCTCGATGGCGTAATCCTCATAGACATCCTGAGGATCCATCTTCCCCAGCAAACTAATTTGGGTAATCTGCTGGGCATCGATGTGCTCGGTCAGGAGCGGCATCACAGCATCGACAGGCACCACACCTACGGTGAGGATAGCCAGGGTTGCACTCATTTTGTTTCCGCCTTTCTTAACGTCAGTCGCCTGTTCTTATCATTATGCTACGGACCTATGCTCTCATAACAATTCTGTAACCTTCAACCTCCCGCTTCCTAAAGGCTGTCTGATTTTATGAAGCGGGAGAGTAAATTACGTTTTATCAGGATCCTCATAGCGCCGTTTAGCATCCAGCGCTTCCTGCTCGGTCTGGTGCTCGCTAATCAGCGAGTCGGGTTCAGGATGGTCTGCACGCAGCTGATACCAGGTCACAGTCTCCTGCTGGCCTCCCTTCTCGACGGTAACAATGCGGGCTTCACGCGGGTAAGGCGGTCTTGTAGGCATAGCGCTTCCTTTTTTATTGGTAGAGCTATGAGTATAGTCAAAGGTCACGATCTGCGATCAGCTCGCCCGGGCGAGCAGCAGCGCCGCCTGAATATCGGCAACGACCTTCTCAGGTGCCTGCGCTGCATCGACTATGTGGTGCGCCGTCTCGCGGTAGAGCGTATCGCGCTGGGCCAGCACCTCGCTCACCTCTTCGCTTATCGGCCTGCCAGTGAGGGTCGGACGCTGCGCCTCTTCAGGAAACGCCGCCAGCCGCTCGGCCAGCACCGCAACGGGGGCGCAAAGATAGATGACGACGCCCGTCTCACGCATAAAGCGGCGGTTAACCTCGCTGAGAATAATCCCGCCGCCGGTGGCAATGACCGTCGAGGGCGCGGAGACGGCCTGCAGCGTCGCCGTTTCACGGGCGCGAAAACCGGGCCAGCCCTCTTTTTCAACGATCGCCGCAATGGTCATCTGCGCCTGCTCCTGCAGCGCATGGTCGGTATCAATAAACCGGCAGTCTCGCACCTGAGCCAGCTCAACACCGATGGTGGATTTTCCACAACCGCGAGCGCCAATTAAAAAGATGGGTAACGTCATGACCTGGTGTTCTCCCTTGTACCGCGATCTGCGGAACACGAATAGTTGAAGCGCCAATACTATTACACTAGTACGAAAAAGTCGTAAATAAAACGTTACGAATTTATAATGACACTGCGATGAATGGCCTGTTTCAGCGTGTAAAGATAAAATGGCATCTGTCGCGCCACCTTACTTTAAAGGGCGTCCCGTTGACAAGTCCTGCCGCGATCGCGCCAGCAGCCATTTGTCCAGCTCGGCGGCAAAGAGCTGACGATCGCGTTGGGAGAGGCTATCCGGCCCGCCGGTTTGCACCCCGCTGGCGCGCAGGGTATCCATGAAATCGCGCATCGTCAGTTTTTCGCGGATGGTGGCCTCGCTATAGCGCTCTCCCCGTGGGTTAAGCGCCGCCGCGCCCTTCTCTAACACCTCTGCCGCCAGCGGAATATCGGCGGTGATCACCAGATCGCCCGGTTCGCACAGGCGCACAATTTCGTTATCGGCCACGTCAAAACCCGCCGGCACCCGCAGGGAGCGGATGAACTTTGAAGGCGGTACGCGCAGGGTCTGGTTCGCCACCAGCGTTAGCGGCGTCTGCGTCCGTTCGGCTGCGCGAAACAGGATCTCTTTAATTACATTCGGACACGCATCCGCATCCACCCAAATTGCCATAGCTGCTCCTGAATAGTTTATGGTCACTATGATAAGCTATAACTCCCCCATTAATCACACATTCAGGGAAAAGGCGATGGAGAAAAAGATTGGATTTATCGGCTGCGGCAATATGGGTAAGGCCATTCTGGGCGGGATGATTGCCAGCGGCCAGGTGCAGCCAGAGCAGGTTTGGGTTTATACCCCGACGCCGGAGAAGGTCGCGGCCCTCAGCAGCCAGTACGGCATTAACCCGGCGCAGAGCGCGCAGGAAGTCGCGCAGATCGCCGATATTGTCTTTGGCGCGGTGAAGCCCAACGTGATGATCAAAACGCTGAGCGAAATTACCTCCAGCCTGAACAAAGATACGCTGGTGGTGTCGATTGCCGCAGGCGTCACCCTGGATCAGCTGGCGCGCGCCCTCGGCCACGATCGCAAAATCGTGCGCACCATGCCCAACACTCCGGCGCTGGTGAATGCGGGCATGACCTCCATTACCCCGAACGCGCTAGTGGCCCCGGAAGATGTTGCCGAGGTGCTGGCTATTTTCCGCAGCTTTGGCGAAGCGGAAGTGGTGGCTGAATCGATGATCCACCCGGTGGTAGGCGTCAGCGGCTCCGCCCCGGCCTATGTCTTTATGTTTATCGAAGCGATGGCTGACGCTGCCGTACTGGGCGGTATGCCGCGCGCGCAGGCCTACAAGTTTGCTGCTCAGGCGGTAATGGGGTCGGCGAAGATGGTGCTGGAGACCGGCAAGCACCCCGGCGAGCTGAAAGATATGGTCTGCTCACCGGGCGGCACCACTATTGAGGCGGTGCGAATGCTGGAGGAGCGCGGGTTCCGCGCCGCGGTGATTGAAGCCATGACCAAGTGCATGGAGAAATCTGACGCGCTGAGCAAGCTTTGATCGCATCAGGTAATTAAATCCGGCAGGCTGTAAATTATTTGCGAGCCTGCCTGCAACATCTTTCAATTATGATCTTTTTAACAGTGTGACACGCTATGCTGGCCTCCAGAAATAGTTTGGAGGATAACGGTGGCTAAATACCATATTAATTCCATTCAAAAGTGGGATGCTTTTAGCTGGCGTAATACAAGCTATCCGCTAACACATTTAAACGCCCATGAAATTATATATAGAGGGAATAATAACGAATTTAAATTCGTTGTAACTTACGGCCTTCACTGCTTTGCAAAAAATGATACCCCCTTTAATATTCCTGTGAAATATTCGGATGCGCGAGAGTCTCTGACTGTCTGCATGGAGCGCTATGAAGCCTCTAAGCAGTTGCAGCATATCCTTCCTAATCTACCTTCGCTTGCATTATATCAAACAACAACAGAGAAGTATTTTACGATTCAGATGATGAATAGCGCTACCCAGCGAATTGAACCTTATAAAATCTGCGTGGCCTTTTTTAAAGAGAACCGACTGTTGCGGATGCATATACTTTCTGCATTCTTTGCCCGCATAGGGCCTGGCTCAATTAATCAGCCTGTAATGACTAAACCACTAAGCTTATATAAGATTGCAATAGATACGGTAAGAAAGCCCAAAAATAGAAAAGGCCCAAAAGAAATTAATAACAGATAAGTAACGACCCCCTTTCGGGGGCCTCAGCCGTCTAATCAAAAAGAATGCAGATTAAACGGGGCAGGTCGCAATTACGTCGAACTGGTCGAACCGTTTTCGGCTGCGGGATGCGATTCATTAGCTGAATCCCTGTAACCATCCTTGTGTAATTTTAAGGCCAGGAACATTGAAGTCAAGTGTATTAATAGACCTCAGGCAGCCACCTCTGTGCGGTTGCGGCCGCCTTTCTTCGCCTTATAGAGCGCCATATCAGCGGCTTTTAGCCAGTCGCGATAGTGCTCCGTGCCTGGGGTAAGCGGCGCGAGGCCCACGCTGATTTGCAGCGTCAGATGCGGCGCGCAGGGGAGCCGGATCTCCGCCAGGGTATCGTGGACCCGGCTCATCGCGGCAAGCGCGCTGTCGACCGGTGTGCCGCTCATGATCACCGCAAACTCGTCGCCGCCAAAGCGCCCGATGATATCGCTCCCGCGCAGGGTCAGCTGCAGATGGCGGCTAATGGCGATAATCGCCTCATCCCCCACGTCATGGCCGTAGGTATCGTTAATGGTCTTGAAGTAATCCACATCGATAAGCAGCAGCGTTGCCATCCGCTGGTTGCGTCGGCAGCTTTCAAATTCGTTGCGCAGCAAAATTTCCCAGTGCCGCCGGTTATAGACGCCGGTCATGCCGTCGCGGGTGCTCATGATCCGCAGGCGCTGCTTCTGCCTGGCGAGCCGGGTAAACGTACGAAAGCTAACCCAGGCAAACAGCGGCGGGTAAAGCAAGATAAACGGCAGGCAGAGCCACCACTCCAGCGGTGCGCTGGTGAAGGTTATCGCCGTGCCGGTAAGCTGAAGCATCACCAGGCTGGCGCCCAGCAGCAGGACGATGCCAATGCCGAACAGTCGCGGCCCGCCCATGCCCATCAGCATCAGGCTGACCATCATCACCAACACCGCTGACGGCATGATATTCATCCCCATCACGCCAATCCAGATCCCCGCCAGGATTGCATCAATTTTGAGGTTATTGATTTCGGCAGCGTGAGGATCGCTTGAGCGGCTCGCCAGCTGCCAGGCAAGATGCGGCCAGACAAATGACCAGCTTAAGAGAAATAGCCACCAGCCTCCGGCAACGGGCTGAGAGGTCATCGCGCCGCCTAAGGGGAAAAAGAGGCATCCAAGGCCAAAAATACGCGGCAATCTGAGTCGCCGTGCAAAAAGCTGGCCAGACAGGAAGTGCTCGTCCTGGCTGGGGGTATCAACCCACTCCTTGTTTACTGCCGTTTTAGAATAAAGATTGTTATCATTCATCATTATTGGGAATATTCTGAAACATTTCCCAAAATTATAGAGAGGCGCGGCGGGGAGAAAGTATGATATTTCGGGTGAGAGGAAGATCACACTCACCCGATAGGGCTACGCTTACCGGGAGCGTGGGTGGTGCAGAAGCTTGTTGAGGTACTGCTGCAGCAGCTCGGTATCCTGGCGAGGAACCTGTGAGTCAGGGCTGACCGCTTCCAGCGCCCCTTCAATACTTTGAATTAATGCCAGTTGCTCCGGCTGTGCCATATGACGCAGCAGAGCGGTAACCACAATCTCCAGCGCCTCCACCTGCGCAACCAGCTCCTTTGACTCTTCTTCCTTTTCCGCCAGCTTAACCAGCAGCTCTGCAATCAGGTTTTTCATCGCGTACTATCCCCATACACAATTTTTTAAAGTTTTCACCCAAATTTATCATGGCACGTAATGTAAAAATAACATTATTAACCGCTATTTTTGCGTCACACCGGCGGCAGCCCGACGGGTCTGCCTGAGAACGAAGGCCAGCTGCCAGATGTTTATCAGCACCACTACGGCGGTGGCGATAAATACCCAGCGGAAACCCGCCATCGCGGAGATGCTGGCCCCCATCAACGGTCCGGCGACGTTACCCAAATACATAAACGACTGGTTGTAGCCAAAGATACGGCCGGTCACCTGGTCACTGGAGTATTTCAACAGCAGCGTCTGCACCGCGGGCAGCATTGCGCCATCGGCAAACCCCAGCATGAAGCGTAAGATACCGAGCTGCAGCGGCGTGGTCACGAACGACATGGCAAAAAAGAGCGCCACCGCGCAGATTAACGTAGCCATCAGGATCCGCGCTGTGCCTATCCGGTCGCCGAGCTTGCCGAGACGGGGGGCCGACATCAGCGCCGAGACGCCCGGCACGGCGGCGATCATGCCGCTGAGAAAGGCGATATTGCTGCTATCCGGGGCCAGCGACTGGACGAACAGCGCCAGAATCGGCCCTACCGAGCCGTTACAGAGCTGGATCACCATGGTGGTTAAAAACAGGCTCAATATGAGCTTTGGATAGGGCAGACTGGCAAATACCGCCTTGCCGGTCAGGCGCTGCGCCTTGCTGACTTTGGGCCGACCGCCCTCTTTAATCAGGAAAAGGGTCACCAGAAAGCTGACCATCAGTAGCGTGGCGGTGATGAAAAACACCGCCCGCAGGCCAACGTGATCGGCAAGAAAGCCCCCCAGCAGCGGGCCGCCGATGACGCCGCTGATCTGCGCCGTGGAGAGCGTGCTGAGCGCCCAGCCGCTGCGCTCGCGTGGCACCTGCGAGGCCACCAGCGCCATCGCGTTAGGAATATAGCCGGAGGTCAGCCCCATGATTGCCCGCAGAAACAGCAGCTGCCAGACGTTAGTGGCAAAGGCCTGCAGCAGAATGGCGATAGCCATCCCCAGCGAGGCGCGGAGCAGCATCAGCTTACGCCCCTTGCGATCGGCAAGGCTTCCCCACATCGGCGAGACGATGGCCGATACTAAAAAAGTCACGCTAAAGGTCAGCCCGGACCAGATCGACAGCGCCTCGTGCGAGGTCACGCCCATCTCGGCAATATAGAGCGGCAAGAACGGTAAAATCTGGCTGATCGCAAGGCCGGTAAAGAAGCAGCCAAACCATACCGAAATAAGATTAACCTTCCAGGATTCCATAAGCATCTGCAATTATTCAGGTTTTAACAGCAGGCTCCAGCATAGCATAACTGTGAATTATGCTTAGCGGCATAATCCATACCCGCGCATCCCAAGGTGAAAATGGTTGGCATGGGCGGCATTATACTCCGGGCCTAAGCCGTTGCCGTAGTAGCCGCAGCTGGCGCTGAGCATCGCCCGCAGCCAGGGCTGAGTTTTATCCTGCTTCCAGCCGCGCAGCACCGTTACCTGCTGCCCGTTCGCCAGGCGAAAACCGCTGATGTCCAGCGCCTCGGCGGTGGCGTGCTCGCTCAGCCGGGCGTTAGCACGATGGTAAATGTTGCGACAGGCGTAGCTGCCAAGATGATCGATGCGCACCAGCTCGCTGGACATGTAGCGCTCGGTCAGCGGCCGGGCCTGCTGTTGCACAAAGAGCGCCGAGCTAAGCGCCAGCGGGCAGGAGGCGAGAAAGCTACTGCTGAGTTTTACCGGACCAAAATCCCGGACCCGTACGGTGTTGGTCAGCGGACAGGTGCCAGTGCTGTCGGCGACCGGCCGGGAAGCAATCAGCCTCTTTTGGTTGGCCTCCACCAGCAGAGCGTCACACTGCTCGGGCGTCAGCCGCTTAAGCTTAAACTGGGTGATGCGGCCCGGCGGATCGTCGAGACGCAGCGGTACAAACGGATTGTAGTACGAAGGCAGGTGGCGATAGCCTACCACCCCTGCCCCCACGATAAGCAAAAAAACGATCGCTCCTGTCCCTCTCACGCGCTCCCCCTTTAATTACCTAAAAACATTATGGCAGAAGGCCGCGAAACACGCGTTTTGCCGTGGTAAGGTATCTTTTTTCGAGCAATAAGAGTGGATGTGGTGATGGCAAAAATGCGGGTAGGGATCGTCTTTGGTGGTAAATCGGCGGAGCATGAGGTGTCGCTCCAGTCGGCAAAAAATATTGTTGATGCTATTGATAAACGCCGTTTCGAGGTGGTGCTGCTGGGAATCGATAAGCAGGGTCAATGGCACATCAACGACGCGGCTAACTATTTACAGAACGCCAGCGATCCGGCCCGTATCGCATTAAATCCCTCTGCGATTAGCGTCGCACATATTCCAGGGAGGGAGACGGCGCAGCTTATCAACGCCGAGAGCGGCGCGGCGCTACCCGCAGTAGATGTGATCTTCCCTATCGTCCACGGCACGCTGGGCGAAGATGGCTCCCTGCAGGGGATGCTGCGAATGGCAAATCTGCCGTTCGTGGGTTCCGGCGTGCTTGGCTCGGCGGCCTGTATGGATAAGGACGTCACCAAGCGCCTGCTGCGCGACGCCGGGCTGAAGATTGCCCCCTTTATCACCCTTACCCGCGCTAACCGTCAGCGACTCTCTTTTGCTGACGTACGGGCGCAGCTGGGCCTGCCGCTGTTTGTTAAACCGGCCAACCAGGGATCGTCGGTAGGCGTTAGCAAGGTGAGCAGTGAGGCGCAGTACCATGCCGCCGTCGATCTCGCCTTTGCGTTCGACCATAAGGTGGTAGTGGAGACCGGCATTAAGGGGCGGGAAATTGAGTGTGCCGTACTGGGGAACGATAACCCGCAGGCTAGCACCTGCGGCGAGATCGTGCTCAACAGCGAGTTCTACGCCTACGACACTAAATACATCGATGACAACGGTGCACAGGTAGTGATCCCGGCGGCGATCGACCCTGCGGTGAACGAGGCTATTCGCCAGACCGCCATCGCCGCCTACGAGACGCTGGGATGTGCAGGCATGGCGCGGGTAGACGTCTTCCTGACCGAAGAGAACGATATCATTATCAATGAGATCAACACCCTGCCCGGATTTACCAATATCAGCATGTATCCCAAGCTGTGGCAGGCCAGCGGCCTCGGCTATACCGATCTGATTAGCCGCCTGATCGATCTGGCGTTAGCGCGCCATCAGGCCGATAGCGCCCTGAAAAGTACGATGGCTTAATCCTGCGGATCTGCCGCTGTCTCCTCCTCGGGACGGCGGCGAATAATCAGCCCCGCCAGCCAGAAGCTAATAACCCAGGTCACCAGGCCGACCGCGTAAGTTTGCCAGCCCTTCGCCTCAAACCCCAGCAGTCCAACCACGCCGTTAAGAATAAAGATCAGCCCGATAGCAAAAGCATAGTAGTGCCAGTCACGGCGGATTTTGGCAGGCAGTTTCATAGCAACTCCGGTAGAGAAAAACAGCATCCGAGCATATTACCCACCGCAAGCCCCTGACGCATGCGGAAAATCCGAAATCGTTAATAAAACGCAACAAAAGTCATGATTTTGTGACTGGAGATGTAAAACCTTAAATGGGGCTAATAATAATGCGTAAATTGTCACCAATCTGATATTGACAATCGTTGTGACCTGTCAAAATCAACGTGAATTACTGGTGCATTGCCAGCTCAATAACGCGTATCGGAGGTCACTATGGCAGAATTTATGATGTCGAAGCCCTTTGCCAACGAGAAGAGACGAGACGCCTCCATGCCGGGCAATATCGCTTATGCGGTCTTCGTGCTGCTCTGCTTCTGGGCAGGTGCGCAACTGCTAAACGCGCTGATCCACGCCCCGGGTGTGTTTGAGAATTTTATGCAGATGCAGGAGAGCAATCGGCCACACATCGATATGGGAATCGGCGTGGGCACGATTTTTGGTCTGGTTCCGTTTCTCATTGGCAGCGCCCTGCTCGGCGTAATCGCCCTGCTGCTGCGCTGGCGTCACTATTAACGTGACGCCGTAAGTAAATTAATTCGCTTGCATACTAATTTGCTTGCATACAGCGCGCCCGACGATCGTCCACGCGCTTCGCAAACCAGGCTGTTGTCAGGTTGCGGGTGATCTTCGGGCTCTCAAGCTGAATGCCCGGCAGCAGCGCTTTCGGTAGCGTTTTCCCGCTTTTCTTCTCCGCCAGTCGATAGACCCCTTTGTAGAGTTCGGTCTCCTCAAAATCCTGACGATCGCCCCGCTCCAGCTGGTCACGGATCTCGGCGTCGCTGAGTCCCAGCGCCGGTCCCAGCTTGCGAACTGCCCGCTCTGTGCTGCCCGCTTCACGGCTACCGTAGAGGATCACATCCCCGTCCAGCGCCAGCTTCACGCCGCTGGCCTTGCTGACCGCGCTCTGGAAGGCAGCGTTGCGGCTGGCGTACCAGCCAGCGTTGAAGTCGGCAAAGCGGTAAAGCGGCTCGCTGTAGTTGGCCGGGTAGTTAAGCAGGTGATAAGTTCCGAACCAGAGACCACCGCGCCGGGAGAAGACCTCCTGACGCACGGTGCCCTCCATCTTCCACGGGTAGCCCCGGGTGTGCTGCTCGGCAAAGGCGATGCTGACCTGCATCGGCCCGCCAGTGTGCACCGGATTGAGAGAGCCAAACAGCGTCTGCCCCAGCGGAACGATATTGATCAGGTCGTCAAAAATCGCGCTAAGCTGCTTCTCGGTTTTGACGTTATCGAGCCGCTCAGCGTAGCTTTTGCCATTGGGCGAAGGGACCTTCAGCGCAGTACGCACCACAAAAGCAGGAATGTGCAGCCGCCCGGCGCGCTTCTCAATCTCCTGCCAGGCGATCTTGTTTAGCCCCGGCACGGCAGGATCGGCCTGATAGTTTGACTCCTGCTGCGCCACCGCCAGCACAGAGCAGACGTTCTCCCGCGTCGGCGCAAGGGATTGGCTCTTAAAGGTGGTGGCAAGATCCTCTGCCCAGGCGTCACGATCCTTTACGCTGGCGGGGATCTTCTGCCGCACCAGCTTCGCCACGTCGATCGCCTTCTCGCCCTCTTTGAGCGGCGGCGGGCGCGAGGTGCTACAGCCGACGAGGATCAGTCCCGCCAGCAGGGTTAAACTGCGTGATGCTTGCATAGCCGCTCCGGTCATTAGCTGAGTGAGGTTGTCGCGTGTACGACATCCTCGCCGTCAAGTTCACGCTCAAAGGTACGTAAACGCTTATAGATAGACATCAGTTCCACCAGCGTGGTCCAGGAGTTGATCAGATACTGGAACGAGCTGCGTACCTGGTCGAAAACGTTGGTGATCTGGGTCATCAGGCCGAGCGTAATCGTACCGGCAACCATCGACGGAAACAGCAGGAACAGGCCGAAAACGTTGTCGATTTGCAGATAGAAAATGCGCGCAATGTTGAAGTACATGTAGTGGAAGTAGAGGCGGAAATAGTTCCGCCGCACCGCGCCAAACAGCTCGCGCACGGTGGGCGGCGAGGCGCGCTCAGGATCGTCCTCACCGTAGACCAGCTCTTTACGGTAGGCTGCTTCGACGCGCTGGTTCTTAAACTCCAGCCCCGGCAGCTTGATGCCCACCACTGCCAGCAGGCCGGTACCGACCAGCGACCAGAGGATGGCGGCGATCACCAGCCCGTAGGGAACGTGACCGACGATCGGCAGCTCCGGTACGTGCGGCGACAGGGCCACAAGAATTGGCAGAAACGCAATCAGCTTCATTATCGCATTGAGCAGGCTGACCCCCATATCCTCCAGCGTCGAGGAGAAACGCATGGTGTCCTCCTGCACACGCTGGGCCGCGCCCTCGATATGGCGCAGGCGGTGCCAGTTGGCCATATAGTATTCGTTCATCGCCGTACGCCAGCGGAAGACGTAGTGGCTGACGAAAAAGTTATTCAACACCGCGACTAAGACCGCAATCATCGCGATGCCAAGAAACACGCCTGTTTCACGATAGAACTGGCCGATGGCTACCTTGTGCGGCGCGCTGAGGGCACGCTGGATCAGATCGTAAAACGGCGCGTACCAGGCGTTGATTGCCACGCTGACCTCGACCATAAACCAAGTGACAAAGATAATCAGCGCGGTGCCGAGAATTGACCAGCGCTGCCAGCGGTGTGGGGCGTAGGTAAACCAGAACAGGGCAAACGCGGCTACGCAGAGGGCGTAATAGGCGTAGAAGATCAGGTAGCTGCCAGACCAGAAGCGCGACGCGCCTATCGGGGTCTCTTTAGCGGCTCCGAAAATACGGGTTAACCACTCTCCGCCGCCCGCCTGCCAGAAGATGACGGCGATCAGCGACCACAGGATCGCCGAGAGCAAAAACGGCCCCGGCTTGGGGAAAAAAGATTTAAACATGAAATACTCCTGCGACGGCTCACTCTTATTGTGTCGTTAATTCGCTGTGGGTATGAAAATACCGAAGCCAGTGAGATTACCACAAGCGCTTCATGTCAAAAGAAGACATTGTGTTGCAGGAAAAAAGCGTCTGTTTACCCGGCGTTACGCTTGACCGCAAAATAAAGCGCTTTTCCGGGCTTTGCATCGCGCCGGTAAGTAGTATAAATACGCTCTATCTCTTTAACTTTTTTGATGGATGCTGTCGTTGAAACGTTGCCTGCTCTTATCCACCCTGTTGTGCGCCCTGACCTTTTCATCAGTAAATGCGGCACAGACCTCCCCCGACCCGGAGTTTGCATCCGACGTTGTCGATCGCTATGCCAACCATATCTTCTACGGCAGCGGCGCAACCGGTATGGCGATGGTGGCGATCGACGGCAACCAGCGCGTGTTCCGCAGCTTCGGTGAAACGCGTCCAGGCAATAACGTGCGTCCCCAGCTCGACTCGCTGGTCCGCATTGCCTCTATCTCCAAGCTGATGACCAGCGAGATGCTGGTGAAGCTGCTCGATCAGGGCGTCGTAAAGCTCAACGATCCGCTCAGTAAGTATGCCCCTCCCGGCGCACGGGTGCCGAGCTGGCAGGGATCGCCTATCACGCTGGTGAACCTGGCGACCCACACCAGCGCCCTGCCCCGCGAACAGCCCGGCGGCGCGGCCCACCGCTCGGTCTTTACATGGCCAACCCGTCAGCAGCGCTGGAACTGGCTCTCGACCGCGACGCTGAAAACCGCCCCCGGCTCGCAGGCGGCTTATTCAAATCTCGCCTTTGACCTGCTGGCGGATGCGCTGGCCAACGCCGCCGGTAAGCCTTACGCCCAGCTGTTTGACGAGCAGATCGCCCGCCCGCTGGGGATGAAGGACACCACCTTTACCCCCTCGCCGGATCAGTGCCGTCGCCTGATGGTGGCAGAGAAAGGGGCTAGCCCCTGCGACAACACCCTGGCGGCCATCGGCAGCGGCGGGGTCTACTCCACGCCGGGAGATATGATGCGCTGGATGCAGCAGTTCCTCTCATCAGATTTTTACGCTCGCAGCAACCAGGCCGATCGGATGCAGACCCTTATTTACCAGCGTAATCAGCTGACCCGCGTGGTGGGCATGGACGTGCCGGGTAAAGCCGACGCGCTGGGACTAGGCTGGGTCTACATGTCACCAAAAGAGGGCCGACCGGGGATCATTCAAAAAACCGGCGGCGGCGGCGGATTTATTACCTATATGGCGATGATCCCGAAGAGCAACGTCGGCGTGTTCGTGGTGGTGACCCGTTCGCCCCTGACCCGCTTTAAAAACATGAGCGATGGGGTTAACGACCTGGTCACCGAGCTGAGCGGCAACCGGCCGCAGATCGTTCCCGCCTCCTGATCCTCTCTCCGCTCCGGGGTGGTTAACGCCTGTTTTGGCGAAACACCCCGGGGTTGATTGGGTTATAATAGTCCTCTGATTCACCAACCTCAGGCATACCATGACCGATTTAATTTCCCGTCCGCGCCGCCTGCGCAAGTCTGCCCCGCTGCGCGCCATGTTTGAAGAGACAACGCTGAGCCTCAATGACTTTGTGTTGCCCATCTTTGTTGAAGAAGAGCTGGACGACTATAAAGCTATCGAGGCCATGCCGGGCGTGGTGCGCATTCCGGAGAAGTATCTGGCGCGTGAGATTGAGCGCTTCGCCAACGCGGGCATTCGCTCGGTCATGACGTTTGGTATTTCCCACCACACCGACGCCACCGGCAGCGATGCCTGGCGTGAAGATGGCCTCGTGGCGCGTATGTCGCGGATCTGTAAAGACGCGGTGCCGGAGATGGTCGTCATGTCCGATACCTGCTTCTGTGAGTACACCTCTCACGGCCACTGCGGCGTGCTGTGCGATCACGGCGTGGATAACGACGCAACTCTGATTAACCTGGGCAAGCAGGCAGTGGTGGCCGCTGCCGCCGGAGCCGATTTTATCGCCCCGTCCGCCGCAATGGACGGCCAGGTGCAGGCGATCCGCCAGGCGCTGGATGCCGCAGGCTTTACCGATACGGCGATCATGTCCTACTCCACCAAGTTCGCCTCCTCCTTCTACGGCCCGTTCCGTGAAGCAGCCGGTACGGCGCTGAAGGGCGATCGTAAAACCTACCAGATGAACCCGATGAACCGCCGGGAAGCGATCCGCGAGTCGCTGCTCGACGAAGCGCAGGGCGCTGACTGCCTGATGGTTAAGCCAGCAGGCGCGTATCTCGACATCCTGCGCGACATCCGCGAGCGCACCGAGCTGCCTCTCGGCGCGTATCAGGTCAGCGGTGAGTATGCGATGATCAAGTTTGCGGCCCTGGCCGGGGCTATCGACGAGGACAAAGTGATCCTTGAGAGCCTGGGTGCGATCAAACGCGCCGGTGCGGATCTGATCTTCAGCTACTTCGCGCTGGATCTGGCCGAACGGAAAATCCTGCGTTAAACCTTTATGCCCGGTGGCGCTCTGCCTGCCGGGCATGAAAACATTTATATTGGCGATAATATCCTGAAAAGTATTATTAAGCTGTTATCCTCTCTGCCCATGCATCGGTATACTGAACATTCCCGTCTACGTACTTCCAGGTGATTTTGTCATACATTATAGAGACTGACTCCATATGGTTTAATTGCGAATTTCCAGCTAATTTAATATTAGGCACACCTGGATTAACACCCATTATTTTGACCCCTTCCATTGAGATGATAAAATAACACACTTCCTGACCAGCATCATTAATGTTATAGAAGCGTATTTCAGCGCTTTTTAACGTCTGGCCAGTAGCAACAGCTCTATATAAGTATGGACTGGAACTATCAAACTCTTTCTCAAACATAATTGGCGAATGTAAGCGTGTTCCAGTAATCTTGCCATTAGCACTATCCACAGGAAGATTAATACCGTGACTAAATCCGATAAGCTCTATACTGCCCTCACGGTCTTTCAGGTCTACAGATCCTTTTATGTCTGCACCACCATCGTCCTTAAGCCATAGATACGGGGGGGTCGGCATTTAATGACTCCTTAAAAATTTAATCAATTTAATTGCACAAATATAAATTGTGACAGTGATAAAAATAACGGTTAAGAAAGATATGTAAAAATAAGTATCATAAATTGTTTCTGCATTCACGTCTGCATAAATACAACCTGCTACTTTCTCGGCAAAATCATAGCTAATCCAAATTTCTGGATTACCTAGCAAACGGGCAACAGCTATTGAGAGTAATATAAACAAGGCTGTTTTTAGTAATCTGCGCGTCCAATTTTTAAGGATGCGGGCAACTATTACTGAATCCATTCGCTAGTACCTCTATAACACCACGCGCTTTCAGCATTTTCATGCAGGGAACGTGAATAGGCTGAGTTCTCATTAATGCATTTCTAATTAAAGCGTAATCAGAGTTATGAGGAATAGTTATACATCCTTCTGAAATATGACCGGGATGAAGTCTAAAAAGGCCACGATGAACGTTATTTATCCATGTACCATCATCTATACCCCACTCATCTCTATAGAGTGCAAACCACTCATCACGCCCGAACGTCGCACCGTTCCAAACCCGGTTCCATGTATCTTGCGCATTAGCTTTCAATCCTGAAAAAAAACCGCCTGAACCACGTTCCACAATCCAATATCTACCAGTGGGTAATGGACCATTTTTGAGAACGCTACTACAAGCACCTCTATTACGGTAAATTCCATTCCCTGAAAAAGCAAAAAATGTACCAACACCATAGAGGGTGAAGGGTGAGTAGTCTGCATCGTTCAATACAAACTTTCCGTGAAGCGCCATGATAACCACACTCCTTTTATTGTTATGTTTAACTATTTTTAAACCAAATTCAGAAAGAAAAAGAGGCAATAAGTGCTGATAGATAAGAAAAATTAACTGCATTTACAGCAGCTGCTTCTCGAAAATTCACCTCCCTGTCACAGAAACGCCATCTCGCCCTTCTACTGTCTGCCTAAGACGGATGGAGGAGCCACCATGTTTAGTCTCGACAGCGTCCTTGATGACCTCTGGCCTCAGGCCAGGCCCACCCCCTGGCAACGCAACCTGCTTAAACGTCTGCTTTATGAAGAGGAATTTCAACAGTTCGCCGCCCGCCATCGCCATCTTAAAGGACTGGATATGGTCGAGCAGATCCTTGAGCATCTCCGCATTCGCAGCACCCTCTCCGCCCATGACCTTGAGCAGATCCCCGAGCATGGCCCACTGATCATTATCGCTAACCACCCTACCGGCACGCTTGATGGCCTCGCCCTGCTTCATGCCGTCTCCCGCGTGCGGCGGGATGTTAAAGTCGTCACCAACCGGATGCTGAGCCACCTGGAGCCGCTCAGCTCACTGTTTATTCCCGTCGACAACCTGGGCGGGCGCACGCGCAGATCCTCGCTGCTGCAGATGGAAATGCAGCTCCAGCAGGGTGGCGTGCTGATCTTCTTTCCCGCTGGCGAGGTATCGCGCCTGACCCGTCACGGGATCCGCGACAGCGCATGGCACAGCGGCTTCATAAAGCTGGCAGCGAAGTTTCGTACCCCGCTGCTGCCGGTGTTTATTCGCGCCCATAACAGCCCGCTCTTCTACGCCAGCACGCTCATCTCCTCTACCCTGCCGATGCTACTCCTGATGCAGCAGATGTTTCGCCGCCAGGGCAGCAGCCTGCCGATCACCCTCGGCCAGCGCATCCCGTGGGAGAGCCTGCGTAACCCGCACGCCAGCGCCCGCGAGATGGCGGAGCGGTGTCGCCAGCACGTTATCCGCCTGGGCAAAGGTCTGCCGGGGGTGTTTAAAACCGAGTGTGCCATCGCCCGGCCGGAGCCGCGGCTACTCCTGAAACGCGCCCTGGCACAGGCGGAGTGCCTCGGCCAGACCACGGACGGCAAGACTATTTACCTCTGGCAGCGCAACGGCGAGGAGGATGTTCCGGTGCTGCGCGAGCTAGGCCGTCTGCGGGAGATCGCCTTTCGCGCCGTGGGGGAAGGCAGCGGGCAGCGGCGTGACATCGACCGCTATGACGATGACTATTTGCATTTGATCTTATGGGATGAGGCGGATCTGGAGATTGTCGGCGCGTACCGCTTTATGCCCACGGCACAGCAGGTGGCGCAGCAGGGATTGGGCGGGCTGTACAGCTACAGCCTGTTCCACTATGACGATAAAATGGATGATATTTTGCAGCATGGCATTGAGCTGGGACGCAGCTTTATTCAGCCACGCTACTGGGGCCGTCGCGGGCTGGACTACCTCTGGTCGGGAATTGGTGCCTACCTGGCACGCTACCCCCAGTACCGCTATCTCTTCGGCCCGGTGTCGATCTCCGGCGGCCTGCCTCCGGCGGCGCGGGATCTGTTGGTGGCCTTCTACCGCCTCTGGTTCCCGCCGCTGCATCCGCTGGTCGTCTCCCGTCGCCCCTGGCCAGCCTCGCTCCCGGAGGTGCTGGCCCAGTTTACCGGCGACGATTACACCGAGGATCTTACCCGCCTGAAGTCGCTGCTCGGCAACCTGGGCTGCGGCATTCCCCCGCTCTATAAGCAGTACTCAGAGCTGTGCACGCCGGGCGGCGTCCAGTTTATCGACTTTGGTAGCGATCCGGACTTCAACCACTGCGTGGATGGCCTGGTGCTGGTGGATCTCACCCATCTAAAAAGCCAGCGCTATGCGCGCTACATCGGTGCGCATCTCACACCTGTTTAATGCCCGGCGGCGCTACGCTTGCACGGGCCTACAAACTGAAGCGGACTCGCTACGTTTTTCACCGCGCCGGGGCAGTCTGCACCATCGCCCCGTGCGTTTCGGTGCACTGCTTTTAACGCGCTTTTCTTATTCTATTGAAATAGCTGTGGTTAATTTTCTGGCACCGCCTTTGCAGGCTCCCGGTTAACTGTGTAACGGCGAGGCAGCAAATGATGACGACACCTACAACCACACTGAAAAGAACGCTCGGCAGCTTCCGTCTCTGGGGAATTGCCGTAGGGCTGGTGATCTCCGGTGAGTATTTTGGCTGGAGCTACGGCTGGTCGCAGGCGGGCACGATGGGCTTTCTCGTCGTGGCGCTGGCTATAGCGGCGATGTACTGCGCCTTTATCTTTAGCTTTACCGAACTAACGACCGCCATTCCCCACGCGGGCGGCCCCTTTGCCTATGCCTATCGCGCCTTCGGGCCGACCGGCGGGTTTATTGTCGGGTTTGCCACCCTTATCGAGTTTGTCTTTGCCCCACCGGCGATTGCGATGGCCATCGGGGCCTACCTGAACGTGCAGTTTCCGGCCCTGGATGCAAAATGGATCGCCTGCGCCGCGTACGTCATCTTTATGACGCTGAATATTCTCGGCGTCGGCATTGCGGCCACCTTCGAGCTGATCGTCACCCTGCTGGCGATCTTCGAGCTGCTGGTGTTTATGGGCGTCGTTGCGCCGGGCTTCTCGTGGGATAACTTCACCGCTAACGGCTGGGCAGGCGCAGAGAGCTTTAGCGGCCTCGCCCTCTCCGGCATGTTTGCCGCCATTCCCTTCGCTATCTGGTTTTTCCTTGCCATTGAAGGGGCCTCTATGGCGGCAGAGGAGGCAAAGGATCCCCAGCGCACCATTCCACGCGCGCTGGGCGGCGGTATTCTGACCCTTACCGTGCTGGCGGTTGGGGTGATGATCTTTGCCGGCGGCGTCGGCGACTGGCGTAACCTCGCCAACATCAACGATCCGCTGCCGCAGGCGATGAAGGTCATCGTTGGTAACAACAGCGGCTGGCTGCATATGCTGGTCTGGCTGGGGCTGTTTGGCCTCGTGGCGTCGTTCCACGGCATCATTATGGGCTACTCACGGCAGATCTACTCCCTGGCACGAGCGGGCTATCTGCCAGCCAGCCTGGCGACGTTGAACCGTAAGACCCGTACGCCGCACCTGGCGATTCTGGCCGGGGGCGTGGTGGGCATCGCGGCTATCTTCTCGGACTCGGTAGTTACCATCAGCGGTATGCCGCTCACCGCCTGCATCGTGACGATGTCGGTGTTCGGCGCTATTGTTATGTATATCACTTCGATGGCCGCACTGTTCAAACTGCGGCGCAGCGAACCTAATTTGATCCGCCCCTTTAAAGCGCCGCTGTTTCCCTATGCCCCGGCGTTCGCGCTCGGAATGGCGGTGCTCTGCCTGGTGGCAATGGTCTGGTACAACCCGCTGCTGGCGCTGATTTTTGCGGGGATGATGCTGGCTGGCTACCTGTGGTTCCGCAGCACGGCCACGGCCCGCGAGCGCGCCGGGCTGGATCCACAGCTGCGCGCCCTCTCCTGAGGAGGCGACATGTATAAAACCGTTCTGGCGCACCGCACCTACCGGTTCGCCAGTTTGAAAACGCTGCTGGCGAAAGCCTCCCCGGCCCGCTCCGGGGATGTGCTGGCGGGCATCAGTGCCGACTCTGCCGAAGAGCGCATGGCGGCAAAGATGGCGCTGGCCGAGGTGCCGCTGCGCGAGATCCTGGCTAACCCGCCGATCCCTTATGAAGCGGATGAGGTTACCCGGCTGATCATCGATACACACGATCGCGACGCGTTTTCGACCATCAGCCACCTGACGGTAGGTGACTTTCGCGACTGGCTGCTGGACGACGCCACCGATCCCCTTACTCTAAGCCGCGTGGCCCGTGCCATTACGCCGGAGATGGCCGCCGCCGTCAGCAAGCTGATGCGCAACCAGGATCTGATCCTCGCAGCGAGCAGGTGCCGGGTTGTGACCCGCTTTCGCAACACTATCGGCCTGCCAGGTCACCTGAGCGTGCGTCTGCAACCCAACCATCCTACCGACGATCTGAAAGGCATCGCTGCCAGCATGCTCGACGGCCTGCTCTATGGCGCAGGGGATGCGGTGGTCGGCATTAACCCTGCCAGCGACAGCCTGCCGGTGCTCGAGCGGCTGAACCATATGATGGATGACATCATCAACCGCTTTGCTATCCCCACCCAGTCCTGCGTGCTGACGCACGTCACTAACACCCTGGCACTGATAGAGCGCGGTGCGCCCGTCGACCTGGTATTCCAGTCGGTGGCGGGCACCGAGGCGGCAAACAGCGGCTTCGGCATCAACCTGGCGTTGTTGGCGGAGGCCCGTGAGGCCGCCCTGAGCCTTGGGCGCGGCACGCTGGGTCAGAACGTGATGTACTTTGAGACCGGCCAGGGCAGCTGCCTCTCTGCCAACGCCCATCACGGCGTCGACCAGCAGACCTGTGAGGCGCGAGCCTACGCCGTGGCACGCCACTTCGATCCGCTGCTGGTCAATACGGTGGTGGGATTTATTGGCCCGGAGTATCTCTACGACGGCAAGCAGATTATCCGCGCCGGGCTGGAGGATCACTTCTGCGGCAAGCTGATGGGCCTGCCGATTGGCTGCGACGTCTGCTATACCAACCATGCGGAGGCGGATCAGGATGATATGGATACCCTGCTGACGCTGCTGTGCAACGCCGGGCTGACCTTTTTGATTGGCGTCCCGGGAGCAGATGACATCATGCTCAACTATCAAAGCACCTCATTTCACGACGCGCTCTACGCCCGACGTCTGCTGGGGTTGAAGCATGCCCCGGAGTTTAGCGAGTGGCTGACGAAAATGCAGATTATCGATAGCGCAGGCCAGCTGCGGCTCACCGGAGCCAATCATCCGCTGCTGAGCGTGCTGCCGTCTAAGAGGGTAAACGTATGAATCATCCTGACGCCTGGTCGCTGCTGCGCGAGTTTACCGATGCCCGTATCGCCCTGGGGCGCAGCGGTGCAAGCCTGCCGACCCGGGAGGTGCTCAGCTTCGGCCTGGCTCATGCCCAGGCTCGCGACGCAGTCCACCAGCCCTTTGACAGCGAGCCGCTGGCGCAGCAGCTTACGGCGCTGGGCCTGCAAACCCTGACCGCTTACAGTGCCGCAGCGGATCGGCATATTTACCTGAATCGTCCGGATCTGGGGCGCAGGCTGAGCGACGAGAGCCGCGAGGCACTTCAGGCCAGCCGGGTGCCCGCCCACGATCTGCTGCTGGTGATTGGTGACGGGCTCTCCTCTCATGCAGTGCACCGCCAGGCGGTGGCGCTGATTACTGCCCTGCTGCCCTACCTGCAGACGCTGGGGCTGACCATCGGGCCGGTGGTGCTGGCGCATCAGTCGCGGGTGGCGCTGGGAGATGAGATTGGCGAGACGCTGAAGAGTAGAGCGGTAGCGATGCTGATTGGCGAGCGTCCCGGGCTGTCGTCCCCGGACAGCCTGGGCGTCTACCTGACCTGGCAGCCGGAACGGGCGCGCCTGGACTCGGAGCGCAACTGCATCTCCAACATTCGCCCGGAGGGGCTGGGCTACGAAGCCGCAGCGTTTAAGCTCGCCTGGCTGCTGGAGCAGGCCTTTTTACGCCGTCTGACCGGCGTTAAGCTGAAGGATGAGAGCGATAACCCGGCGCTGCATGAGCGGGTTAAGCCCCGCCTTGCGGACTCAACGCCCTGGCACGGCTAAACCTTCGCCTGCTTTACCGGCCAGCAGACCGGCGCGACGCCGTTGAGGGCCGGTTTGGCAAACAGATAGCCCTGGAAGTGCTTGATACCAGCGGCCTCCAGCCAGCACCACTCCTCTACTTTCTCGACCCCTTCCGCCACCACGCTGATCTCCAGCTCGGCGCAGCACTTCACAATGGCGTTAACAATCGCCTGCTTCGGACCATGCAGATGGATATCGGTTACGATGCTGCGGTCAATCTTTAACTCGCCCGGCTGGAACTTGGTAAGCAGTGACAGTCCGGCAAAGCCCGCGCCGAAGTCATCGATCGCCAATCCAATACCCGCCGAACGCAGCTGCATAATCGCGATGGTAAACTCGTCGTAGCCGGAGATCACCTCGTCTTCGGTCACCTCGACAATCACCTGCTCAGGAACCAACCCGTGCCGGGTGATCTGCGCCAGCAGGATATCCACCGCGCCAGGAATGTTGACCAGCGACATCGGCAGCAGGTTAATGGAGAGCTTATGGCTGCCGATGCCAATTTGTTTCGCCAGCGCAAATGCCCACTCCTTTGACAGGAGGTCGGCCTCATGAATTTTGTCCGGTGGAATAGAAGCAAAGTAGTCCTGCGGCGAGCCGCCGTTTGGGCTACGGATCAGCGCTTCAAAAGAGCTGATCTGCCCACGCAGCGGCTCCACGATGGGCTGAATGGCGAACTGGCACGGCTGATCCGGGAACAGGAACGGCAGGCTTTGCACCAGCGGCGGCTCGACGGGCACAAACGCCCAGCGCTCAGGATCGTTCCGGGTGGGATACTGTTCGCGCCAGCTGCCGCGCAGGAATGATTTGATAAACTTATAGACCCGCCCGTCGCAGGCGAGATTAAACTTAAGCGCTCCGGCGATAATCACCGAGCGCAGCACCGATCGTGGGCTGTCATAGCGGAGATCAAACAGCGACATGCCTGGGTCTTCAAAGTGGCGCTTGGGAGCATAGTCGCGCATCAGCTCGACCACGCTATCGTGTCGCGGATCGCGATTAATTTTGGCATACAGACCATTCACATCTGCCAGCGGCCCTTCAAGCACCTGAAGAAAATGGGTCCCGTCGAAAAGTAAAATACCGGAGATCTGCAACTCTGCGTTGCGGCTCTGCGCCAGGCACACCAGATCGCCTAACTTTGACGCATCAAAGTCGGGGCTCAGGCGGCTCCGGTAAATCAGTGTAGAAATCATAATGTTCAGATCCTTTACGACAGGTGACGCAATCAGTATACCTTGCGGTGAAGGCTTTACGCCTCTCTCTGTGCCCTCTTTACAGCACGCTTCTTACAGAAAAATCGGTATTCTTTCGCTCTAAAACCTGGCGCGACATTTTGCTGCAATACTTAAGAAGATTTGTTCCATTCATGATGCACAGAAGGAATAGCCAACAATGACAACAGAGCAACAATTTTGCCAGCAATTCATGGAAAAACCGTTGGATTTTCTGGCAAATGAACTGGGTGATCTTTTAAAAAGCAAAAAACTGCGCCTGACCACGGCGGAGTCCTGCACCGGGGGGCTGCTCGGCTCCACGCTCTGTGCGGCAAAAGACACTCCTTCTTTTTTCGGCAGCGGATTTATAACCTTTACGGATGAAGCGAAGATGACGCTGTTAAATGTGAACCCGGAGACACTTGCTAAACATACCGCCGTCAGTAAAGCCACGGTGGAGGAGATGGCTACGGGTGCGGTCAGGGTGTCAGGAGAGGATGTCGGTATTGCCGTTAGCGGCTACGGCGGCCCGGACGGCGGCGAAGACGGCACGCCTGCCGGCTCCGTCTGGTTTGGCTGGGCGCTACCGGGTAATAAAGTTGATTCAGCGCTTCAGCACTTTGACGGCGACTGCACCGAAGTGCTGGCGCAGGCGGTAAAATATGCCATCGTCGCGCTGCTCTTCAAGCTGGGCTATTCGTCCGATGGCCGTTCTGAAAATTGATTGAATCAGGGCCTGGTTTACGCCCGCTGCATCGCTGCTGCCGCCACGACACCGTTGCGCCCCCGCCGTTTTGCGGAATAGAGTGCGGTATCGGCCTGATGAATCACCCCACTGGCAATAAGATGCAGCGGGCGCTCTTCGGTCACCATGCTGCACTCGCTAAGGGTTGCTATACCGATGCTGATAGTCAGATAGCCGGTTGGGCTGGCAGAAAGAGGAATACGCAGCGCGTTAATGCTTTCACGCATTCTCTCCGCCATCGCCAGCGCCCCTACGCTGTCGGTACGCGGCAGGATCACTAAAAACTCCTCTCCCCCGTAGCGGCTGACGTTATCTTCAGGTTGACGGCGGGCCGCCACCAGCGCGTCGGCAACCGTGCGCAGGCACGCATCCCCTGCCTGATGGCCGTAGGTGTCGTTGTAATGTTTGAAATAGTCGATATCGGCCAGGCAGACCGAAAGCGGAAACTGCTCATCCACGGCGTTAGTGATGGCGTTAGAGAGACATTCGTCCATATAGCGGCGGTTGAACAGGCCGGTAAGATGGTCATGCTGGGCATGCCGTTGCAGGATGGCATTGGCGCTGGCGAGCTTCTGTTCCGCACGGCGGCGCTCGGTGATATCTACCCAGGTGACCGATAGCCCGATGACATTACCGGCCGCGTCATGCACCGGCACGGAGTGGGTATCGTAGCAGCGTTTGCGCCAGACGATCTCACTGCTGGGGATCTCTACCCCGGTGTCGGCAAGAGCAAAAGCGGACTGAAACTGTTGCCAGCAGCCCGGCATCAGGTCGGCAATGTGGCTTTCAGCGGCCGCGGCAGCAGCGTTATCCATCAGCTGCGCCATCGCTTTGTTAGACATCACCACATGTCCCAGCCGGTCAAGCATACAGAGCGCGACGGGAGTCATGTCATAGATGGTCTCCAGCTGTAAAACGCGCTCGCCGAGGGTGGAGATATTACGGTCAATGCCCCGGTAGCCGCGTAGCTCGCCCTGCTCATCAAACAGCGGAACGCCGCTGGTTTCGAGCACGACAATTCGGCCATCAGTACGTCGGTTACGGTTAACCAGCCCGGAGAACGGGATACGTTTAGCGACAATTTCACCGAAGGCGCGACCAACGCGCTCGGCTTCGCCGGGGGGCATAAAGTCAAAAGGGGTGCAGCCAATCACCTCTTCCGGCGAGACGCCCAGCAGGCTGGTCACCACTTTAGAGGACCAGGTGTAGCGCCCCTGGGCATCAACTTCCCACACCCAGTCCGAGTTATTATCAAGTAGATCAATGAGATGTTGTGTATCGACACTGCTGGAATCAGATGGCTTTTTATCATCATTCATGATTAATACTAACGTTGCCCCCGCTAAAAGGGATCTGGTTACGTAACATTGGGCCTGCCTTTAGCCGAAGACAATATTTTCGGTCATGACAATAATGCGAAAGCATGAAATTCTCAATTTCCGCCCGGTATTATAAGCCACCTTAACCATTCTCTTCATCTGCCACAGACAGGTTATCGTATTGTTATGGCCCTGCCTTTAGGAATCGTTATAAGTTTTTACGGTTTTTGCCGCAGATCCGCCTGTATGGGGAGAGACAAGGGCGCCGGTAAGTGAAGATTGATAATGAGGGCTAAGGTAGAAAGGGGAGTATACAGAGGGTACAGGAGGATAATAAAAAGCCCTTCGCCAGCGAACTGACGAAGGGCCGGAGGGGCTAGCGCAGGCTTATGCCGCTGCTGCGCCTTTTGGCTGCGTAGCGATATGACCGGCCCAGAGACCCGCCACCCACTTCACCCCTTTGGCGGTAAAACGCGCCTGGGAGAAAGTGTGCTGGTTTTCACCCACGCCGGAGCGCAGGGTGAAGTAGCCCGCCTGCTGATGATGCAGCTGCGGCGTCAGCGTGCCGTTAACGCGGTACATGATGTTGCGCTCCAGCAGGAACTGACGGAACTCCGGCTCTTTCACCTTCAGCATCTTGCAGAGCTGGCGAAAACCCAGCGAATCCTGCACCTCAACGAAACGGTCAAAAAACTCTGCCTTTGGGACGGAGAGTGCCAGCTGCTGCTCGGCTCTCTGGCGCTGCTCATACTGCTCAGCCCATGCGCGGGCCGCCGCCGCCGGGTTGGTAAAATCGGGCAACGCGGTTTTGTTTTCGCGCTCCTGCCAGCGATCGAGTACGGCAGCGGTAAAGCCTGGCGACAGACGCGCCACGGCCAGCAAGGAGTCACGCTTGTTCAGCAGAAACTCCTGATAGCTTTCGCCATCTCGCTCAAAGAGCGCCACCCGTACCGGCTCAGATAAACGCTGCGCCGTTTCGAGGCTTTTTACAATACGTTTCACTTCACCGTGGGTTATGCCTGTCAACGCAGCGATTTCACGGCTACTCATCGTTGCCGATTGATCCAGAGAATTAAGGCTTTCAAATGGAATCATCATAGGCTTCACCACTCACTTACTGTAGCACCCGACTGGGTTGTGTAATTATTATACTAATCCCTGTTCAAATATCCAGTAGTTTTTTTGAGCAATTTTAGTTAAGTGCACTTTTCCCCGTTTTGGGTTTGCTTCACGAAGATAGCCAGTCTGCAACTACCAGATTAGGGGGTGTTTTTCACCTACATTATCAATGCTTTAGGATTATTCCCCCTTTCATCCCCTGCTAAAAAAACCAACAATTTTGCCACCTTAATGGATGGCAAATGGAACAGAAAAATGAAAAAAATTACTCTGGGGATGTTGGTAGCAGCCAGCCTGATGAGCGGCGCAGCAATGGCAGAGAGCAATACGCTCTCTATTGGCTATGCGCAGAGCGACGTGGAAGGCTTTAAGGATATTCGCGGCGTTAACCTGCAATACCGCTATGAGCTGGACTCTCCTCTCAGCGTGCTCGGCTCTTTTACCTATATGAGCGGTGATGACGATCAGGATTACTATGTGGCCTCCGATGCGGTGCATAACAGCATCGACGTGAAATATTACTCCCTGATGGTTGGTCCGGCATACCGTATTAACGAGTATGTTTCCCTCTACGCGCTGGGCGGCATTGCCCATACTAAAGCCGACGGCGATACCACCTGGGTAAACGCGGGCGACTACTACGTCGGGCGTGAAAGCATCTCTGAGAAATCGACCGATTTCGCCTGGGGCGCGGGCGTGCAGTTTAACCCGACCGAGCAGCTGGCGATTAACGTTGGCTATGAAGGCACTAACGTAGATATCGACGGCAGCCGCTCTATCAACGGCTTTAACGTCGGCGTTGGCTACCGCTTCTAATTCCGCTTTGATGCGGTGTAGTGATTAGTGTATTTTGGCGCAATCTAAGGGGGCAAATGCCCCTTTCTATTATTTACGCTCTTACGTTCCAGTCATCGCTGTACTGCACGTTACCATCAACATAGTGCCATGTAATTTTATCATACATTAAGGCAATAGATTCCATATGATTGATTTGAGAATTATTACCCATTTTAGCATTCGGCATACTTGGGTTTACTCCAGTGATTTTCACACCTTCAATAAACATAATAAAATAGCATTCTTCGTATCCTGAAAAATTAATGCGATACCAACGAATTTCAGCTGACTTTAGCGTCTGCCCAGTAGAAACAGCTTTATAAAGATATGGGCTAGAACTATCAAACTCTTTTTCAATCATCATTGGAGCGTGTGAACGCTTACCAGCAATCTTGCCATTGAGGCTGTCTACCGGAATGTTCAGACCATGGCTAAAGCCAATAATTTCAATACTGCCTTCACGATCTTTGACATCGGCAGAGCCTTTTATAATTGCTCCGCTATCGTCTTTAAGCCACATATAAGCGGGAATGGGCATATTACAGACTCCTTTTGGTTGTGACCTGTTTTTGGATAAAAAAGTAGCAAATAATCGTCATAATCAGATTAAATGCTATAACTGCAGCGTAAGTAAAAGCTGAATACGTTTCACCATCGGGAAAGAGTGATTGATATGGTAGAAAACGAAAGAGCGCCCAAAATACAAAGGTGAACGCGAAAATTTTTATAATCCGTCGTAACGTTGAGGTAGAAAATTTTTTCAGCAGTACCAAAGGACTCGCTGTGCCGGTAAAAGCAGTGTAAGCGGTAGTAGCTACGCTAAGAATTGCCACGCTAATCAAGATATTACTTAGAAAAACGATAAAGAAGCTTACTGAGTCATAGGGTTCAGGATCAGGCTCACCTAACACCCACTTCCCGATATTATTAACATCATCGTAACTAAAATGATTAGCTATGAAGCTATTTACCTGAGCATCATAATGTATCGTTTTTGCAACGGTCATCATAATCACAGCAAACAGTACTATCTTGATGAGGAAGCTAAGGACATGTTTTGCCATTAACGATTACCTCAATCGAGCCATAAGTCTTAAGTTTACTCATGCATGGTACGTTTACCTGTTGCGTTCTTAACAGCGCATTGCGTAGCAGGGCAAAATCTGAATCATGTGGGAGAGTGATACAACCTTCTGATAGGGTACCGGGATGCAAACGGAAATTGCCGCGCTTAACACCTTCTATCCAAGTGTAATCGTCGATTCCCCAGTCATTACGCCAAAGGGCAAACCATTCGTTATGCCTGAAAGTTGCGCCTTTTACTATATGGTTATAGGCATCTCGGACACCTGCGTTAACTTGCGATCTGAGTCCACCTTCAGGACGATCTACAATCCAGTATTTGCCAGCTGGGATTGGACCTACCGTTGCCTTCATTCCACAAGCCCCACGGTTACGGTAAGCACCATCACCAGAAAACGCTAAAAACGTGCCTATACCTGGAAACGATAGCGGAGAATAGTACGCATCGTTAATTACAAACTTTCCATGTAGCGCCATCACTCACCTATAACCTTATAGTAAACATGGTTTAAGGTACGGGTGTTTTATTAGGCGATCCAGATTAACAGCCAGATTTTATGTAATAAAATCTTTCTGATTATTAGTGGCATGACTCCGGCCTCACGTTCACACCCCGTGGTCTACACTAGTTTTATACAGCCCGACTGGCATACGGACAGGCGGTAAAACAAGAATAGCGGGTGAACAAAAAATGAAAAAAATCGCAATCATCGGCGCAGGGCCGACGGGTATCTATACCTTTTTTTCCCTGCTGAAAAACAGCACACCACTCTCCATTTCCATCTATGAGCAGTCCAGTGAGGCAGGCGTCGGCATGCCCTACAGCAGCGAAGAGAACTCCAGAATGATGCTGGCCAATATCGCCAGTATTGAGATCCCGCCCATCTTCTCAACTTATATCGACTGGCTGCGCAGCCTGAGCGAAGAGCACCTCGCACGCTATGGCGTGCAGGCGTCATCCCTGCATGTCCGCCAGTTCCTGCCACGTATTCTGCTCGGCGAGTACTTTCGCGCCCAGTTTCTGGCATTGGTGGTACAGGCGAGACAGCTCGGCTTTGAGATAGAGGTGCACGAGTCCTGCCAGGTGACCGATATTGAGGCCACGCCGGAGGGCGTTCGCCTGTGGACGGAGAATACGCTGGCTGCGGAGCTGTTCGATCTTGCGGTCGTTGCCACCGGCCACGTCTGGCCGGAAGAGAGCAGCTCAACGCGCACCTATTTCCCCAGCCCCTGGTCGGGGCTGATGGAGGCCAAAATCCCCGCGTGCCGAGTGGGTGTGATGGGAACCTCTTTGAGCGGCATCGACGCCGCAATGGCCGTCGCTATTCAGCACGGCACCTTTTTTGAGACCGAGGATAAGCGCCTGCACTTCAATCTCGACGCCGATAGCAAGGCGTTAGAGATCGTACTCATGTCCCGGTCGGGCATTCTGCCGGAAGCGGATTTTTACTGCCCTATCCCCTACGAGCCGTTATCTGTAGTGACGGAGCGCGCGATTGAGAATGAGATCGCCGCCGGGCCGGAGGGCCTGCTCAACCGCGTCTTTGCGCTGATGGTCAAAGAGCTGACGTTGGCGGATCCGCTCTGGAGCAAGCAAATTGCCCTCAGCACGCTGGATGCCGACAGCTTTTTCGCGGCCTGGTTTGCCGATCGGAAAAAGCAGGATCCCTTCCGCTGGGCAGAAGCCAACCTGGATGAGGTTGAGCGCAACAAGCGTGACAGGCGCACGGTGCCCTGGCGCTACACTATCCTGCGGCTGCATGAGGCTATCCAACCTATTGTTCCGTGGCTTAACGAACAGGACAGCGAGCGGTTCAATGCCGGGCTCGCCCGCATCTTTATCGATAACTATGCCGCCGTGCCCTCCCAGTCCATTCGTCGGCTGCTGGCCCTGCGTGAAGCCGGGATCCTTAACGTTCTCGCGCTCGGTCCGAACTACGAGATGGAGATCGGCGAGAAGCAGACGACAATTTTCGCCGAGGGCGAGCGGTATCGGTACGATCTGTTTATTGATGCGCGCGGACAAAAGCCGCTGAAGACGGAAGATCTGCCCTTCCCGACGCTGCGCAAGCAGCTCGCCGCCAGCGGGGAGGAGATCCCTACGGTGGGCGATGACTACACGCTCCAGGAGCCAGCCAGCATTCGCGGGCGCATCGCCTTTGGCGCCATTCCCTACCTGATGCACGACCAGCCGTTTGTCCAGGGCATCACCGCCTGCGCGGAGATCGGTGCGGCCATCGCCAGGGCGGTCGCGCAGCCAGCCACCCGCGCAAGGAGCTGGCTCCAGATGCTGGAGCTGTAGCGCTCACTCCAGAACGGTGGCATCGTGCGGTTCCGCCAGCATCCTGATGCTGCTTCTGAAGCTCAGCACAATCGCCACCAAACCGCCTGCGCAGGCCCCCATAATCACCGCGTGGCTGCCGAAACGCTGGGAGAGCAGGCCACCCAGCAGCGCGCAGGCAGGCATGATCCCCCAGGTAATAAAACGGAAGCTGGCGTTTACCCGCCCCAGCAGCGGGCCGGGGCAGGCGCGCTGGCGCAGGCTCAACATGTTTACTACGCCAACGGAGGAGCCCCAGCCGGCAAGAAACAGAAAAGCGGCTGCGCAGTCGTCAACCGGCAGCGGCAGCAGACTGGGAAAGCAGACGGCCAGCGAGAACAGCCCGTAAACGGCGCCCCCCAACAAAATCGCGCGGCCCGGCCCCCATTTCTCTCCCACTTTACTGGCCCAGAGCGCGCCGATGAGTCCACCGAACCCCTGCGCAGCCAGCACCAGGCCCACGGCGGAGGCGTCCAGGCCAACATCGCCGCTGAGATAGACCACCAGCTGCGGCGTGGCGGTACAGGCAAACAGGTTCCACGCCGTGCCGATAATCACCAGGCGCCGCAGGACAGGGGCGCTAAACAACGTTGTTATCCCCTCTTTAATCTGGGCCAGGCTTGATTGCGTTGCTTCCCTGCTCTGAACCGGGCGGTTTGCCGGCAGTCCCAGCAGCAGACAGCTTCCAGCGAGGAAGAGCAGCGCATTTAACAGCAAGGTGCCGCACGCTCCGGTGGTATTGATCATCGTGCCGCCTAACGCAGGCCCGATAAGCTCTCCGGCCCCGGCAATGGCGGCCAGCGCCCCGCTGGCTCGAGAGATCAGCGACAGCGGCACCAGTCCGGGCAGATAAGACCAGTAGGCCACCTCAAAGTAGACGTTGGCGCAGCCGACAACGAACACCCCCAGCAGTAAAAATGAGACGTTCAGCTCGCCGCGCCAGGCAATAACGGCGAGGGTCAGCAGCACGCCAAAGCGCGCCATATTGGCGATCAGCAGAATGGATCGGCGCTCTCGCCGATCCACGGTCA
This sequence comes from Pseudescherichia sp., assembly GCF_031998825.1. Taxonomy (GTDB): domain Bacteria; phylum Pseudomonadota; class Gammaproteobacteria; order Enterobacterales; family Enterobacteriaceae; genus Pseudescherichia. The sequence continues at coordinate 35,871 of NZ_DAMACX010000022.1, forward strand.
CGCCTGCCAGCAGGGTAAACAGCATAAAAGGCGCTCGGGCACAGGCGGCGATTAGCCCTACCTCAAAGGGCGTCGCCCCTAGCAGCGCCACGGCAATCAGCGGTACGACAATAAAGGTGATGGCCGATGCCAGCTGGGTGGCAACGTCGCCGCAGTAGAAGCGGACAAACGCTGGATGGTGAAATAGCCGCTCCCGTAGAGACATTGCCGTGTTCCTTGTTTAATCGACAAAATACTTTGCCGTCTCCAGCCCAATCAGTTTGTCCATGTCACAGAGGAAGCGGTGCCCTTTCTCCGCCACCGCCTGAGGATTCTCTGCGAGGATAATCACGTGTCCCATGATGCTGAAGTTGCCTCCATAGCGACCGACGAATTTATTCGCCTCGATGCTGAGGGTGTTGTGCGGAATGTCGTAGTCTGCCAGCAGCGCGGCCAGCCTCTCCGGCTGAAAGTCCGGGCTGATGTGCCCCCCGTGCCGGGACCCCACGGCGAGGGTGATCCCAGCGTGAGTAAAGCCCTCGTCGTTAACCGTCACCGCGTCACCCAGATGCAGGCGGATCAGGTGCTCAAAGGCATCCTGCCCGGTCTGGATCTGGTACATAATCGGCGAGACGCTGCCCATCATGCGGGCGTTGATCTCCACCAGCACCGGCCCCTCACTGGTCATCAGCAGCTCAACGTGATAGAGACCAATATCGATCGCCAGCGCGCTAAATACCGCCTGCAAATAGTCCTGGATCGCCGCTCTGTCAGCCGCAGGTAGCCCCGACGGCATGACTGCCGCCAGCTCCAGCAGATCGTAGTAGTGCGCGCGGTAGCGGGTGGTGGTGGCATAGAGCATCACCTTCCCGTCGCGAACGATCGTCTCCGCCGAGTGCAGCGTGCCGGTAACATACTCCTCAATAATATACTCATGGGCGACCACGCTATCGATCAGGCTGTTCGCGGCGCGGTCCGCCTTCAGCTGATTAAGATAGGCGGCAAAGTCATCGGCGGAGTAGCAGATAGCGGAGTACTGTTTGGCGAAGCCACGTACCGGCTTAACAACAAAGGGAAAATCGATGGTTTTTGGCCCGCCGAATAGCGCCTCCTCGCTGAGTACCTCAAAGCGGGGAGAGCGGATCCCATGCCGGGCCAGCGTCTCACGCAGCCGGTGTTTAAAGACCGCGTTGCCCAGCTGCTGGGGCGAGGGGTAGCGGGTCTGCCACCGCTCAGCGGCACGGGCCGCTGGCATAATACCGGTTTCCGCCGAGCTGATAATGGTATCGATCGGCAGCTCGCGCGCCAGCTGTTCGAGGACTGGAAAGAGGTCCTTCTCCTCCAGCGTATCCACTTCAATATAGCGATCGACGTCGCGCAGCTGGCTCTCCAGCTTGTCCGGATCTTTGGACATAATGCTGACGAAGCTCGATGCCCGGGTCGGACGAATAAAGGTGACCTGATGACCCAGCCGGCGTGCAGTACGAAAAGCGTTCAGCCCGGTGGGCGTGCTATCTATAAAAACAACGTGAGCCATAGCGTTCTCCATGTTAACGGTACTTAAAACGTCACCCACAGGGTGAGGACAAACAGAAAGGTCATACCCGATACCAGCAGGCGGGCCGAGGGCATACGGATCGGCACGCGGGCGATCTGTAACAGGGTGCAGAGCGCGGTGAGGGCCAGCACCGTTCCCTGCCCGCCGGGCAGCCGTCCGCTTAGCTGTAACAGCAGAAGCAGCAGCACGATAAAGGCGGCGTAGGGGGTTTGCAGGCCGAAGGCCGCTTCCGGGCCATCGCCGCTGTGCAGCGTGAAATGGGAGAGGCGAACTGCGCCGCACATCACCAGCAGGGCGGCCACTATCCCGGCAAAAACCGGGTAGCCTGCACACTGGGTAAAGACCAGCATCGCGGTCACCACGTTGAAGTTCACCAGATCCGCCAGGGTATCCAGCTGCTTACCAAAGCCGCGCTTTAGCCTGTCATGGGCATAAAAGCGCCGCGCCAGATAGCCGTCGAGGTGATCGAGCAGAATGGCGATAAACACCAGCAAAACCGGCAGCAGCGTCGCGCTATGAAACGTCAGCATCAGCGCCAGCGCGGCGATCGCCAGGTTAAGCAGGGTGACCATATTGGCGCCGTCCAGATAGGCGAACGGCATCAGGTAACGACGGAGAGCGTTGATCATCGCCCTACTCCCGGCATAGCGCGCTCAAGGCGGGCCAGCACCTCGGCAAACGTCGCATCGTCGCATCCCATCACGATGCGGATATGCTCCGCGCAGCGCTCGCCGTAGATGATGCCGGGTACCGTGGCAATCTGCATCTTATGCAGCAGGTAGTCCGCTACGCACTCGCCGACGGTAGGGCATCGCCGCTGTTGTTCAGGCGTCAGAGCGTCGAACAGCTGCCGCACGTTAGGGAACAAAAACATGCCTCCCATTGGCCGGTGTGGCCAGCGAAAGCCTGTTGCTTCGGTGAGGCGCTGCATCGCCTGCTCCGCCCGCTGGCTCAGGGCCTGGCTGCGCTCGGTCAGCCAGGCATCGCACAGCGGATCGCTCAGCATCCGTAAGGCAATGCGCTCATACTGCTGATTAACGCTGAGGATCAGATAGTCGCTGGCCTTGCTGGCGGCGGCAATAAACTCAGGGTTGCCCACCAGCCAGCCGATACGTAACCCCGGCGTACCGAACTTTTTCGACAGGCTGTTTACCAGCACCGTTCTTTCACCAGGGAGATCGAACAGTCGGACAGGCCGATGGGGACGGCCAAAGGACATAGTATCGTAGACCTCGTCGTGGATGATCCAGCTCCCCTGCCGTTGGGCCTGGGCCAGCAGCGCCTGCCATTCGGCATCGTCAAACATATAGCCCGACGGATTCTCCGGCGAGTTAACGACAATCGCTGGCGTTTCCGCCGTGCATTGTTCCCCCATCCGTTCCCGATAGAGGCGATTAACTCCCCGCCCAAGCGCCGTGAGCGCGCGTTCATAGAGCATGTATGAGGGTTCGGTAACGGTCACCTGCTCACCGGGCCGGGTACAGCAGAGAATAGCCAGCGCCACGGCCTCCACCCCGCCGTGAGTGATCAGGATCTCGCGCTCGGGATCGATATGCAGTCCGTACCGGCGCTGGTACCAGTCGGCAATGGCCTGCCGTAGCTCGGTGCTGCCCGCTGACGGCCCGTAGTGTTTAGCGCTGACAAGGAAAGTTTCAGCGCTGAGATCCTCGCGGGCAATCGCCGCCATCAAATGCGCTGGCGGGCCAAAGGCCGGCTCCCCAATACTCATATTAAGGATTGCAGGGTTATCCTTTGCGGCCTGGGAGATCGCCTTTGAGGCATAAACGCCAAGATTCGCCAGGGACGGGTTCAGGGGTGGCGACAGCGTTGGGTTAAACACGTTGGGAGGCGTCATGCGCGAGCAATCTCCCTGGCAAGGCGAGCGGCGCGATCCAGATCCGCCGCGTTATCGACCTCTACCCACGGGCGGCCTGCCGCATCGACCCATGAGGTAGTAAAGCGTTCGAACGCCCGCTCAAAGAGGGTGTAGAGCTGCATTGCCCCCTGGAATGGCTGCTTCGCCAGTTCGGCAACGATGTACTGTCGTGCGGCCTCGCCAAGCTTCACCAGGCAGATAAACTCCCCGAGCGCACCGTCGCCCTTCTGGCGCTTCGCCGTGCCGTGCTCAATAAAGAGCAGACGCGAAATTTTGCCGCCGGGTGCCAGCACCAGCGTATCCATCGCCGGGTTCTGGCTGACAGAGTCGAGAGCAATACAGATCTCGGCCGGATTGCTTGCCATATCCTTCAGCAGCGAAGGGGGAACCAGCAGATCCCCTTCATAGTAAAGGACTGGCCCCGGACTCTGACTCAGCGCACAGAACGCGCTCCAGTCGAGGTTGCGGCTGGCATACTCTGGGTTGTAACAGACCCCAAAACGCCTGTTGGGCTGCGAGGCCATCAGGATCTGTACCAGCTCCTCTGCACCATGGCCGAGCACGAAGGTACGATCGTGAATACCCGCCTTCGCAAAGGCATCCAGCTGGTAGTCAATCATTCTGCGATCCCCGACCGGCAGACAGGCCTTGTGCCGCTTCTCGGTAAGGGGAAATAAACGGCTGCTTACGCCAGCCATCAAACATACAAGACGCATTGCTCTCTCCTTTTACCTGTTATTCATCATCTCAAATGCTGCCTGCTGCGCGTTCAAAGCCAGTGGTCCATGAGGCGCCCTGCGCCCTGTTCACCGCCACTGCTTTGCCGTTATAGGCCTCTTCCCGGGAGAAAATACCGGCGTACTGCCCATCAAATATCAAGGGGCCAAGACAGACCATCCGCGGCTCGTCAGGCGATCCTGGCGGGGTGAAGCTCCAGAGATCGCTGACTAGCCTTTGCAGGATCCAGCTGCCGCCTGCCGCGAGCTGGGCTTCCAGGTGGGCCTGCCACTCCCGCTCGGTGCAGGCGTAGCCAAAGACGATGCGATGGCCGCACAACCCCAGACCCGGCTTCAGCACCAGCTGCGCACGTTCGCGTCGCGCCCGCGCCAGCGTCTCCTCGCTGAGCAGGAACGTAGGAGGGATATGGCGCTCAATAAGCGCCCGCTCCGTGGGGCTGAACCGTGCGGCGTAAGCGGGATCGCTCAGCAGCGCCAGGTTGGCTTTATTGTCGTAGAGCGCGCAGCTGGCCGGGATGCTAAAGACGTCCAGCTGACCGCAGGCTTCGGCATCGACCAGACGGGTGAAAAAGTCACTGCTGATGCCGTGCTCCAGCTGTTCGGCGAGGACAAAATCGGTAAACACCACGTCTATTTTTTGCTGACCAACGTAGACGCCCTCTGGAGTAAAACAGACGTCGGGCGCTCTGGCGGTAATGACCTCAAAGCCCGCCTGCTGGGCAATCCACAGAAAATCGGGACGAGCGAAGTTGTCCTCCGGGTTCTCCATCGGGTCGTCAATCAGCTCCAGCATCACCGGCGGCGTTGCGCCTTGCGCAGCCCGGTAGCGATGTACTACCTCTCCCCAGATGCGCCCCATCGGCGGGGCGTCCAGCACAATCCCCTCTTCCGCCATCGCCCGGCACAGGGCGCTCTGCCGCCACGTCTGCACGTAGCGATCGCAGATGCCCAGCCCGCCCAGGGAGGGGGTAACGTTCATCTCCACCACCTTCGGACCGCTATGGGTCAGGAGAATATCCGGACGGGCAAACAGGCGCGCTTTAGCCAGCAGCTCAGGGGTGCAGAACGGCAGCACCGCCGCCTGCTGGGCCGCCGTCAGCCGCTGGGCCACCAGCTGTTGTTGGACGTCGCCAGCAAACAGGCGTTCGGGCAGGCTAAATACCAGCGCCAGCAGCGCGGCAGCGGTCTCGCCGAGCCGGGTGAGGAAACCAGGCGGATAGATAGCGGGCGGAAAGGTAGCGCGCCACTCTCCGGGATAAACGGCATGCAGCTGTGCGGCAAAGCGCTCTTCATCAAGTCGGTCGCAGCGCTGCCAGACGTCAAGGCTGGCACTATCGAGTAATGGGTTCACTTATGCGTTCTCCTTGCATGACAACGTAGCCAGACGCGCAATAGCCTGGCGGAAAGTGGACTCGCTGGCGCAGTTAGTCAGCCGCAGATGGTGCTGGCTGGCCGGGCCGTAGGCGATGCCGGGCACCGTCGCAATCGCCAGCGTCTCCAGCAGGTAGTTAGCGACCGCGCTACCCGCGTCAGGCGCGGCGTCGTGCCAGCGGGCGGGCAGCGAGCGGGCTAAACGGCTGACCTCGGGAAAGAGGAACATGCCGCCCATTGGCTGGCGGGGCCACTGCATCCCCTGAGCCTCTCCCAGCAGAGCGAGCGCATCGCGATTGCGCGCCGCCAGCATCTGGCTCTGCTGCGCCATCCATGCCGGGGTTTGCGGATCGTTCAGCAGCCGACAGGCGATGTTTTCCGCCAGAATATTGACCCCCAGGCAGAGGCTCTCATGCACTCGGGCGGCAGCGGCGATCGCCTGCGCCGGGCCAATCATCCAGCCGATACGCAATCCCGGAACGCCAAATTTTTTCGAGCAGCTGTTAACCAGCACGCTGTTATCACGCAGCTCGGGGAACGACCAGGCGTTAAGGTGGCGGCGGGAGAAGGCCAGGCTGTCATAGACTTCGTCATGGATCACCCACATCTCTTTCTCAACGGCGGTACGCGTAACCGCCGCCCAGTCAGCCTCGCTCATGACGTAGCCCGTCGGGTTCTCCGGGCTGTTGATTACCATCGCCTGCACCGGTAGCGCTGGCATACGCAGCAGCGCCTGAGCGTACTCATCGCCACCCGGCGTGCGGGCGAGAATATAGCCGCGTCGGCTGACCAGCTGCATCGCGCGCTGGTAGAGCGTGTAGGCGGGATCGGCGATCGCTACGTTATCGCCTGGGTTAGTCAACGCCAGCAGCGCCAGGTTGAACGCCTCAATGCCGCCGTGGGTCACCAGAATTTCCCGCTCTGGATCGATACAGATGCCGTAGCGCCGCTGATACCAGGTCGCGATAGCCTCCCGCAGCGCCAGCCCGCCCTGCGGATGCTCGTAGCGCTTAATGGCGTCCAGCACGCGGGCAGCGTTGAGATCGTCCAGGCAAAACGCGTCGAGCAGGTGCGGCGGCGGGCCAAAGTCTGGCTCCCCCATGCTGAGATTAAGGATCGTCGGATTAGCCTTCGCCTTCAGCGAGATTGCCCGCGAGGAGAGCGGATTAAGCCGCTGTAGCCACTGATTGATATTCGGCATGACGTTTACCTCTCCCGCCGGGTAAATGAAACCATCCGGCCGGCCAGCGCCAGCAGGCGATCGTGATTGAGCATGCAGGTAGCGAGCGTAACCGCCAGCAGCATGCGGCCCTGCCACTCCCCGCTCAACGCCGCCTGCATTAAAAACGCCAGCAGCGGAATTAAAGAGTTCATAAAGGTAAAGACCGTCACCCCCACCCAATGCAGGCAGGTCTGGGAGAGCAGCGAGGGAAGAACCATGTTGGCAATAATCAGCACCAGCAGGCTGCGTACGTTTTCCGGCGACAGGGCCAGGGAGCTGAAGGCATGATGCAAGCCCAGATAGAGCGCGCAACAGGCAAACAGCAGGTAGCAGCGCAGCGAAACCACGGAGACAGGGCCTAGCCCGCTCTGCTGGCTAAAGCGTACCGAGCTGAGGTAATAGAAAAACATGCAGGTGCCCGCCAGCAGGGAGGTAAGCAGGTACAACACGTCAACCTTTGCCAGGTAGCCGATTGCCGCCAGGGTCAGAACAATCGCGATCCCTTTGATCGGGGAGCGATCGCGTATGCAGCTACAGAGCGCGGATGAGAGGAAAAATATGGCGATAAAAAAATCCGCAGGCGCATGCGTTACGCTGTAGTAGGAGAAGATCCAGTTCAGCACAAAGGCGGCTGACATGACGGTCCAGGTGGGCCAGTAGCGCCGCAGCGCCACATGGTTACGCCCTATCCGACGCAGCTCCAGCAGGTTGAACACCACGCAGGCGGCGCCTGCCATGTAAAACAGCCCCACCGCGGCGGGAATATCCCCGCCTACATGATTAAGGAAAACCTGCGAGGCCGCGGTCAACGCAACGTAGATAAGCGTCAGCACCTGCCCGCGGACCATTACTCCTTCCGCGTTGCCCGCCGCAATATCGACACGAGACGCCTTCATCATGATGCCTCCTTCTGCTGCCAGAGGGCGGCATAGAGCGGCAGCGGTTTACAGCCAAGCCGGGCCTTAATGCGCGGGTTGGTTCGCCCCACTTCGAGGCGCGTCAGCCCTGAACGCAGCGCGTGCTGCACGCCTGCGGCAACCATGATGGAGTAAGGACTCCAGTCCGAGTGTGAGTAATCAGCCCCACCGGCCCACAGGTGCAGGCAGCCAGGCTCATTGAGGCAGATCATGCCGGCAACCAGCGTATCGTTGTACTCCACCTGGACGACGGTGATCAGATCGCCACACAGCGTCAGGTAATTTTCAAAAATGCCTCGCGGATAGTAGTCAGGCGTACCATTTTTAGCGCTGGTTCGCTGCGCGAGCGCCACAACGCCCGCCAGGTTGGCATCTTCCCCACGGAGCGTACGGACGGTGCCTCTGGAGGCGTTAAACTTACGCAGCTGGCGACGCATCTCATGCCGCCCGTTGCTCGGCAGGCCAGCGATATAGTCCTCAAAGGCGCGGATCCCCTGCAGATCGATAGTGTATCGATCGTGCATATATGCGGTGTGGTAGCCTGCCTGCCGCGCCGCCTGAAGCATCGACTCCTCCGCCAGGTTTAGCATCCCACAGCCAGGGATGACTTTCTCTTTAGCGATCTCTGCCAGCGCCGTCAGCAGAAGCGCCGCCGCATCCTCCGCGCCAGCGCGCAGAAGAATACGCGAGTCATAGCAGTGCGCCACGTGGCCCAGCAACCCTCCCTCTGGCGGAGAGAAGACGATACCGGTACTTTTTGCCAGCGTGCCGAACGGATCCGGCTGCGACTGCTGATAAGCCACCAAAAACGCAGCCAGCCGCGTGCCCTTCCAGGCGGTAAGATAGTGTGTGCCGATAACCGGCAGCATTGGGAAACGCTCGGCGGCAGCTAAAAAGCCGGGGTGATAAAACGCCGGCGAGCCGCTCTCCTGCCAAAGCTGGCGATACTCCGCTGGCGGAATATCGCTGAAGCATTCACCCTGCACAATGCGGTATGTCATACCGTTACCCGCCCGGAGATGAACTCCGCAAAGGCTGCCAGCAGCGCGTCAACGTCTGCCAGGCTTAGCTCCCCCATCACGCCGACGCGAAAGGAGTTGGGATCGCTGTGCTTTGTCGGGTAGATAACCAGCTGCCGCGCAAACAGATAGTCATTGAGCTGAGCGGTATCACAGCCCGCGCCGGTTAAGGTCACAATGAGTGGCGCCCGGTGGGCGGCCTGAATAACCGGGGTAAATCCCAGCGCGGCCATGCCCGTCAGCAGGCGATCCATTCGCTGCCGGTAGGCCTCATAGCGGGCAGCGCGCCCGCCTGCCACATGAAACTCCGCAATCGCCTGCTGCAAGGCAAGCATGATCTGTAGCGGTGGGGTAAAGCGCCACTGTCCGTCCCGATCCAGCGCCTCGACCTGGGCATGAAGATCGAGGCTGAGGGTGCGCCCGGAAGAGACCCGCGTCAGCTCTGTCTTGCGGACCAGCACGAAGGCGATACCGGGCAGGCCGTGCAATCCCTTGTTTGACGACAGCGCCAGCGCAACCAGTGCAGGTGCCGTAACGTCGAGCGGCAGCACGCCAAAGGTGCTGATCGCGTCTACCAGCACCCGACGCTGATAACGGCTCGCCAGCTTAACCAGGCCATCGATATCGTTGAGCACCCCGAGGGCGGTTTCAAAGTGCACCGCCGCAATATGGGTGACGTCAGGGTGCACCTCCAGCGCGGCCTCGACTCTCACGAGATCAACGCCCTGACAGGGATCGAATGCGAGTACCGTATGGCGAATGCCGTGTAGCTGGCATATCGCCACCATCCGACTGCTGTATACCCCATTCTCCAGCACCAGGAGGTGATCCTGCTCGCCGATCAATGAGCTAAGCATCGCTTCAACAGCAAACGTGCCGCTGCCCTGCAGCGGAACCGTGCTCCACTGCGTATCGCAGCCGGCGATCTCGGCGATAGCGCGCCTGAGCTGAACGGTTAACGCCGTAGCGGCCGGGCTACGGGAGCCGAGATCGTTCCCGGCGGCCTGGCGCACGCGCGATGAGGTATTGAGTGGCCCTGGCGTAAAAAGTCGCAGCGTTTGCATAGCGTAAAACCTCCCTGTTAGCGTTGGTTGTTGCCCGATAGCGCGCTGTGCCGCGTGGGGGTAGAGACATGAAACAGTGGATCGTCGGGCGTAGCCCACTTGCGCTGGTAGTACTGATGGTAAAAGTCCCCCTCGCTGGCGAGGTTGAAGGTGAAAAACAGGATCCGGCGCGTGGAGCGCGAGCTATTTGGCGACGAACGGTGCGGAATATAGGAGTCAAAAAGAATGACGTCGCCAGGCTGCGCGTCAACGCGCTGCCATTGCATAGTGCTGCTGAAGCGATCGCCGATATCCCCGTTGCGCGCCCCGCCTTGATAGCTGGGCAACAGAACCTGCCTGCCGCGTGGGGTATCGACCCACACCCCTTCATCTTCCCCGCAGCCCCAGATCCGGGCCATCTCCAGGGCACCGTTTGCCGCATTCGCCGCGTCCAGCATTACTGCGGCGGTCACCTGGTAGTCGGAGCCAAACGGACGGTAGGCCACCACATCCTGATGGGGCGTAAAGCCGCCCCCGCCCGGATGCTTGAAGTTGCACTTGTCTTTGAATAGGTTCACGGCCTGACCAACCTGCTGTTCAACCAGACGCTGTAGCTGCGGCACCAGCGTGTCAGCGAACCAGGCATCGCTTCCGGCCAGGTATTCGATACGGCAGAGCAGATCCGGATTACTCGCCTCAAAGACGCTCACGATGCCCGATGCGCCGCTTTTATCCCCATGCGCCAGCGTGCAGAGCCGGCTCAGCGCCTGCTCGACGTCAGCCATCGCCAGCTTGCACGCCTCACGGGAGAGATGAATAAAGCCTTGCTCTCGGAAAAGACTATTTTGTGATTGCATTACCTATCTCCAGGGAAACCGGAGCGGCAGAGCCTGCCGCTCCGGAGGAAACGCGTTACACCATGCGCGCCAGCGCGGTTTCGAAGACGTCGTCCGGGGTACAGAGCACCAGCCGAATATGGTTATTCCCCTCTGGCCCGTATACGGAGCCAGGCACGACGGCGACACCCCGTTTCTCCAGCAGGTAGCGGGCAACGGCATCACCGGCCGGTACGCCAGGCTGGCGGTACTCAGCGGGCAATCGGGCGTGAAGGAGAGAGACGTCAGGAAAGAGGAACATGGCCCCCAGCGGGCTACGCGGCCACAGGTAACCCCTCTCCTGGGTCAGCGTGCTTACCGCTTTCGCGCAGCGTTGCTCAACGCCGCTGGCCATATTTTCCAGCCAGGCAAACTTCGCCGGATCGCTCAGCAACCGCTGGGCGATGCGCTCATACTGAATGTTGACGCCAAGATAGAGATAGTCGTGAGCCTTAGCCGCTTCGTCGATAACCGCCTCCGGCGCTACCATCCAGCCAATACGCAGGCCAGGTAAGCCGAACTTCTTGGAGAAGCTGTTGATGATGATGGAATTTTTCGCCAGCGAAGAGACCATCCGCGCAGGCTGGTGCGGGCGGGCAAAGTGCATTGCATCGTAGACCTCGTCGTGAACGATCCACGTCCCGCTGCGGGCGGCGGCTTCGCCAATGGCCTCCCAGTCCTGCTGGCTGGCGACATAGCCGGTAGGGTTCTCCGGCGAGTTGACGATCAGCGCCGATACCCCCTCCAGCGAGCCATGCTCTGCCAGCATGCGGACATACTCATGGTTACCCGCAGGACGAGGGATGCGCAGCGGCTGGCGCTCAAGGGTTTTGATCGTCCGGGCATAGAGCATGTAGGAGGGATCGCTGATGGCTACCCTGCCCTGCGCCGGGGTGGTCACCAGCAGCGAGAGCGTGATGGCCTCGACACCGCCATGCGTGACCATGATCTCCTTCTCAGGATCGAGCCTGAGGCCGTAACGATCCTGATACCAGCTGGCGATCGCCTGCCGCAGGGCCAGACTTCCCCGAGGATCTTCATAGCGCTTTGAGGCATCCATAAAAGCAGTCAGGGAGAGATCCTGCTGGGCAATCTCCTGAAGCAGGTGTTCCGGCGGCCCAAAGACCGGCTCGCCAAAGCTAAGGTTAGCAATGCTGGGATCTGCTTTAGCTTTCAGCGAGATAGCCTTTGAGGCGTAGATATCCATCTCCGTCAGCACGGAGTTAAGCGCGCTCGGTGCATTTTCATTATGGTTATTCATGTTTTTGTTCTCATGGGTAGGGGGAAGAGAGGCCAACACATCGCGCAGACGACGCGCCACCTGCTGCGGGCTGAGCGAGGGCCTGCCCAGCTGTGCCATCGAGCCGGAACGAATCGGCACGTGCAGCAGCCGTGGCCCTGCCTGCGCCGGTGCCGCTAGCGCCTGGGCGAACGCGGCTATATCGACACAGTGGCGAGCCTGCGCATAGCCGCTGGCCTGGGCGAGACCAACAAAATCGACGCTGGGGGAGACCGTCGGCTGCGCGCCGGTGGAGTCATAGCTGCCGTTATCAAGAACGATGTGAATGAGGTTGGCAGGATGGCTGGCCCCGATGCCGGGCAGATTACCCAGATGCATCAGCGCGGCACCGTCTCCATCTATCACATAGACGGGACGTTCAGGCGTGCCAAGAGCGATGCCTGCCGCTAGCGCGCTGGCATAGCCCATCGACCCGACGCAGTAGAGGTGCTGCGGACGATCGGCAAGGGTAAACAGTTCGCGCCCGGTTTTACCCGTGGTGGCGACCACGACGCCGTCGGGATCGATATTCTCCAGCAGGACGCTCAGCGCCTCCGCTCGCGTCGCGCCGCTCTCCGGTGGCATAGTCAGCGCGGGGCCAGCGGTGAACTGGTCTCCGGTCATGATCAGCGCAAAGGGCCGCTGCTCACGCTGCATATACTCATCGGCCTCTTTTAGGGCCTGCATCGCTTCAGCTTCGTTATCCGGCAGCAGAGCCCACTTCACCCCTGCCAGCGTCAACAGGTCTGGGGTAATCTCACCCATTAATTTATGCTGCGGCTCATCCTTTGTTCCCGGCTGCCCGCGCCAGGTGACCAACAGCAGAACCGGAATAGAGAAAGGCGCATTCAGTGAGGTCAGCGGATTAATTAAATTACCCAGCCCGGAGTTCTGACATAAAACAACCGTCGTCTGATGCGAGAGCCACAGCCCTGACGCCAGAGAGAGTCCTTCACCTTCATTTGACGCCAGAATATAGCGAGTCTCATCCCGGAGAATAACCTCGTTTATTAATGGCGTTAAATAGGAGCAGGGAACGCCGGTAAAATAGCGAGTTCCTTGCTGAATAATGGCATCAACAAAACGTTTTACATTTATCATTATTTGTCGCCCGAACGGGTGAATGAGTAATTACATCGACAGATATTTTTTCTCTGCCTGCTGAACTTCAAACTCATTGGTCAGATTAAAAACGTCTTCCAGCGAGGCGATCTCTTTTTCGATATTAGCGACGCTGTTATTCAGGCGGATCTTTTTCGTCACGTCACGCATGGCAGCAATTGAGGCGCGCAGGCTGTGATTCGCCCAGATAACGGTAGAGACACCAACGTCACGGAAGGCATCCGTTTTGGTGGTGTAATATTTGGTAGGAACGATCACTATCGGGCAGGCGTTATTCCACTGGCGGCAAAAAGAGAGGATCTCCTCTCCGTCCGATTTTTTTGAGTGAATGAGAATGGCATCCGCGCCTGCGCGATAGTAGGCATCGGCCCGCTTCAGGGCTTCTTCCATCGGGCAACCGCTGATCAGCGCCTCAACCCGGGCGACGACGCAGAAGTCTTCATCAAGCTGGCTATCTTTCGCCGCCTGAATCTTGCCGCAGAACTCGTTAATATCTGCCAGATCCTGTCCGGCACCGATAAACGAGTTCACCTTCGGGAACAGCTTATCCTCCAGACAGACGCCTGCGACGCCACGCTGGGAAAGCTTTTTCACCAGCCTTCTGACGTTATTGAAATTACCAAAGCCGGTATCACCGTCAAGTAGAATAGGGATGTCGGTGTTATCCACCATAAAGTCCACGACGTCCATCACCTGGGTCCATGAAGCTTCATTGCGATCGCTTAATCCCATTGAGGCTGAGATAGAGAGTCCGGACGCCCATAGCCCTTCGAACCCGCTCTCCTGAGCAATTTTGGCGCTCATGGCATTATGCGCCTCCATTAAAAATGCCATCTCTTTTTTATTCAGTAACGTTTTTAGAGCAGATGATTTCTTCATTTCTTACCTCTGTTATGGTTTTTACTGTCGGAGCAAGCAGAGAAAAAAATCTGAAATAAACGCTAAACAATACCAATCGGTATTGCAATACGAATATTGCAATTTTGTTGCAAAATAATTGCATCTTTTTGATATTTAAAGAATAATAATTTAGCGGAAATGTTAACTCCCCATCGCAAGCAGTGAATAGAAAATTAAACAATACCGATTGTTATACCTAGAGACATCGCCGAAAGCAGGCGAAGAAAAGCGCGGGTTAAAGCTCGATGCCTTCGGCATCCAGTAAGGTTTTCGCCATTGACCAGGCGGTATGGGCGGGAGAGTAGTCGCTGCTCTGCCCCCAGCTAATACGAGCGATGATAGCGCCATCGATCAGCATAATCAGGGACCAGGCCAGGTGCTGGGCGCGCGCTCGTTTTACCCAGCTCTGCAGGATTTGGCTGAGCGTCGCGATCAGCGCTTCATGCAGGCTGCGGTTGATTGCTACCAGCGCTGGTGACCTGTCGCCAAACTCCAGCACGGCGTTAACCGACATGTAGCCGCGAAAGGTGTCGCTGTTGAACCAGCTTTCATAAAAGGTGAAAAAAGCCCGCAGCTGCAAGCGTGGCACGTCATGTTTTTGAATGGCGTCAGTGAGTTCAGCCAGGAAATGGCTATTCTGGCGATTGAGTATAATCTCAATCAACTCATCTTTTGAGGCGAAATGGCGATAGAGCGTTAGCTTGGACACACCGGCGGCAGTGATGAGCTTATCTATGCCAACTGCCTGAAAACCCTCACGATTAAAGAGTTCTGTGGCGGTATCTAAAATCACATCTTTTCGGCTGCTCATCATCTATCCCGGTGTTTTAAAAAGCGATTAACTTTACCACAATGGTGATGATTAAGGCTAATTCAGGATTTGAGTAAATCCTTATGTATGTATTGTTAATAATTTACGGTGGCCCAGACTGTCGGGCCAGCATCAGCTTTCGCACTTTTTATCGCAAAAAAACAGCATCACTCTGTTATATATTGCGCGTCTTTTACGCAAAGGAAGCGCAGCTATGAAAATGTATACCTACTGGGTTAACCCTGAAAATAGACAAGCACCTGTTTATATTCGGATGTGTGTTAGAACCTGGGAAAAATTAATACCCTCAGTTGATATTATTGTAATTAATGATAAAAACGTCGATGAATATATTGGCGATGAAATAGATATGGCCTCGTTCCGGATGCTATCGCTGCCGCAGCAGTCAGACGTGGTTTCAGTGGCTGTCCTGTCAAAGCTGGGTGGACTCTTTATTGATGCTGATACTATCGTGACGGGTGATATCACACCGATAATCGAAGCAAGCCGCCCGGGCGTACTGCATGCCTTTGGCTTCCCGGAACGCAGAGCGATCCATCTCGCCGTGATGTGGTGCCAGGGCAGCAATAACCCGGTATTAACCGCGTGGTATAAAATTATCTGCGAAAAGATGAAGACACTGCCTCCGGTTAGAGGCTGGGACTACGTCGGTAATTCGATTATCGGTGAGCTCTTAAAAAGCCGCGACTATACAAATGATTATGTAATCATAGACCGGACTGCCAGCGGTAATATTATGGAGTCAGCTTATAATAACAGCGGCGATACCTGTGGGGCCTATAAGAGCTTCTGGTTTGGTGATGGTGGCGTAGCGCCGGAAGAGATTATGGCAAAAGCGAAATATAAGCTGATTTCACTGCACAACTCATGGACGCCCTGGGCGTTTAAGAATATGTCGGTAGAGGAGATTGTCGAGTCCGATACTGCCTTGGGAAAACTGCTCTGTTATGTACTGCAATAAAACCAGTCAATCAGCGTATCCTAAAGGAGCGACCACTGAAAAAAAAGTGAACACTCTCCTTTTTTAAGGCAAAGTACAATGAACATAAAGAATAACATTGGTTTTATGCCAGATACCGTTCTGGCATGTCCTGACCATTTCAAACATAAATATTAAATATTATTACATGCTTAAAAAAGGATATAAATCATGGCTAAATCACTACTTATTATGGGAAACAGAACCCAAGGCGCAGGGTGCTTTAACCTATCATATGCACGCATTGTTTCATTAGATGCCGACACACTGACACCCGTTTTTGCTAACTGGCAATATGAAGGTGAATCTCTGGTTACTCAAGGAACAGCCTTTTATGATCATAATTCGGTCAATCGCTTAATTGTTAGCGCAGACGGATATGCGTCGGTAATATTAAATGCAGGTAATGTTGATATTTTTAGAGATGATATAGTTAATGTGGTCAATAATGATAAGCAAATAAAGCAGTGGGGCAACGTAGGTTACGTAACAAAGTATCCGATTGCTGATGCCGATAATCATGATTTTCAAAAGGTGACAGTGGGTAATGAGTGTTCGTTTGCCATTCGCACCGACAAATCGCTTTATGCCTGGGGGAATCCTCAGTATGGTGGTCAGCTTAAACCCACTACACAGTCTCGCAATGATATCCAGCAAGTCATGCCATCGGGAATGGCGGGTATATTGCGCGGGAGTTCCTCGCCTTATATTGAAGAGTGGGGTTATAAAATCGGAGGCGATTTTGCTTTACCTGATGAAATCGCCAGCATGGATAATATTATCGATCTTGTCTGTAACGACAATGTGCGTACCGTACTGACAAGTGACGGGAAAATATATGCATGGGGGAATTATAAAGAGGGAGCAATTGTTCCGGATGAAATTGCTGAATTAACTGACATTACGGCAGTTTATGTTAATTCAATGTCTGTCTGCGTTTTACGCCGTAACGGGCAGGTTGCAGCGTGGGGGGTATATGATGCGGGTGGAACTGTACCCGATGATATCGCTGCCTTAACGGATATTGTGCGCGTCTATCCTGGATATTTAAGCTATGTCGCGTTGCGCGAAAATGGCAGTATCGTTGTCTGGGGTCGAAAAGATGAGTATGTTGACTTCCCTGATGACATTGCTGCATTGACCAATATTGTTGATGTTCGGTTTTGTAGCTATGCGGGTGGGCAAGGCACTTATATTCTGCTATGCGATGATGGTAGCGTTCGCGGATTTGGCACAGAGGTCACAGATCTTTTACCCATCCCTGATGGGCTGACGGATGTTGTTGCTTTAACAGGAGTAAGCGCATACTGCTCAGCTCTGAAAAAAGATGGCTCCGTCGTAAACTGGGGTAATAACGCATATCTTGATGATTCTCAGGTACGTGAGAGCCTGGTTAATGTGAGAGCCATTTACGGTTCAGCTTACTGTATGGTCGCTCTTACCCGTGATGACTCTCTGGTTGTATGGGGTGAATCAGAGAGCGGCGATCCGATGGATCTTATTCCAGATGGCGTCCAAGGTAATATTTCTTATATGCAACCTTACGAAATATAATTAATACACGCGAATAAGCTACTTTTCTGTAAAGTTATGAATGACCCACGCTTTTAAGACACTCAGCGTATGCAGAGGGGCCAATCCCCCTCTGCTACTTAGCATGCTTTACTGCCCTGTCCCCTCTTCCACCGGCACCTTCTTTTTAGCCGTGAAGTTATAGATAACCAGCAGCGCAAAGATGCCGGTGATGGTCAGGGTAATCATCCCCTTATCCATAAACTGAGCCATATTACCAAGAACGATCCCCACCACGCCGAAATCGGTATCGGAGAAGGTGGTGTTGGTCAGCCCAATCGCTCCCAGGACCGGCAGCAGCGCAACGGGCAGGAAGGTGATCAAGATCCCGTGGGCAAACGCCCCGCAGATAGCCCCTCGTTTACCGCCGGTAGCATTACCGAAAACGCCCGCGGTAGCGCCGCAGAAGAAGTGCGGCACGACGCCGGGCAGGATCAGCACCCAGTGCAGCTGGCCGAGGATGAACAACCCTACCAATCCGCCCACGAAGCTGGAGATAAACCCGACCAGCACCGCATTTGGCGCGTAGGGGAAGACAATGGGGCAGTCCAGAGCAGGTACGGCATTCGGTACCAGCTTCTCAGAGAAACCGGTAAAAGCCGGCACAATCTCCGCGAGGATTAAGCGCACGCCCTGCAGGATAATAAATACGCCCGCAGCAAAGGTAATCGCCTGGATAAAGGAGTAGACCAGATAATTTTGACCGTCGCTGAAGTTAGCCTCAACGTACTCTTTACCCGCCGATACTGACAGGATCAGGTAGATAACCATCATGGTCAGGGAGATAGAGATGGTGCTGTCGCGCAAAAAACTGAGGTTTTTCGGCATGTTCATCTCTTCGGTGGATTTGGATCCTTTACCCACCAGGGTACCAATCCAGCCTGAGAGAACATAGCCAATCGTGCCCGTATGCGCTAAAGCAACCTGATCGCCGCCGACGATTTTACGCATATAGGGCTGAGCCAGCGCCGGGAATGCCGCCATCAAAATACCCAGCGCTAACGACCCGGTATAGATAAGCTGAACACCTTCAAAACCGGCTACCGAGAGGATGATCGCGACCATACAGGCCATGTAGAAGGTTACGTGCCCTGAAAGGTAGATATATTTCAGGCGAGTAAACCTGGCGACAACAATGTTAGCCACCATGCCGAATGCCATAATTAGCGTGGTCGGCGCACCGTACTTAGCGAGGGCAATCGAAACCATTGCTTCGTTATTCGGGATGATCCCCTGAACGTCGAACGCTTCTTTGAAAATATCGCCCAGCGGGGTTAATGAGCTGACCAGAACAGAGGCACCGCCAGCCAGGACTAAGAAGCCAAGAATGGTTTTTACGGTTCCCTTAATCACATCCGGGAAAGGCTTTTTTTGTGCCACAAGCCCGAACAGCGCCACCAGCCCAACAAGGATGGAGGGCACCTTCAGCACATCGACGACAAACTGCAAAAGGTTTTGAATAAACATATTAACCTCTACGGGAAGATGTTCATCTCGAATTACGCGTTATTTTTCTCAAAATACTCGCGTATTTTTTGTTCGATCTCTTTCAGATCGATAATGTTGTTAATGATGATAATCTTGTCCTCCGGCAGGTTGGCGCTATAGGCAATATCCTTCGCCATCACAAAAACGTCAGCTACGTCGGGCGTTACCGACCCCAGGTCGGAGTGCTCGACTTCGGCTACAATATTGAGGTTTTTCAGCACCTTTTTAATATTCATTTCCATCATGAAGCTGCTGCCCAGACCTGAACCACACACCGCCATCATTTTCATAACTCACCTCATTAATCGTTGATCACTGTTCGTCTACTGGGCGATACCGTTATCGGCCAGTAAAATTGCATTCAGTTCTTCTTTGCTGCGGACGTTGAAGACCTTTTCCATTTCGTCTTCATCAGAGAGCAACTCAGCCAGCTGAGAGATCATCTCTATATGACTGTTGCTGTCCGGCGCGGCAAACATGAAAACCGTGTCTACCGGATCGTTCTCGTCAGCGTTAAACACCACGGGTTCAGCCAGCTTTACCACCGATAAACCCAGCGCCTGAGCGCCCTCTTCCGGACGAGCGTGGGGCATGGCAATCCGCGGGGCGATAACGAAGTAAGGCCCGATCTCCTCTTTCTGCCGGATAATGGCCTCGATATAGCGTTGTGATATGGCCCCCTCATTGAGGAGAGGAGTCCCGGCAATCTGAATGGCCTCTTTCCAGTCCGCGACGCGCTCAACGTACTGAACTTTTTCGTTATTTAACCACTTTGCCAGATGCGACATGTTTTTCTCCCTGATCTAAAAAAACGCGTTTCTCTGTTTCAGGCTGCTTGATACGTATAGACATCTTTAAGATGTATAGTCATCTAGATAGTGGACCGGGATCTGGGCAGATACAATATGTAACGGTAACATTGCAGCGAACTCGCGGTATTTGGATGCAAATTCGTTAAGCCGATCACATCTCTACACCACTCAAGTGGTGCTAAGCGAAGAATATCAGGCATACATGTATAGACAGGCTCAGGGGAGTCGCTCTTTCACACTTATCGGGAAGAATATCGATGGTTGATGGCATAACAGAGAAGCAGAGAGAGGTAGTCGATTACATCCTGAAGAAAATTAAGGATGACGGCCTGTTGCCTGGCGATAAGCTCGATACTGAAATTGCCATTGCCAAAAATATTGGTATTACCCGCGCTACCGTTCGTGAAGCCACGCGCATTTTAATAGAGCAGCAGAGGATTTACCGAGTTAAAGGCTCGGGCCTATATGTGGGTTCGATTGGCGTAAGCAACCACTCTGGACGATTTCATGCGCTCTCACCTTTCGATTATCAGGCCCAGAAGCACGGTTATAAGGGCGTACGAAAGGTTATCTCAGCCAGCATCATCCGCGTTCCCTCCCCTGATATGGCTCAGGCGCTACGTATTAAGAACAGCGACAAGGTCTATAAAATTTTACGTCTGATGTGCTTCGATGATATTCCCGTTGCGCTGGAGCATAGCCACCTGCCGGTGAGCATGTTTAGCACCATGGAGTTCAGCAGGCTGGAGATCTCGAAATTCTCCTATATCGAACAGATTACCGGTAAAAAGATCCAGCGCCGGGACCAGAACCTGGAGGCGGTCAACTTGACCGATGCGGATGTGCTCTCCTTATTAAAACTAAAGGAAAATGATGCGGTTATCGAGCTTACGGAGACGGTGTTTCTCGATGATGGAACGCCCTGCGAGGTGAATATCGCGATAATTAATACAAGGATTTTCCCGCTGCGGCAGGATTCACGGCGGCCTTGAATAATATAGAGAGCCTTGTTGGATAACGTACGCTTATCAAACTTCTTTGCGAATGATTTGAGTGGATCCGTCTTATCTGTAATTAAATTTGATGTGCCGATAATAGGAACATGACGAGAAGGATAATTTGATTGATTTAAAAGGGTTTTTGTCATTGTTATTTTTTAAGTTACCCCCAAAAGTACCCCCATACTGCATACTATGAACATGGTCAAACAATCATCACTTTTATTTATTCTTTATGTGCTGAACAAATAATAAATAAAGTGTTTAATTTTCCGCACGAAATGAACATAATTTATATCTTAAAACAGAGGGTTCACAATAGAACCCTCTAATATTTAGAAGTACAAACTAAAGCTCAGTATCGTGCAACATTTCGCTCACTGATTCCCTAAATCGTACCTGAATCATTTTTCGTGCATCAGTGAGGGTCACATCGCTGAGCGGGTAATAAGAACTTAAAGCTTCCTCAAGCATATTAATGCATTTTTCATAGCTCCAATCTTCTCTGACTTTATGCATATAGATTATATAGAAAATCTTCTGTTCTATTTTCTGTATGCTATCAGTTGAAGATGAATAAGCCTTTTTGATTTCGTAATAACTTTCCACCAACTGAGGGGCATTTGAAAAATTAAAATTATCCTCACTAAAAATACCATCGTAGTATTTACCAAAAATATGTTGTTTTTGGTTTGAAGATTTTTCAGGGAAACCTTGATAAGCGAAAAGTATCTGGCCAAATTGCTCCATACTAATTTTGTATCGGTATTCTTTTTCGTCATGAATCCCAGTATCACCATTTTTTCTGGAATAAATAATACCATGCTCATCTAGTAACTGTTCCAATTGTATTTGCAATGTGCTTAAAGACTTCAAGTCTACATTAGAAATAGAGTTTTGACTGTTTGTGTATTCCGCTATTTTATTTGCAGTTTCATTATTAGAAGCATTGAATATCCGAACAAGAAGTTCGCCTTTTGAAATATATTCAGTAATATTTGATTTATCCGCCGCATTAAAATCATGAAGTGTTCTAAGCGTTTGTCCACCATTTAAGACTTGGATCCCAGATAAACTAATTCTAACTTTTCTATGACCATTTACTGGGTGAGCTTTAATATCGTCAGCAACTATAGTTAATCCATTGTTATACATGAATAACTTACTTGCTTCTTCACGCAAGGTTTTGGCTATCCCTGCATTATAGCGCGAGCGTTGAACAAAACCCCTGACGTTATCGAAAAGAACCCCAAAATCTATTTTTTCGTTTGCCAATAATTCAAAATTCTCACAATTGTGATCTCCACGTAAATCAGCATTACGACAAGTAATTCTTATCACATCGGCAGCATTTAGCCTGATAACATACGATTTAGATGTCGAAATTGAACTCTCTGAATAAGACATGAGAGAATCATTATCGATAATCAATTCTGCATTAATTGGAGCGGGACGTATAGACATAATACTTGTTATGTGAGGAAGGCATATAGATATTACTTCCATGTCATATACATTTTTCAGTTGTTGGATAGCACTTTCGTCATGTTCTATAGGCAATGCTTCATTGCTTATCATATATAAAGAAAGCTTCCACACTTCGTTCCCATTTAATAACTCATTAATTTTTGTCACATACGATGCTAACTTACCTTCTAATCCATCGATACTTTCGTTCATTATACAATTTACAAGCTTTGTTGATACAAAAGCCTCATTGAAGCTTTGCTTCTGGTCAACTTTGAATCGTTCTCTAAACTTAAAATTAAATAACTTAATTTCCTTGCCTTCACTATCTATAAATATTGCATCAATCCCATGATCATCATTTCGATTACCATATAAATATGAATTATATTCAGTATCTGTAATGTAATCACTAATTCGATCAATATCTTTTTCATTGCATAATGATTCTATGCATGAAGAGATAAAAACCAAACCTTTGTTGTAACTTAAGTTCATTCACTTCTTGAACAAATTGATTAGTTTTACTGAATAAATCAAAATATTTTTGGCATTTGATATTAAGCAATTTAAAATCATTGATACTTACATGCGACATCGTATAGTCCTTTTAAACAGATGATTTTTATCCATTATGCCTTATAGGACTGATTTCTGCTTGTGATCTCTCGCTCGTTAAATCAAATATTGTCGGTCGTATTGATACAGTTCATCAGAATGAAGCAACTGTAACTTAGAGCAACAACAACTAGAAATCTCTGGGTTCCTTATTTGCGGGGGAGTTTGTCAGGTTTACAAAGCAAAGTGGTATAGCCAGTGCATTCAAGTAAATGTACGGTTGGGAACTCTTTTAAGACGAAACTCTACGCTCACCTTTCTGCCGGACATCCAAGCGAACACGCTAGCTAAATTGACACAATTTTGAGCCGCAATGGCACAAATCTGTCCCAATAGAGAAACGAGATTTACATCAACAGCAGGTAACTATCTGATTTAATTGGTGCCGATAATAGGAGTCGAACCTACGACCTTCGCATTACGAATGCGCTGCTCTACCAACTGAGCTATATCGGCCCTGGGGGACCGGTTACGAGCGTAACCACGGGGTAGAAGGTTAGATCTAACCGGGTGATGCGTCAATGCCCTTGGCAATCAAGCGGCTACTTTTGCATCACCCTGCTAGTTTTAAGCACGAATAGTATCGTCGCCGAAGCCAACCCACTTGTAGGTGGTCAGGGCTTCAAGACCCATCGGGCCGCGAGCGTGCAATTTTTGCGTGCTCACGGCGACTTCTGCACCCAGGCCAAACTGTCCGCCGTCGGTAAAGCGCGTAGAGGCGTTAACGTATACCGCAGAGGAATCCACCTCGTTCACAAAGCGGTTGGCATTGCTCAGGGTGCGGGTGAGGATCGCATCCGAGTGCTGAGTGCCGTGCTCGCGAATATGCTCGATCGCCTCATCGAGCGAGGCCACCAGCTTGACGTTGAGATCGAGGGATAAAAACTCGTCGTCATACTGCTCCGGCTTCACCGCCTCGACGTGCGCCGGGCCACCTTGCAGCGTTTTCAGTGCCGCCGCGTCGGCGTGCAACGTCACACCGCTCTGCGCCATCTGGGTGCTGAGCGCGGGCAAGAAACGCTCGGCAATCTGCTGACTCACCAGCAGCGTTTCTACGGTGTTACAGGTGCTCGGGCGCTGGGTCTTGGCGTTGACGATAATCTTCAGCGCGGGTTCAATCTCGGCGGTGTCATCCACGTAGATATGACACACGCCGATCCCGCCGGTGATCACCGGAATAGTTGACTGCTCGCGGCACAGCTTGTGCAGCCCTGCCCCGCCGCGTGGGATTAGCATGTCGATGTACTTATCCATGCGCAGCATCTCATTGACCAGCGTCCGGTCCGGGCTCTCAATCGCCTGGATAGCACCTGCCGGTAGGCCGCACTCCTCCAGCGCCTGCTGGATCACCTTCACGGTGGCAGCGTTGGTGCGCCAGGTCTCTTTGCCGCCGCGCAGGATTGCCGCGTTGCCGGTCTTCAGGCAGAGGGAGGCGACGTCAACGGTAACGTTAGGTCGCGCCTCGTAGATCACGCCAATCACGCCGAGGGGCACCCGACGGCGTTCAATGCGCAGGCCGCTGTCGAGCAGCCCGCCGTCAATAATCTGGCCTACCGGATCCGCCAGTTTGCAGACCTGGCGCACGTCGTCGGCGATGCTCTTCAGGCGTTCAGGGTTGAGCGCCAGACGATCGAGCATCGCTTCGCTCAGGCCGTTGCGCCGGGCTTCGAGCACGTCCTGATCGTTGGCCTGGATAATGTCGTGCGCCTGGGCCTCAAGGTAGTCAGCGATCTTCTCCAGAACGCGGTTTTTTTCTCGGCTGGAGAGCTGCGCCAGCTTATACGAGGCTGCTTTCGCAGCGATGCCCATCTGTTCAAGCATACGTCTGCTCCTTAACGGGTGATCATGTCGTCGCGATGGACGGCGACCGGGCCATACTCGTAGCCGAGAATGGCGTCGATCTGTTGTGAGTGCTGGCCAGCGATGCGTCGCAGCGCGTCGCTGTTGTAGCGGGAGACGCCGTGAGCGATGTCCCGTCCTGCCAGATTACGGATACGGATCACTTCACCACGGGAGAAGTTGCCTGTCACGCTTTTGATCCCTTTTGGCAGCAATGAGCTGCCTTTTTCGAGGATCGCCATCGTTGCCCCTTCGTCCACGGTCAGCTCACCCGCTGGCGGCGCGCCGAAGATCCAGCGCTTGCGGTTCTCCAGCGGCGAGGTCTGAGCGTGAAAGCGCGTCCCCACCGGTACGCCGTTCAGCGCGTCGCCGATAACGCCCGGCCTGCTGCCCGCGGCGATAATGGTCTCGATGCCCGCCCGGCAGGCGACGTCCGCAGCCTGCAATTTCGTGCCCATGCCGCCGGTGCCGAGGCCAGAGACGCTGTCCCCGGCGATGGCACGCAGCGCATCGTCAATGCCGTAAACGTCAGCGATCAGCTCGGCATCCGGATTATTGCGCGGATCGGCGGTGTAAAGGCCCTGCTGATCGGTGAGCAGCAGCAGCTTATCCGCCCCGCCCAGGATGGCGGCCAGCGCGGAGAGGTTGTCGTTATCGCCTACTTTGATCTCAGCGGTAGCCACGGCATCGTTCTCGTTGATCACCGGCACGATGCTGTTATCCAGCAGTGCGCGCAGGGTATCGCGGGCGTTGAGGAAGCGCTCCCGGTCCTCCATATCGGCACGCGTCAGCAGCATCTGGCCGACGTGGATACCGTAGATGGAGAAGAGCTGCTCCCAGAGCTGGATCAGGCGACTCTGCCCCACTGCCGCCAGCAGCTGCTTGGAGGCGATGGTGGCGGGCAGCTCCGGGTAGCCCAAATGCTCGCGTCCGGCGGCGATCGCCCCGGAGGTGACGATAACAATACGATGCCCTGCGGCATGCAGCTGCGCGCACTGGCGTACCAGCTCCACGATATGGGCGCGGTTGAGGCGGCGCGATCCGCCCGTTAACACGCTGGTGCCGAGTTTTACCACCAGCGTCTGGGTGTCACTCATGATTCTCTGCCGTTTTACGAATAAGGAAATGTGATGTCAGTCTGACGTTGTAACAGGAGTGAGGCCGCTTGCCAATAACCTCGGTCAAAAGCATGGGAGATTGCTGCGAGGATCGGCAAGCCTAACGGCAGATTTTTGCAGATTTATTGCAGAAATAAATAAACACGGATTTTTAAAATTATTCCGACATTGTCATAAATCTTTCATTTCCGAACGTTAAAACCCTCTCTGTTTTCAGCAGGTATAAGCCTGGCGAATATTAGAGCGTCTTTTGTTTAAATCGGGAATCAAAATGAAAAAGAGTACTCTGGCATTAGTGGTAATGGGTCTGGTTGCTTCCGCATCTGTACAGTCCGCAGAAGTTTTTAATAAAAATGGCAACAAGCTGGACGTTTACGGCAAAGTGAAAGCCATGCACTACTTCAGCGATGACAACAGCAACGACGGCGATAAAACATACGTTCGTTTCGGCTTTAAAGGCGAAACCCAAATTAACGATCAGATTACGGGCTTCGGTCGTTGGGAAGCGGAGTTTGCCGGTAATAACGACGAAAGCACCTCCGGGCAGAAAACCCGTCTGGCATTTGCCGGTGTGAAAATTAAAGATTTTGGCTCACTGGACTACGGTCGTAACCTGGGCGTGCTGTATGACGTGGCCGCCTACACCGATATGTTCCCTGAGTTCGGCGGTGACGGCCTGGCCCGTACCGACAACTTTATGACTAAACGCACCAGCGGCGTGGCGACCTATCGTAACAGCGACTTCTTCGGCATAGTAGACGGTCTGGACCTGACCCTGCAGTATCAGGGCAAAAACGAAAACGGCCGTAGCAGCGTGGTGAAACAGAACGGTGATGGTTTCGGTACCTCTCTGGCCTATGATTTTGGCGGCAGCGACTTCTCTATCGTTGGTGCATACGCTAACTCTGACCGCACCGACGCGCAGAACCGGATGACCCTTGGCCGTGGTGCGAATGCAGAAGCCTGGGCTGCTAGCGCGAAGTATGATGCCAACAACGTCTACGCGGCTGCGTTCTACGGTGTCTCTTACAACATGACCCCGATCTCCTCCTCTGCGGGCTTTGCCAACAAAGCGGATAACTTCGAAGCCGTGCTCCAGTACCAGTTCGACTTCGGTCTGCGTCCGTCCGTGGGCTACGTCCTGACCAAGGGCAAAGATATTGAAGGCTTCGGTGACGAAGATCTGGTCAACTATATCGACGTAGGCGCAACCTATTACTTCAACAAAAACATGTCGGCCTTCGTTGATTATAAAATTAACCAGATTGACGACGATAACCGCCTGGTTACCACTAATGACGATGTCGTTGCCCTGGGCGTAACCTATCAGTTCTAATTCTGGATAATAAAAAGGCCCTTCATGTCGGTGAAGGGCCTTTTTTTATTTATGGTATACGCTTAATCAGGCGCTGAGTTTGACCGGGTCGTTTTTAAAGTCATCGGCAGGCTCCAGCTTTAATTCCAGCGATGCCAGCAGCTCACGTGCGCGCTCGTGGAAAGTACGCAGCGTCTGCTCAAGACGATCGGTCACTTCTGTATCTTTAATAGCAACTGGCTCCCAGTGGCCTTCTTTATTAAAGAGGCCAAACTGGTAGGTATAGGTGAAGCGTTTTTCCTGGGCTTCCATTATCATCCACCAGCCCCAAAACTCACGCTTCTCAGGGGCAGGTTTCACGTTGACGCATACGGCAAGGCAGTCAAAAAAGAAACGGTTCCCTTCGCACTGCTCCTCACGGATATAGGGGCCAAGCGCCATAAATTTCTTGATCAGTCTGCTTTTCGGGTGTCCACTCGGTAACGTCATTGCGATCTCCTTTTGTGATGCAACTGTTTTACCAAATCAATGGAATTAAGCAACGCATTAACGCAATCTATGCTTCATCCAGGCAGTAATTTCCTGTAGAGACTTATCAAAATTCCGGTAAACCGGCTTAAACGGGATCTCCAGCAGCTTGCCGTCGGCAGAGGAGGAGGCAATGAGCCGCGACTCTTCTTCCGGACTGAAGGGATCGTTTTTCCAGTAGCCGGAGAGCATTGGCGTCGGACAGCGTCGTCCCAGCAGGCCCTGAGTTTTTAATGAATAGCGGTTCAGCTCGACGCGCAGCGCCTCGTCCGAAGCGTCATGCATCCCGAGACAGCTGGCCAGTACGTCGAGGTACATCTCCGGCACGCCGTTGAGGCGCTGAGGGTCGGTGAGCAGCGAGTGCACCACAGGCCCAAGGCAGGCCACCGCCTTCAGACGCGGCGACTCAAGATAGGCCAGGCGTACGGCAACGTTTGCCCCAAAGCGGAAGCCAAAGGCGGCTACCCGGGTGTGATCGATCCACGGAATGTCCGGCAGCGCTTTCAGCACGTGCTGGTGCAGCATGCTGGAGTCCTGGGTCAGCTTCCACTTCGACGAGAAGCCAATCGACGGCATATCCAAAGTCAACATCGCGATGCCGTTCGGCGCAAAGTAGCGCTCAAACAGGTTGTAATAGTCGCTTTGCAGGCTGTCGAGACCACCACATACCAGCACAGTCGGGAACGGGCCGTCGCCTTTCGGCATGTGCAAGAAGCCCACCAGCGGCGAACCGCCGGGAATGGCGAACTCAAGCTCACGCAGCTTACCCGGCAAACGACGAGCGGCCTCTTCATAGGCGCGGTTCGCCAGGGCCTGCGCCTGCTCGGCCAGGTCATCGCCTTTCAGATGCGGATAAGCAGCAATGCTGTAGAGATTGGAGGCGTGCAGCCACTGGCGACCACTGAGGGTATCTTCCTGGGTCTGGCTGGCCTTCTGCTGCCACTTCATCGCCTGGGTCGCCCACTCGTAAATCCAGTTGCCGCCGCGATAGCCCACCACCGTATCATAGAGCTCGCTGTCGGTACGCTCGGCCTGGCTCATGACGATCCGCGCCTGCACGTCAAGAATTTCACGTGGATCGACCCCGCGCCAAACCCACAGCAGGCGGTTGATCAGCCGATACCAGTGCGGAACGCTGGCCCCGTCCAGTGCGGAATCCATCGCCGGGGGATTGCCCCGCTGAAAACGGCGGACCAGCGTCGAGGTTTCGGGATGTTTGAATCGGGGTTTGAACAGGGTTTCGCTGAGGTTAGCCTGGGTCATTGCGCGCAGCCTCCATGATTACGTCACTTCCTCTATTGTAACCTGCCGAGCGCTAAATAACAGAACGCCCGGCATAACCGGGCGTAAAGTTTAGAAAAAAACGGCTTAGCGGCCAGAGATAGGCGGCACGAAGACCACGCCCATATCCCACGGCTGCTCAATCCAGGTATCCTGCGGGATATCGATTACATAGTCATCAACCAGCGGGCGGCCGGCAGGCTTAGCGAAAATGGTCACGAAGTGGGCTTTTGGATACATGTCACGAATAGCGACTGCGGTACCGCCGGTATCTACCAGATCGTCAATCACGATAAAGCCTTCACCGTCGCCTTCAGCACGTTTCAGCACTTTCAGCTCGCGCTGGTTGTCGTGGTCGTAGCTGGAGATGCAAACGGTATCAACATGGCGAATACCCAGCTCACGGGCCAGCAGGGCAGCCGGAACTAAACCACCACGGCTAACGGCAATGATGCCTTTCCACTGTTCTGACGGCAGCAGGCGCGCGGCCAGCTTGCGGGCGTGAATTTGCAGCATGTCCCAGGTGACGACGTATTTTTCGCTCATGTGAAGTGTCCCAGCCTATTGTAAAGCGGCTTAAATGTGTTCAGGGGAAAATGGGTTGCGCGAGATTATAGAGATCTGACGCACTAAAAACCAGTGTTACGCGGCCCGCCCTGTGCTTTTTACATGTGTCACACTCAGACAGACAATAAAGTGGTATTCTCCCACTATCTCACCCGCATAGCGCGTGATGCTCTGTTATCGCTAATCCTGTGCCCTGCCCCTCTGTTTTGCAGGCCATTGACATGGAGAATCATTATGTCTGAACTGTCTCAACTATCCCCCCAGCCGCTGTGGGATATTTTTGCCAAGATCTGCTCTATTCCGCACCCCTCTTATCATGAAGAACAGCTTGCTGAACACGTTATGGGTTGGGCGAAAGAGAAAGGCTTTCATGCCGAGCGCGACCAGGTTGGCAACATCCTGATCCGCAAGCCGGCCACCGCCGGTATGGAAAATCGCAAGCCGGTCGTATTACAGGCGCACCTGGATATGGTGCCGCAGAAAAACCACGACACCGTGCACGACTTCACCGTCGACCCGATTCAGCCGTACGTTGATGGCGAGTGGGTGAAAGCCCGTGGCACCACCCTGGGCGCGGATAACGGTATCGGCATGGCCTCTGCGCTGGCAGTGCTGGCAGATGACACCGTGGCCCACGGCCCGCTGGAAGTACTGCTGACCATGACCGAAGAGGCCGGAATGGACGGTGCGTTTGGTCTGCAGGCTGGCTGGTTACAGGCCGACATCCTGATCAACACCGACTCTGAAGAAGAGGGTGAGATCTACATGGGCTGCGCCGGTGGCATCGACTTTATCTCCACCCTGGCGCTCTCCCGCGAAGCCGTTCCCGCTGGCTTTGAGACCTTCCGCCTGACCCTGAAGGGCCTGAAAGGCGGCCACTCCGGCGGTGATATCCACCTCGGTCTGGGCAATGCTAACAAGCTGCTGGCTCGTTTCCTGGCCGGTCACGCTGCCGAGCTGGATCTGCGCCTGCTGGACTTCAACGGCGGCACGCTGCGTAACGCCATTCCGCGCGAAGCCTTTGCTACCGTTGCGGTTGCCGCAGACAAAGCTGAACAGCTGAAGGCGCTGGCAGATGCGTATCAGGCTATCCTCAGCAACGAGCTGGCGATCAAAGAGAAGAACCTGACCGTGCAGCTGGAGAGCGTTGCCTCTGATAAAGCCGCGCTGACGACCGCGTCCCGTGACGCGTTCGTGCAGCTGCTGAACGCTACGCCGAACGGCGTGATCCGCAACTCTGACGTGGCGAAGGGCGTGGTAGAAACCTCCCTGAACGTGGGTGTGGTCACTATGGAAGACGAGAGCGCAGAGATCATCTGCCTGATCCGCTCCCTGATCGACAGCGGTAAAGAGTACGTGGTCAGCATGCTGGAGTCATTAGGCACGCTGGCGGGCGCGCAGACCTCGGCGAAAGGCAGCTACCCAGGCTGGCAGCCGGATGCGAAATCCCCGGTGATGCAGCTGGTGCGTGAAACCTATCAGCGCCTGTTCGACAAGACGCCGAACATCCAGGTGATCCACGCCGGTCTTGAGTGCGGCCTGTTCAAAAAGCCGTACCCGGATATGGATATGGTTTCCATCGGGCCGACCATCACCGGTCCGCATTCCCCGGATGAGCAGGTTCATATTGAGAGCGTGGGCCAGTACTGGATCCTGCTGACCGAGCTGCTGAAAGCGATTCCGGCGAAGTAAAGAGTAAACGCCGGGTGGCGCTACGCTTACCCGGCCTACGGTTCGACAATGTAGGCCCGGTAAGCGTTAGCGCCACCGGGTTTTTTACAGGCCTAAAACCAGCTGCCGCTCAAGCTGCGGATCGAGCAGCGTCACATGCAGCCCCACCAGCCGCACCCCGCGCTCTCCCCGGCGCTCGTCCCACACTTTGCGTGCAGTGGCGATCAAATCCTCTTTATTCAGCTGCGGCCAGACGTGCTCCTGGGTAGTTTGCTGAAAATCGTTAAACTTAAGCTTCACCCCCTGGCGGGCGATCAGCAGATCCGGCTTAACGGCGGTCAGCCGCCGCTCCAGCTCCGGGTAGAGGCGCTCGATAATCGCCACGCACTCCTCCCACTCGTGGATATCCTCTGCCAGGGTGCGCTCCACGCCCACCGACTTGCGCAGCCGCTCGCCGGTGATCTCCCGCTCGTCGATCCCCTGGCTGCGCTCCCACAGCACCCGGCCAAACTTGCCGAAGCGCTTCAGGAGCATGGCGAGATCGCTCCTCTGCACGTCCTCACAGGTGCGCAGGCCGAGACTCTCCAGCTTGCCAGCCGAGACTTTGCCAACGCCCGGAATTTTTGACAACGGCAGCGTCTTCAGGAACGCAGGGACCTCGTCCGGGGTGATCACGTACTGGCCGTTGGGCTTGTTGAGATCCGAGGCGATCTTGGCCAGAAACTTCACCGGCGCAATGCCCGCCGAGGCGGTGAGCTGTAGCTCGTTAAAAATAGTCTGGCGGATCTCCTGAGCCATCAGGGTGGCGGAGCCGTGACAGTGCACGCTGTCGGTCACATCGAGAAAGGCTTCATCCAGCGAGAGAGGTTCAATGCGCGACGTGTAGCGGGAGAAGATCGCCTGAATATGGCGCGAGGCTTCTTTATAGGCGTCGAAGCGACCCGGCAGCAGGGTAAGATGGGGACAGAGCTTGAGCGCCATTCCGGTAGGCATCGCGCTGCGTACGCCAAACTTGCGCGCCGGGTAGTTAGCGGTGCTGATCACGCCCCGCCGCTCCCGGCTACCACCGATGGCGATAGGGATATCTCGCAGGGCGGGATTATCGCGCATCTCCACCGCTGCGAAAAAGCAGTCCATATCAACGTGTATTATTTTTCGCATCTGCTTATTTTGCCTGGGAAGTCTCTGCCTTCACTGGATAAGTATACAGGTTTTGTTGATCAAATGAGAAGCGTCGCTTATGCAGAAGCTTAGCCAACGGCCTCTGATATCGGTATGATGGGGCCTGAGCAAAACATTTTGTAAACTCCGCCCGGCGGGCTTGCGAAAAAATACCGGGGTGCTAATGTGAGCGCTCCTAATCCAGATTAGTCTGATTTCGGGTCTCTTTTGCCGTCCTGGCAATGTGGTAACCGCTTTATCAAGGAACAAGTAGTATGCGCATAATCGCATTATTCATTGCGATGCTTACAATACCGTGCGTCTCGTTTGCTGGCCTGCTCAGCAGCAACAGCTCAACAACGCCCGTGAGTAAAGAATATAAGCAGCAGTTAATGGGTTCCCCGGTCTATATCCAGATCTTTAAGGAAGAGCGCACGCTTGAGCTGTACGTCAAGATGGGCGAGCAGTATCAGCTGATGGATAGCTACAAGATCTGTAACTACTCCGGTGGCCTCGGCCCGAAACAGCGCCAGGGCGACTTCAAAAGCCCGGAAGGGTTCTATACCGTTCAGCGCAGCCAGCTTAAACCGGACAGCCGGTTTTATAAGGCGATCAACATCGGCTTCCCTAACGCCTACGATCGCTCGCACGGCTACGAAGGGAAATACCTGATGATCCACGGCGCATGCGTCTCGGTGGGCTGCTACGCCATGACCGACTCCGGCATCGATGAGATCTTCCAGTTCGTGACCGGGGCGCTGGTCTTTGGTCAGGCTGGTGTGCAGGTGAGCATCTATCCGTTCCGCATGACCGACGCCAATATGGCGCGTCACAAGAACTCGTACTATGCAGACTTCTGGAATCAGCTGAAGCCCGGCTATGACTACTTCAATACCCTCCACCAGCCGCCGGTGGTCTCGGTGGTGAACGGTCGTTACGTAGTGAGCAAGCCGCTTAAGAGCAACGGCGCGATCCAGCCTCAGCTGGCATCAAACTACACGCTCCCCGAGACAAAATAGTACCCACTCCCCTGGCATGATTTTGTGCCAGGTTTCATTGCCGGTGAGCGGCTGAGTAGCAATTACGGAGACCACGTCATTGGGCGTGGTCTCTTTTTGAAAGTCGATCTCAACGTCCTGATCCAGCAGCTTCGCTACGCCAAACGGTGCCCGACGGGTGATCCAGAAGAGATTGGTGGAGCAGAACGCCATCACGTAGCGCCCATCCGACAGCAGCATATTAAATACGCCCTTCTCACGCAGCTCCCCTGCCAGGGTCGCAATGTACTTAAACACCGCCGCCATATTGCCCGGCGTGCGCGGATAGCGAGCGGTGAGCTTGTGCAGCAGCCAGCAAAACGCCTTCTCGCTGTCGGTCTCACCAACCGGACGGAAATTGCCGGTCTCCAGCGTCTTGTAGCCCGTCAGCTGGCCGTTGTGGGCGTAGGTCCAGTTGCGTCCCCACAGCTCACGGGTAAAGGGGTGCGTATTCTCCAGCGATACCTCTCCCCGGTTGGCCTGGCGAATATGGGCCACCACCGAGCAGGATTTGATCGGGTAGTCCTGAACCAGTTTCGCTATCGGTGAGTTATAGCTGGGCTGTGGATCCTTGAACGTGCGACAGCCTTTGCCTTCGTAAAAGGTAATGCCCCAGCCATCTTTATGCGGCCCGGTTCCTCCACCGCGCTGAACCAGCCCGGTAAAACTAAAGCAAATATCCGTCGGCACATTGGCGCTCATCCCGAGCAGTTCGCACATACAACACCTCCACAGCTCATCGGGGGCCTGTCCCCCGTACGACGTCTTAAGCTTTAACCATCTCTTTTTCAATCAGCTGAATCAAGATGTGGATCACTTTGATATGAATTTCCTGAATGCGGTCGGCGTAGCCAAAGTGCGGAACGCGGATCTCGATGTCAGCGCTGCCGGCCATTTTGCCACCGTCTTTACCGGTCAGGGTAATCACCTTCATCCCTTTAGCGCGTGCAGCGTCGATCGCTTTGATCACGTTGCCGGAGTTACCGGAGGTGGAGATGCCCAGCAGCACGTCACCCTCGCGGCCTACCGCTTCCACGTAGCGGGAGAAGATGTAGTCATAGCCAAAATCGTTACCGACGCAGGAGATGTGGCTGACATCAGAGATAGCGATGGCCGGGTAGCCCGGACGGTTCTCACGGTAGCGACCGGTCAGCTCTTCAGCAAAATGCATCGCATCACAGTGTGAACCGCCGTTACCGCAGGAGAGCACTTTGCCACCGGCTTTGAAGCTGTCGGCCAGCAACACCGCTGCGCGCTGGATAGCGTGAATGTTGGCGTCATCCTGCAGAAAGTTAGCCAGCGTCTCCGCCGCTTCATTCAGTTCGTTACGAATCAGATCCTGGTACATAAGATGTCCTTCAGAATAGATGAATTTTACGTGCGCAGTTTACCGGATAGCACCATACGCGAGAAGCTAAAGCCATACTTATCACCGGGCGTTTTAGGTATCCGTGCCCTCATCACCATCAACAATGTGAACCAGGTTGTAATTACTTTGTAAACACATTGCTAAATATAGTGTCATCCACTACAACAATAACATCTAAAGTGGTCAGACCTCCTACAAGCCAGGGAGCAATTGTTTATGATGATGTTGAGTCTTGTCGCAACCGTGGTACTGATTGGCGCGCTGTTCTACCATCGCGTCAATCTGTTTTTGAGTAGCCTGATTTTGCTGGCCTGGACCGCCGCGCTTGGCGTTTCCGGCCTGTGGTCCATCTGGGTGCTGGTGCCGCTGGCAATTATGCTGGTGCCATTTAACCTGCCCGCGATGCGTAAATCGATGATCTCCGCCCCGGTGTTTCGCGGCTTCCGTAAGGTGATGCCGCCGATGTCGCGCACCGAGAAAGAGGCGATCGACGCAGGGACCACCTGGTGGGAAGGCGATCTGTTCCAGGGCAATCCGGACTGGAAAAAGCTGCATAGCTATCCGCAGCCGCGTCTGACCGCTGAAGAGCAGGCGTTTATCGACGGGCCGGTAGAAGAGGCCTGCCGCATGGCAAATGATTTTCAGATCACCCATGAGATGGCCGATCTGCCGCCCGAGCTGTGGGCGTACCTGAAAGAGCACCGCTTCTTTGCGATGATCATTAAAAAAGAGTACGGCGGCCTCGAGTTCTCCGCCTACGCTCAGTCCCGCGTGCTGCAGAAGCTCTCCGGCGTCTCTGGCATTCTGGCCATCACCGTCGGCGTGCCTAACTCCTTAGGCCCGGGCGAGCTGCTGCAACACTACGGCACCGAAGAGCAGAAAAATCACTATTTGCCGCGCCTGGCATGTGGGGAAGAGATCCCCTGCTTTGCCCTGACCAGCCCGGAAGCGGGCTCCGATGCCGGTGCTATCCCGGATACCGGCGTGGTCTGCATGGGCGAGTGGCAGGGTGAGCAGGTGCTCGGTATGCGCCTGACCTGGAACAAACGCTACATCACTCTGGCCCCTATCGCGACCGTGCTGGGCCTGGCCTTTAAGC
This sequence comes from Pseudescherichia sp., assembly GCF_031998825.1. GTDB lineage: Bacteria > Pseudomonadota > Gammaproteobacteria > Enterobacterales > Enterobacteriaceae > Pseudescherichia. The sequence goes on from NZ_DAMACX010000022.1 coordinate 71,520, forward strand.
TCTCCGACCCGGAAAAGCTGCTGGGTGGTGACGAAGAGCTGGGTATTACCTGCGCCCTGATCCCCACCAGTACGCCCGGCGTGGAGATTGGCCGTCGCCACTTCCCGCTTAACGTTCCGTTCCAGAACGGCCCGACCCGTGGTCAGGATATCTTTGTACCGATTGACTACATCATCGGTGGACCGAAAATGGCCGGCCAGGGCTGGCGGATGCTGGTAGAGTGTCTGTCGGTGGGTCGCGGCATCACCCTGCCGTCTAATTCGACCGGTGGCCTGAAGTCCGCTGCGATGGGTATCGGCGCTTACGCCCATATTCGCCGTCAGTTCCGCATCGCCATCGGCAAGATGGAGGGGATCGAAGAGCCGCTGGCGCGCATTGCCGGTAACGCCTACGTGATGGATGCTGCCGCGTCGCTGATTACTTACGCCATCGTGCTTGGGGAAAAACCGGCGGTGCTCTCTGCTATCGTCAAGTACCACTGCACCCATCGCGGCCAGCAGTCGATTATTGATGCCATGGATATTGCCGGCGGGAAAGGTATTATGCTCGGCGAGAGTAACTTCCTGGCTCGCGTTTATCAGGGCGCACCGATCGCCATCACCGTTGAAGGGGCGAACATTCTTACCCGCAGCATGATGATCTTCGGTCAGGGCGCAATCCGCTGCCATCCTTACGTGCTGGATGAGATGGCTGCCGCCCAGAGCAACGATCTCAACGCCTTCGATAAGCTGCTGTTTAAACACATCGGCCACGTGGGCAGCAACACGGTGCGTAGCTTCTGGCTTGGCCTGACTCGCGGCCTGACCAGCAGCACGCCAACCGGGGATGCGACCCGCCGCTACTATCAGCATCTTAACCGTCTGAGCGCTAACCTGGCGATGCTGTCGGATGTGTCGATGGCAGTGCTGGGCGGTAGCCTGAAACGTCGCGAACGTATCTCGGCGCGGCTGGGGGATATTCTGAGCCAGATCTTCCTCGCCAGCGCGACGCTGAAACGCTACGACGACGAGGGCCGTCACGAAGCCGATCTGCCGCTGGTTCACTGGGGCGTGCAGGATGCGATCTATAAGGCTGAACAAGCAATGGACGACCTGCTGGCGAACTTCCCGAACCGCGGCGTTGCCGCCCTGCTTCGCGCGACCATCTTCCCTACCGGGCGTCACTACCTCGCCCCGTCGGACAAGCTGGACCACGCTGTGGCGAAGATTCTGCAAACGCCTTGCGCCACCCGCTCCCGCATTGGTCGCGGTCAGTATCTGACCGCCAGCGAGCATAACCCGGTTGGCCTACTGGAGGATGCGCTGCTGGACGTCATCGCTGCGGATCCGATTCATCAGCGTATCTGTAAGGAGATAGGTAAGAATCTGCCGTTTACCCGTCTGGACACGCTGGCTAACGACGCGCTGGCCCAGGGGATTATCGACTATGACGAAGCGCGGATCCTGATCAAAGCCGAAGAGAGCCGCCTACGCAGCATCAACGTTGATGACTTCGAGGCAGACGCGCTGGCTACCCAACCGGTCAGGCCGCTGCTCCCTGCCCTGCCGGAAAAAGTGCGCAAAATCGAAGCTGCGTAACGTTTCCTGTGTTGCTATCGACCCTGCCCCCGGGCAGGGTTTTTTATTGCCACACAATCGCGTTTTGCCGTGGTAGAGTGTTTGAACGCTACAAAAATGGGGAGACTCATCGTGCCTGGTTTGAAAATTACGCTGTTGCAACAGCCGCTGGTGTGGATGGATGGTCCAGCTAACCTGCGGCACTTCGATCGCCAACTGGAAAATATTATCGGGCGCGACGTTATCGTTCTGCCGGAGATGTTCACGACGGGTTTTGCGATGCAGGCGGCACAGCAGTCGCTGCCGCAGAGTGATGTTATCGCCTGGATGCAGGCCAAAGCACAGCAGACGAATGCCCTGGTCGCGGGTAGCGCGGCGCTGCAGAGCGATCGCGGAGCGGTAAACCGTTTCCTGCTGGTCGAGCCGGAGGGCAAGGTGCATAGCTACGATAAGCGCCACCTGTTCCGCATGGCTGATGAGCATCGCCACTACGAGGCAGGCACCGAGCGAGTGGTCTTTGAATGGCGCGGCTGGCGCATCCTACCCCTGGTCTGCTATGACCTGCGCTTCCCGGTCTGGTCGCGCAACCGCAACGACTACGACCTCGCCCTGTACGTGGCCAACTGGCCTGCGCCGCGCTCGCTGCACTGGCAGGCGCTGCTGGTGGCGCGAGCTATTGAGAACCAGGCCTATGTCGCGGGCTGTAACCGCGTCGGCACCGATGGCAACGGGCATCACTATCGCGGCGACAGCCGGATCGTCAGCCCACAGGGAGAGATTCTCGCCACCGCCGAGCCGCACCAGGCTACGCGTATCGATGCCGAACTGTCACTCACCGTCCTGAAGGAGTATCGCGAGAAATTCCCGGCCTGGCAGGATGCCGACGCCTTTACGCTAGAGAAGTGATGTCACTAACGGGTACACAAGTGCCCGTTTGAAGAGCGAAAACGACGAAGGCCTGAATCATTGCTGATTCAGGCCTTCTGAATAGTGGCGGAACGGACGGGACTCGAACCCGCGACCCCCTGCGTGACAGGCAGGTATTCTAACCGACTGAACTACCGCTCCGC
>NZ_DAMACX010000023.1:0-40250 GCF_031998825.1 Pseudescherichia sp.
GGTATGGAAGGTCTGTTCCGTCAGATCGGTATCTACAGCCCGAACGGCCAGCAGTACACCCCGCAGGACCGTGAGCAGGTTGCGTACTACAAAGAAGACGAGAAAGGCCAGATCCTGCAGGAAGGCATCAACGAGCTGGGCGCAGGTTCCTCCTGGCTGGCTGCGGCGACCTCCTACAGCACTAACAATCTGCCGATGATCCCGTTCTACATCTACTACTCCATGTTCGGTTTCCAGCGTATCGGCGACCTGTGCTGGGCAGCAGGTGACCAGCAGGCGCGCGGCTTCCTGATCGGTGGTACGTCCGGTCGTACGACGCTGAACGGCGAAGGTCTGCAGCACGAAGATGGTCACAGCCACATTCAGTCGCTGACTATCCCGAACTGTATCTCCTACGATCCGTCCTACGCTTACGAAGTTGCTGTCATCATGCATGACGGTCTGCAGCGTATGTACGGCGAAGCGCAAGAGAACATTTACTACTACATCACCACGCTGAACGAAAACTACCACATGCCGGCGATGCCGCAGGGTGCAGAGGAAGGTATCCGTAAAGGTATCTACAAACTCGAAACCGTTGAAGGCGCGAAAGGTAAAGTTCAGCTGCTGGGCTCCGGCTCTATCCTGCGTCACGTTCGTGAAGCAGCGCAGATCCTGGCCAACGACTACGGCATCGGCTCTGATGTTTACAGCGTAACCTCCTTCACCGAGCTTGCTCGTGACGGCCAGGACTGTGAGCGTTGGAACATGCTGCACCCGATGGAAACCCCGCGCGTGCCGTACATCGCTCAGGTGATGAACGATGCACCGGCAGTGGCGTCCACTGACTATATGAAACTGTTCGCCGAGCAGGTTCGTACTTATGTACCGGCTGATGATTACCGCGTACTGGGTACTGACGGTTTCGGTCGCTCTGACAGCCGTGAAAACCTGCGTCACCACTTCGAAGTGGATGCATCTTACGTGGTTGTAGCAGCGCTGGGCGAACTGGCTAAACGTGGCGACATCGATAAGAAAGTGGTAGCGGAAGCCATCACCAAGTTCAACATCGATGCAGATAAAGTTAACCCGCGTCTGGCATAAGAGGTAAAGAGATAATGGCTATCGAAATCAATGTACCGGACATCGGCTCGGACGAAGTAGAGATCACCGAGATTCTGGTCAACGTGGGCGACAAAGTTGAAGCTGAGCAGTCGCTGATCGTCGTAGAGGGTGATAAAGCCTCTATGGAAGTTCCGTCTCCGCAGGCTGGCGTTGTTAAAGAGATCAAAGTCTCTGTCGGCGACAAAACCGAGACCGGTAAACTGATCATGATTTTCGATTCCGCCGACGGTGCAGCAGCAGCTGCACCCGCGCAGGAAGAGAAGAAAGATGCTGCTCCGGCCGCCGCTGCACCTGCAGCCGCTGCCGCGGCAAAAGAAGTGAACGTGCCGGACATCGGCGGTGACGAAGTTGAAGTAACCGAGATCCTGGTGAAAGTGGGCGATACCGTTACCGCTGAGCAGTCCCTGATTGTCGTAGAGGGTGATAAAGCCTCTATGGAAGTCCCGGCACCGTTCGAAGGTACCGTTAAAGAGATCAAGATCAACACCGGTGACAAAGTCTCTACCGGCTCCCTGATCATGATCTTTGACGTCGCGGGCGCTGCCCCGGCTGCCGCCGCTGCCAAACCGGAAGTGAAAGAGCAGGCTGCCGTTGCGCCAGCCGCTGCCGCTGGCGCGAAAGAAGTTCACGTCCCGGACATCGGCGGTGACGAAGTTGAAGTCACTGAAGTGATGGTGAAAGTCGGCGATAAAGTTACCGCTGAGCAGTCACTGATCACCGTTGAAGGTGACAAAGCCTCTATGGAAGTCCCGGCACCGTTCGCCGGTACCGTTAAAGAGATCAAAATCAGCACCGGCGACAAAGTCTCTACCGGCTCCCTGATCATGGTCTTCGAAGTAGAAGGCGCTGCGCCTGCTGCTGCTCCGGCCGCTGCCGCTCCGGCACCTGCTGCTGCACCGGCTCAGGCTGCTAAACCTGCTGCTGCTCCGGCTGCGAAAGCGGAAGGCAAGTCTGAGTTCGCTGAGAACGACGCTTACGTCCACGCGACCCCGCTGATCCGCCGCCTGGCGCGCGAGTTCGGCGTGAACCTGGCGAAAGTGAAAGGCACCGGTCGTAAAGGCCGTATCCTGCGCGAAGACGTTCAGGCTTACGTGAAAGACGCCGTTAAGCGTGCTGAGTCTGCACCTGCTGCCGCTACCGGTGGTGGTCTGCCGGGCATGCTGCCGTGGCCGAAAGTGGACTTCAGCAAGTTTGGTGAAGTTGAAGAAGTGGAGCTGGGCCGTATCCAGAAGATCTCTGGTGCCAACCTGAGCCGTAACTGGGTGATGATCCCGCACGTTACCCACTTCGACAAAACCGACATCACCGACCTGGAAGCGTTCCGTAAACAGCAGAACGCCGAAGCTGAGAAGCGTAAACTGGACGTGAAATTCACCCCGGTTGTCTTCATCATGAAGGCCGTTGCCGCTGCCCTGGAGCAGATGCCGCGCTTCAACAGCTCCCTGTCCGAAGATGCACAGCGCCTGACGCTGAAAAAATACATCAACATCGGCGTGGCGGTTGATACCCCGAACGGTCTGGTTGTTCCAGTCTTCAAAGACGTGAACAAGAAGAGCGTTACCGAGCTGTCTCGCGAGCTGACCGTGATCTCCAAGAAAGCGCGTGATGGCAAGCTGACCGCTGGCGAAATGCAGGGCGGCTGCTTCACCATCTCCAGCATCGGCGGCCTGGGTACCACCCACTTCGCGCCGATCGTTAACGCGCCGGAAGTGGCTATCCTGGGCGTCTCCAAGTCCGCGATGGAGCCGGTCTGGAACGGGAAAGAGTTCGTACCGCGTCTGATGATGCCGATCTCTCTCTCCTTCGACCACCGCGTGATCGACGGTGCTGATGGTGCGCGTTTCATTACCATCATCAACAATATGCTGTCTGACATCCGCCGTCTGGTGATGTAATCGTAAAAGCCGGCCTGACGGTCGGCTTTTTTCTGGTAATCTCATTATGTTGTTGAGGTTACTGGGACAAAGGACACTTCGTTTGCCGTTTGTTGTTTCAAAAATGTTAACAATTTTGTAAACTGCGAGCGGATAGAACGTCCCGGCGGATGCAAAGCAAAAGCACTTTGTACGGCCGGAAATAATTAAGAGGTCATGATGAGTACTGAAATCAAAACTCAGGTCGTGGTACTTGGGGCAGGCCCCGCAGGTTACTCTGCAGCCTTCCGTTGCGCTGATTTAGGTCTGGAAACCGTCATTGTTGAACGTTACAACACCCTCGGCGGTGTTTGCCTGAACGTCGGCTGTATCCCTTCTAAAGCGCTGCTGCACGTAGCAAAAGTGATCGAAGAAGCGAAAGCGCTGGCCGAGCACGGCATCGTTTTCGGCGAGCCGCAAACCGACATCGATAAGATCCGTACCTGGAAAGAGAAAGTCATCAACCAGCTGACCGGCGGTCTGGCTGGCATGGCAAAAGGCCGTAAAGTTAAAGTTGTTAACGGTCTGGGCAAATTCACCGGTGCGAACACCCTGGAAGTGGAAGGCGAAAACGGCAAAACCGTGATCAACTTCGACAACGCGATCGTCGCAGCGGGCTCCCGTCCGATCGAACTGCCGTTCATTCCGCATGAAGATCCGCGCGTGTGGGACTCCACCGATGCGCTGGAGCTGAAAGAAGTGCCGAAGCGTCTGCTGGTTATGGGCGGCGGCATCATCGGTCTGGAAATGGGTACCGTGTACCATGCGCTGGGTTCAGAGATCGACGTGGTTGAGATGTTCGACCAGGTTATCCCGGCCGCAGACAAAGATATCGTTAAAGTCTTCACCAAACGCATCAGCAAGAAGTTCAACTTGATGCTGGAAACCAAAGTGACCGCCGTTGAAGCGAAAGAAGACGGCATCTACGTTTCCATGGAAGGCAAAAAAGCCCCGGCTGAAGCGCAGCGTTACGACGCGGTGCTGGTGGCTATCGGCCGCGTGCCGAACGGTAAAAACCTCGACGCTGGCAAAGCTGGCGTGGAAGTGGACGACCGTGGCTTCATCCGCGTTGACAAGCAGCTGCGCACCAACGTACCGCACATCTTTGCTATCGGCGACATCGTCGGTCAGCCGATGCTGGCGCACAAAGGTGTTCACGAAGGTCACGTTGCCGCTGAAGTTATCGCCGGTATGAAACACTACTTCGATCCGAAAGTGATCCCGTCCATCGCCTACACCGAGCCAGAAGTTGCCTGGGTTGGCCTGACCGAGAAAGAAGCGAAAGAGAAAGGCATCAGCTACGAAACCGCCACCTTCCCGTGGGCTGCTTCTGGCCGTGCTATCGCTTCCGACTGCGCAGACGGTATGACCAAGCTGATCTTCGACAAAGAGACGCACCGTGTTATCGGTGGCGCGATTGTCGGTACCAACGGCGGCGAGCTGCTGGGTGAGATCGGTCTGGCTATCGAAATGGGCTGTGACGCTGAAGATATCGCGCTCACCATCCATGCGCACCCGACCCTGCACGAATCCGTGGGTCTGGCGGCAGAAGTGTTCGAAGGTAGCATCACCGACCTGCCGAACGCCAAAGCCAAGAAGAAATAAGTTTCTTACTGCTTGCTAAACGCCTCTCCGGAGGCGTTTTTTTTTGCCTGAAAACTACCCGAATTGGTAGGCATCTCTTTGATATTTAGCCTAAATTTTTTCGATTAGCTGCCGATAATTTTTTCACCATTGTGTGGCTACTGGCCGCGCGTTTAAGAGGTTTGCACTCTTTACTACACGAAAAAAGGAAAACAGATGTCTTTAAAGAAAGTTGCGGTAATTGGCTTAGTGGCGGCGGCGATGACGCTGACGGGATGTGGCGCGATGACCACCGCAGTGAAAAAACGTAATCTGGAAGTGAAAACCCAGATGAGCGAAACCGTCTGGCTTGAGCCTTCCAACGAAAAAACGGTCTATATCCAGGTTAAAAATACGTCAGATAAAGATATGAGCAACCTGCAAACCCTGCTGGCTAACGACCTGATCGCCAAAGGCTACAAAGTGACAAGCTCACCCGACAGCGCTTACTACTGGGTTCAGGCGAACGTGCTGAAGGCAGACAAAATGGACCTGCGCGAGGCCCAGAGCTTCCTGAATACCGGCTACGAAGGTGCTGTCGCGGGTGCTGCACTGGGTGCAGGCATCACTGCCTATAACAGCAACTCTTCCGGCGCGGCGCTGGGCGTAGGGCTGGCTGCGGGTCTGATTGGCATGGCGGCCGATGCGATGGTGGAGGATGTTAACTACACCATGGTAACCGACCTGCAGATCTCCGAGCGCAGCAAAGCGAAGGTGACAACGGATAATATTGCGGCGCTGCGTCAGGGAACGTCTGGCGTGAAGCTGCAGACCAGCACTGCGCAGGGCGATCGTGCGAAATATCAGACGCGCGTTGTTTCCAATGCCAACAAAGTGAACCTGAAGTTTGAAGAAGCGAAACCGGTTCTGGAAGCGCAGCTGGCGAAGTCTGTGGCGAACATCCTGTAAATCTGATTGAAAATGCCGGGGGGCGCTTGCGCTTACCCGGCCTACGGCTCTACCTCGCTTACGGTGCTACGCGCTGCCAGGTTTTATCCGGGTGGTAAGCGCTTAGCGCCTGCGCTTTCTCTCGGGAGTCACTGCCCAGATCTTTCTGGTATACCTGGTCATCCTGACTCACCATAAAGCTCATTACGCCGGTTTTCTGCCACTCTACCGGCCACGCGAGCAGAGCAAACCCGTGGGCACTGTCGCTCTGGATAATGCGAAAATGGTAGCCGTGATAGCCTACGCCCGGCTCGCCTGGGCTAAATGCCGGGCCTAGCGGGCTGGGCGCCTCTCCGGGCTGTACCGGCCAGTAGAGACCGTCCTGCTGGCCTTCACTGCTGATAAGCTTCGTGGCATACGCCTGCTTGCGCTGCCGGTAGTCATACTGGGCGTCAACATAGGCATGCATGGCTTCAATCGCCGACAGCTCGTTGCGGCCAATGGCACGGGTGAGGATCTCCTCCTGGGCTGCGGGCATATCGAAGTGCCAGCCTCCCGCAATTTTGACTATCGGAATCGGCAGCTGCCACCCCGCATCGCCTACGTTGAGATGGGCCTCGTTCTCTTGCTCGACGACCTCATGCTTTACCGCCCAGTCGCGGTTAAAGCGGGCGATGGCCTCGGGATCGACCTCATTCTGCGGTAGATACTGTCGCCAGTCATCGCCCAGTACGGCGGCGAGCTGGGCCTCATTCTGATCGGCCACCGCCGCCGCAAAGGCTTTGGCTGCCTCGTCCGGGGAGGAGAAAAGCTGCTGGGCATAGCTCATCATCGGCAGCGAGAGCAGCAGGGTGCTTAACAGGATTTTTTTCATTGTCGGCTCCGGTTAACGACGTTGAAACTCGCGGCGTTCAGACGGGCCTTCACGACCGACGCGACGCTGTTCAAGGTTGCTACTGCTGATGCGGCGGCTCTGCTGGCCGCGCAGCTGCTGCGCCTGCCACGACGGTGAGCGGCTGTCGTTGCCGCTAAAGGCGTTGGCGCGGTTGCTCGCCAGGCGCTGCTCCCGCTGTGGAGATGCCGGAACGGTCCGCTGGTGCATCTCTCTGGTTACCCTCTGCTTCGGCTGGATGTTTTCTTTAGCCGATCTCTGTTTCGCCTTCTGGGCAGGACGCGACGTGTCGCTATCGTAGCCACGATAGTTATTACGCTGGGCAATCTGGTTTAGCTGCTGTGAGGCGGCCTTGCGCTGGGCGTCACGGGAGGAGACGCCCGCCACGCTGCTGGTCGGGGCGTGATTGCGCTGTTCAAGCTGCGCCATAGCTGCCTGGCGCTGGCTATCCCGTGAGGCGACCGGTTGCTGCGTGGCGCTCAGTCCGCCACTGACGTCAGTGGGATGAAAACGCTGGGCTACCGCGCTATTCTGGTAGGGAACGCCGTTGCGGTAGGCCGGGTTATGCTGCCAGGTCATGTTCTGCTCTTTCAAATTCTGCCCTGAGATGCGGTTGAAGTTGTTGACGTTAATGTTGATATTGTCCCCGTTATGCTGATAGCCGTTGCCGTGATAGCCACCATCGTGATGATCGTCGTCGTGGTGGTGATGATCGTCATCGTCCCAGTCGATATTGCTGAACAGGGCGTAGGTGGTAGCAACGCCCAGGCTATAGCCGAAGCCTTTAACGAAGCTCTCACCGAACTGCTGGCCGGGAGGGGGCGGCAGATAGACCGGCGGATAGGCCGTGTTCGGCCAGCTGCCGTAGACCGTGGCCGGGTTATAGTTGGGGACGTAAACCACCTGCGGATCGGCAGGCTCAATTTTGATTACCGTTGGGGCGAGCGCAGGCGCGGGCGCGCTGCCGCTTTGCGCTGTTGCAGGTGTTTCGGTTTTCTTCGGCATGCTGCTGACCGTCTGCTGCGGCGTCGATTTTAGCGCCCCGGTCTGTTGGGCCAGCTGCCGTAAACGCTGCACGGAGTCCATGACGTCCTGCGGCTGGGCCAGGAACGCATCCCCAAGATTCTGTACCCACTCAGGATCCTCGCCCATCAGCGCCATCAACTGGGGAAAGGCCACCAGCGACTTCACGCTCGGGTCCCAGGGTTGGCCAGAGACCGCCTGGATAGCCGCATCGCCCTCCAGGGTTGGATTATCTCGTGACCACTGCACCGCCTGCACGACGTTGGCCGGGTAGGTAGCAGCCATTAATACCTGTGAGAGCAGCGGATCGGGGTAGAGCGCCACCGGCGCGACCCACTGATCGATCTGCGCCGAGGTGAAAGCGGGTTTCACTGCCGTTGTGGTTATGGGCGCCATCTGGGGCTGGGCGGCGGCAGGCGCAGTCTGGACAGGCGCTTCAGGTGTGCGGCTTTTGACATACAGCACGCCCGAGGCGGCAAATAGCCCGGCACTGCACACGAGAGCCAGCGCAGCGTATTTAAAGGGCAAGGTCATTTTATTTCTCCCGATTTCCACAGAAATCGCAGGGTCAGATATGACGTGAGTATGAAAGAGAAACGCGTAGATTTTTTGATTAATGTTGCGGAGGCAAAGGGCAAGCAAAAAAGCAGCTAAAAATCCCTCTAACGCGAGGGGATAAAGGGCATTAGTTGAACCTTAACGATTCAGCCAATATTTAATGTTGCTTTTTTGTAAACAGATTAACACCCCCCCTAAATCCTGATATGCTGCCCAAGCGGTATCGGGCATTACCCTACAAACGACTGTTTCACAGGAGCGCGAAGAGATCGCCTGCCGCACTATGACAATGAGAGCGAGGAGAAATACCGTCGTGCTAGAAGAATACCGTAAGCACGTAGCCGAACGTGCCGCCCAGGGAATTGTACCCAAGCCTGTAGATGCTACCCAAATGGCCGCACTGGTCGAGCTGCTGAAAACCCCACCAGCGGGTGAAGAAGAGTTCTTGTTAGATCTGCTATCCAACCGTGTTCCGCCGGGCGTTGATGAAGCCGCATATGTTAAAGCGGGCTTCCTGGCTGCTATCGTAAAAGGTGAAACCACCTCGCCGCTGATCTCTGCGGAAAAAGCCGTCGAGCTGCTCGGTACCATGCAGGGTGGTTACAACATCCATCCGCTCATTGAAGCACTGGACAACGACGCTCTGGCCCCGATTGCCGCGAAAGCGCTCTCCCACACGCTGCTGATGTTCGATAACTTCTACGACGTGGAAGAGAAAGCGAAAGCGGGCAACGCGCACGCCCAGCAGGTGATGCTCTCCTGGGCCAACGCGGAGTGGTTCCTGAGCCGTCCGCCGCTGGCTGAAAAAATTACCGTTACCGTCTTTAAAGTGACCGGTGAAACCAATACCGATGACCTCTCTCCGGCACCGGATGCCTGGTCGCGCCCGGATATCCCGCTGCACGCCCTGGCGATGCTGAAAAATGCCCGTGAAGGCATTGAGCCGGACGTGGCGGGTGCCGTTGGCCCGATCAAACAGATCGAAGAGCTGAACAAAAAAGGCTTCCCGCTGGCCTACGTCGGTGACGTGGTCGGTACCGGCTCCTCACGTAAATCCGCCACCAACTCGGTGCTGTGGTTTATGGGTGACGACATTCCAGCCGTGCCGAACAAACGCGGCGGTGGTCTGGTGCTGGGCGGTAAGATTGCGCCAATCTTCTTCAACACCATGGAAGATGCGGGCGCGCTGCCAATTGAAGTGGACGTGAACAACCTGAACATGGGCGACGTCATCGACGTCTATCCGTTCAAAGGTGAAGTGCGCAACCACGAAACCGGCGAGCTGCTGGCTACCTTTGAACTGAAAACCGACGTGCTGATCGACGAAGTGCGCGCCGGGGGCCGTATTCCGCTGATTATCGGCCGTGGCCTGACCACTAAGGCGCGCGAAGCGCTGGGCCTGCCGCACAGCGACGTCTTCCGCAGCGCAAAACCGGTCGAGGCCAGCAACAAAGGCTTCTCGCTGGCGCAAAAAATGGTGGGCCGCGCCTGTGGCGTGACCGGTGTTCGCCCTGGCGAATACTGCGAACCGAAAATGACCTCGGTTGGCTCGCAGGACACCACCGGTCCGATGACCCGTGATGAACTGAAAGATCTGGCCTGCCTCGGCTTCTCCGCGGACCTGGTGATGCAGTCCTTCTGCCACACGGCGGCCTATCCGAAGCCGGTTGACGTGATGACGCACCATACGCTGCCAGACTTCATTATGAACCGCGGCGGTGTCTCCCTGCGTCCGGGCGATGGCATTATCCACTCCTGGCTGAACCGTATGCTGCTGCCGGACACCGTCGGCACCGGCGGTGACTCCCATACCCGCTTCCCGGTAGGGATCTCCTTCCCGGCAGGCTCGGGTCTGGTGGCGTTTGCCGCTGCGACCGGCGTTATGCCGCTGGATATGCCGGAGTCGGTGCTGGTGCGCTTCAAAGGCACCATGCAGCCGGGCATTACCCTGCGCGACCTGGTGCATGCTATTCCGCTGTACGCCATTCGTCAGGGGCTGCTGACCGTAGAGAAGAAAGGTAAGAAAAACATCTTCTCTGGCCGTATCCTCGAGATCGAAGGTCTGCCGGAGCTGAAAGTAGAGCAGGCGTTTGAGCTGGCCGATGCCTCCGCCGAGCGTTCTGCTGCGGGCTGTACCATCAAGCTGGATAAAGCGCCGATTACCGAGTACCTGACCTCTAACATCGTGCTGCTGAAGTGGATGATTGCGGAAGGCTACGGCGATCGCCGTACCATCGAGCGCCGTATCCAGGGCATGGAGAAGTGGCTGGCGGATCCGCAGCTGCTGGAAGCCGATGCCGACGCCGAGTATGCGGCGGTGATCGAGATCGATCTGGCGGATATCAAAGAGCCGATCCTCTGCGCACCGAACGATCCGGATGACGCGCGTCTGCTCTCTGACGTGGCTGGTGAGAAGATTGACGAAGTGTTTATCGGCTCGTGCATGACCAACATTGGTCACTTCCGCGCCGCCGGTAAGCTGCTGGACAGCCATAAAGGCCAGCTGCCGACCCGTCTGTGGGTCGCGCCGCCAACCCGTATGGATGCTGCCCAGCTGACGGAAGAGGGCTACTACAGCGTCTTCGGTAAGAGCGGGGCGCGTATTGAGATCCCGGGCTGCTCGCTGTGCATGGGTAACCAGGCGCGCGTGGCTGATGGTTCAACGGTAGTGTCGACCTCGACGCGTAACTTCCCGAACCGTCTGGGCACCGGCGCGAACGTCTTCCTGGCATCTGCGGAGCTGGCTGCGGTCTCTTCACTGCTGGGTAAACTGCCGACCCCGGACGAGTATCAGATCTTCATGGCGCAGGTCGATAAGACGGCGGTGGATACCTATCGCTATCTGAACTTTGACCAGCTCGGCCAGTATACCGAAAAAGCCGACGGCGTGATCTTCCAGACCGCCGTGTAAGTAAGACCAGGCCGGGCGAGTTTGCCCGGCCTTTAACTATTCCCGCCCAGTAAAGTTTGCTGTTTTCAAAAGTACACTTCCATTACACGATTAATGGCAAGTTGTAGACTCCTATCATCAAATACTCTTAGCTTGCGGTTGGCCCAGTGTCTACCAGCAGGCCAGCGCTGTAAGGCCTCTTTTACCGATACTACCGTAGGCTGACATTCATCATGGGTTAGCAGCCAGTCAACGGTTGCCAGCAGTTCCAGACCGAACGGAGATTCAAAACCATCAATTAGCCGGGTAACCTGCTCCAGCGCCGGTAGCCACTCCTTAGCCTCACTCTTAAGCCAGGCATTAACGTAATCTTTCTCTTGATCGTTAAACCAGATAACGTCCAGGGGCTGGCTATCAGGAATGCGTTTTTCTGCTTTCAGATAGGTTCCATCCAGCGTATTGAGTAGATGGGTAAGATTATGTGCATATGGACCATAGTTGTGCGCTTTAAATCGTAACTTTAACTCGTTACTAAGATGATGCTGGTCAGCCGCACGCTGTAGGAACCAGGCCAGCTTCTGGATTTCTAACAGGCTACACTCTATTCCCAATACCCAATAACGACGTACTAATTCAGCAATTACTGCCCTGGCGGGAGTAAGCTTTTTTACGCCGGTACTCTTCGCTATGTTCTGGTATTTTTCCGTTGGCTCATAAATAAAGATTTCCGTGTCCTGAAGATCGCTGAAAGCGGATACAATACGTATCCGCACCTCTTCCCATGCAAGTCCGCCATTGCCAGCACCCAATGGGGGGATAGCAATGGACTTTACCTCTTCCGTAACCAGAAAACGGTGTAAGTCTTGCAAACCCTCTTCAATCCACTCCATGCGAGAATCGGCACGCCAGTGCTGTTTAGTAGGAAAGTTGACAATCCACCGTGGACCCATCAGCTCGCTAGTTTCGGTAATAAACATTTTGCCGGTCATGACCTGCTGGTGTTTACAGGCGAGAGCATAGGCTTTCATATTCTCAGGAAAGCGCTCTTTAAACATCAGTGCGATACCTTTGCCCATCACACCGACAGTATTGACCGTGTTCACCAGCGCATCTACGGGTGCATCCAGTAAATTACCTTGGGTAAATGTGATCATGGGAAATACCAGCTAGTTCGAGTATAAACGGGCATTGTCACATTACGTTGTGACAACCATTGCTCTAATTGTAACTTGACGTCGTTACTGTAACAAACCATGCCGTTTAGAAGCGTTATTGGACAATACTGCCAGATCAATGCTTCGGCCTGATAACGCTCAAATTTTCCGGGATCGTCCGGATCGCGGCGGAAATCCCTTGTCTGTAAAATAGGCCAGTCGATCCCGTTCAGATAGGCCAGATCTGTATAGTAATTGGCCCAGCTATAGTAAGCGTGGCTGTCAGTAAATACGAAAGGCACATCATATTCGGCTATGTCATGTAAGCTGCTAACGAGTATGACAATTTCGTCATTAGGGCGTTGGGTAATACCACCGCGACCGCTATAAATATTCATGAGCATCGGAGAGAAGGGCGTAAAGTAGAACGGCACATAATCATGTAATACGCCGCCCATACCGACAGGCACCAGATGCCCTGCACGTTTGCTGATAAGCTCAGGATTACCAATAGTAACCCAGTTATCTGCTTGAGCTGGACTATTACCGCAGTGCAACCCGTTATCCAGTATCCACGGAATATTATCCCGATGTACAATGCGCCAGATCAGTGCCTTTTGCGGATTAAGGCTGGCGCTGTAGTCAAAAGACATAAGTTTCCCTCTTAAGTAAGCCTCCCGGTTAGCAATCGTATGATACGCTGTCTACGCAAATGCGTTTTGCGCATCAGCCACATCGTTGTTGACTGTAACGTCAGCTTTTATTTCTCATCCTTCTCCCCGCTACGCTGTTTTTCTTCTCCACGACTGCGATAATTACCCTATTGCGGATGTGAGGAAAAAAACATGGATTACGAATTCTTACGCGACATCACGGGCCAGGTGAAAGTGCGCATGTCGATGGGCCACGAGGTGGTCGGACACTGGTTTAATGAAGAGGTGAAAGAGAATCTGGCCCTGCTGGATGAGGTGGAGCAGGCAGCAAAAACCGTCAAGGGTAGCGAGCGCCAGTGGCAGCGAATTGGCCATGAATACACGCTCTGGATGGATGGCGAAGAGGTCATCATCCGCGCTAACCAGCTGGAGTTTTCCGGGGATGAGATTGAAGAGGGAATGAGCTACTACGACGAAGAGAGCCTGTCGCTGTGCGGCGTCGAGGATTTTCTCCAGGTCGTTACGGCATACCGTAAATTTATTCAGCAGAAGTAACGTGGTTTAAAAAGATTGTCGGAGCGTCCCTGCTCCGGCTTCAGCCGTGATTACACGGCGGGAATATTGCGCGCGTAGTAGATCTCGCGCATCTCTTTCCACAGCGATTCGGTAATGGCCTCCCGCTCTTCGGCGGTAAGATCTTCCGGGCGGGTGTGGAACATATAGTGCTTCAGGTCGAACTCCTTCAGCATCATCTTGGTATGGAAGATGTTCTCCTGATAGACGTTCACGTCCACCATGTCATACAGCGCCTTCATATCCTCAGAGAGGAAGTTCTGAATAGAGTTGATCTCATGGTCGATAAAGTGCTTCATGCCGTTGATATCACGAGTAAAGCCGCGCACGCGGTAGTCAACGGTGACGATGTCCGACTCAAGCTGGTGGATCAGGTAGTTCAGCGCCTTCAGCGGGGAGATGACGCCGCAGGTTGAGACCTCAATGTCGGCACGGAAGGTGCACAGGCCGCCTTCAGGGTGGCTCTCCGGATAGGTGTGCACGCAGATGTGGCTCTTATCGAGGTGGGCCACCACCGTCTCCGGCAGCGGGCCGGGGTGGGCGGTTTTATCAATCAGGGTTGGATCGACCGGCTCTTCGCTCACCAGAATGGTCACGCTGGCCCCCTGCGGCTCGTAGTCCTGGCGGGCAACGTTGAGAATGTTTGCGCCAATGATTGAGCAGGTCTCGGTGAGGATCTCCGTCAGGCGGTTGGCGTTATAGAGTTCGTCGATATAGGCAATATAGCCGTCACGCTCTTCGGCGGTTTTGGCATAACAGATATCGTAGATACAAAAACTCAGGCTTTTGGTCAGGTTGTTAAAGCCATGCAGTTTCAGCTTTTTCAATTTTCATCACCTCCTGAGGAGAGCGCGTCTAACAGATATTGTGGCAGGGCGAAGGATGCCGTATGAATGGCCGGGTTGTAGTAGCGGCAGGTCAGGGCCGCGTTGTGGAAGCGGGCCTGAATAATCTCGGTGGAGAGATTGCGCAGGATCTCGTTGTCCGTCGCCCAGGCGAAAGTCATGATGCCGCCGTAGTAGGTAGGCACCGCCGCCTGGTAGAAGCTGACGTCGCTAAAGTAGTGGCTCAGCTTCTTGTGGCTGCCTACTGCCTCATCCTGCTGCAGGAAGCTTACGCCGTTCTGGGCAACGAAGATCCCACCCGGATTCAGACAGCGCTTGCAGCCGGCGTAGAAGTCGGAGGTAAACAGGCTCTCACCCGGCCCCACCGGATCGGTGCAGTCGGAGATGATCACGTCAAAGGTTTGCGCGGTCTGGTTGACAAAGTTGACGCCGTCGTCAATCACCAGCGTAAAGCGCGGATCGTCGTAGCTGCCCGCGTTGTGATTCGGCAGATACTGGCGGCAGAATGACACCACCCCTTCGTCGATCTCCACCATGGTGATGGTTTCAACGTTTTTATGCCGGCTCACTTCGCGCAGCATTGCGCCGTCGCCGCCGCCGATGATCAGCACGTGCTTCGCCTGGCCATGAGCCAGCAGCGGAACGTGGGTCATCATTTCGTGATAGATAAACTCGTCACGCTCGGTGGTCTGGACAACGCCGTCCAGCGCCATGACGCGGCCAAAGGCGGCGTTTTCAAAGATGATCAGATCCTGGTGATCGGTCTTTTCGTGATAGAGCACGTTATCAACGGCAAAGTACTGACCAAACTGGTCATGCAGCGTTTCATGCCACGGGCGGGTATCAGCCATGCATCCTCCTTCGTTAACATCCACACAAAATGGGCGCAACATCATAGCTAACTATAGCCGCTGATGCACGGCTATAACTTCAGCAGGGGAGGCGGGTTTACTTTACTTGACGTAGGCCAGCAGGCTGAGGGAGTCCCGGGCCAGCGCTTTGCATTTTTTGGCAACCGGAATGCCGATGCCGCTAAGATCGCGATAGCTGTCCTCGCCGAGGGATTTCATATCAAAGGTGTCGTAGTTGCTCAGATCCCACTGGTTCTGCTGGGCAAAGAAGACCAGCGCCCGGCGGATCTGGCCATTCGGTAGATTCTGGTAACCACAGTCGTTTTTCAGAAACACGAAAACTGCCGTAAGATCGGCCATGTCCTCCGCTTCAGACTCGCTGAGCGCATAACTATTTGCTGACATCGCCAGCAGGCTGGTGAACACAACGGTTCTGAAAAACGTCTTCATCAAATTGCCCCCTGGAGACCTCGCCCGGTTGGGCGGGGAGGAAAGGGGATGCTAAACAATCTGACTTCTTTGTGCTTGACCACTATCAATACCTCTCACATTTTTGCGCGTATTCTATGAAGCCATGAAACGCGCATATAAATACCGCTTCTATCCAACACCCGAGCAGGTTGAGCTACTGGCTCAGACGTTCGGGTGTGTGCGTTTCGTCTACAACTCAATCCTGCGCTGGCGCACCGATGCCTGGTATGAGCGTCAGGAGAAAACGGGTTACATTCAGGCCAGTGCACGACTGACGGCCCTGAAAAAAGAGCCGGAATTTGCCTGGCTGAATGATGTTTCCTGCGTACCGCTCCAGCAGACGCTACGCCACCAGCAAACAGCCTTTTCAAACTTCTTCGCCGGACGTGCCAGATACCCGACATTCAAAAGCAAGCGCCATAAACAGGCCGCAGAACTGACCGCCAGCGCCTTTAAATACCGCGACGGCAGGCTGTACATGGCAAAGAGCAAAGCGCCCCTGGACGTGCGCTGGAGCCGCCCGCTACCGTCTACCCCTTCTACGGTCACTATCAGCAAAGATGCCGCCGGACGGTACTTTGTTTCGTGCCTCTGCGAATTTGAACCTGTATCACTGCCGATCAGCCCGAAAATGGTCGGCATTGATGTTGGTTTAAAAGATTTATTCGTCACCGATACCGGATTCAAATCCGGCAATCCCCGCCATACCACTAAGTACGCGGCACGTCTGGCGCTGCTCCAGCGCCGGTTAAGCAAAAAGGCCAGAGGCTCAAAAAACCGCGCCAAAGCCCGCATGAAGGTTGCCCGGCTCCACGCGAAAATTGCCGATTGCCGTCTGGATGCCCTGCACAAGGCCACCCGCAAACTGATTAACGAGAACCAGGTTGTTTGCGTCGAATCCCTTAAAGTGAAGAACATGATCCGTAACCCGACGCTGTCGAAAGCGATAGCAGACGCAGGCTGGGGCGAATTTATGCGCCAGCTAAAGTATAAAGCCGAATGGGCAGGGCGTAGCGTGGTCGCCATTGACCCGTTTTTCCCGTCCTCAAAACGCTGTAGCTGCTGCGGCTTCACCCTGCAAAAAATGCCTCTTAACGTGCGTAAATGGTACTGCCCGGAATGCGGGGCAGATCATGATCGCGACATTAACGCGACCCGTAATATCAAAGCTGCCGGGCTGGCAGTGTTAGCCCACGGAGAGCCTGTAAATCCTGATCCGCCTAAAGCGGCTCAGGTCCGGCTCCGTGAAGTGGGAATCCCCGCCCTTCAGGTCAGGGAGCAGTCAATCTTTCTACCAAAACATCACGGAAATTAAACGTTAGCATACTTGTGGGTAAGGCGACGATCTTTATTATCGCCCTTTCGCTTGACCTTGCCGCAGGGGCAGGGTTTAAGCTCAGGATACCGTTTGCCGACGATAAGGATTCGACTATGCAACGCCGTGATTTTCTAAAATATTCCGCTGCGCTTGGGGCGCTCGGCGCGCTGCCGACGTGGGCGCGGGCAGCCGCAATGGGGCAGCAGGCTACGCTGCCGATACCCGACCTGCTCACTCCTGACGCCCAGAATCGCATCAGGCTTACCGTGCAGGCTGGCTCCTCTACCTTTGGTGATAAAACCGCCACGACCTGGGGCTATAACGGTAACCTGCTGGGACCTGCGCTTCAGCTGCGCCAGGGCAAGACGGTGAAGGTGGAGATCAATAACCGGCTGCGGGAGGAGACCACCGTTCACTGGCACGGGCTGGAGGTGCCTGGCGAGGTGGACGGCGGACCGCAGGGGGTCATCCCGGCGGGCGGCGCACGCGAAGTCATTTTTACTCCCGTTCAACGAGCGGCCACCTGCTGGTTCCACCCGCATCAGCATGGCAAAACCGGCCATCAGGTGGCGATGGGCCTGGCGGGGCTGGTGCTGATTGAGGATAACGAGAGCCGCATGCTGCGCCTGCCAAAGCAGTGGGGCATCGACGACGTGCCGGTCATCGTGCAGGACAAGAGGCTGACCGCCGACGGCCAGATCGATTACCGGCTGGATGTGATGAGTGCGGCGGTGGGCTGGTTTGGTGAGACCCTGCTGGCAAACGGGGCGGTTTATCCTCAGCACGCGGCCCCGCGCGGCTGGCTGCGTCTGCGCCTGCTTAACGGATGCAATGCACGCACGCTCAACTTTGCCCTTAGCGATCGGCGACGGATGTACGTCATCGCCAGCGACGGTGGTCATCTGGCCGAGCCGATTGTGTTGACGGAGCTGCCGGTGCTGACCGGGGAGCGTTTTGAGGTGCTGGTGGATATCAGCGACGGCAAGCCGGTAGATCTGGTTACGCTACCCGTCAGCCAGATGGGGATGGCGCTGCCGCCGTTTGATCAGCCGCACCCGGTACTGCGCATCCAGCCGCTGCGGGTCACCGCCTCCGGCACGCTGCCCGATACCCTGGTGAACGTCCCGGCACTGCCGGATCTCACGGGCTTAACCCAGCGCATCTTCCGGCTGTCGATGGATCCGATGCTCGACATGATGGGCATGCAGGCCCTGAAGGATAAGTACGGCGACAAGGCAATGACCGGGATGCATCACGGCGGCATGATGGACCACATGAATATGAACATGGATCACGGCGGCCACGGCGGCGATTTCGACTTCCATAACGCCAACCGCATCAACGGCAAAGCCTTTGATATGAATAGCCCGCTGTTTGCCGCCGGGAAAGGGCAGTATGAGCGGTGGGTGATTTCAGGGGAGGGGGATATGATGCAGCACCCGTTCCATATTCACGGCACGCAGTTCCGCATTCTGTCAGAGAACGGCAAGCCGCCGGCGGCGCATCGTACGGGCTGGAAGGATACGGTAAACGTCTACGGCGCGCGCAGCGAGGTGCTGGTGAAGTTCGATCATGATGCCCCGAAGGAGCATGCCTATATGGCGCACTGTCATCTGCTGGAGCATGAGGATACCGGGATGATGATGGGATTCACGGTATAAAAAAGGCCGGATAACGTGAAACGTCAATCCGGCCCAGGTAGGCCCGGTAAGCATAGCGCCACCGGGCATTAACCTATTACTTCGCGTCGTCAGGCAGCGCGTAGGCAACGATATAGTCGCCCATCTTGGTACCAAATGAACCGTGACCGCCCGCAGAGATGACAACGTACTGCTTGCCATTCACTTCATAGGTCATCGGCGTCGCCTGGCCACCCGCTGGCAGACGGCCCTGCCACAGCTTCTCACCGTTGCTCATGTTGTAGGCGCGCAGGTAGTTGTCTGCGGTCGCCGCGATGAACAGCACGTTACCGGCGGTAGAGATCGGGCCGCCCAGCATTGGCATACCGGTAGTGAACGGTAACGGAATCGGCATCGGGAACGGCAGGCTATCCTGCGGAGTACCAATACGTTTTTTCCACACCACTTCATTGGTTTTCAGATCCAGCGCGGAGATGTAACCCCAGGCAGGCTGTTTACACGGCAGGCCAATCGGCGACAGGAACGGGTTCAGGGTCACACCGTACGGCACGCCGTACTGCGGCTGAATACCGGATTCAGAACCCGTACCCTGGCCATTTTCCGGCTCTTCCATCGGGTTACCCGGACCGCGTGGCATCAGCTTAGAGACAAACGGCAGCGCCATCGGGTTGGCAATCGCCACCTGACGGTTTGGATCGACAGAGATACCGCCCCATTCGAACATCCCCAGGTTACCCGGGAAGACCAGCGTACCCTGCTCAGACGGCGGGGTGAAGATGCCTTCATAACGCAGGTTCTGGAAGATCACGCGGCATACCAGCTGGTCAAACATGGTGGCACCCCACATGTCTGCCCCGCTCAGGTCTTTCTTCGGACGGAAGCTCAGATCGGAGAACGGCTGGGTTTTGGTAACGTAGTCACCTTTGGCCGCGCCCTGCGGAACCGGCTTCTCTGGCGCCGGGACAACCAGCTGACCGTTACGGCGATCCAACACGAAGATGTTACCGGTTTTCGCCGGAGCATAGATTACCGGTACGGTTTGACCCTTAACGGTAATATCCGCCAGCGTCGGCTGGGACGGCATATCCATATCCCACAGATCGTGGTGTACGGTCTGATAGCTCCACGCCAGTTTACCGGTGGTGGCGTTCAGGGCCACGATAGAGCTGGCATAACGCTCCTGCTCCGGTGTGCGGTTACCGCCCCAGATGTCTGGCGTGGTGACGCCCATCGGCAGATAGACCAGATCCAGCTTGGCATCATAGGCCGCAGGTGCCCAGGAGTTCGGCGAGTTCGGCGTGAAGTGATGCTCGTCCGCCGGAATAGCGTTCGGATCTTTCGCGCCCGGATCGAAGGCCCACAGCAGCGCCCCGGTGTTGATGTCGAAGCCGCGAATAACGCCAGACGGCTCACGGGTAGAGTAGTTATCGGTTACCGCACCGGCAATAACAATCACCTTATCGGTAACGATCGGCGGCGAGGTCGGCTCGTACATGCCTGGCGTCGTGACCGGCATGTTGGTCTGCAGGTTCAGAATGCCTTTGTTAGCAAAGGAGTCGCACAGCTTGCCGTTGTCGGCGTTGACGGCGAACAGACGGCCATCGTTTACCGGCAGAATGATACGGCGTGGGCAGTTGGCCACAACGTCCGGGCTGGCATTGGTGGCGTTCGCCTCATGGTAAGAGACGCCGCGGCAGGTGACGTGCTGGAACGACGGATTGGTGTTCAGCTGCGGATCGAAGTGCCACTTCTCTTTACCCGTTGCGGCATCCAGGGCAAATAGACGCTGGTGCGCGGTGCAGAGGAACAGCGTATCGCCAACCTTAATCGGCGTGACTTCGTTAGTGATCTCACCCGGGTCGTTTGGCAGCTTCAGATCGCCAGTGCGGAATACCCAGGCCTCTTTCAGATTGTGCACGTTATCGGCGTTAATCTGCTTCAGCGGGGAGTAGCGCTGCCCCTCCTGGTTACGACCGTAGGCCGGCCAGTCGGCGTCTGCTACCTGGGAAATAGGTGCGGCAGGCGTCGCATCAGCGCTCAGCGTACCGTTGATCTCCTGCGGATCGTTAAAGGCCGCCCAGGTCAGCATCCCACCGGTGATCACCAGCGCTACCAGCAGCGCGGCGACCGCACCGTTGGCAGGGACGATCAGGCGACGCCAGACAAACGGCAGCACCAGCCAGATGCCAAAGAAGACGAGGATGTCGCTGCGCGGCGTGAGTGCCCAGAAGTCAAAGCCGACTTCCCAGACGCCCCAGATCATGGTGCCGAGCAGGAGCACAGCATAGAGCCAAAGCGCCGCGCGCTTGCTACGCCACAGCAGCCAGGCGACGCCAAGCATCAGAAGACCGGCGACAGGGTAGTACCAGGAGCCGCCAACGGCGACCAGCCAGACTCCCCCTATCAGGAGGAATAGCCCGCATAGTGCTGCAAACAGGGCTGTTAACGTCACGAGCACGCGCGACGTCCGAGCTTTTGTTTCTGCCATAGAAAGACACTCTTCTTAATGTTTAATATTTTGATAGCAATTAATTATAGGATTTAACAAGTGTGACAGTCATCACATATTTGGCTTTTATTAACTCCACGCCCTAAGAAAAGCATTTGCTGATATAATGGCGCGCTAATGAATTGATGCCGGAACAGACACTATCCGCATCAAGTGAGTGGTTACAAAATCAAACGGTTAGCATATGAAACATACTGTTGAAGTGATGATCCCGGAAGCGGAGATCAAAGCGCGTATTAGTGAACTGGGTCGTCAAATCACCGAACGCTATCAGGAGAGCGGCAGCGAAATGGTGCTGGTGGGCCTGCTGCGCGGCTCGTTTATGTTTATGGCCGATCTGTGTCGCGAAGTGCAGGTCCCGCACGAGGTCGATTTTATGACCGCCTCCAGCTACGGCAGCGGTATGTCCACCACCCGTGACGTAAAAATTCTCAAGGATCTGGACGAAGACATTCGCGGGAAAGATGTGCTGATCGTCGAAGATATTATCGACTCCGGGAACACCCTCTCTAAAGTGCGTGAGATCCTCAGCCTGCGCGAGCCGAAGTCGCTGGCGATCTGTACCCTGCTGGATAAACCATCGCGTCGCGAGGTAGAGGTGCCGGTAGAATTTATCGGCTTCTCGATCCCGGACGAGTTTGTCGTGGGGTACGGCATCGACTATGCCCAGCGCTATCGCCATCTGCCCTATGTAGGCAAAGTGGTGCCGCTGGAAGAGCAGGCATAAAAAAGCCCGGCGGCGTTTACGCCTTACCGGGCCTGACAAACGCGTGCCGCTCTGGCACGCTTATTTGTGATTAATATGCTTCTGGCTGATGTTGGACACGCCCTTGCGATAGCCCTGTTCAAGGGTGTCGCGGCTGGTTGCGGTCACGTCGAGATCGCGCAGCAGGCCGTCGTGAATACCGTAGGCCCAGCCGTGGATAGTGACATTTTGCCCACGTTTCCATGCCGACTGCATGATGGTTGAGTGGCCCAGGTTATAGACCTGCTCCATCACGTTCAGCTCGCAGAGGGTATCGAGGCGACGCTCTTCCGGCATTTCGCTCAGCAGCGCGTTGTGCTTGAGCCAGATGTCACGAATGTGCAGCAGCCAGTTGTTGATCAGCCCCAGCTCCGGGTTCTCAACCGCGGCCTGTACGCCGCCGCAGCCGTAGTGGCCGCAGATGATGATGTGCTCGACTTCCAGCACGTCCACCGCGTACTGCACGACCGACAGGCAGTTCAGATCGGTATGGATAACCAGGTTGGCTACGTTACGGTGAACGAAGAGCTCGCCCGGCTCCAGGCCGGTCAAACGCTCGGCGGGAACGCGGCTGTCAGAGCAGCCGATCCACAGGAAGCGTGGCTTCTGTGCCTTAGCCAGGGTCTCGAAGAATCCGGGATCCTCTTCCACCAGCATTTTTGACCATAGTGCATTGTTACTGATGAGTGTATCTATATCTTTCATGGCGGTTAACGACCTGTAACCAAGTAATAGCGTTGAGCTAATATAGGTCAACTCCATTTAATTTTAAACCACACATAGAGTGTCAGAAAAAAAGGTAAGCGAAACGACATGACCATTGCACTGGAGCTTGAGCAGCTTAAAAAAACCTATCCGGGCGGCGTCCAGGCGCTGCGCGGCATTGATTTAAAAGTAGAAGCGGGTGACTTCTACGCGCTTCTGGGACCCAACGGTGCGGGTAAATCGACCACTATCGGCATCGTCAGTTCGCTGGTAAATAAAACCTCGGGACGGGTCAGCGTCTTTGGCTACGACCTGCAAAAGGACGTAGTAAATGCCAAACGTCAGCTTGGCCTGGTGCCGCAGGAGTTCAACTTTAACCCCTTTGAGACCGTGCAGCAGATCGTCGTTAACCAGGCGGGCTACTACGGCGTCGAGCGCGCTGATGCGCTGATCCGCAGTGAAAAGTACCTGAAGCAGCTCGATCTGTGGGAAAAACGCAACGAAAAGGCGCGGATGCTCTCCGGCGGGATGAAACGCCGTCTGATGATTGCCCGGGCGCTGATGCATGAGCCCAAGCTGCTGATCCTCGACGAGCCAACCGCTGGGGTAGACATTGAGTTACGCCGCTCTATGTGGGGCTTCCTGAAAGATTTGAACGCCCAGGGGACGACCATTATCCTTACCACCCACTATCTGGAAGAGGCGGAGATGCTCTGCCGCAACATCGGCATCATCCAGCACGGTGAGCTGGTGGAAAACACCTCCATGAAGTCGCTGCTGGCCAAGCTGAAATCTGAGACCTTTATCCTCGATCTGGCGCCGAAAAGCCCGCTGCCGAAGCTGGAAGGTTACCAGTACCGGCTGGTAGATACCTCAACTCTGGAGGTTGAGGTGCTGCGCGAGCAGGGGGTTAACAGCGTATTCAGCCAGCTGAGCGCCCAAGGCATTCAGGTATTAAGCATGCGTAACAAAGCCAACCGTTTAGAAGAGCTGTTTGTCACGCTGGTACACAATAAAAAAGGAGACCACGCATGATGCAGCTCTACTGGGTCGCGCTAAAGAGTATCTGGCACAAAGAGATCCAGCGCTTTATGCGCATCTGGATCCAGACTCTGGTTCCGCCAGTGATCACTATGACCCTCTACTTCATCATCTTCGGCAATTTGATCGGGTCGCGAATTGGGGAGATGCACGGCTTCACCTACATGCAGTTTATCGTTCCCGGCCTGATCATGATGGCGGTGATCACTAACGCCTATGCCAACGTGGCCTCGTCGTTCTTCAGCGCCAAGTTCCAGCGTAACATTGAAGAGCTGCTGGTGGCCCCGGTGCCGACCCATGTGATCATTGCCGGCTACGTCGGCGGCGGCGTGGCGCGCGGGCTGTGCGTTGGCGTGCTGGTTACGGCGGTGTCGCTCTTCTTCGTGCCGTTCCAGGTGCATTCATGGCTGTTTGTCGGCCTGACCCTGCTGCTGACGGCGATCCTCTTCTCGCTGGCGGGCCTGCTGAACGCCGTATTCGCCAAGACCTTTGACGATATCAGCCTGATCCCGACCTTCGTGCTGACGCCGCTGACCTACCTCGGCGGGGTGTTCTACTCTCTGACCCTGCTGCCGCCGTTCTGGCAGGGGCTGTCGCACCTCAACCCGATCGTCTACATGATCAGCGGCTTCCGCTTCGGCTTCCTCGGCATTATCGACGTGCCGCTGGTGATGACTATTGGCGTGCTGGCGGTGTTTATCGTCGCGTTCTACCTGCTCTGCTGGTATCTGATCCAGCGTGGACGTGGCCTGCGTAGCTAATTCCAATGCTCATGCGTCTCCTGTTGGCGCTGCTCCTGGCATGGAGCAGCGCCGCCTCCGCCCGCCTGCTGGATCAGGACTCCCCAGCGCGCTATATGCAGACCACCGAGGCCGCGGCCATCTGGGCGCAGATTGGCGATCGAGTGATCAACGTCGGCTATGTACAGGCGGGGCAGATTATTGCGGTGATGAGTGGGGAAGGGGACTACAGCGCCTTTCGCTTCGGCTTTGGCCGCGCTTTCATCGACAAGGGCCATCTGGAGCCGGTGCGCGGGAAAAAACGGGTGCAGGATCGGCTGGGGGATCTCAACAAGCCGCTGAGCAACCAGAACCTGATAACCTGGAAAGCCACGCCGCTCTACAGCGGGCCTAACGTTCGCAGCGCCCCCTTCGGCATGCTGGCGGAGAACCTGCGCTACCCCATCGTTGGCAAGCTGCGGGATGGGCTGAATCAGACCTGGTTTCAGATCCGCATTGGCGACCGGCTGGCCTACATCAGCAGCCTGGATGCGCAGGAGGATCACGGCATTCCGGTGCTGACGTACCACCACATCCTGCGCGATGAGGAGAACACCCGTTTTCGTCACACCTCTACCACCACCTCGGTGCGGGCCTTCAGCAACCAGATGACCTGGCTGCGGGACAGGGGCTATACCACCCTGACGATGTATCAGCTGGAGGGCTACCTGAAGAACCGGCTCAACCTTCCGGCCCGGGCGGTGGTGATTACCTTTGACGACGGGCTGAAGTCAATCAGCCGCTATGCGCATCCTATCCTCAAGCAGTACGGCTTCAAGGCGACGTCGTTCACCATCTCGTCGCGCATTAAGGCTTATCCGCAGCGCTGGGATCCGACATCGCTACAGTTTATGAGCATCTCTGAGCTTCGTGGCATTCAGGACGTGTTTGATATCCAGTCGCACACCCATTTTCTGCATCGGGTTGATGCCACCCATCATCCCATTCTGCTCAGCCGCAGCTACCACATTATTGAGTTCGATTTTGCTCACTCGCGCCGGGCGCTGTCGCAGTTTAATCCGCACGTGGACTATCTCTCATACCCCTTCGGTGGCTATGACGCGAAAGCAATCGAGGCCGCGAGGGATGCTGGTTTTCATATGGCGGTAACGACGGTAAAGGGGAAGGTAAAGCCGGGGGATAATCCGTTCTTACTGAAACGTCTCTATATCTTAAGAACGGATTCGCTAGAGGAGATGGCACGGCTGGTCGGCAACCAGCCGTAGTTATCAGGCACAGTTATCAGGCACAGTTATCAGGCAACCTGCACCGGCACCGCTTTTGCTTTGCGGGACATCTCATTATCACCGTCAAAATAGGCGACCTTCGGCTGCCAGCTGCGGGCCTGCTCGTCCGGCATCGTCACGTAGGTGGCGATGATCAGGATGTCGCCGACATCGGCGCAGTGGGCCGCCGCGCCGTTGACCGAGATGATTTTCGAGCCGCGCTCGCCGGCAATCGCATAGGTGGAGAAGCGCTTGCCGTTGGTCACGTTGTAAATATCGATGGCTTCGTATTCCAGAATACCAGCGGCCTCAAGGAAATCCTGGTCAATAGCGCAGGAGCCTTCATAGTGCAGGTCTGCCTGCGTGACTTTGACGCGGTGGAGCTTACCTTGCAGCATAGTGCGGATCATAACGTCTACCTTTGTGCTTGTGTTGGCCCGGCCGCCTGCGCCGCCGGGAGTAATTGTCGTCGCATCAACCCGCTGGCGGCGGGGTTAACTCTACCGTCACGTTGTCGATAAGGCGCGCCTGGCCAAGCCATGCCGCCATCAGGATCACTGCCCGTTGGCTGGCATCGGTAAGCTCTTGCAGCGTGTCGGCATCGCGAATCTGGATCTCATCGGTGCGAAAACCGGCTTCATCCAGGGCCTGTCCGGCCTCGGCAATCATCTCTTCCAGCTGGCGATTTCCCGCCCGCAGCTTCGCCGCCAGGGCGTTCATCTCTCTGCTCAGGGCCGGGGCGATTTTACGCTGCTCTGCCGTGAGGTAGCCGTTGCGCGAGCTGAGGGCCAGACCGTCTTTGGCGCGCACCGTTGGCACACCAACGATGTCGATGTCGTAGCCCATGTCGGCCACCATCTTGCGGATCACCGCCAGCTGCTGGAAGTCTTTTTCACCAAAGCAGGCGACGTCCGGCTGGACGAGGTTAAACAGCTTGCTGACGATGGTCGCTACACCGCGGAAATGACCCGGACGGCTGGCACCCTCCAGCATGGTAGAGAGGCCTGGGACGTCAACAAAGGTCTGCTCGCCGGTGCCCTGGGGATAGACCTGGTCAGCGGCAGGGGCAAAGACAAAATCTACCTTGCGCTTGTTCAGCTTCTCGCAATCTTCCTGCAGGGTGCGCGGGTAGCGCTGCAGATCGTCAGGGCGGTCAAACTGCATTGGATTAACAAAGATGCTCACCACCACCACATCGGCATGGGTTTTCGCTTCGTCAACCAGCTGCATATGGCCATCGTGCAGGTTGCCCATGGTCGGCACCAGCGCAATGCGCTGGCCCTCACGACGCAGCCGACGGATATGCTGGCGCAGCAGCGGCAGGGTTTCAATAATCAACACGCGTAGGCTCCTTAGTGAAAACTGTGCTCTTCGCCGGGGTAGGTCCCCGCTTCGACTTCGCTCACGTACTGGCGCACAGCGGCGCGCATGTCGCCCGTGTCGGCCAGGAAATTCTTCGCAAATTTAGGAATATGGCCGCCGGTGATGCCAAACGCATCGTGCATCACCAGGATCTGGCCGTCGGTGACGTTACCCGCGCCGATGCCAATCACCGGAATGGTCAGCGCTTCGGTAATGCGCTTCGCCAGCGCAACCGGCACGCACTCCAGCACCAGCAGCTGTGCGCCAGCCGCCTCTAATGCCAGAGCATCATCAAACAGCGTCTGGGCCGCGTCGCCGCGCCCCTGCACCTTATAGCCGCCAAAGACGTTGACCGACTGCGGGGTTAGCCCCAGGTGGCCGCACACCGGCACGGCGCGCTCGGTCAGCATGTTAACCGTTTCGGCCAGCCAGCGGCCGCCCTCGATTTTAACCATGTTGGCCCCGGCACGCATCACCGTGG
Source organism: Pseudescherichia sp. (assembly GCF_031998825.1). Lineage (GTDB taxonomy): Bacteria > Pseudomonadota > Gammaproteobacteria > Enterobacterales > Enterobacteriaceae > Pseudescherichia. The sequence goes on from NZ_DAMACX010000023.1 coordinate 27,245, forward strand.
CGGCGTTAGCAAAAGCCTGGTCAGGGGTGGCGTAGGCCATAAACGGCAGGTCGGCGAGCAGCAGACAGTTCGGCGCGCCGCGGCGCACGCTCTGGGTGTGGTAGGCGATATCCGCGACCGTCACCGGCAGGGTGGAGTCATGGCCCTGGACCGTCATCCCTAACGAATCGCCGACCAGCATGACGTTAATGCCCTCTTCGGCAAACAGCTTAGCGAAGCTGTAGTCATAGGCGGTAATGGTGGCGAAGCGTTTCTTTTCCTGCTTGCACTTTTGCAGCCAGGAGAGGGTGGTTGGTTTCATAGCGTTTCCTGATGGAGCCTTCAACTTTCCGGCATTTTATCAGTAACGTCAGGGGGGACAATGATTTTCGGCAGGTTTGAGGGGCGGAGTGGTATTACCAGCCCGCCGGTTTCGCTGCGCCAAGGTGCTCAAGCACGCTGGCGAGCGTTTCGCCGTCAGGGAAGCGCAGCGCGGGCGCGATCTCAAACAGCGGCCAGAGCATAAAGCCGCGGTTTTTCATATCGTAGTGGGGCACGGTGAGGCGCGGCGTGGCAATCGTCTCATCGCCAAACAGCATGATGTCGAGATCCAGCGTGCGCGGCCCCCAGCGCTCTGCTTTGCGCACCCGGCCCTGGTCCAGCTCGATACGCTGGGTGTGATCCAGCAGGGCTTCAGGCGCCAGCGAGGTCTCCAGCGCCACGGCGGCGTTGAGATAGTCGGGCTGATCCTGCGGGCCCAGCGGCGGCGTGCGGTAGAAGCTGGAGACGGCGACAATCCGGCTGTCCGGGAGGGTACCCAGCGCCGCGATTGCCGCATTAACCTGGGTCAGGGGCGACGCCAGGTTGCTGCCAAGGGCGATATAGACCCGCGTCATGCACTGCCTTCGCGGCGCGGGGTACGCTTACGCGGGCGGCGATGGCGACGGCGGGTATCCGGCTCATCATCCAGCACGTCAAGCATGCCCTTCTGCGCAGGCGGCGCGGCCACCTGGAACTCGCCCCACCACTGCACCAGTTTTTGCAGCTCGTGGTTGCCCTCGACCTCGGCCCGCAGGGCGAGCAGATCGTAGGCAGCGCGGAACTTCGGATGCTCCATCAGCTTCCAGGCACGTTTACCCTGGCGGCGAGACATGCGCAGCTGCAGCTGCCAGATATCGCGCACGAGGGTGGTGATCCGTTTCGGGATCGCCAGCGTACGGCAGGCTTCGTCCAGCACGTCGTTCATCGCCAGCGCGAAGGCGTCGTGATAGGTCAGGCCGCTCTCCTGGGCAATCTTCTGCGCGGTCTCCAGCTGCGGATACCAGAGCATGGCGGCAAACAGGAACGCCGGGTTGACGCGCATATCGTTCTGAATGCGGGTGTCCGTGTTCTTCAGCACCAGGTTGATGATCCGCTCCATCGACGAATCACCCTTTTCGGTGAAGTAGCGCGTGATGGTCGGGAACAGCGGCTGGAACAGGCTGTACTCGCGCAGCAGCTGATAGGTGTCCAGACCGTTACCGGCCTGCAGCAGCTTCAGCGACTCCTCAAACAGGCGTGCCGGCGGCACGTCGTTGATCAGCGTCGCGAGACGGGCGATGGGCTCGGCGGTCTCCGGGCTGATACGCATATGCAGCTTGGCAGCAAAGCGCACCGCGCGCAGCATCCGCACCGGATCTTCCCGATAGCGGGTCTCCGGGTTGCCGATCAGGCGGATAACACCCTCTTCAAGATCCTGCATCCCACCAACGTAGTCGCGCACCGAAAAGTCGGCGACGCTGTAGTAGAGGCTGTTGATGGTGAAGTCGCGGCGCTGGGCGTCGTCTTCAATCGAACCGAAGATGTTGTCACGCAGCAGCATGCCGTTCTGGCCGCGCTGGGAGGTGGTGCGGTCGGCGGGCTGATCCTCATGGTGACCACGGAAGGTGGCAACCTCGATGATCTCCGGACCAAACATCACGTGAGCGAGACGGAAACGGCGGCCTACCAGGCGGCAGTTGCGGAACAGCTTGCGCACCTGGTCCGGCGTGGCGTTGGTCGTCACGTCGAAATCTTTCGGTTTTTTGCCTAACAGCAGATCGCGGACGCCGCCGCCTACAAGGTAGGCTTCGTAGCCCGCTTTGTTCAGACGGTACAGCACCTTGAGGGCATTTTCACTGATATCTTTGCGGGAAATAGTGTGCTGCTCGCGCGGAATTACCGTCATACGCGGCTCGGCAATGACCTCCTCGGCCATGCTTTCCTCGCGGCTTAACACCTTGCGGCAAAAATTAGCGACTCGGGTAAAAATAGTGCACCTCGGTTGTGTCAGTCTTTACGACAAAAAAATTGCGGCTAATCATAGCTCAGAGTGGGGCATTTAGGAATGCCGGATTGATCTGCGCTGTCTCAGGGACTCGGGACAGATCCCACTTCTCTACCGCATGCTGTAGCAGGGCCGCGGTGGGCAAATCCTGCCAGTTACTTGTTACATCCTGATTTAAAAATTGTAAAGCGCGGATCAGCACCGGCCGCGGATCGCCCTCCGGCAATGGCGGGGCGTGGTTCTGCTTGGAAAGCTTGTTACCGTCGCTGTTCAGGGCCAGCGGCAGATGAATATAGCCAGGCGGCTGCCAGCCAAGCTGCTGGTAGAGCGAAATCTGCCGCACCGTAGGGGCGATAAGATCCGCGCCGCGTACGATCTCCGTGATACCCTGAAAATGATCGTCCACCACCACGGCCAGGTTATAGGCAAACAGGCCATCCCGACGGTGGATAATAAAATCCTCTCGCGCCAGCGCCTCGTCGGCGTAGAGGTCGCCCCGTAGCCTGTCGTGAAAATGCAGCACCGGCTGGTGCTGCCACAGACGCAGCGCGGCGTTATCCGGACCGTTATGGCGCAGGCGACAGTGGCCGTCATACACCCCGCCAATGCTCTGAATACGCGCCCGCGTGCAGGTGCAGTAGTAGCTCAGCCCGCGCTGGCGCAAATCAGCCAGCGCCTCGCGGTAGGCCGCATGGCGCTGAGACTGCCAGAGCACCTCGCCGTCCCAGTGCAGGCCGTAGTGGTCGAGCTGGCGCAGAATAGTGTCGGCTGCGCCAGGGACTTCCCGAGGCGGATCGATATCTTCAATGCGTACCCGCCACGTCCCGCGTTGGGCGCGGGCCTGGAGATAGCTGCCAAGGGCGGCTATCAGCGAACCAAAATGGAGTTCACCGGAAGGCGATGGCGCAAAGCGCCCAATATAGTGTGATTCTGGCATGTCGACAGGCGAGAGATAACAGGGCGGGAGAGACTCCCGCCACAGGGAACGGTGCGAAAACGCCGGGCTTAGCCCGCCATCTGTTTTTCGCGGATTTCAGCCAGTGTTTTGCAGTCAATGCACAGGTCGGCTGTCGGACGTGCTTCCAGACGACGAATGCCAATTTCAACACCGCAGGATTCGCAGAAGCCAAAGTCTTCGTCTTCTACTTTCTTCAGCGTCTTCTCGATCTTTTTAATCAGTTTACGCTCGCGGTCACGGTTACGCAGTTCGAGGCTGAACTCCTCTTCCTGGGCGGCTCTGTCAACCGGATCCGGGAAGTTAGCAGCTTCATCCTGCATATGTGTGACGGTGCGATCGACTTCATCCCTGAGTTGATTACGCCACGCTTCAAGAATACGCTTGAAGTGCGCCAGCTGGGCTTCGTTCATATACTCTTCGCCCGGCTTCTCCTGATAAGGCTCCACGCCAGCAATGGCGAGAATACTCAGGGACGATGTTTTACGGTTTTGCCCTTCTTGCATGTTGCTTCTCCTTAACACGCACTATCGATCCCCGTGTTCGGGGGAAAAATCAGGCCGCTATAAATAGCAGATGCTTTTCCGGATAGCAATTATCTAAACGTAACACTTGACAACCCTGTGAGGAAAAGCGTATTTGCGCACGTAGACCAGAATGCTATCTGGCTGGTCGCCGATCCTTAGCTTTCATAAGGTAAGGGCGATCTAAGACTCATCTCTTCGGCAGAAAGTTCCGCTTTGTAAACCAGAATTTCTACCCCCTGCCGCTGCGCTTCTTCTAAAAGCTGTGCGTATTTTGCATCTATATGGCGCGCCGGTGAAAAACGTTCAATGGCTGAGTGCAGCACGGTAAACAGCATCACCGCGCGATCCCCACTGGCCGCCACGCTCATTAACTCCCGCAGATGTTTCTGCCCGCGAAGAGTCACTGTATCGGGAAAAAAGCCGTATCCCTTGTCGGCAAGCGTGACCGATTTCACTTCAATATAGCAGTTGCGGCGTCCCTCCGCCTGCAACATAAGGTCTATTCTGCTATTTTCAGCGCCGTATTTTACTTCACTTTTCAGCACGCTATAGCCGTGTAACTCAGGGATGACGCCGGAGAGAATCGCCTCTTTAGCCAGGGTGTTGGCCCGCAATGTATTGACGCAGATAAACGTGCCATTTTGCGTCTGGGTGATCTCCCAGGTGTGCGGATACTTACGCTTCGCGCTCTCCGAGGTGGAGTACCAGACGGTGTCGCCGGGGGTAGCGCAGCCGGTCATCGCCCCGGTATTGGGGCAGTGCAGCGTCAGGGCCGTGCCGTCCGGGGTAATGACATCTGCCAGAAAACGCTTGTAACGCTGCACCAGGGTGGCGGGCTGTAATGGGGGGGAGAACTGCATCAGAACCTCTTATTCAGCGAGTCGCCAGCTCTCCAGCGGCGTGTAACGCGTGCGCCCTCGGGAAAACTGCGACTCATACAGCACAAATTCGTTAACGGGAAAGGACCAGCTAAAGCCCGGCGGCGGAATAGCCACCGCGTGGCTGGCGTTGCGCAGCAGCGTGACGTGGGGATGAAACGGCTGCGGACTTTGGTAGCAACCGCTGCGGGCGGCCTGAGCGCGCAGCAGGTTGGCCAGCTGCAACAGGCCCCGCGGCGGCTGGCGGGTGCCCAGCCAGACGACCCGCGAGCGTAGCCACTGCCCGGCGTCGTCGAGGGTCAGGGTAAAGCCGGGCTGGCGGATGCGTCCGGCTAGCTGGCTCAGGGCGCGCTGCTTCTCCTCGCCGACATCGCCGAGAAACGCCAGCGTCACGTGAAGATTCGCCGCCTCGATGGGACGTCCGGCCTCCGGGGCAAAGTGGGCCGCCCGCCAGTGGATAATCTGCTGCTGGATCTCGCCGGGCAGCGCAACGGCGAAGAACAGCCTTTTTGGCTCAGACATAAGCGATACTCGGTAATGATTTACGGCGATGCTACAATGCTCGCCGTTGAAATGAAAGTTAACCCCCTGGAGCCATGCGTGTCCTCTCTGCCCGTCGCTGCCGTACTGCCTGAACTGCTCTCTGCGCTCTCCCATGCGCCACAGGTCCTGCTCAACGCCCCTACCGGCGCGGGGAAATCGACCTGGCTACCGCTGCAAATTCTTGCCGAGGGCAAGATTGCCGGGCGCATTCTGCTGCTGGAGCCGCGCCGTCTGGCAGCGCGCAACGTCGCTCAGCGGCTGGCGGAGCTATTAGATGAGAAGCCCGGCGAGACGGTGGGCTACCGGATGCGCGGTGAGACCTGCGTTGGCGCAACAACGCGCCTGGAGGTGGTCACCGAGGGGATCCTGACCCGCATGATCCAGCGCGATCCCGAGCTGGCCGGCGTTGGGCTGGTGATCCTTGATGAATTCCACGAGCGCAGCCTAGAGGCCGATCTGGCCCTGGCGCTGCTGCTGGACGTGCAGCAGGGGCTGCGCGACGATCTGAAACTCCTCATCATGTCGGCGACCCTGGATAACGACCGTCTCCAGCGTCTTCTGCCGGACGCGCCGGTTATCGCCTCTGAGGGGCGCGCGTTCCCTGTTGACCGTCGTTATCAGCCTTTAGCCAGCCACATCCGCTTTGACGAGGCCGTGGCAATGGCAACCACCGAACTGCTGCGGGCCGAGCGCGGCTCGCTGCTGCTGTTTCTGCCCGGCGTCGGCGAGATCCAGCGCGTGCAGGAGCAGCTGGCCCAGCGCGTCGGCAGCGACGTGCTGCTCTGTCCGCTCTACGGCGCGCTGCCTCTGAACGAGCAGCGTAAGGCGATCCTGCCCGCGCCAGAGGGAGTTCGTAAAGTAGTGCTGGCGACCAACATTGCCGAGACCAGCTTAACTATCGAGGGGATCCGGCTGGTGGTCGACAGCGCCCAGGAGCGGGTGGCCCGCTTCGACGCCCGCACCGGGCTGACGCGGCTGGTGACCCAGCGGGTGAGCCAGGCCTCGATGACCCAGCGTGCCGGACGCGCCGGACGGCTGGAACCAGGCATCTGCCTGCATCTGCTGGCAAAGGAGCAGGCGGAGCGGGCGGCGGCCCAGAGCGAGCCGGAGATCCTGCAAAGCGATCTCAGCGCCATGCTGCTGGAGCTGGTGCAGTGGGGCTGTCGCGATCCGGCCCAGCTCAGCTGGCTGGACATGCCTCCGGCGGTGAACCTGGCGGCGGCAGAGACGCTGCTGGTACAGCTGGGGGCACTGGAGAATCGGCAGCTGACGGCACGCGGGCAGAAGATGGCGAGGCTGGGCGTCACGCCGCGACTCTCGGCTATGCTAATCAGTGCCCAGAGCGGTGACGAGGCGGCAACGGCGGCGAAGCTTGCTGCTATCCTGGAAGAGCCTCCGCGTGGCGGCAGTACCGATCTTGGGGTGGCCTTCTCCCGCAGCCAGCCGCACTGGCAACGGCGCAGCCGCCAGCTGCTGAAGCGGCTTAACAGCGACGAGGGCAGGGAGGAGATCGATCTTATCCCCGTCCTGCTGGCGCGCGGGTTTGCCGACCGCATCGCCCGTCGGCGTGGGCAGGAGGGGCGTTACCAGCTGGCGAACGGCATGGGGGCGATGCTCGACGCGGACGATGCCATGGGCCGCCACGAGTGGCTGATCGCGCCCCTGCTGTTGCAGGGTAGCCAGCAGCCGGACGCGCGCATTTTACAGGCGATGCCGGTCAATATTGAGACGCTTATCGCCGCCGCGCCGTGGCTGGTGCACCACGCCGATACCGTGGAGTGGGACGACGCCCAGGGCACGCTGAAAGCGCTGCGCCGCAGCCAGATCGGCCAGCTGACGGTGAGCGTCAGGCCGCTGGCGAAGCCGTCAGAGGCGGAGCTGCACCAGGCGATGCTGAACGGCATTCGCGATAAGGGATTACAGGTGCTGAACTGGACCCCGGCGGCGGAGCAGCTGCGCCTGCGCCTGCACTGTGCAGCGAAGTGGCTACCTGAATATGAGTGGCCCGCGGTGGATGACGCCTCGCTTTTAGCCGCGCTTGAGCTATGGTTACTTCCCGACATGCAAGGCGTACACTCCCTGCGGGCACTGAAAGCGCTGGATTTGATCCACGCGCTCAACCATTTACTGACCTGGCCGCTACGTCAACGGCTGGATAGTGCGCTGCCTGGGCATTACACTGTGCCGACGGGAAGCCAGATCGCGATCCGCTATCATGATGAGAATCCGCCGGTGCTGGCGGTGCGGATGCAGGAGATGTTTGGCGAGGCCGCCACGCCGGTCATTGCCGAGGGGCGGGTGCCGCTGGTGCTGGAGCTGCTCTCGCCTGCGCAACGCCCGCTACAGATTACGCGCGACCTGAGCGCGTTCTGGGCAGGTGCTTACCGCGAGGTGCAAAAAGAGATGAAGGGACGCTATCCGAAGCATGTCTGGCCGGACGATCCGGCTAACACCGCGCCGACAAGACGGGTTAAAAAATATTCATAGGCTTAACGAAAGTTAAATTGAGAGATTTCTTCTTCTGCCCCCTGGTAGAAGAACAGAGAATCGGGCCCTTGCGCCTGAATAATGTAGCGGAGAGTAAGCATGGCGGGGAATGACCGCGAACCTATTGGACGTAAAGGCAGACCTGCACGTCCGGTAAAAGAGAAGGTAAGCCGACGTCGTCTCAGAGATGAAGAGATCGACGATGAGTATGAAGATGATGCACCCGCACCGCGCCGCAGTAAAGGCAACGGCGGCGGCAGTGGCAAAGGAAAAGGCGGCAAGCGCAAGCGCGGCTGGTTCTGGCTGCTGCTGAAGATCTTTATCGTTCTGGTGGTGCTGTTTGCCATTTACGGTCTCTATCTCGATCAGAAGATCCGCAGCCGCATCGACGGCAAAGTCTGGCAGCTGCCGGCGGCGGTCTATGGCCGGATGGTCAACCTCGAGCCCGAGATGCCGATCAGCAAGAACGAGATGGTGAAGCTGCTGGAGGCTACCCAGTACCGCAAGGTGACGGCGATGACCCGTCCCGGCGAGTTTACCGTGCAGGCCAACAGCATCGAGATGATCCGTCGTCCGTTTGACTTCCCCGACAGTAAAGAGGGGCAGGTCCGCGCCCGGCTGACGTTCAGCGATAACCACCTGGATACTATCGAGAACATGGAGAACAACCGCCAGTTCGGTTTCTTCCGTCTCGATCCGCGCCTGATCACCATGCTCTCTTCGCCAAACGGCGAGCAGCGTCTGTTCGTCGCGCGTAACGGTTTCCCGGATCTGCTGGTGGATACCCTGCTGGCGACCGAGGACCGTCACTTCTATGAGCATGACGGGATCAGCTTCTTCTCTATCGGGCGTGCGGTGCTGGCGAACCTGACGGCGGGACGCACGGTGCAGGGGGCGAGTACCCTGACCCAGCAGCTGGTGAAGAACCTGTTCCTCTCCAGCGAGCGCTCCTACTGGCGTAAGGCGAACGAAGCCTATATGGCGCTGATCGTTGATGCGCGCTACAGCAAGGATCGTATTCTTGAGCTCTATATGAACGAGGTCTACCTCGGTCAGAGCGGCGATAACGAAATCCGCGGCTTCCCGCTGGCGAGCCTCTACTACTTTGGCCGTCCGGTGGAGGAGCTGAGCCTCGACCAGCAGGCGCTGCTGGTGGGCATGGTGAAAGGCGCTTCCATCTACAACCCGTGGCGTAATCCGAAGCTGGCCCTTGAGCGGCGTAACTTGGTGCTGCGCCTGCTGCAGGAGCAGAAGGTTATCGACCAGGAGCTGTACGATATGCTCAGCGCCCGGCCGCTCGGGGTGCAGAAGCGCGGCGGGGTGATCTCACCGCAGCCGGCGTTTATGCAGATGGTGCGCCAGGAGCTGCAGGCGAAGCTGGGGGATAAAGTTAAAGATCTCTCCGGCGTGAAGATCTTTACCACCTTTGACTCGGTGGCACAGGACGCGGCGGAGAAAGCCGCCGTGGAAGGTATTCCGGCCCTGATCAAGCAGCGTAAGCTGAGCGATCTGGAGACCGCGATGGTGGTCGTTGACCGCTTCAGCGGCGAAGTTCGCGCGATGGTGGGCGGGGCGACGCCGCAGTTTGCGGGCTATAACCGTGCCATGCAGGCGCGGCGCTCCATCGGCTCGCTGGCAAAACCGGCGACCTATCTCACCGCGCTAAGCCAGCCGAACCAGTATCGTCTGAACACGTGGATTGCCGATGCGCCGATCTCTCTGCCCCAGCCTAACGGCAAGGCATGGTCTCCGCAGAACGATGACCACCGCTTTAGCGGCCAGGTGATGCTGGCGGATGCGCTGACCCGCTCAATGAACGTGCCGACCGTGAACCTCGGGATGGCGCTGGGTCTGCCAGCGGTCACCGATACCTGGACCAAGCTGGGCGTGCCGAAGGATCAGCTGCATCCGGTTCCGGCGATGCTGCTGGGGGCGCTGAACCTGACCCCGGTTGAGGTGGCGCAGGCGTTCCAGACCATCGCCAGCGGCGGTAACCGTGCAACGCTTTCAGCGCTGCGCTCGGTGATTGCCGAAGACGGGACGGTGCTCTACCAGAGCTTCCCGCAGGCGGAGCGTGCGGTGCCTGCTCAGGCAGCCTACATGACCCTGTGGACCATGCAGCAGGTTATCCAGCGCGGCACCGGCCGTCAGCTGGGGGCGAAGTATCCGGGCCTGCACCTGGCGGGTAAAACCGGGACCACCAACAACAACGTGGATACCTGGTTCGCCGGGATTGACGGCCGTGAGGTGACCATTACCTGGGTAGGACGCGATAACAACCAGCCGACCAAGCTCTACGGCGCCAGCGGGGCGATGGCGATCTACCAGCGCTATCTGGCAAACCAGTCGCCAATCCCGCTGGATCTGACCCCGCCGGAGGATATCGTCAACATGGGCGTGGACGAGGGGGGTAACTTCCTCTGCGGCGGCGGTGTGCGCTCGCTGCCGGTGTGGACCTCTAATCCGGATGCCCTGTGCCAGCAGAGCGAGATGCTGCTCCAGCAGCAGCAACAGCAGCAGAGCGGTAACCCGTTTGAACAGTCGTCACCGCAGCCGCAACAGCAGCCTCAGCAGCAGCAGCAACAGCCGCAGCAGCAGGAGAAGAGCGACGGCGTAGCGGGCTGGATCAAAGACATGTTTGGTAACTAAGCCGTAGTAAACAGTGCCGGGCAGCGCTCCGCTTGCCCGGCCTTCCACTCTCCCGTTTTAACCTCATTTAACCCCTCTGTAACACCCTGTTATCCGTCTGGTTATTCTTTAATCCCTCAATTCTCGTAGGGGCGCATACTTCTTGCTATCTCCGCGGAGCCTGGCATATTATGCTGCGGTCATAATAATAATTATCGTTTACGTTATCATTCCATTATCCAGAGAGAAGCACCATGGCGCGTCCTGAAACTGCTCAGTCGGTCAACCTTTCGCTGCGTAAAATTGCCGTGGTGGTTGCCACTGCGGTAGGCAGCATCTCCTTTGCCGCACATGCAGCCCCTGAAGATACCATCACCGTTACCACCGCAGCCGCTGAGCAGGAGAGTGCCTGGGGCCCGGCACCGACCATCGCCGCCAAGCGTACGGCGACGGCGACCAAAACCGATACCCCAATCGAGAAAACGCCGCAGTCTATCTCCGTGGTCACCCGGCAGGAAATAGAAACTCATCAGCCTAAATCAGTTAAAGAGGCGCTGGGTTATACGCCAGGCGTGGTGGTGAGCAATCGCGGGGCTTCGACGACATACGATTTTGTTAGCATTCGTGGTTTCACCTCGGTAGGTTTGAGCCAGAACAACTACCTTGATGGAATGAAGTTGCAAGGCAACTTCTATAACGATGCTGCAATCGATCCCTATATGTTAGAACGCGTGGAATTAATGCGTGGGCCAACATCAGTTCTCTATGGTAAAAGCAATCCTGGCGGGATTATTTCCATGGTCAGCAAACGTCCTATGACCGAGCCTCTGCATGAAGTTCAGTTCAAGATGGGGACCAATAGCCTCTACCAGACTGGTTTTGATTTTAGCGATGCGTTAGACGATAACGGTGAATATTCTTATCGCTTAACGGGATTGGCTCGCTCCAGCAATGAACAGCAAAGTCATGCCGAGCAGCAACGCTATACCATTGCGCCGTCATTCTCCTGGCGTCCTGATGAAAAAACTAACTTCACCTTCTTATCTTACTTCCAGAACGAGCCAGAAACTGGATATTACGGCTGGTTGCCAAAAGAGGGTACGGTAGAGCCACTGCCAAACGGTTCACGCCTGTCGACCGATTTTAATGAAGGTGCAGATAACAACACCTACTCCCGCAACCAAAAAATGGTTGGTTACAGCTTCGAGCATGGTTTCAACGATACGTTTACCGTACGGCAGAACCTGCGTTTTGTTGAGATGAAAACCTCACAGAACAGCGTTTACGGTACGGGGATTTGTACTACCAATACGTTTAATGGCCCATGTCAGGCATTACCTGCTGATGTTCGCGATCGCTATTTAGGCCGCGGCACAGTTGTAGATAACGAGCGCTTGCAAAACTTTAGCGTAGATACACAGCTGCAAAGTAAATTCGCTACCGGCGATATCGATCACACTCTGTTGACCGGTGTGGACTTTATGCGGATGCGTAACGATATAAATGCATCTTTTGGTACTGCGCCTGCTATCGATCTCTATAACCCGCAAACGCTGCATGATTTTGATTTTGATAGTGCCGCTCCGTATCAGCTTAATGAAACGAAACAGACCGGCATTTATGCTCAGGATCAGGCTGAATGGGATAAATGGGTGCTTACGCTAGGCGGCCGTTATGACTGGTCTCAGCAGGGTACGACAGTTCGTGCTGATGGTGGTTCTATTGAACGTAACGATCATCAGTTTACCTGGCGTGGTGGCGTGAACTATCTGTTTGATAATGGGATCACTCCATACATTAGCTATAGTCAGTCGTTTGAGCCAAACGCATTTGATCTCTATAGTGTTCCACGTACTGCCTTTGCACCATCCAAAGGCGAGCAGTACGAAGCTGGCGTAAAATACGTGCCGAAAGATATGCCTATCGTTCTTACCGGTGCGGTATATCATCTGACGAAAACCAACACGTTGACTACAGATCCTAACAACCCGACATTACAAGTTCCGTCGGGAGAGGTTCGTTCACAAGGTGTTGAACTGGAGGCAAAAGCGGCCCTGAGCGCCAGTATCAACGTCACAGCTTCTTATACCTATACCGACGCGGAATATACTAAAGATACCAATCTTCAGGGCAATCGCGTTGAGCAGGTTCCTGAACATATGGCCTCTTTATGGGGTGACTACACGTTTAACAGCGGTGTACTTTCAGGCCTGACGCTCGGAACCGGTGGCCGCTTTATTGGTTCAAGCTATGGCGATCCGGCAAATACATTTAAAGTAGGTAGCGCAGCGGTAATGGACGCCGTGGTGAAATACGATTTGGCACGCTTTGGCTTTGCAGGCTCTAGCGTTGCCGTCAACGTTAACAATCTGCTTGATCGTGAGTATGTTTCCAGTTGCTTCCAGACATATGGCTGCTTCTGGGGCGCGGATCGCCAGGTTGTCGCCACCGCCACCTTACGCTTCTAATCTCCTCCTTTTCAGGGCACGGCTTACCGTGCCCTTTTTATTGATAAGTTGGTCCCATGCAGGAAAACAATACGCTTCCCGATACCACCTTTCAGCTCTCTGATGTCTCCTTTCATGTGCCCGGGCGCACGCTGCTGCATCCGCTGTCGCTCACCTTTCCAGCAGGCAAGGTTACCGGTCTTATCGGCCACAACGGCTCGGGTAAATCCACCTTGTTAAAGATGCTGGGTCGTCAT
>NZ_DAMACX010000023.1:40260-43406 GCF_031998825.1 Pseudescherichia sp.
GTCGTCATCAGCCACCGTCCGAGGGCGATATCCTGCTGGACGGCCAGCCGCTGGCGAGCTGGAACAGCAAAGCCTTTGCCCGTCGGGTCGCCTATCTGCCGCAGCAGCTGCCGCAGGCGGAGGGGATGACGGTGCGCGAGCTGGTGGCGATTGGGCGCTACCCGTGGCACGGGGCGCTGGGGCGTTTTGGCGTGGCTGACCGGGAGAAGGTGGAGGAGGCGATTGGCCTTGTGGGACTGAAACCGCTGGCGCACCGGCTGGTGGATAGCCTCTCCGGCGGCGAGCGGCAGCGGGCGTGGATCGCCATGCTGGTAGCGCAGGACAGCCGCTGCCTGCTGCTGGATGAGCCGACCTCGGCGCTGGATATTGCCCATCAGGTCGACGTCCTGGCGCTGATCCATCGCCTGAGCCAGCAGCGTGGGCTAACGGTGATCGCCGTTCTGCACGATATCAATATGGCGGCACGCTACTGCGACTATCTGGTGGCGCTGCGCGGCGGAGAGAAAATTGCAGAAGGAACGCCGGAGTCGCTGATGCAGGCCCAGACCCTGGAGCAGATCTACGGTATCCCGATGGGCATTCTGCCCCACCCGGCAGGGGCGGCACCGGTGAGCTTTGTCTACTGATGGCGGGCTTACCTATGATTAGTCGTCGTCGTCTGCTGACCGCAATGGCCCTCTCGCCGCTGCTGTGGCAGGCGGGAACCGCGCGGGCGGCGGCCCTCGATATCAACCGCATCGTGGCGCTGGAGTGGCTGCCGGTAGAGCTGCTGCTGGCGATGGGCGTGGCCCCTTACGGCGTTGCTGACGTGAATAGTTACAACACCTGGGTCAACGAACCTAAGCTGCCCGCCTCGACAATCGACGTCGGACTGCGGACCGAACCCAATCTTGAGCTCCTCACCCAGATGCAGCCTTCGTATCTGGTCTGGTCGGCAGGCTACGGCCCCTCGGCGGAAGTGCTGGCGCGAATTGCTCCTGGCCGGGGCTTTAACTTTAGCGACGGCAAAAAGCCGCTGACGATGGCGCGCAACTCGATGAATGAGATGGCCCAGCTGCTCAACCTCGAGTCCGCCGCCCGCACGCACCTCGACCATTTTGATGCCTTTATCGCCGCCATGAAGCCGCGCTTTGCCCGGCGCGGCGACAGGCCGCTGCTGATGGTCACCCTGCTTGATGCTCAGCATATGCTGGTCTTTGCCTCAAACTGCCTGTTCCAGGAGACGCTGGATGAGTTTGGCATTCGCAACGCCTGGCAGGGGGAGACGACCTTCTGGGGCAGCACCACGGTGAGCATTGACCGCCTGGCGGTCTATAAGGATGCGGACGTAATCTGCTTCGATCATGGTAACGAGCAGGATATGCAGCGCCTGATGGCAACCCCGCTGTGGCAGGCGATGCCCTTTGTCCGGGCGGGCCGCTTCCAGCGCGTGCCGGCGGTCTGGTTCTACGGGGCGACGCTGTCGGTGATGCACTTTGTCCGCGTTCTGGATAACGCCCTGGGAGGGAAAGCATGAGCAAGCGTATCGCACCGCTTCCCGCCCTGTTACTGCTGATCCTGTTTATCGCCGCCGCCTGGCTGACCTGGGGAAACCTCTCTCAGGCGCTGCCGCGTGATCAGTGGTCGCAGGCGATCTGGCACCCGGACGTGGATGCCATCAGCCAAATGATTTTCCACTACAGCCTGCTGCCCCGGCTGGCAATCTCCCTGCTGGTGGGAGCCGGACTGGGACTGGTGGGCGTGCTGTTCCAGCAGGTGCTACGTAACCCGCTGGCGGAGCCGACCACCCTGGGCGTCTCGACCGGCGCGCAGCTGGGTATTACCGTCACCACCCTGTGGGCGATCCCCGGCGTGGCGGCCTCGCAGTTTGCCGCCCTGATTGGCGCCTGCGCCGTAGGGGCGCTGGTCTTTGGCGTCGCCTGGGGTAAACGTCTTTCGCCGGTGACGCTGATCCTCGCTGGACTGGTGGTGAGCCTTTACTGCGGGGCGGTGAACCAGCTGCTGGTGCTGTTCCATCACGAGCAGCTGCAAAGCATGTTTATGTGGAGCACCGGCACCCTGACCCAGACCGACTGGAGCGGGGTAGAGCGTCTCTGGCCGCAGCTGCTGGGCGGGGCGATGCTAACTCTGCTGCTGCTGCGCCCGCTGACCCTGATGGGGCTGGATGACGGCGTGGCGCGTAACCTGGGCCTGGCGCTGTCGCTGGCCCGGCTGGGGGCGCTGCTGCTGGCGATTGTCCTTAGCGCGCTGCTGGTTAACGCGGTGGGGATCATCGGCTTTATCGGCCTGTTTGCGCCGCTGCTGGCGAAGATGCTGGGAGCGCGTCGGCTGCTCTCCCGTCTGCTGCTGGCTCCGCTGATCGGGGCGCTGATCCTCTGGCTTTCGGATCAGGTGATCCTCTGGTTGACCCGCGTCTGGATGGAAGTCTCTACCGGCTCGGTGACGGCCCTGATTGGCGCGCCGCTGCTGCTGTGGCTGCTGCCGCGCCTGAAGAGCATGAGCGCCCCGGAGATGAACGCCGGGGACAATGTTCCCAACGAGCGGCAGCACCTGCCGCGCTGGGCGCTGGGTGGGATTGTGGTTCTGCTGCTGGCAACGATGGCTGCCCTGGCGCTGGGCCGCGATGCTCAGGGCTGGCACTGGGCCAGCGGTGAAATGCTGGACGCGCTGGCGCAGTGGCGCTGGCCGCGCATCATGGCGGCGCTGGTAGCGGGCGTGATGCTGGCGGTGGCGGGCTGCTTTATTCAGCGGCTGGCCGGCAATCCGATGGCCAGCCCGGAAGTGTTAGGGATCAGCTCCGGCGCGGCCTTTGGCATCGTGCTGATGCTCTTCTTTGTGCCGGGGAACGCCTTTGGCTGGCTGCTGCCGGCCGGGAGCCTCGGGGCGGCGGTCACTCTGCTGATTATCCTGATCGCGGCAGGGCGGGGCGGTTTCTCTCCGCACCGGATGCTGCTGGCCGGGATGGCGCTCAGCACCGCCTTCACCATGCTGCTGATGATGTTGCAGGCCAGCGGCGATCCGCGTATGGCGCAGATCCTTACCTGGATCTCCGGCTCAACCTATAACGCCACCGGCGAGCAGGTGGTGCGTTCGGCTATCGTGATGGTGCTGCTGCTGGCTATCGTACCGCTCTGCCGCCGCTGGCT